>CALLFZ010000011.1 GCA_938010045.1 uncultured bacterium
GCCGGGCACTTGGTGTATCGTGCCTGTCCCCATCCGGATCCGCGATCGCCGTCGAGCGTCTCCACGCCGAAGCCTGCGAGCACCGAGGCCGCCTTCTACAACGCACAGGGCGGCTGATGGTTCCCCCGCCACTGTAGCTCCGGCGCTCCGCCGCCGGAGCTATTCGGCGAGCCGAACGGCAAAAAAAACGCTGGGCCGCCTCGCTGGGGCCAGACACCTGGGACGCCCACTGGGGACAGGCACGCACTGTCCCTGTCCGCCGGGCAATTGGTGTATCGTGCCTGGTGTATCGTGCCTGTCCCTAGTTGGATCCGCGATCGCTGTCGAGCGTCTCCACGCCGAAGCCTGCGAGCACCGAGGCCGCCTTCTGGGCGCGCAGTGTTCGGTTGGGGGAAGCACAAGTGCCTCCCGACCCCTCGTCTCACCTCGCAAACAACGATCCACCGCGCCATCGGCTTCGGCTCCTCGGCACCCTTCGCCGGCCGTTGGCGACGGAGAGGCGCGAGGCTATGCTGTTCACCGTGAACAAAGTCTCAGCTTCCATCTCGTGCCGGTCTGTCGCATACGCTGCCATCGCCGCGCTGCTCCTCGGCGCCTCGACGGCCGCGGATGCGGAGACGTCGCCCGTTCCCGAGCCGTCCCCTACAGTGCCGCCCGGTTATGTGCTGGATTGGCACGACGAATTCGACGCACCGATCTCGTCCGACCGATGGGCGGTCTTCCTCCCCCCCGAGCGCCAGACCTGGGCCCGCTCGTCCCGGGAGGCCGTAGGCCACGATGGAAGCTATCTTGTGCTCAGCGCCATTCAAAAGGGCAACGACGTCCTGTACGGATGGATCACCACTCAGCCCCTGTATCGCCGGCGGTACGGTTATTTCGAGGCCCGCCTCGCCGCGCCGGCCGCCCGCGGATGGCGAGCCGCGTTCTGGCTGATGAGCCCGACCCTCGGCCGGCCGCTGGACCGCCCAGACCTCGCCGGCGCGGAAGTGCAGATCGTCAGTCGCATCGCCGCGGATCTCGCCGATCGCGCGTTCTCGCATGCGGTCTACTGGAATCCGCCGGAAGGGTTGCCCTACCTCGTCACGAACCGCGAGGGGGTCGTGCGGGTGGCCTCCAATGCGCCGCCACCGACGGGGGTCGGATCCCTTGTGCCGGATCTCGCCGACGCAGACGCCTCGGACTCATTTCACGTTCACGGACTCCTGTGGACCGAACGCGAGTATGTGTTCTACGTGGATGGCCGCGAAACGTGGCGGACCGGGCGCGGCGTGGCCGGCGTGCCGCTATTTCTATGCCTCGCTCTGCTGCCCGATCCGCGAGGCTCCGAGCGGCCGATGCGCGTGGACACGCCCGCCCGCCTCTTGTGCGACTACGTCCGCGTCTACGCGCCGCCGCCCGCTGCGTCCTCCGCCACCCCGACGGAGCCGAGCGATCCCTGACGCGAAACCGTCGCCGGCGATTCGCCCCTCAGTTCATCAGCGGCCACACAAGTTGGACTCCATCGGCCGGTGTCTGTGCCCGGCTGCCGTCACATCGGAACCTCCGTACCGACTCCGGGCCCTCGCCCACCTCCTCGATCTCAAGACCGCTGATCCGCGTCCCTTGGCCGAACGAGAGGTCCCAACTGATCGGTTGCTCCGACGGGTTGGCGATCAAGAGGGCCACACGGCCCGACTCGGTCCGCCCGGCGAGCACCCACGGTCCTGTTTCGGGCGACGGCCCGGACACTGCCAAGCGCTCGCGACACTCGCAAAATCTCGCCCACAGTGAAAAGGCCACCGCGGTTTTCTTGGGGCGCTCGTCTCCGAGGAGAAGCCCATAGAAATCGGGTTTCCGCGTGTCTGGGTCGGCACCGCGATACACGAACGCGGCGGCAACGCCCTCCATCTGCACGGCGATCCATCCGGCCGTAAGGATCGCCGCACCGGGCGCCTCGGCGCGAATCGCAACGGTCGAAAGACCGCGAACCGGACGCCGATCGTCGGTGTGGAATTCCGTGAGATGGCTCTCCGACCGCGCAAACCCGAATCGGTCCAGCATCCCCCGGTACAACCGAGCCGCTGCGGCGTAGTCGCGCGGATCATTGGAATAGATGTGCCACGACAAAAAATCCAGAGGCGCGCCAGCGCGACGTGCGTGCTCGAGAAACATGCGGACGAATTCACGTCCCTGCGGCCGCTCATAGCCGGTCAGCGCAAATCCCGGCCCTCCGACCTTGAGCCCCGGGCAGGCGGCTTTCACCGCGCGGGCCGCGCGCACGTAGAGTTCGCAGAATGCCTCGGGCGAGGCATCCCAAAACACGCGCACATCGGGTTCATTCCAGATCTCCACGTAACGGAGACGCCCCTGCGAACGAGCCTCATAATGACGCACCACCGTTACGACCGCTTCGACCCAGTGGTCGAGCTGAAGGGGGGCGCGGCGGCGTGGTCGCGGGTATCCCTCCGCCGCGTTCCACGAGTCCCCGATCCGAAGATAGGGCTCGAATCCGCCCGCGATAATCGAATCGAAGAACCGGTCGCTGTCGTCGAAGAAAAATGAGGAAGGCTGGCGCGGATCCGCCCGTTGGTCCGGATAGATCGTCGCCATGTCGAGCGGCCCGTAGACATCGTGTGTGCGGATTTGGCGGACACCGAGCCGACGGTACGCGTCTGTGAAATCCTGTTCCCCGCCCCCGCGCAGGAGCATGCGCGGCCCCGTGTTCACCCCCAGAAGCGGACGAATCTCACCCTCCGGCTCCCCGACGACGATCCGGAGCTCCGACTGGGCCGGTACGGAAGAGCCAACGAATGCGGCCCCGAGCCCCGCCACCCGCATCAGGCGGGCGCACCGCGTCTTGCGCAACGGACCGCGTGAGATCACGCCCGGTCCACATGGACGGCACCCGCTCCAATCCACCCACATCACGGACCCCCTTCCCCGTTCTCTTGCTCGAATGATCACGCAACGCCAACCTTTGCGGAGCTAAGAGTATAGGCTTCCTCATCCTCACGCGCCGGCTACCGTGGGAACCAAGTGCGTCCCCCGGAGCGATCGCCCGCCGACAACACCACTCCAGCCCGTTCCTCCCGATGAACGCAACTATCGAGGCCCGAGCAGGAGCGCACCTCGAGCCGACGTCGCTCTCGCGGTTCCTGAAGCGCCGCCCGCTGTTCACGCGCGTTCGAACAACGATCACCGCTCGCCCCCTCGGCCATGGCATCCCCCTCTGTCTGTCCAGCGGGTGCGTACCGCCTGGCACAACCGCGGATTCGGGCCGCCGCCTCGTCTGCGTTGGACCCGGCACCAGCCAGCCGCCGCGCTCTCCCGCCCGCGCCCCGACGCACGCCCCTCCCACCACGATCAAAACCGCTCAGATTTGCCGAGCGATCTCGAACCACTGCTCGAGACGATCGATAATCGCTGCGCACCGCGGCCAGTCGCCGGACCTCGCCGCCGCGCTCAGTTCGAGTCCCACCACCGACATCGCGGCCAGCCCGACCGTTCCGCCCGCCCCCTGCAACGAGTGCCCCAGCTCGCGCAGGGGTCCTGGGTCATGAGCCTCGCAGGCGACGCGCGCGGCGGGCATCTGGGACTCGAAGTGTTGGCAGAAGATCTGCCGCACCTCGTCGTCGGTCGCCGCCTCGTCCACGCGGAACGGCCTGGCGCGCTCCTCGAGATTCGGTATCAACTCGCGCCAGAACTCGATGCCGTTCGTTTTCCACAGATCATCCCGCCGTCGGTTCGGTTCGTTCATTCGCCCCTCCTTCAATGGGCCGCCCCAACCAGCGTTCCAGAACCTCCTGGAGGTCCTCGGCGCGGACCGGCTTGGCGATGTAGTCGTCCATGCCGGCCTCCAGGCATTTCTCCCGGTCTCCCTGCATCGCGTGCGCGGTGATGGCGATGATCACCGTTCGGCTCGGAGTGCTCACCGTTTCCCCCGGCAACATCCGTTCGACCTGTTCGCGCCGCCGGCTCTCCATCTCGCGGATCCGGCGCGTTGCCTCATAACCGTCCATTTCGGGCATCTGACAATCCATGAGCACCGCGTCGTATGGCACCGCCCGCAGCACCACCAGCGCCTCCATGCCGTCGGCCACGGCGTCGGCACGGTAGCCGAGCCGCTCGAGCTGACGCAGCAGCACTTTACGGTTGACGGGATTGTCTTCCACCACCAGCAGCCGCCCATGCCGGGGGCGGGGCGGGGATGGGGGCCTCGGCGCCGACGTCGGCATCGGCGGCGCGCTGAGGGCGATGCGTGTCAACACCTCGGCCAGAACAGTCCGCTTTACGGGCTTCGTCAGACACTCCGCCAAGCCGGCCTCGCGGATGCGGTCGGTGATCACCGATCGTCCAATCGAAGTCATCAGCACCGCTCGCAACCCCTGCAGCCGCGGATCCTCTTTAGTACGGCGCACCAGTTCGGCGCCGTCCATACGCGGCATCATCATGTCGGTCAGCAGAATTTGGAACGGTCGCCCGGCCTGGGCTGCTCGGATCAGCCGGTCGAGACCATCCACTCCGTCCACCGCCGATTCCGACTCCATGCCCCAGGCGGCGACCTGCCGTTCGAGGATCAGGCGATTCGTCGCGTTGTCGTCCACGATCAGCACGCGGAGGTTGCGGAGCACGGCGAGATCCACAGGGGGCGGGCGATCCCGCTCTGGGGCGGCGGGCAACGGGATCTCGAACCAAAATGTCGAGCCTCGGCCCGGCTCGCTGTCAACGCCGATCTCGCCGCCCATCAGTTCGACGAGACGCCGGGAAATCGCCAGCCCCAAGCCCGTACCGCCCTGCCGGCGCGTCAACGAACTGTCCACCTGCGAAAACGCCCGGAACAGACGGTCTCGATGCTCCGGCGGGATCCCGATGCCGGTGTCGCGCACCTCGAAGCGCGTTCGTCCGTCGGTCGCGCCCGCCACCGGCTGCACCGTCACCACCACCTCGCCGCGCTCGGTGAACTTCACCGCGTTCGAAACGAGGTTGATCAACACCTGCCGCACCCGTCCTTCGTCGCCGATCACCATGGGAGGAAGCTCGTCAGCCACATGGGCCACCATCTCGAGCTGCTTGGACGAGGCCGCGCCGGCCATCAGATCGAGCACGCCCTCCACCATGCGCACCAGATCGAGCGGCTCGCGGCGGATCGCAATTTTGCCTGCCTCGATCTTGGAGAAATCGAGGATGTCGTTGATCAGCGTGAGGAGCGACTCGCCGCTGGCGCTGATCGTCCGCACATAGTCGCGCTGTTCGGAGGTCAGCGGCGTCTGCTCGAGGAGGCCCGTCAGCCCGATGATCGCGTTCATCGGCGTACGGATCTCGTGGCTCATGTTCGCAAGGAACTCGCTTTTCGCGCGGTTGGCCTGCTGCGCCTCCTCCGCGAGGCGCCGCGCCTCGGCGGTGGCCGCCTCCGCAGCGCGCCGCAGCTCCTCCAACTCGACGCTCCGACGCTCAAGCTCACGCCGCCGCCGCAAACAACCCGTCGCCCAGCCGCCAATCCACGCGGCCGCCGCCAGCGCCGCTGTTGCGATCCACGTCATGTGCGCCCCGCCGATCGTGACGGCACTTCTTTACCCGCCGGCCGCACGCGCTACAAGCCGTACCGCCTTCCCCTCATCGCGCTACACGGAGAGCACCGCGCTCACGCTCGGCCCACGGGCAGCCGTGGCCGCGTCACGATCCGTCGCCGCAGCGATGCTCGGGCCGAGACAACCGAACCCCTCGGGGCGTCCGCCAGCCCCGCCACGCCGACCCATCCGGTTGATCTGGTCGGTGCCGCGTCGGGACACCGATGGGCGCGGAGTGCTCCGCCGCCGTCGCCGTACCGTTCGTTGTTGCCCCCTCGCGGACGCAGTCGCGACAAACAGGGAGCCGCCCTATACTGGCCGTACGGCATCGCAGAGTTGTGCCGCTGATGAACGCCGATTTCGCAATGAAAAAACTGATTAACGATCTCATTCAGCTTCAGGAATTGCTCGAGGCGAGGGCGCAGCAGGAAATGCTGGAGGGCCGCGAGCGGCTCAGTGAACTCGACGCCGCGATCGAGCGGATGTTCGAAGGCATCCCGGCGGAGTACGCGACGCGGTTCCGTCGTCTGCAGCAGCGCAGCCCGCCGGCGATCGTGCCGATGGTGAACAATGTCTGCGGCGGGTGCGGCATGGTGATTCCGATCAGCGAGGTCCATGCGATCCACGCGGCCACCGCGCTGCACACCTGTCCCACCTGCGCCCGATTGCTGTACAACCTCGAGAGCACGGCCCCCCGCCGCGTTCCCGGAAAGCGAGCGGGTGCGGCCGGAGTTCGGGTCGGCATCGCTCGCTACACCTCCCCCGAGTTGATGATCCCCGACCTCACCGCCAACGAGCGCGACTCCGCGATTCGGGAAATCTGCGCACGGCTCGAACGCCAGGGCTTCGTGACGAATGGCCAGAGCCTCGCCGAAGCCGCATTGCGTCGCGAGGCGATCGCCTGCACGGCCGTCGAGCACGGGTTGGCCTTCCCGCACGCGCGCGGTGTCGAGGGCGGCGGACTCACCGTCGCCGTCGCGCTCAGCCGCAAAGGCATCCGGTTTGAGCCGGCCGAGCGAGCATTGACGCGCATCATTTTCTTCGTGGTGATTCCCTCGGCCGCCAGCGCGTTCTACCTGCGGCTGCTCGCGGGTCTCACCCGCACATTCCAGGATGCCGACGCGAGGGCAAAGCTCATCGAGGCCGGCACGCCGGAAAAAATGTACCGCGCCCTCTGCCAGCTCACCCGCAAAACGGTGCTGTAAGGGAATCCTCGCGCGTCCTCGAGACCGGAGAGACCGGGTTACGGCCTAGCGTCCTCGGAAGAGGGCTTGCCCCGCCCCGCACCCAGCCCGCCCGGGCGGCGGCAAGACCCGCCGGCCGCCGCGGCCGCCACCGGCCGGAACGGCCGTGCGGTCGCCGCGCACGCTGAGCGCGGTTCGTCCGCAGGAGCGGATCGGGCCCCGGCGGTTCGAGCACGGTGTGCGGCACCGCTCAGTGCCGCTTCAGATCACCGCGGCGTGCCCGGTCATAGCCTCGAGCGCTTCGGAAACACGAGTGGTGCCGACCTGCCGTTCCACCAGCACCGGCCAACAGCGCGATGCCAGGTATCGTGCGCAGCCCGACTCGTCGAGAAGCCCGGAACCGCGAGCCGACCAATCGCGGCGCCGCGCCGAGACTTGAGCCGTGTCTCGCCGCCGCACTCCAACGCTCGCCGCCACGGCCGAGTCGCCAGGCCCACGACGCCGGATGTTCGGTCTCCAACGCTGGGACGGTCTGCGCCGGCGGCGGTCCCATCGTTGGAAAACCACCCCAAAAAAGCACAGCCGGACGGCGTTCAGTTCACAACCCCGCACCCCGATGGGGACAGGCACCTCGCAATCGGTACCGGGCAATCGCCTGGCAACCGCCGCCCAAGTAGGAAAGGAAGGGAAGTAGGAGTAAGTAGGTGCCTGTCCCCAAGCGCCTGTCCCCCATGGCCTCCCCCATGGCCTCACTCCGGCGGCGGAGCGCCGGAGCTATAGCGCCGGTGAACCCATCACGCCAGCCCTGCACACCGCAGAGGGCAGCCTCGCTGCCCGCGGGCTTCAACGCGGCGGCGCTCAGCAACCCTCACCCCAAATGGGGACGGATATCCGACAGAAACCCGCAGCAGATTGAAAGCGAGATTGTTGAGGCGCCTGCGCATCTGCCTGCCCCCTATCGCGGACGGGGCCAGTGGACTGGGGACAGGCATCGGGGAGAGGCACGGCCCCCTGGGGACACCCTGGGGACAGGCACCTGGTTACCGGCACCTGGTTACCCCCTCGCAACCCGCTTCGGTTCTCTGCTCCCATGGCGCCCAAAGAGGTGCCTGTCCCCCACGCCGGATAGCGCCGGTCCCCAAGAGCCCACGAGGTGCTTGTCCCCAACGTCGCCCCAACGTCCGCCAAGGTCCCTACGGCCTCCCAGGTGCCTGTCCCCAGGGAGGCACCAGGGAGGCAACGAGCCGAATAGCCATCTGCTCCGCCGGGTTTTCGTCGCGGCGAGCGCCGCGACGCCACCCACGTTCCCGTCATCCCCCCTCAAGACCACGTTCAGCCGCTCCGCCTCGCGCTCAGGAGCTTCTCGGCCGGCAGAGCTTGGAAGAAGCGTTGGACGGTGGACGGTGGGAAGGTCAGGCGAGTCGTCGGGGCGATCCCCACCGAAGAGCGACGGGGTCTAGTCGAAGTTCATGCGGGCCTTATCCACCGCGCCCTCTACCCTCGTTCCGGCCTGAATGGTTCGCAACCTTCGTGTTGGTTCGGGCAGCGGCGAGAACCATCGGCGACTGGCGTCTCCACCCGTGCAATCGGCTCGCCAAACCAAGTTGACAGTTGAAAGGGCATCGGGCTAGACTAGTTGGTGGCCTTGCCCATTCGTCCGGGCACAGGGAGGCACCATGAAGCGGACAGATCCGAAACAACGACGGCAGCCGATCGGCCTCACTTCTCCGGCGGCCCTCACGCCCGCCGTGGGTTTGTTCGGCATCGGGCTCAACACATACTGGAACCAGTTCGAGGGGTTGCGCGAGCGGCTCACCGGTTACCAGCGCACCATTGCCTCGCGTCTGCGGCGCGCCGGCGCGCGCGTCGTCGACGCGGGGTTGGTGGATTCGCCCGAGGCGGCGCACGCGGCGGCCGAGGTGTTGCGCCGTGGGCAGGTGGAGGTGGTGTTCCTCTATGTGTCGACCTACGCGCTCTCGTCGACGGTACTGCCCGTCGCGCAACAGGTGGGGGCGCCAATTGTCGTACTGAACCTTCAACCTGTGGCTCAGCTCGACTACTCGGCGTTCAATGCGCTCGGCGATCGCGGACGCATGACGGGTGTTTGGCTCGAGCACTGCCAAGCCTGCGCGTGTCCCGAGATCGCATGCGTGTTCCGTCGGGCCGGCATTCCGTTCCGGATGATCACCGGCGTGCTGGACGAAGCGGCGGTCGCGCGCGAGATCGCCGAGTGGGTGGATGCGGCGCGCCTGCGCCGCACGCTGCGCGAGACGCGCATCGGAGTGCTCGGCCACTACTATGGCGGCATGCTGGACGTCTACAGCGACATGACCCGCCTGTCGGCCGGCTTCGGTTGTCATTTCGAACTGCTCGAAATGTGCGAACTCCACGCGCTGCGTGAGCAAGTGGGCGCCCGCGATGTGCGGGCGAAGATTTCGGAGTTTCAGCGCGCGTTCGATGTCTCGCTCGAGTGTCCCGCGGCCGAGCTCGAACGCGCCGCGCGCACCTCTGTGGCGCTGGACCGGTTGGTCACCCGCCATCGGCTCGGCGCGCTCGCCTACTACTACGAGAGCGTCGAAGGCCATCCATATCAAGACATCGTCACCTCCTTGATTCCGGGCCTCACGCTGCTCACAGGCCGCCATGTGCCCGCCGCCGGGGAGTGCGAAATCAAAAACGCGATCGCGATGAAGATTCTGGACGCGCTCGGCGCCGGGGGATCCTTTTCCGAATTCTATCTGACCGATTTTGTGGACGACGTGGTCCTGCTCGGCCACGACGGTCCCGCGCACTTTGAGATCGCCGAAGGCCGCGTTGGTCTCGTGCCGCTACCGGTCTATCACGGCAAGCCCGGCCGCGGGCTTTCGATCCAGATGGCCGTCCGTCACGGTCCCGCAACGCTGTTGTCGGTTGTCGAGCGGGCGGACGCCCCGGCCGGTCTGTTGTTTGCCGAGGCCGAATCGGTGCCCGGGCCGACCTTGCAGATCGGCAACACGAATAGCCGATACCGCTTCAGCATCGGTGCGCGTCGGTTCCTCGACGCGTGGACCTCGGCCGGCCCGGCGCATCACTGCGCGATCGGCGTGGGGCATCGCTCCGGAGCACTGTGGAAGCTCGCGCATCTGCTGGGATTGCCGGCGGAGCAGATTGGTGTGCCCCCCTCCGGCGCTTCGTGAACACCGCCACGGACGGCGCGGGCGACGCCCGCCGCCGGGATCGAGTCGCTTGCGGACGGGCGCGTGCACGGCCATCGCGCGGGTTGCATTCGCGGACGCGAATGCGGTAAGGTGTCATCTGGTGGCGGTTGCGTCGGTTCGGGCCGCGGGCCCCGCAGCGCGCGCCCGTGGAAAGAGTGATACGGCGGCCGAGAGTCGAGGAAAGTGACAGAGGAATGAATATATTCGTGGGCAACCTCTCCTACCAGGCGGGGGATGAGGATCTTCGCGAGGCGTTTGCCCGATTCGGACAGGTCACATCCGCAAACGTGATCGTGGACCGGCAGACCGGGCGCTCCCGCGGCTTCGGGTTTGTTGAAATGCCGAATCGCGACGAAGCGCTGCGCGCCATTCAGGCGCTGAACGACAGTGATCTGATGGGGCGCCCCATCAAGGTCAATGAGGCTCGCCCGCGCGAAGAGCGGCCGCCGCGCGGTGAAGGCGGAGGCTTCGGCCGAGACTCCAGAGGTGGAGGCCGCCGGTTCGGCAACCGGTTCTGAGTCTTGGCCGACTGAGCGACGCCGCGGGCCCGCGTCCGCGGCGTCGTTGTCTTGGCGGCTCGCGCGCCGGCCGGCTCGCCAACTTGCGCGGGCGGGTCACCTCGCCGCCCGCGGCCTCAGAATCGGATACCACCGTGCAAGCCCTTGCGGGACGGCCAGAGCGTTTCGCGGCCGCCCGCGGACAAACGGACGAGATCCGGCTCGACCCTCAGTTCGAAACGCGCCTCCGGATGACGTGCCGCGAGAATGTTGGCCACGCAGAGGGCTTTCTCGAACCCGTCGCCGCGACCGAAGTTCCAAACCTCATCCGGCTGCGCGCAACGTGCGCCGTCGTAGATCGATTCATCGGGCATGGCGCGCACGCGTTCGATCACCGCATCGTCCTCCAGTCCCTGCGCCCCCGTGATGGATACTGGGCTGCGTTCGATCGCCGCCTTCACGAACGGCCGCCAGTCGGTCACCGAAAGGTCGCGGTACGCGTACAACGCGAGATCGGCCACCGGGTGCGTCGCGCGCAATGACGCCACGGCGGCGCACAACTCCTCGCGGCTCATGTCGGGCCGCAGCCGAAGCGCGGGCCCGCCAACCCACCGCTTCGGCTCGCCCGAGCGATCCGGCAACCGCGGTTCGACGTGCGCAAACCGGATCAGTTCCTCGATGGCCCGCTGCGCCTGGAACCGCCGGCAGCCGATCCCCTCGATCAGACGTCGCACGGCCTCGGAATCCGTGGGGTCCACCGCCTCGCCTCGAAAGGCGGCTTCGACATCGTCCAACCGCACGCGGTCGGGCAACGGCTCCGGGAAGAACTCGTCGTCCTCGATCTCCGCGAGCAGGGAGTCCCGTGTGCGATCGCTGATCCGGGCGGACGACGATGCCTCATACCGGTACGCGGTCTCCGCGGGCAGATAGACGGTGCGTCCATGTCGGACGTGCCGAATCTGAAAACACGTCTGCCGCTCGGGCGCTTCGCGCAAGAAATTGAGCAGCAGCTCCATCGTGATCTCGCTGTGGAGGAACGATCGCAGCGCCGCCTCGAAACGCCGGTACTCGTTGGGGTCGATGGTCGCCTCCGGATAGACGCAGTGGATCCAGCCGGTGCAGTGCGCGACGATCGTGACCTGTTCGTGTCGCAGTGCGCGCTGGGCCTTGCGCGTGAGTTCCGTGCCGTTGAACCACATCGCGCGCGTGACGACGCGCCGGTTGTTCGTCAGCAGCCCGTCACCCAGCAGCACGAAATTTTGGGAATGCAACGGTGTGCTCATCAGAAAAATATCCTCCAAGGGCACACCGCACAGCAGGAAGAGACCGGCGACGTAGAGCGTCGAAAGCGAGACACACTCGCCTGCCCCCCGCGAGTAGCCGGGCCGGTGTCGGAAGGCCTCCATCGCCTCGACGGTTTCGGTCTTCCAATAGGGAATCGTGTCGCTGGAGTACTTGTCCAGGCCGAAATGACGCCGGATGTCGAGGTCAAAATAGTAGCGGTCGCCCTCGTAACCGAACAGCGCGTTGCTGCGCGCGATCGTTGCCTCATCCATGTACCGTCGGAAGCGGGCCAGCTCTCGGGCCTGCGTGGTGAGCCCCCAAGTGTCCAGGTCAAGGTTGAACTCGAACCGGTCCATGATGAACTGTCGAAGCCGCAGAACCCGACGGTAAGGCGTCAGTTGCGCGCGGTTCGCGAACCAAGGATCATCGCGCCATGACCAAACGCGAGGCGACATCAGGTTGGCCAACACCAACGCATAGAGCAGCTCCGGAAACACGAAGATTTCCATGTCCGAGAGCGTCACGGCCGAGGAATACTTTTCGAGCTGATCCTCGGGAACCACAGGTCGCCCGGCTCTCTCGACTTCAATCGAACGCATGGTCGTTCTCCGTTCAGCAGCCTAGGGAGTCCATCCCATTGAATCAACCCTCCGTCGTCCGCGGCGAGGTGTCCATGCGACTCGCCCAGCGTTCGTGTGTTGCCTAGAATGACGCATCGGGACCGGGTAGCCCGGCAGAAACTGAACCCATGGACGACGCACGACCCGACGAGTCGCACGAAGATTTGTTGCTGCACCTGAATTTTGTCCCGAGCTGGGCGCGACGTCCTCCGACGGAATTTGGGCAACGGTTGGACCGTCCCTCCCGGGAGCAGGACACGCGTCCATTGGAGCCGGAGGATCCGCCGGAGCTCGGGACGCGTCGTCCGGAGGGCAGTGGGTCGGGCCCCCGCTTGCGCGATCGCGAGCAGGGGCGGTTCGAACCTCGCCGTGGAAGTGGCGGCCCCCGCCGCGGCCCTTCCCGGCCACGCGAATCTGCACGGGCCGCCGCGCCGGCGCCGCGGCAGGAACGTCCGCCCAGTGGGCCGCGCCCGATGCCCGCGCCGCCGCTCAGTGTGGCGTTTCTGCCCGAACGACACCGGCTGGGTGCGGTGGTGCATCGCATCGAGGCCAGTCGCCGCGCGTATCCGCTGCTTCAGCTCGCCGAGTTGTTTCTTAGCCGGCCCGAATTCCACGTTGTACGCATTGAGGTTGTCCCATCCGGTTCTGCAGAGACCGCGGGGAATGCCGGCGCCGACACTCCCCTTCCCCGCCTGCATCAGTGCACCGCATGCGGCGTGGTGTTCACCAGCGCCGAGTTGGCTCGCGAACACATCCTCGGCTCGCACCTCGACCGCTGGTTCGACGTCCGCGAGGCCGCCGAAGAGCCGCCCGCTGGCCAGTTCGCGTTCGTGGCGCGCTGCCCGTTCACCGGCCGGCTGATCGGGCCCCCCAATCATCACTCATTCGCCGAGGCGGTCGCCGAGGCCTACGCCGAGGCCCGGAGCGGGATTTCGCTGGCCGACTACCGGTCGCGCCTCGAGATGGTGCGCGACCCGGCCGTCATCGAACAGTGGCGGCAGGACTACGCCCGACGGCGAGTCTACGTCCGGCGCGACCGCCCAGATGCCCCGCCGTTGTCCCGTACCGCCGCCCGACAGGCGCTCCAAACGGAGCTGGTGCCGCGCTGCGTGTCAGCGTCATCCCGCGTGATCATCTCGGGCGCCGTCGCCGAGCAGGTCACGGACCCGGCCATTCGCGCCGTGTTGCGAGCGGCATGGAACCGGGAACAGCGGTTTCCCGCCACAATGATGAATGCGCTCCGCCCCGCTCTGCGTCACATGCGCCTTCACATGTTCAAGGCGGCGGGTCATTACACCTACGTCACCGCGATCCATCCCGCCCCGATGGCGCCGGACCATGCGATTCCTCCGATTCGCGAGGCGTTGTCGTACCTCGCCGCCCATCCGGGCGTCCAGCGCGAGACCATGGCCGCCGACGTTCTGCGAGACCGGGCGCACGACGAGGCCGCCCGGGCGGAGCTCTTCGGCCACCTCTCCTGGCTCATCGAAAAGGGGCATGTGATCGAGTACTTCGATGGCTCCCTCGCGGTACCCTCCGCCCCGCCCACCGCACATCGCCTGCGGGACGGCGCGACCACCCCAACCGAGGCGGAGCCGTCCGCGTGATCCCTGCCGACGCGCCATGACCGACCGCCCCCCCTCCGCCGAGCCCCCGTCCCCCGTTGCGACACCCGGCGCGGACGCCCCCCCCGACGACGAATTGGTCCGGCGCGCGCAAGCGGGCGATACCGACGCCTATGCCGTACTCGTGCGACGCTATTTCGATCGGATTTTCGGCCTTGTGTACAACATGATCGGACACCGCCAGGACGCGGAAGACCTGGTCCAGACGATCTTCGTGCGCGCCTACCGTGCGCTGCGACGTTTCCGCGGCGACTCCAGCTTTTCAACCTGGCTCTACCGCATCGCCCTGAACACGTCCTACACCGCCGCGGTACGCCGACGACGCCGTGCCGACGACATCAGCTTGGCAGAACTCGAAGAGGAAGCGGGATGGGAACCGCCCGCCATGAGCGCGGGCAGTCTCGACTCGCCCCGCCGGCGGGTCAGCCTCCAAGAGCTTCAACACCGATTGAACGAGGCGCTGCAATCGTTGTCTGAAGAACATAGGCAGGTGGTCGTGTTGCACGACATTCAGGGCTGGCGGCACGAGGACATCGCGCGGGCGCTGAATTTGCCGGTCGGCACCGTGCGGTCGCGGCTGTTTTACGCCCGGCGGCACCTGCAAGAGCAGCTCGCGGAGTTTGCGCCATGAATTGCGAAGAGATCCAGCGCCGAATCACAGAGGCGGAGCCGCCGTTTGCCGGCGATATCGTGAGCCATCTCTCCGGGTGCGAGGACTGCCGCGTGTTTGCTGACCGCGATCTACGCGTGCGAGCCTGGATGCGACTCAAGGCCCGTGAGGCGGCGGGGCCGGAGGCGGCCGATCGTGTGGCCCGGCAGGTGCGGCTCGCCATCGCGGCCACCCGCCCCGATCCGCTCTGGCGGCTCTGGACGCGGGAGACCGCCCTTCCGTGGCTGGCGCGCGCCGTGGCCGCCGCCGCGCTGATCGTCGGCATCTCGGCACTGTGGCGGGCGGTCTCCCGCACGCCGCCGACCCCCTCGGTGGAAACTGCGCCCGCTCCGCTGGCCCTCCCCGATCACCTCCGTCGCGCGCCCGCGTTCCTGCCCGATCACCGGCTCGCGCTGCAGCCGGATCCCGTGACCAACCCCATCCATCCCTGGATTCGGCTTGCACCCGCGAATGAAATCCAGTATGGTATGCCCGGTTCACGATTCGTGAACTGGGAGCGATGATTTCGGACCCTGGGGTGCGCCCCGCCCTCCAACCGAGCCTCCCTCCAAAGGGGCGCACACCCAGGGTCTTGTTTCCCAGCGCAGTTGTCTCCGCCCATCGAACAATGGGCGTTCGTATCGTCCTGCCCGGCGTGTCTCCCGTTTGACGCCCCCCCCTCGACCGGTCTAAACTCAGTGAGTTAAAAAGGCACCGGATGAGTATCAATCCCGACATGGACGCATTCATGGCGGCGTTCCGTCATGAGGCGCTCACGTTCGACGACGTTTCGCTGATCACCCAGTACAGCGACTTCCTTCCACCCGAAGCCGATATCCGCACCCGTCTGACGGCGCGCATCACGATGAGTATGCCGTTCATCAGTGCCGCCATGGACACCGTCACGGAAAGCCGGATGGCCATCCGAATGGCCATGCTCGGCGGTCTCGGGGTCATTCACAAAAACCTTTCCATCGCGGAGCAGGTGGAGATGGTGGACGCGGTGAAACGCCATCTCAACGGCCTGATCGCCAAACCCGTCACGTTCCGCGACGACCAGACCCTGCGCGATGTCCGCGAAACCTGCGAACAGGCCGGATATGGGTTTTCGGGTTTTCCAATCCTCGACCGCCGCGACCGGTTGGTGGGCATCCTCACTTCCCGGGACGTCAAGTTCGCCGCCCATCCCGACGCGCCAATCCGCGATGTGATGACCCGCAACGTCATCACCGCGCCGCCGACGACCACACTTCAGGAGGCCTATGAGATCATGACGCGGCACCGCATCGGCAAACTGCCGCTGGTGCGGGGCCGCAAACTCGTCGGGCTGTATTCGTACACTGACGTCGCGACGCTGGTCCGCAACGTGAAACCTCAGTACAACCGGGACACGCAGTATCGCTTGCGCGTGGGCGCGGCGGTCGGGCCCGGCGATTACGAGCGCGTCGAGGCACTGGTCGAACACCATGCCGACGTCATCGTGATCGACACGGCCCACGGCCACAGCCGCGGTGTGATTGAGATGACCCGCTGGACCAAGCATCGCTTCCCGGACGTGGACGTGATCGCGGGCAACATCGCGACCGGGGAAGCCGCGGTGGCGTTGCGCGACGCCGGCGCGGACGCGGTGAAAGTCGGGATCGGTCCCGGTTCGATCTGCACCACCCGGGTCGTCGCGGGCGTCGGCGTTCCGCAGATCACCGCGATCTACGAGTGCGCCCGAGCGCTGGAAAATTCCATCCCCGTGATTGCGGACGGCGGCATTCGGCACTCCGGTGACGTTTCCAAGGCGATCGCCGCGGGCGCCGAATCGGTGATGATGGGCGGCGTGCTCGCCGGCACCGACGAAAGCCCCGGTGAAAAAATCATCCATCAGGGCCGCCAGTATGTCGTGTACCGCGGCATGGGCAGTCTGGACGCCATGCGCGCGCGCGAGGGCAGCCGCCAGCGGTACGGCCTCGGCAGCGTCAGCGAGGATGAATTGGTGCCCCAAGGGATCGAAGGAATCGTCCCCTACGCGGGGCCGTTGGACAAGGTCCTCGCGCAGTTTGCCGGCGGGCTCCGTGCCGCGATGGGCTACTGTGGCTGCCGTACCATTTCGGAGCTGCGCCACCGCGGCCGGTTTGTCCGAGTCACCCATGCGGGTGTGATCGAATCCCATCCGCACGACGTAAAAATCACCAAGGAATCCCCCAACTACCGCATGTGATATGGAGCACCCTATGATCTCTCGACGCCGATTCCTCTGCCACACCGCCGCCGCCGCGACGGTCCAGATCGTCCCCCGCCATGTGCTGGGTTCACCCGGTCAGCTCTCGCCGAACTCGAAACTGCGACTGGCCGCCATCGGCTGCGGCGGCCAGGGGTGGGGCGACCTGAAGAACATGCTCTCGGAGGACGTCGTCGCGCTCTGTGACGTCGACGACCGTCGCGCGGCGACCGCGTTCAAGGAGCTGCCGAAGGCGAAGCGGTATCGCGATTTTCGGCGCATGTTCGACGAAATGGCCGACCAGATTGACGCGGTGCTCGTCGCGACGCCCGACCACACCCACGCGGTCGCCGCGATGGCCGCGCTGCGCCGCGGCAAACACGTGTTTTGCGAAAAGCCCCTCGCCCACTCTGTCGCTGAGGCGCGCGCCCTCGCTCGCGAGGCCCGCGAACGGAAGCTCATCACCCAAATGGGTAACCAGGGCCACTCGAGCGAGTCGATCCGAGTGTTCGTCGAAATGATCCGCGACGGTGCGATCGGCGAGGTCACCGAGGTGCATTGTGCCTGTGACGCATTTCCCGATGTCTACTGCCAATTCGCGAAGCTGGCGGCTGTGAGGTCGGAGCGGCCCCCGGTGCCGCCGGAGCTGGACTGGGACCTGTGGCTGGGCCCCGCGGCGGAACGGCCCTACCACCCCGCCTATGTCCCGTGGAACTGGCGGGGGTGGATGCCGTTCGGCACCGGCGCGATCGGCGACTGGGTGTGCCATGTCGTGGATCCCGTGATGTGGGCGCTCGAGTTGGATCTCCCGACCACGATTCATGCCGAATGTCTGGACTTCGACCCACGGGAACACGCCGAGCTGTATCCGCGCGGAACAAAAATCACCTTTGAGTTCCCTGCGCGCGGACACCGCGGACCGGTGCGGCTGATCTGGCACGACGGCCAGATTCGACCGCCCCGCCCCGAAGAGCTTGAGCCCGACCGCAAGGTGCCCGGCGTCGGAGCGATCGTCATCGGAACCCGAGGCAAGATCATGTATGGGTCCCACGGCGCGGGCGGTTGCCGGATCATTCCCGAGGCAAAAATGAAGGAGTACGGCGCGCCTCCCAAATCCCTGCCGCGAATTCCCAACGGGCATTATCGGGACTGGCTCGACGCGGTCCGCGAGGGCCGTCCCGCCAACGCACCCTTCGAGTACGGCGCGCGACTCAGCGAAATCGGTTTGCTCGGCATGATCGCCACCCGCTTCCCCGGCGTGCGACTCGACTACGACGGCGCCGCGATGCGGTTCACCAACCACGACGAGGCCAACCGGTGGCTCTCACCGCCGTTCCGCGAAGGCTGGACGCTCTAGCTCATGGGGACCTCGCCGCCCCTTTCACGGCGTAATTTCCTCGCGGCCACGACGGCCGTCCCCGGTGCGTTCGTACGACTGCCCAGCGGCGCCGCGCCGGCTCGCCGCGCCCCGTTCCGATTCGCGTTGAACGCCGCGACCATCCGATCGCACCGACTGCCGTTGCCCGATCAACTGCGGCTGGCCGCCGCGGCCGGCTATGACGGGTACGAGCCGTGGCTGGCCGACATTGAGGCGTTCGTCGCCGGCGGCGGCGCCCTGAACGACCTCGCGCGTGAGTGCGCAGACCTCGGCCTGCGCATTGTGAACGCGATCGGGTTCGCGAAGTGGATCGTGGACGACCCGGCCGAGCGCGCAACGGCGCTGGACGACGTGCGCCGCCAGATGGGGTTGATCACCGCGCTCGGCGGCCGCTGTATCGCCGCGCCACCCGCCGGCGCCACGAAACCCGAACCCCGAGTCCCGCTCGAGGCGATCGCGGAACGCTTCGCGAAGGTCGCCGACATCGGCGCCGAGGAGGGTGTCATGCCGTTGCTGGAGATCTGGGGCGCCTCCGCGCATCTCTCCACCCTCGCGGAGGCGGCCTATGTCATCGCGCGCGCCGGCCATCCGAACGCCGGCCTCCTGGCCGACGTCTACCACATTGTGCGAGGTGGAAGCTCGCCGGCCGCGCTGCGTCTGTTCAATGGCGTCCTACTGCCCTGCGTCCATATGAACGACGTACCCGCCGAACCACCGCGCGAGCAGCTTCGCGACGCGCACCGGGTTTGGCCAGGCGATGGCGTCGCGCCGATCGCCGACATCCTCCGCACGCTGGCCGCCACAGGCGCCGAGATCGCGCTCTCGCTCGAACTCTTCAACGAGGAATACTGGAAGCTGCCGGCGCCCGAGATCGCGCGCATCGGTCTCGAGAAGATGCGCGCCGTGGTCGCCGCGGCCGCCCCGGGCTGATCGACCGCCCGGCTGCGCGGTCTGGCCCTGCGCCCGACCGAAGAGCGGTACCGGCGGCGCGATTGATCCCGCCCATGGGGTTGTCCACAATGCCTCGCATGGGCGCTGACCCCTACACCGAGTGCCGCCTCTGCCCGCGCGAGTGTCGGGTCGACCGCCGCGCCGGCCGCCGTGGCCGTTGCGGTGAAACCGCCGACCTGCGGGTCGCCTCGATCGTCGCGCACTTCGGCGAAGAACCTCCGATCAGCGGCACGCGTGGGTCCGGCACGATCTTCCTGAGCGGGTGCTCGAGCGGATGCGTGTTCTGCCAAAACTGGCAGATTTCGATCGAGCATCTCGGCGCCACGCTCACGCCCGATGAGTTCGAGCAACAGGCCCGCGAACTGCTGGTGCGCCATGGAGTCCACAACCTGAACTTCGTCACCCCCGATCACGTCTGGCCCCAGATCGCCGATCTGTGCCGTCGGCTCCGCGCCGCCGGCGTCACGGTTCCGTTTCTCTTCAACTCCTCCGGGTATCATCGCCCTGAGATGGTCGCCGAGTATGCCCAGTGGATGGACATCTTCCTGCCCGACTTCAAGTTCGCGCTTCCCGAGCTGGCCGCGCGCGTCATGGGCGATGCGCGGTATCCCGAACTGGCCCTCGAATCCCTCCGCCGCATGGTGGAGGCTCGCGGGTTTCTCGAACCGTGGGACCCCTCGGGCCAGACACCGGCGGAACGGGGCGTGCTCGTGCGGCACCTTGTGTTGCCCGGCGAGGTCGAGAACAGCCGGCAGGTGCTGCGCCAGCTGCGCCGCGAGTTCGGCCGGCATCTGCCCCTCTCCGTGATGAGCCAGTTCCGGCCGAATCCCCGTTGCCTCGAGTCCGGATTCCTCGACCGGCGCGTCACGGCCGCGGAGTATGCCGCCGTGGTCGCCGAGGTGGAGCACCTCGGATTTGAAAACGTGTGGATCCAACCGGAACCGCTCTCGGAAGATTTCACGCCGGACTTCCGCCGGAATCGCCCGTTCCGCGCGAATCCCCCGTCCATCGTGGCCCAGTCTCATCAACCACCCGACGAATGAAACATGCCCGTCAGCGTCATGCCGCAGCCGTACCGCTCGTTCGCGGTTCGGTCCGGTGGGCCGCGCTGATCGTGGCGCTCGGCGTCACGGCCCACGCTCGCGTGTGGGTGCGGGCGGATGGCGACACCTTCGAGGGCAATTTCATTCAGCTCACGGGACAGCGAGTCATCATGTCCAGGCCTGGCGGAGTTCGGTTCTCGATCTCCATCGACGAGCTCTGCGAGGAGGATCGTCGGCGGGTGGCTGCGCTGGCCGCGGGGCGTCCGCCGCCGCCCGAGACACCCCCCGAGACGCGCGCGGCGGCCGCGCGGGCCAGCGCACGGACCGACGTTTCCGCGCCGATGTCCACCGGCGGCCCTGCGTCGGCCGTTTCTACCTTGGGCAAATCGGCCTCTGCGGTCCCGAACCGTGCGCGCGGCGAACCGTCCCGGCTCTGGGGCACCAACGGCGAGCTTTGGAGCGCGACGGGCCGTCTGCCGGATTTCTCGTTCGCGGGCTACCGACACGGCGAGGCCGAGATCCCGACCGTGCCGGTGTCCACCGATGTGCGGAAGCACGGCGCCCGGGGCGACGGGTACACCGACGACACCGCCGCGTTCCGTCGCGCCGTCGAGGCCACCGAGCGCGGCGCCATTCTGGTGCCAGCGGGCCGTTATGTGCTCACCGAGATCATCACGATCCGGCGCAGCGGCGTCGTGCTGCGCGGCGAGGGGCCGGATCGCACGGTGCTGGTCTGCCCCAAATCGCTCGAGCAGGTCCACGGCAAGGAGATCGTGGACGGATTCAAATCCAAATGGGCGTTCACCGGAGGGTTCATCACGTTCCGCGGCGGCGCCGCATCGAGCCCGGCGGCCAGCGTGGTCGAACCGGCGCGCCGGGGCGACCGCGATGTGGTGCTCTCGGATACCGCCGCCTTCCCCACCGGCGCATGGATCCGGCTGACGATGGCCAATGCTCGCTCTCTCGGTCGTCATCTGCACGGCGACCGGCACGATCCTGGCCCCGCGACCTTCCAGGAATACAAATTCTTCATGGATTGGGTCGCGCGAGTCGCCGCGCGCAATGGCCATCGGATCACGCTCGACCGTCCGCTGCGGCTGGACCTACGCGAAGAGTGGGAGCCACGAGCATGGACCTGGCATCCCCTCGTCGAGGACGTCGGCGTCGAAAACCTCGCCTTCGAGTTCCCCGGCGTTCCCAAGCGCCCCCACCTTCAGGAGGAAGGCTTCAATGCGCTGCAGTTCAGCGGAGTCGTGAACGGATGGGTCCGAAACGTCCTCTTCATCGATTGCGACAACGGCGTGATGCTGAACGGTTGCCGGTGGGTGGAAGTGCGCGACGTCCGCTTCGCCGCAAGAAAACGCAAGGATCCAACCGGCCACCATGCATTGTGGGCCACCGGATACTCGCAGGACTGCCTGTTCACGCGTTTCGAAATTGACACCGTGTTCCTCCACGACTTGAGCGTTGAAGGTCTCGCGAATGGCAACGTGTTTTCGTGCGGCCGAGCTCGACGCCTCACATGTGATCACCACGCGAACATTCCGTACGAAAACCTCTTTAGCGACATTGACGCCGGCGATCCCGGTCATTTGTATGTGAGCGGCGGCCGTGAAGACCGGGGGCCCAAGACCGGCGTCCGAACAACGTTTTGGAACATTCGCGGGCGTGGCGAATTCGCGAAACCCCCGGATTGGCCGCTCATCAATTTGATCGGCGTGGGCCCCGGAAGCCGCTCCCTGCGCCCGGACGGACCGTGGATCGAACCGCTGAAACCGGTCTGGCCCCCGGATCTGCACGAGGCGCAACGGCGGAGACGGCTATCCGCCGCCGGCGTCGTGGCTCCCTAAGCGAACACCGACGGACCCGTCGCAGACGCGCCCCCCTCGGGGCAGGCATTCGCCGGCGTCGCACGCACCTCCCCCACCGCGCCCGCTGGCCCGCTGGACGGGGTCGGCGCCGAAGCCCGTTCCAAAAACTCCTTCGCCAGCATCCGATAGGCCGTGGCGCCGATCCCGGTTCCGTCGTACACGATGATGGGTTTCGCGAAGCTGGGCGCCTCGCCGAGCCTCACCGTGCGCGGGATCAGGCTCTCGTAGACGCGCCCCGGAAAATGCGTCACCACCTCACGGACGACCTGCTGCCCAAGCTTCGTGCGGCTGGAGTACATGGTCATCACGATGCCATCGAGCTCGAGTCGCGGATTGGCCCCACGCCGGAGGTCCTCGATGACTCGGGTGATCACGCTGAGGCCCTCGAGTGCGAAGTACTCGCACTGGAGCGGCACAAGCACCCGATGGGCGGCGCAGAGCGCATTCACCGTGAGAATGCCGAGCGACGGTGGGCAGTCAATGAACACGAAGTCATGCCGCGGCGAAGCCAGATAGGGCGCCATGGCGCGCCGCAGCGCGAGGGTCGGATCGGGCAGCCGCAGCAGCTCCACCTCGGCCCCAGCCAGGTCGAGTTCGGACGGCACCAGATCAAAGTTCTTGTAGGCGGTCGGACGGATACACTCCTCGAACGGCCGTTCGCCGAAGAGGGCGCGGTAGATGCTGGCGCCAGCCGCGACCTGCACCCCGAGACCGCTGGTCGCGTTGGCCTGCGGATCGAGGTCCACGAGCAGTACCGAACGACGCCGTTCCACAAGGCAGGCGGCGAGGTTAATCGCGGTGGTCGTCTTGCCCACCCCACCTTTTTGGTTCGCGATCGCAATCACATCCGTCGGCATGACCTCCGAGCGTAGCGGGTTTCCGCCCCCCGGCCAAATCGCTTGCCATCGGGCTGCACAGCCGCTACTGTGCGCGCCCAGAGCGCGCACGCGTGCCGCGAACGCAGCGCGTCACAAACGGAGACCGACGAATGATGAAATCCGCCGGGCGGGCGATCCAACTGGTCCTTGTCGCGGTGGCCGGGGCATGGGCGCAAACGGTGGCCGACATCTCCAGCGGGCAACTCGTTCAGCCCATCACGCTGCCGCGACTCGGCCACCAATTCTTCCGCGTGGTCGTTCCACCGGGCGCCACGCGCCTCGTGTTCGGGAGCACCGGCGGCGCGGGAGATGCGGATCTCTATGTGCGGCGCGGGGCGCTCCCCAACGGCCGCCAGTTCGACGCACGGTCGTGCCGGCCTGGCAACCGCGAGTGGGTGGATCTGCGCCGTCCGGCTCCGGGCGAGTGGTATCTGCTGGTGTTCGCCCGATCGGCGGTGTCCCACCTGTCGGCATGGGCCATCGTTGAAGGCGGCGACGCCGGCATCGCGCCGCCCGCGTTCTCGCCTCCCGCCGGCACGTACACCGGCTCGGTCCGCGTGATCTTGAACTGCCCGACCCCGGGCGCCGTGATCCGCGCGACCGCCGATGGCAGCGACCCCGGCCCCGCGTCGCCGATCGTGCAAACCGCGAACGTCACGGCAACCACGACCTTGCGCGCACGTGCGTTCCTCGGGTCACAGTCCAGCGCCGTCGCCGTGGCGTGCTACGAAATTGTGCCGCCGGCGACTCCATCTCCTCCGCCGCCCATCGCCGGCGTCGTGGACCTGGTGAATGGGCAGGTGCTCTCGGGGCAGGCGAACGCGAAGAACGCGGTCACGCTCTACCGGCTGATCGTGCCGGCCGGCCAGACGCATCTGGTGTTCGGCATGCGCGGCGGAGTCGGCGATGCCGACCTGTATCTCCGCCGCGGCGCACCGCCCACCGGCACCCAGTACGACTACCGCCCCTTCAAGGCCGGGAACAACGAGTCGGTGCAAATCATGTACCCGGCGGCCGGCGAGTGGTATCTCATGGTACACGCGCGCGCCGCCTACAGCGGCCTGCAGGTGTGGGGGATCTATTGGTGCGACGCGGCGCTGACCACAGTCGCGCCGCCCCTAATCCAGCCCGCCGGTGGCACCTTCCGCGCACCGGTCCTGATACAGGCCACCTGCTCCACGCCGGGCGCCGTGATCCGCTACACGCTCGATGGCACCGCCCCCACGGAGCAATCGGACGTGTTCGCGCCGTTCACGCTCGATCGCGATGCCACGGTCCAGATGCGCGCGTTCAAGGCTGACTGGACGCCCAGCTCGATCGCAACGGCCACGTTCCGCGTCGACACGAACGCGCCACTCGCCCCGGGTCTGCCGCCGCTGGGTAAGCTAATCGACCTCGAGCGGTTCTCCTGGACGCCACTGAACGCGATGGGCACGCAGGGCATCCTGATGGTGCCGCTCCGCTGGCCGTACCGGTTTGTCAATTTGAGCGGCGACTACTCGGCCGACCTGCTCGGCGTTTTGCAACCCCGCGCCGACGGGACCTACATGGTCACGATCCCGCCTCGCGCGAAGCTGATCGTGCAACTGCCGGGTGTGGTCCGCCCCGACCCAGCGCTGCCGAAGCAGAGCGTCGTCGTCGAATACTCGTTTGATCCGCGCGCGCCCCACAATCTCGCCTCCGCGCGCGTGCTGCATTATTCGTACCGCGGCGTGTGGTCGCAGTTCCGCGACTGGCACTGGCTCACCCGCAGCTCCGCCGCGCCGAACTGGAACGCGTTTGAACTGATCAAACGATGGTGATCCCGCCGCGACCGGTCGCGATGCTGGTCGTCGGCCTGGTCGCCGTCGGCCCACCGCATCCACAGGCGAAGGCCGAACCGCCGCCGCCCGCCCCCGTTACGCTCGACCGCGATCGCGTCACGATTCCTCCCGGCCCCCGAAGCCGCCGCGACACAGTCGAGTCGCTGGCCCGCCTCGTCAACGCCCAACTGCTCTGGCCACCCGACACGGCCGATTCGGTGGTGGACGCGGCGATGAACGGCGTTCCGATTGAACAGGCATTGCCGCGACTGCTCGAGGGCCTCGACTGGACCGTGGTCTGGCAGCCAGCGCCCAGCACCGATCGTATGCGATGGCACCCGGTGGACATTCGGATCGGCGCATCGTCGGCGCACACGTCGGTGCCCTCGGCCGCGCCGACCGTCTCTCGCCACGCCGAGGAACGGCCGAACAGTCTCGAACACCTGTTCGACCGTTTGCGACGAGCCGAGGACGAGCATGCACGCCGTGCGCTCGCCGACGAGATGGCCGCGGCGGCCTTGACCTCCGCCGACGCACACGTGGCCGTCGCGCGCTGGCTCGACCTCTCCGAGCCTGACCACGTGCGTGCGGTGGCCATCGAGGTCGCGAGCCGCCGGGCCGACGCCGAGCTCCTGATGCGGCTCGAACAGCAGCATCGCGAGCAGGACGACGCCATCGGCTACAACAACGTTCTGGAGCTCATCCGCCGTGCTCGCTCGGTCGAGGCCGTGCCGGCGCTGGTCACATGGGCCGATGAGATCGAAGCGCAACCCGCATCTCCGCGCGCGCGCGCCGCCCTCCAAGGACTGGCCTCGGTGGGCTCCGGCCCGTCGGTGGATTTCATTCTGGACCGGTTTGCGTCGGCTTCGACCGAGGCTCGCGAGGCGCTGCGGGATGCACTGCTGGCGGCCGCGCCGACCTCGATGGCTCTCAGCGCGCTGCGATCTGCGGCCGAGGGACGGCGAGGCGCCAACCGCGACGAGGTGCGCCTCGCGGCGCTCGACAGCCTCGCCCGGTTTCCCGACTCACTGACCGTGGACCTCGTGCGCCGCCTGGCCAACGGTGACCCGTCGCCCGCGGTCCGTGGGCGGGCGGCGCAGCTGGTGGCGGCATGGATGGATCGCCCGCCCTCGTCGTGGCCGACTGCGCGTTGACTCGTCAGCCTCCAGCGGGGCCGGGATCGGCCTCGGACGCCAGCATCCGACGGACCGCGTCAAGGAGGTCTGCGACGGAAAACGGCTTGAGCAGCGCCGACGGCGCGCCGAGAAACCTCGCGGACTGCAGAATCGTCATGTCGTAGGTGGGCCCGCCGCCGGACATGGTGATCAGACGCGACGCCGGCTGTATTGTGCGCAGCTCGCGCAGCACTTCGAGGCCGTCCTTCTCGGGCATGTACAAATCGAGGATGATCAGGTCCGGTGGTGACCGTCGCACCCGGCGGAGGCACTCGGCGCCGTCCGCCGCCTCCTCCACGCAATACCCCTCCGGCTCCAACGCCCGCCGCACGAACATCCGCACGCCGGGATCGTCATCCACGACGAGGATGCGAATCTGACCGGTCTGGCTCATTGGGTCCTATCTGATTCTGATACTGGTGCGGGCGGCGGCGGTTCGCGCTCGCGCTCCGTCGCCGCGATCAGCACAATGCATGCCTCATAGAGCAGCACGAGCGGAATTCCCATCAACAACTGACTGAAGATGTCGGGGGGCGTCAACACGGCCGCCAAAATGAACAATCCCACGTAGACGTGGCGCCGGTAGGTTCGCAGCGTATCCGCGGAGATGAGACCGAGCCGGCCGAGAATCAACAGCACGATGGGCAGCTCAAACACCAGTCCGAACGCGAGCAGGAACTGGAGCGTGAACGAGATGTAGCTGGTGATCGTCCACTGCGGCCGCACGCCGAGCCAGCGGTTCATCGCCCACATCGCTCGCAACCCCACCGGCAGACAGAACCGATACGCGAGAAACACGCCCGCCGCAAACAGGCCCACTGCCGCACCGCCGCTGCGACGGATCACCAGTTTTTCCTTTGCGGTCAGACCCGGAAACACGAACTGGGCGATGAACAACACGATGAAGGGCGCGGCGAAGACGAGACCGGCCCAGAACATGATCTTCATCGCCAGCGCAAATGCGCCGGTCACGTCCCAGGTCCACAAAAACTGGTCCACCTCCTCCGGCTTTGAAAACACCAGAAACAGCGGTCGTTTGAGCCAGCGCAGAATGGCGGGCGCGAGTGGCGCCGCCACCAGCATTCCGATCGCGAGCGCGCCGATGCTACGCAGGATCGTCTGCCGGAGATCCTCAAGATGATCGAGAAACGGCTTGCTGACGTCCTCGCTATCGATCGTGAACTTAAACGGCCCGAGTTTCACCGTCCGATTCCGTGGATGCCGGTTCGATCACCCCGGGCTTGGAACCGGCGGGAGCGTCGGGCGACGACGGCCCCGGCGAGGGCTCGATCGGGGCGGCCGCGGCCATAGGAGACTCCGTCGTCGCGCCCGCCGGGGCGACCTCGGTCGCGGTTCCCGCGGAGGGGCCCCCGGGTTCCGACGGCGGCTCGTATCCATAGGCCTCCATGTCTGGATGCCACTCCCCGCCCTCTCCGGACCCCGTTTCGGACGGCGGCGACGCCCGAGGCCACGCGGTGGGGGGCGGCGGAGCGTTCAGTTCGCGATCCGCGTTCAGGAACTCCTCGCGCACCTCCCGCGCGGCCCGCTGCAGTTCGGCCATCGCCTTTCCAAGATTGCGAGCGATGCCCGGCAGTTTCTTCGAGCCGAACAGCAGAAGAAAAACCACCATGATGATCAGCAGCTCTCCGCCGCCGATCCCACTGATGAACGCCAGCGCCACGTGCCGACTCCTTCGAACCGCCAGGCGGCGACTGACGGACCTGGCGCGCTGCCGACGGGAGACCGCCCGACCGAACCGCTACTCGAGGAGGACGAATTCGCCGCGGCGATTCAGGCGCCAGGCCTCCTCATTGTGCCCAAACGCGACCGGCTGCTCCTCGCCATAGCTCTTCGTCTGAATCCGATCGGCGCTGATGCCCAACCCGATCAGGTAGGCGCGGATCGCCAGCGCTCGCCGCTCGCCGAGCGCAAGGTTGTACTCGTTGCTACCGCGTTCGTCGCAGTGCCCTTCGATGATCAGCCGTTTCGTCGGAGACGCGCGGAGTGCATCCGCCACGGCCTCGATCTTGGATCGCTCCGACGCTTCAATCGCGGAACTGTCGTACGCGAAATACACCGGCGCGAACAGGCCGCGCTGCTCGGTGCCGGCGAATGGCTCACCGGACATCCCCAGTTCGCCGGCGCCCATCTGGACGGGCGCCACCCCTAAGGGATTGACGCCCGAATCGGCCCCCGTGCCCGTTGTCTTCGGACGCGTGCGGCACCCGCTGCCGACCGCCAGCGCCACCGCCACCATCGCCGCGCACCAACGAATTGTCTGCGACATGACCCTCTCATCCTTTCCCTGACCATCGTCGCCCAGACGCACCAACTATTTCGTCCAGTCCGGCGAATACCAGTCGCCCGAACCGGAGACTAACGGTATCTGGTCTCGCGTCAGCGTGTCAATCAAAACGATCGAACTGCGATGGCCCGACGTCCGCGCGCATGCGAGATGCCGACCGTTGCGGGCCCAGCTCGGGTCCTCGTAGTCCGCGTCGTCCGGTGTCACGGTGTCGACCGCGCCAGAGGCGGGATCCAGCACGCAGATTTGAAAGCGGCTACCCAGCCGGCTCGCATAGGCGAGGCGGCCGTCGGGGCCCCACGCCGGCGCCACGTTTTCCACACCGCGGGACGTCACGCGCTGGGGCGCGCCGCCAGAGCGCGAGACGATGTACACCTGCGGCTTGCCCGACATGTCCGAGACGAACGCAATCCGCGAACCGTCGGGGCTCCACGTCGGGCTCGACTCCGCCGCATGGGGCGTCCGGGTGATGCGCGTCGCCGGTCCGCCGGGCGGCGTTTGCACGTACAGCTCCGGGTTGCCCTCCCGGGACAGGATCAGCGCACAACTGCGGCCATCGGGCGACAACACCGGCGCCGTGTTCAGCCCCGGAAACCCGGCCAACATCTCCCGCCGGCCGGTCGCGACGTCAATGCGAAAGGCGGCCGGAAAGCCGCGCAAATAACTCGTGTACGTGATCGCCGAGTTGTTCGCCCCCCAGCGCGGATAGAGGCTGATCGAGCGATCTTGGGTCAGTTGCATCAGGTTGTGGCCGTCGCTGTCGCAAACATACAGCTCCTTGCGCCCGGTGCGGTTGCCGACCAGCACCAACCGCGAGGAGGCGAAACCGTCGCGGCCCGTCGCGGCCTTCACGATGTCATCCGCGATCCGGTGCGCGAGCGTACGCGCTTGAGACGCGTCGGCCGAATACGTCCGGTTGAGCGCGACGGCGTTCCGCCCCGCGTCGGTCAGCACCAGCGCAACCGTAAGCTGACCGCCCCGCTCGGCGCCCTCCCCCGAAATCCGGAATTCCCCCCCCGCCCCCACCGTGCGAAACCAGCCCGATCGCTCAAGGTCCTGACGCGCCACCTGCACCAACGTCGCGCCTGGCCCCGCCGACGGCGCCGAGAAGCCCGCCCAGTCCACCGTGGCCTTCGCGGCCGCTCCTTTTCGCACAACGATGTCCTGGGCGGCCGTGGTCATCGCCACCACCCCGAGCGCGATCGCGAATGCTGCGGTCAGTCTGCCGCTCGCCGTCATCCGATCCTTCCTTTCCGCCCAACCTGCCCCACCGCGTGCCTCGCGCGGCGGTGCCAGTCGCCCTACGATAGCGCAATGAACGATTGGATGACACTCGATCGCCGCCGTGTGGCCGACTTCGCACCGTTTCTCGCGCTGGAACTACGGCGCGTCCGCGCGCCGGACGGACGCGAATTCGAGCCGTGGACATGGATCGAAACCCCCGACTATGTGAACATCTTCGCGGTCACTCGCCAGTCCGCCATCGTAGCTCTCGAAGTCCACAAATATGCGGTCGGACGTCGCTCGCTCGCACTGCCGGGCGGTTTCATCGAACCCGGCGAAGCCCCCGAGGCGGCGGCGCGCCGCGAACTTCGGGAGGAAACGGGGTACGGTGGCGGCGACTGGCGACCATTGGGCGTGTACGTCGTGGACGCGAACCGCGGTGCCGGCCGCGCGCATTTTTATCTGGCGCTCGGCGTTGATCTGGCAGGCTCCATCATCGAAGACGACATCGAGCATCCGTCGCTGCGTCTGCTCTCACCGCTGGAGCTGGACGAGGCGCTCCGCACGGGCGAATTCCGGGCGCTCGCATGGGCCGCCTGCGCGGCGCTGGGTCGCGCGGCATGGCTCGCCTCACGGACGGTTTGACCCCGCCTGCCCGACCGCGCCTCGCCGCGGCGCTGCCGCACGGTTCGGCGTGGCTGGATGGGATGCCGTGGACCACGCAGGTCGCACCGGTCCGTCGTCCGGAGCCACTTTGCGAGCGGCGGGCGAACAGTCCCGCATTCCGCGGCGCTGGGCGCGATGTTCCACCGTCGCGAGCAGACGCCGCAGCCGTTCCGCCGTCCATCCGCGCGCCCGGCCATAGGCCGCGCAGAACCGGCGCCACTCTGCGAATCCGAGATCGTTCTCGAACGATCGGCGAAACTGCGCGAAGTTGCGGACGATGTCACGCATCAGCGCCGGCCGTCCGATCGTGCAGTTGTCAAGGTCGAGTAGGATCAAGTCGGTCGGCATGTCCGGCCGCACGAGCAGATTGCTGGCTTTCAGATCGTGCGGGATCACCCAGTTATCGTGCGCCGTGGCGAGCCACCGCCCGGCCATCGCCACCGCACGGCGCAGAACAACCGGATCCTGCCGAATTGAGCGAACCCACACATCCAGCGATGCGGCGCCCTCCACAGCGCTCGTGAGCAACACCGACTCAATTCCGCCGCCCGGCGCGCGCCACCACACCGCCGCCCAGTGGGGCACCGTGTCAAATCCGCGCAGCGCGAGACGCTGCGCGATCCGATAGTTCGCCCAGGCCCGCGGGCGACGAAACCACGAGACCACCCGGTCCCGCCACCGGAGCGCGAGAAACCTCTTCGCATAAAGAGCGGTCGCCGCGGATCGTTCTCGGCGGTGCACCGTCACACGCGCCGTGGCTTTCACACACTGCCAGGCGGCGCCGGGCTCGCGATCGGGCAGCTCCTCGGCGAGGCCGGCCGCTGCCTCGACGCGCCGTGCTCCACTCTCGGCGAGCACGGGGCGTTGGGCGAGCCGACGCCGCAGCTCGATCACCTCGGACATCGCGCTCCGGATTGCGCGCGCCATGGCCGGCACTGTGAACCGTTCCCTGACTCGCGCGGCACCGGCCGCGCCGAATCGCCGGGCGCGGGCCGAATCGCGCAGCAGCTCGCCCATCGCGGCGGCCAGAGACACGCGGTCGCCGCAGGCGACCAGCCGGCCCGTAACGCCATCCTCGACCGCCTCGGCCGTCCCGCCCGCGCGCGTCGCCACCACCGGTAACCCCGCGGCCATGGCCTCCAAAATCGCATTGCTCAGGCCCTCGCGTTCGCTGGCATGAAGGAACAGATCCGCGCCCCACATCAGCCAGGCGGCGTCCTCGCGCCATCCGAGCCACCGCACGATGTCTCGTAGCCCCAGCGAGACCGCCATCGCCTCCAGCGCGTCGCGCGCAGGCCCGTCGCCCATGACCACCAGCCGCGCACGCGTCCCTCGGCTCGCCTCCGCGAACGCGACCAGCGCGTCGTCCACGCGTTTGGCGGGATCGAGACGGCCGGCCATCACGACCACGGGGCCCTCGTCGGACCCTCCCGCCAGCAGCTGTGCGCGCGCGCGCCGGCGCAATGATTCATCGGGCCAACTCGAGACCGGTACCACACCGTTGTAGGCAACCACCACGCGCGCCGGCCGTAGCCACGGCCGGCGCAGCAGCTCATCGCGGGTCGCCCGGCAGTCGGTCAATAAACGGTCCACCACGGCCATCGCCGTGAGCCGATCCACCAGCGAGTCGCCGAGCTCCACGCCCGCCGGCAGTTTCACCGCGAGGGCGGCGTGGGGCGACGTCAGCCGGGCCCATCGGGCCTGTCGAAATCCCTTCGCGATGATGACATCCGGGCGGTATCGCCGCACGATCCGCGCGAGTTCACACCAGGTCCACGGCGCAAGGTCCCCGCCGAATCGCAGTCGCTCAACGGTGATCCCTGTGCCGGCGCAGCGGACCGGCCAGGGGCTCTCCTCGCGCGCCGCGACCGCGCACACATCGCCACACCTGACCAGCTCACCGGCCAATCGCAGCATCCAGCCTTCCATGCCGCCCCAGCCGGAGGCCTTGATCGGGTTGATGAACAGCCAGCGCATCAAATCGACGATCCGCGCGCCGCACGCCGCCCCGCCAGGGTGGAGAGCCGCGCGCGGCACGCATCGACCACCTCGTCCACGCGAATCGACAGCAGACGCTCCACGGCATCCGTATCGGAACGGCCAAGATCGCGCGCCGCAGGTCCCGGCGCCCGGACGATCGTCCAGTCCGTCGACAGCGGTCCGGTGATCTCCGGATCCGTGCGGCCAAAGATCGCCACGCCGGGCACGCCCACGGCGGCCGCCAAATGCATTCCGCCGCTGTCGTTGCAGAGCCCCAGATCGCATCGCGACAGCACCGCCGCCCACTGTTGCACTGTCGTCTCGCCCGCGAGATTCACGGCATACGGAGCCGTCGCGGCCACGATCAGCGCCGCGGCTTCCCGGTCAGCGCGACCACCCAGCACGACCACCGCCGCGCCCTCCTCCTCCGCGAGCCGGCGCGCCACCTCCGCAAATCGTTCGGCCGGCCACCGCTTGGCCGGCCCGCGGGCGGCGCCCGGCATCACTGCAAGCCGGGGGCGGCGTGCCAGCGGTTGCAACCGTTTCTCGGCCTCATGGAGAAGCTCGTTTGGAATGTGTAGCCGCGGCGGCTCAAGAGAAACATCCGATCCGGCACCGAACAAGAGATCCGCGTATTCGAATTGCTGATGGCGCCGTCCCGGGCGAAGCGTCGGCTGGATCACACGGATGCCCAGCCACCGGCGGGCCGGGCCGGGCAGCCCGACGATCTCCGAAGCCCCCGACAGCGCCGCAATCCATGAGGACCGCACCGAGTGCGGACACACGGCCACCCACTCCGGCCGCCAGGCGCGCAGCGCGCGCGCGGCCCGCCAGGCGCCGATCGTACCCGGCGCCACAGTCCATACCTCATCGGCCACACCCAACAGTCGCCAGATCTCCGTTGGTCCCGGCCGCGCCAGCATGACAAGTCGCGCGCGGGGATGGTGCCGGCGCCATGCTGCCACCGCGGGCGCGCTCATCAGGGTGTCGCCGATCCAGTGAACGCTGATGATCGCCGCGCGCACCGGCCGCGCGCCGTCCTCATCGGAAACAGATGCGCTGGATCCATTCACGGAAAGCCTCGGAGCCGGAGAGCATTTCGATGTCGACTCGCAGGTAGTAGATGGGCAGGTCCCGGCGCTCGATGTGCGGAAACCGGACGGCATCCTTTTCCGTCGTGATCAGCGCCTTCGCGCCCCTCGCCAGCGACTTGTTGATCGCCCAGATGATCTCTTGTTGCGTATACCGGTGGTGATCTGCGTACCGCTTATGATAGAGCACGCGCGCGCCAAGCTTCACGAGCGTGTCTTCAAACCCCTTCGGCGCGGCAATGCCCGAAATGGCGCCCACATCTAGCCCACGCAGAAATTCGAGCGGTTTCACCTCGCGCGTGTACACCTCGCGCAAATATCGCGGGCAGTGCCGGCATTCGGAGATCTCGGCGTCCGGATTGAAGCGCCGCAACTGCGGAATCAGCTCGCCCGCGCCGCCCCCGTCGCATTTCGTCACAAAAATGAACCCCGCCCGCCGGATGTTCCGCACGGGCTCCCGCAGAATCCCGGCGGGCAGCAGCCGCCGATTGCCGAACGGATTCGTGCGATCCACCAGGACGATGTCGAGCCGGTGTTTCAACCGCAGATGCTGAAAGCCGTCGTCGAGGATGAGCGTGTCGCAACCAAAATCCCGAATGGCCATTCGCCCGCTCTTCACTCGATCCCGCCCCACAATCACCACAACCTCCGGCAGATTTGAGGCGAGCATAAACGGCTCGTCACCGCCCTGGGTCGAGTCGAGAAGAAGGCGCCGACCGTCCGAGACAACCAGCGGCTCCTGACGGGGTCGCCGCCCCCGCAACAGGTCGGACAGCCGCTTCGTAAGCGGCCGCGACTTCCGTTTGTAGCCCCGGCTCAAGATCGCAACCTTGCGCCCCTGGCGTTGCAGCTCGCGGGCGAGCGTTTCGACGATCGGCGTCTTGCCGGTGCCCCCCACCGTCAGATTGCCCACGCTGATGACCTGGCAGCCCAGCTCATGCGGCCGCAGCACTCCCCGCCGATACAACCAGAGTCGCAATTGCACCCCGGCGCCAAACGCGATCGAGAGCGCCCGCAGCACCCCGCGCAGCACCGCCGGACCCGGCCCCGTGCGCCGGCCCTCAATGACGGCCAGGACATAGCTTTCAAGTTTCTCGCGGCGATTGTGCGCCATGCATCATGCGCCCGCCCGGATCGGATGGCCGCGGACGCGCGCTCATCATCGCCGCCACCCGCGGCCGCCGCAAGCGACATTGCCCTGAGCCGATGACCCGGTGCGGAGCAAGTTACGGACCGCGGGAGAATTCTTGACCCCGCGCCCGCCGGCCCCCCGCCCGTCCATCATCATCTGCACCACCACCCCATGGGCGGCTGAGGCCGATAGCCGTCCAACGATTGGACGGCCAACCGGCACAAGCCTCCAAGCATGGTAGAACGACGCGGACTCTCCGGTTGGGCCGACACCGTGAACACCGTTCGGCCCAACCGGACTTCGAACGCCACGATCGGCCTGAGGTCGCCCACGCCCCACCACTACCCCAAGTGTGCGAGGGCCGATTGCGCTGTTGCGAGAACTTGTGCCTGTCCCGAATGGGCACTTGTGCCCGAACTTGTGCCTGTCCCCAATTGAACAGCGCCATAGGGTCGGGCTGGAACCCGGCCCTCCAACGGCCGCTGTAGTTCCGCCGGTCCCCCGGCGGAAGATTTTGTAGTTCCGCCGGTCCTCCGGCGGAAGATATGGGGGAGAAAGCTCCGGCGGCAGAGCGCCGGAGCTACAGCACATTGGCTCGGTGTGCGACCCGCCGCGTTGGACTTCGCGACCGTTTGCGGTAACCTGTAGAGCCACGGATCCCATGATCGCGAAGGTAGTTCGACATATCCGTTCCCGCATCGTTTCCGGCATTTTGATGCTGGTACCGCTAGCGGTGACGTTTGTCGTGCTCCGATTCTTGTTCCGCGTCGCGGTCGGCTATGTCCGCCCGATCGCCCGGATTGTGCCGCAAGGCCGCCTGCCGGAACACACGGTGGGCGCCATAGCCGTCCTCGTTTTGCTCGCCTTTCTCTATCTCGTCGGCTTGCTCACCGGCCTTGTGATTGGGCGTCGCCTGCTCGCGCTCGGCGAGGCGATCCTCGGGCGGATTCCGATCGTCAAGTCGGTGTATTCATGGACGAAGAGTTTGGTGGAAATGTTGTCCTCGCGGGACCGCCATGCGTTCACCTCGGTCGTGCTGGTGGACTTCCCGCGGCGGGGGTCCCGCGCACTCGGCTTCGTCGGCGGGGTTGGTGTCGAGGCCGATGGCCGCCGCATTTACCGCGTCTTTCTGCCCACATCGCCCAATCCGACCTCTGGCTACCTGCTGCTGCTCGACGAGGACCAGGTGACGCCCACCCGGATCACCGTCGAAGAGGGTATCCGGATGGTTGTCTCCGGCGGTGTGCTGGCTCCGGATTCCCTCCTCGGCGGGGCACCACGGGCTTCGGAGCTCCCCGCATCCCTAACCGCGAACGATGAACGACGTGACGGATCTACTTGACGGATGGCCCAACGTCTGCGGCGATGAGGAGCGTCTCCTCTTGCCGCCGCCCGCCGGCGAGTTGTACGCGCCGGAGAGCCCGAACGCGTTCGACCGTATCGAATCCGCGTGCGCGATCGCGCTGCACATGCACCAGCCCCAGATTCCGGCCGGCGGCGACCGTCTCGAAACGGCCGCGATCATCAGCAACCTGCAATACATGATGGAGCACCAGCACATCGGAGATAACCACAACGCGCCGGTGTTCCGCTGGTGCTACCAACGCATGGGCGAGTTTGTGCCCGCGTTGCTCGACGAGGGCCGTGAACCGCGCGTCATGCTCGACTATTCCGGCACGCTGCTGTGGGGCCTGCGGCAGATGGGCGCCGAGGACGTGTTCGAGTCGCTGCGGCGCATCACATGCGACCCGCGCCGTCGCCGCGCCGTGGAGTGGCTGGGCACCGCCTGGGGCCACGCCGTCGCGCCCTCGACACCGGTCCAGGACTTCCGGCTCCACGTCGCCGCGTGGCGGCATCATTTCGCCGCTCTCTTCGGTTGCGAGGCGCTCGCGCGCGTGCGCGGCTTCTCCCCGCCCGAGATGGCGCTGCCGAACCACCCGGACGTCGCCTTCGAATTCGTTCGGACGCTTCGTGAGAACGCGTACGAGTGGGTTCTGGTTCAGGAGCACACCGTGGAGCATCCCGAGACCGGTGCCCATCCCACTGAACCGCATCAACCCCACCGCCTCGTCTGCCGCAACAGCGCGGGCGAGAGCGCCTCGATCCTCGCGATCGTCAAGACCAAAGGCAGCGACACGAAACTCGTCGGCCAGATGCAGCCATGGTACGAGGCGCGGTCACTCGGCCGCCGCTGGATCGCCGGCCGGCTTCGCCCGCCGCTCGTCACGCAGATTTCGGACGGCGAAAACGGTGGCGTGATGATGAACGAGTTTCCGCCGAAGTATCACGAGGTGGTTCGCGAGGCATCCGGCAGTCCCTGGCCGCTCATGAACGTCACCGAGTATCTCGAGTTTCTGCGCCGCGATGGATGGACGCCGGAGCAGGCACCCGTGCTGCAACCGGTGTTCCAAAAACGGATTTGGGACCGCGTTCAACCCGGCGCGGGTCGTGAGCGCGTCGAGCAGGCGATCGAAGAGGCGCGCCGGGAGGATCCCCGCTTCCACATGGAGGGGGGAAGTTGGACTGCGAACATCTCCTGGGTGCGCGGCTACGAAAACGTGCTGGGACCGATCGAGCGCGTGAGCGCGCTGTTCCACCGCCGGGTCACCGGCTCCGGCGTGCCGACATCGGATCCGCGCTACCGCCGCGCGTTGGTGTTGCTCATGCTGTGCGAGACGTCTTGTTTTCGCTACTGGGGGCAGGGGGTCTGGACGGACTACGCACGTGAGCTGTGCCGCCGCGCGGAGGAGGCGATCCAACAGGACTTCCCGGCCTGAGCGGCGACAGCCGCCCGGCATGCCGCGTTCACCGCGATGCGTCGGGTGACGAGCCTCGCGAGGCTCCGTCAGCCCCGGACGGTGGTCGGTCGGCCGCCTGCATCTCCTTCTCGAGCTCGCGTGCCAGTTCCGAGCGAGGCTCGCGGCGCAGATATCGTTCGAGTGCGGCCTTCGCGCCAGCCCGATCACCCACGCGCCATCGCGCACGGGCCAAGTGCAGAACCAGCAGCCCGGCCTCGGGATACGCTCGCGCCGCAAGTTCCAAGGCCGCGGCCGCCGCCGGCCAGCGGCCGGTGGCCTCGTAGAACGCCGCGGCGCCGATCAGTCGGACGGGCGGCGGCGGGCGCCGGCCGTCCGCGAGCGCCGCTTCGATGGCCGCGGCCTCGGCCTCGATCAACTCAAGGCCCATCTGCTGCAGGCGTTCGTCGGCTCCCCACCGGGCCGCCGCATCAGAACCGCGAAGCGCCAGGATCGTCGAAATCCCGTCGAAATAGATCAACTGCCACCGCCGATCCTCAAGCCAGCGATTCGCAATCGCCAAACCCGAGGGATGAATGCAACTGAGCAGCGCCGTATCAAGCCCCCAGCGCGAGATGATGGCCTGATCCAACCGCTGTCCCGACTCCAGCCACGCGCGGGGATCGAACTCGGCGGCCGCACGGCATCCTGGCCGCAAGTCCGCAAACACCGAGGCATCCTCCAGCGCCCACGCCAGCCAGGCGCCGTCGGAGGGCGAACAGTACAACCGGGGCGAGAGCCCCCGCTCGGCGATGGCGGTGGACGCACCGACCGGCTGCAGCCGCGACTCGATCCCGAGGCCCCAAGACGACAGCGGGTGGCTCCGCGCGGCCTGCCGTGCCCCCAGCCACGCGGCGGCCGCCGCCGCGACGAACGCCATCGCATGAGGATACACCCAGACCACTCCGATTCCCGCGCGGCGACGTCGCCGTCCGTGCTCGGACCCCAACGCATCCGCCGCCCACGCCAGCAGCGGCGCGACGGACACCACCATCGCCGCCATCCACCGTGCCGAGAGCATGCCCAGGGCCAGCCCCCCCAGCGCCATGAGGCTCTCGCGGGCGGGCGCCGGACGCCGGCACAAGGCCAGCGCCAACGCGCACAGAGCCGCCGAGACGTAGAAGGCGAGCGGCGCGGTCGGCGGGGCGCCCGCCAGCAGTAGCGACGGCAGAGACCGTTCCTCGAACACCACGCCGAACAATTGCCGTCGGTGCTCATACGCCCAGCCAAGGCCAGCCGCGCCGTACGGCTGAACCGCGAGCGTCGCCAACAGCACGAGCGGCAACCCGAACCTGGCCGCGCGCTCGCACCGCGAGACGCCGCCCCCCTCCCCTCGCCAATATGCCCATTCCTCCGCGACGGCACCGGCCGCGGCCAGGAGCGGACCAGCCACGCCGGAAGGATCCATGTTGATCCATGCGAGTTGCGCGGGAATCGCGAGGCCATAGCGACGGCGCATGGAAGCCTGCCGGAGCGCCAACGCCATCACGGCAGCCGGGACAATCGCAAAGATGGCCGGATCCGTCTGCCATCGGCCCGCGCCCAGCCACATGAGCAGCGCGACGCTGATCAGCGCACTCGCGCCGTGCGTACGCCAGTCCGGCCACAGGACAATCGTGAACGCCGCAGCCACGCACGCCACCGTCGCGGCGCCCACCATCTTCGCGCCGCCCATCCTCCACAGCAGCCCCAGAGCCGCGTGGTACAACCACTGAATATCGAGCCATCGCTCTCCCGCGCCGGTGAACGTGAAGATATCGGTCCGTGGGATGCCGCTCGCCCAGATGGCGCGTCCCACCACGAGGTCCGTCCACACCGACGGGCTCGTCGTCGTGCGGCCGGCGATGACGACCACCACTAGGGCCGCCAGCGCAAACACGAACCACGAATCACGGCGGCGCACCTCCGCGATCGGAGCGTCCGGCGGTAACGCGGTGTTCATCCGAAGCGGTAGCTGATTCCCAGCATGAGGACCGGCCACCACCTCGGCAGCCAGTCCGCGATGCGCCGCTCCTCCTCCTCGAGGGCTTCCTCGAACAGCCAGAAACCGGCGGCCCGGCCATCGGCCGTCAGTCGCACCTCTGGACGTGCCAGAAACCACCACACGCCCACGTCCATGGTAACCGTCCATTGGCCTCCCCTGAAGGGATTGCCGAAGCCGATCCCCGCATAGGCGACTGTCGTGGGCGTGTCGGCCTCCGCGCGGATCGTGCCAATGTCCGCGGGACTGAAGGTGAGGCCGCCGATTCGAGTCGGACGTTCCGGACGTGCCCGGCCCGACCACTCGTCTGCGCTGTGAAACACGCCGAGCGTCACGCGGAACGACGCGTCGGGTGCGTGCACATCGGCGAGAAGACCGGCATTCGCAAATCCCAGATCCACACCATAGCGGACGTCGCGAATCCGCTCGTCGTGATCAAACTGGCCGCCGTGCGCGACGAGCCGCAGGGTGAGCCCATCCGCGGCCGCCCATGCCACCTCACCGCCCACGCCGATCGTGCCGCCGCGCGCCCCCACCGCCCATCGAGCCGGCGCGGCCGCGTCCTCCGCGTCTGTGCTCACCGGCACGAGAGCCCCCAGACACAGCACGGCCCACAGCCACGCCTCTTTCGAACGCCAACGCACGCCCGACAAGCCCCAGCCCGTTCTCCGCTTCGCTTCCGGCGACCGCGCCTCGTCCACCCGGCCACCCCGACCGCTGCGGTCGCACCGCGCGACTCAACCGACCCTCAACCGGGCGGGCAGCCGGATGCGGAATCGGGCGCCCCCCAGATCGGAGATGTCGTACTCGGCCGTTCCCCCGTGGGCCTCGGCCGCCGCCTTGACTGAGACGAGACCGAGACCGGTGCCATGCGCACGCGTCGTGAAAAATGGCTCGAAGAGGCGCGCGCGGTAGGCCGGTGGCACACCCGGCCCATTGTCGTCCACGTCCACGCACACCGCACCGTTCGACTCGGTCGTCACGCGCACCCGGACGTGCCCCACCCCACCTGTCGCCTCGGCCGCATTCAGAATCAGATTCAAGAGCGACTGTCGTATCAGGCCCGGATGGCCTCGGAGCAGCAACCGTTCCGGAACCTCCACTTCGACGCGGCAGTTGCGACATCGCGAATGGATGCGCGCCAGATCGGACATCTCCCGCACCACCGACACGAGATCGAACTCCTCCGGATCGCTGATCCGGCTATCGCGCCCTGCCTGCAGGAGGAGTCGCGTCATGCGGTCCAACATCGCCAGCGCAACGCGAAGACGGTCCAGATCCGCCGGCTCCACCGACGTGGCCCCCGCCCCGACCACCTCGTGAAACACGGAGAGCGCGTTGTTGATGTCGTGCGCGACCGCGGACGCAAAGACCCCCGCCACCGAGCGCCGCTCCGCCGCCAGCAACGCCTCGCGGTGTCGACTCAGCTCGCGCTCGCGCTCCTCAACCTTTTGCAACAGGACCAACGAAAAGAAAAAAATCAGCGCCGTGGACACCGCGACAAACACGATCCCTTTCCAGAACTCGAGCTCGGTGAGCTGGACCTTCGACACCGAGAGCGCGCTCACGATGTAGCTCGAGAAGAGGATCACGGCGAGGCAAAAACCGCCGTAGGCGACGGCAATCATCAGCGCCGTCCGCAGCGGAGGCACGTCCGCCGGCAAAAAGCCGCGGCGTGGTGAGTGTGTTGGGCTCATCAACCTTCTATCATCATACGTCATGGGAGACTTGGCCGCAAATGACGAGCGACATCACCGGCCACGCGCGCCTCGCTCACGTGGGCGGCTCATGTCCCCGTGGGCCAGCATCCGCCGGCGGTGCGGGTCTGTACGCGCTGGGGTTTGCCCTCGCAGTCGCGGCGGTTCGTCGGGACACGATCCGGATGTACAGTAACGGCACCACATACAACGACAGCACGCTCGAGACGATCAGCCCCGCAAACGAACCGATGCCGATCGAGGCCCGTAGCTCACTGCCCGCCCCACGGCCGATCGCCATGGGCAACATGCCCAGCGCCGCGGCCAAGGTCGTCATCACCACCGGCCGAAACTTGTCCCGTGCCGCTCGCTGCATCGCCTCGGGCCTCGACGCCTCACCGCTGCGACGCAATGCGTTGACCTCGTCCATGATCAAGATCGCGTTGTTGACCACCACGCCGATCAGCATCACGCCGCCCAGCAGCCCGAGAATGGAGAGGGGCTGGCGCGTAAGCCACAGACCCACGAACATACCGGAGTAGGCCAGGGGGACGGTCGTCAGGATCAATAGCGGCTGGGTCCACGACTCGAGAAGGGCGGCCAGCAGCAGATAGGTCAGCGCAATCGCCAGCAGGGTCGCGGCGCGGAACTCATCAAACGCCTCGGCCATCTTTTCCCACATGCCGGTGAACTCGATTCGGTAGCCGGTGGGCAGGAGCGGTACCAGGCGTCGGCGGAGGGACTCGGCGGCGGTGCCCAGCCCGGCCCCCGGCGCAAGGTCCGCGAAGAGCCGTACGACCCGTCGCTTGTCACTTCGCGCGACCTGGATCGCCTGAACACCGCGCTCCACCTGTGCGACGGCGGACAGAGGAACGAGGTTGCCGTCCGCGGACGGCAGCCGCGTCTCCGCCAGGAGCGCCTCAACATCGGCCACATCGCACAGCACGCGGATCGGATGGCTGCGATCCCCTTGAATGAACGTGCCAGCCAGAAGGCCGTCCAGATGACCGCGTAGCATCCGCGCCACCGCCTGGGCGGGCCACCCCAGGTCCTGCAGGGCCGTTCGGTCGGGCCGGATTCGAACCTCTGGCCGTCCCTCACGAACAGTGTGCTCAATGTCCACCAACATCGGTTCCGTGGCGGCTGCGCGCGCCGCCTGGAGGCCCACCTCAGAGAGACCGCGCAGCTCCTCGCCCGAGATCTTGACCTCCAGCATCTTGGACGCGCCGCCGACCGTGGCCGGAATGAGCACGCTCGACCGGCTGCCGACCACTCCGCGGAGCACGTCACGGCACTGGGCCCGAATCTCTTCGATTCCGGCCGCCCGCTCGGTTTTGGGCGCGAGCTTGAGCAGGATTTCCGCCAAGTGCGCCCCTTCCGACACCTGACCGAGGATACCCTGCACCTTGCCCGCCACCACGAGCACGTCGCGCACGCCCTCGATCCGCCGCAGTTGCTGCGCCGCCCACGCGGCCCGATTCAGCGTCTCGGAGAGGGCGAGATCGGGCGAGAACTCGAGTTTCACGGCCAGCTCGCCGAGGTCCGACTGGGGCACGAACGTGGTCGTGACCCGCGGTGCCGACCACATCGTCGCGCCGCCGAGCAGCACCACCATCGCCAGCACCGTCCGGCCGCTGCGGCGCGAGAGGACCTCGATCGAGCGCGTGTACGCCCGCGCGAGCCCCTCGACGGCGTGCGTCCAACCGCGCAGCGCGCGATCGAGCCATCGGTTCACCGCCCAGTCGCGCCGGAACAATCGGGCCGCCAGCATGGGCGCCAGCGTGAAGCTCACGACCAGCGACGCGATCGTCGCGGCGGTCACCACACCGCCGAACGGCGAGAGAAACCGCCCGCTCAAGCTGCGCATCATCGCGACGGGCAGGAACACGGCCACATTGGTCAGCGCGCTCGCCGCGACCGCCACCGCCACCGCGCGGGTCGCCGTTTCGGTGTCCTCGGCGAGCCGATCGGACTGCGGGGACCGTCGCGCCACAATGTGTTCGATCACCACGATCGAGTTCGTGACCAGAATTCCCACCGAAATTCCGAAGGCCGTGAGCGTGGGCGTGTTCAACGTGTACCCGAGCCAGGACATCGCGAGAAACGACGCAATGATTGCGACGGGCAGGCTAAGAAATGCGATCATCGCCGCGCGCAGATCCCGCAGAAACAGGATCAGCACGAGGCCCGTGAGCGCGATACCCTGCGCGACGCTCGACCACGCGTCGCGGACGGTCGCCTGAACGAAGTCCGCATCATCGCGGAACCAGCGCAGCTCCACCCCCGCCGGCAACTCGGCGCGGACCTGCTCGTAGCGACGTCGCAGTTCGCGCACCACGCGCACCGCGTTCGCCTCGCCCCGTTTGATCACACGCAGCACGACCGCCGGCCCCTCGCCGTACAGGGCCGCGGTGGTCGGCCGCTCCGTCCCCCACTCCACCGTTGCGACATCGCGCACCCGCACCCGGTCTCCCGGCTGGCGCCCCAATTCCAATTCCCCCAGCCCCTCGATCGTTTCGGCCTCGGCATCGAACGTAACGGCCGCCTCGCGGCGACCCCCAACCTCGGCGGCCGTACCCGCGGGCAGCTTCGAATGGGCGGCGCCGATCGCCTGCGCGAGATCGAGCGGGGTAAGGCCGTGGGCCGCCAGCCGCGCCGCATCTGCGCGCACATGCACCTCGCGTCGCGCCCCGCCCACCACGTCCACGTCCGCGACGCCGTCCACCACGCTGAACCGGTCGCGCAATTGTTGGTCCGCCAGATCGTAAAGTTCATCCACCGGACGGTGGCCACTGAGCACCATCGTCGCGACCGGACGGGCGTTGATATCGAACTTCAGCACCCTCGGATCCTCGGCGGCCGCCGGCAGATCGCGGCGGATCATCGCAATCCGTTCGCGCACATCGGTTGCCGCCGCGTCCACATCGCGATGCAACTCAAACTCAATCAGTGTCTGGCAGAGGCCCGGCATGCACATCGAGTCAAGATGCCGCACACCGTCGATCGCGCTGACCGCATCCTCGATTTTCCGCGCCACCGATGTTTCGATGTCCTCAGCCGAAGCGCCGGGGTACACCGTGAGCACCGTGACGAAGGGAAACTCCACCTGGGGCATCAGGTCGAGGCCGAGCCGTCGGTAGGCGAGCACCCCGAGCACGGTCACCGCAAACACAACGGTCCAGGTCGCGACCGGCCGGCGGATGGAGGCGCCGATGAGGTTCATCGCGCGTGCTCCCCCTGAACGACGCGGATCGGATCGCCATCCCGCACTAGTCCGCGGCCTTCGACGATCACATCGGCGGACTCAACAAGACCGTCGTGGATTTCGATCAGGCCATCCGCCTCCGCGCCGACCCGCACTTCGACCGCCCGCGCCCGTCCCCCCTCGACGAGCAGCAACGTTGCGCGATCGCCGTGGCGCACCGCCGCGGCCGACGGAACGGCCCAACCTTCGTGCTCGTCCACCTCCACCTCCACGTCCACGGCTCGACCGGGAACCGGTGCCCCCTCCGCCCGGGTAAGCGTCGCGCGAACCTCGAAGGTTCGCGTCCGCGGATCCACGGTCGGAGCGACATGGTCCACCGGCACCTCGGCGACGCCACCGTCCGAGCGGGCAAAGCGCAGCCGCGCGCGGCCCTCCACCACGCGCCCGTGCAGGGGTGCCGCGAGCCATGCCACCACCTCGACGCGGTCCGCCGACTCGACCTGTAGCACCGGCGTGCCCGCCGCCGCGTATTCGCCGACGCGCAGGAACCGGCGCGTCACCACGCCGGCGATCGGTGAGCTGATCGTCGAATCCGCCAGTTGGCGCTTCGCCACCGCCAGCGCCGACTCGGCCTGCTGCTCGCGCGCGATCGCCAGCTCGACCGCTGCCGATGCCCGTTCCGCCGCCGCGCGAGCGCGGTCTCGCGCCATCACGGCCAGCTCCAGCGCATCGAGCGGAATCGCGCCGTCCTGCTCGAACATTCGCGCCGCCCGCGCATGATCCGCCTCGGCCTTGCCGAGCGCGGCCCGCGCGTCGGCCAGCGCCGCCTCGGCCTCGCGGCGGCCAGCGCGGGCCACGCGCACCGCGTCCTCCGAGATGCGCACCTGGTGCTCAAGATGTTCGCGGTCCGTCTGGAACAGCGGTCGGCCCGCCGTCACCTCATCGCCGTCCTCCACCCACATCGCCTCGATCGGGCCGGGCACCCGTGCGGCGATCCGCACGACGTCCTTCGCGCGCGCCACCCCCTGCACGCGCACCACCTCTCGGAAGCGATGCCGCACGGGACGCACCGCGCTCACCAAAACTGGCGGCTCGGCGGCGTTCTCCGTCGTCGCGCGACCGCACCCGCCACCCGAGATCGCGAGAACCGCGGTCGTACCCAACCATCCCAACGCCCGAACGACCAGTCGCTTCATGGCAGAGTCTCCGAGGAGACGCCCACCGCGTCGTGAAATACCCGCACGGCCAGCGCGAGGGTCAGCTCCGATACCTCCGCGCGCGCGGTCGCATCCGCGAGGGCCGCTCGCGCGCGATCCCGCGCCGAGGCCGGCAGCCGCCCGTTCGCATACGCCGACTCCACCTCCGCGGCGGCCAAGCGGGCTGCCGTCTGCGCCTGCCGCGCGACCCTCCACTGCTCGAGCGCATCCTCAAGCGACCGCCTCGCCTCGATCACCTGGACCATGGCCGCCATGGCCGTGAGATCCCGCAGGATCTGAGCCTCGCGCCATTCGGCCCGCGCGATCCGTACGGCCTGCAGATCCCGAAACCCGGTCAAAAGCGACAGCGTCCCGTGCAGCCCGCTCGCCCAGTACTCGTCGTGCACGACATAGCTGTCGCTGGTCGTGTAGTGGTCTGCGAAGCCATACAGACGGGGCAAAAACAGCGCGATCGCGCGCAGGATCTCGATCCGCCGCGCCGCCACCGACTCATCCGCGATCTTCAGATCCAGACGCTGGCGCAGCGCGTCGTAGATCCACTCCTCGACGGGGCGGGCGAGCAACGCGCCCGCCGCCTCCGCCGGGGTCGGCGGGCCGGTCACGAGCGAGGCATAGTCGAGGTCCGGTTCAAGGGTCGGCGGCAGCCCCATGGTCTCGAGCAGCCGGGCGCGCGCCATTCGGCCGCCGCGCTCGCACGCTGCGAGCTCGAGTCGGCGCGCGGACTCGGCCACCTCCGCCGCGGCCGTTTCGGCGGCCGTCGCGCGGCCATTGGCGCGGCGGGACTCGGCCTCGCGTCGCGCGGCCACCGCCTCGTCCAGCGCGCGACGCGCCGCGCGCAGGCGCGAATCCTCGATCGCGCACCGGGCGAATCGTTCCGCGACCGCGAGATCCAGCCACTGGCCCGCCCGCGCGCGCGCCAGCCGCTGCGCGTTCGCGCCCCGCCGTGCAGCGCTATGCAGCAGCCAGGCCTCCGGCGTGAACAACGGCTGCACGATCCGAAGCGACGCTTGCCTCACCTCCTGGTCCTGGAGAGACACCGTCATCTCGCCGAATCGCCGCAAGGGCGGTTCGTCCATCGCCACCGTTTGAACTTGGAATTCGACCTGGGGCAGAAACGCGCTAAACGAGGCCCACTGTCGCGCGCGCGCGATCTGTTCGGCCAGCCGCGCGCGCGTGAGATCGAGGGACTGCGCGCGCGCGATCGCTTGGCAGTCTTGGAGTGTCCATGCGCGGCCACCGGTCCGCTCGATCGCCGCGCGCCCCGCCTCCGCGATCCGCCGCTCCCAGTCGGCGGCTTCACGGCGACGAACCTCGGCGGGCGGCGTCCGGCATCCGGCCGAGAGGATCACCGCCAACGTCATCCCGCCCGCGAAGAGTCCGGTTCGTCTCATGGCCGGGCCCTCCGCCTGCGGGACGACGCCGCGCGACCGCCGGCGCGGTACCGCAATCCCGCCATCAGCAGCGAAGCGACATGGTCCACGACCCGTCGCCGCCATGGCTCCGCCGGCACATCCTCGGGTTGCAGCATTTCGCCCCACGGCGGTTCGCGCTGCGCGTACAACAACAGTTGGGCCATGGTCGTGTTCACCCAGAGCCGCACTTCGCCCTCGTCGGCCTCCTCCGGCAGTCCCATCCGAACCAGCGCCGCGAACGACGCCCGGACCGGTTCGAACACGTGCCGCACCAGATAGCCACACATCGGCGAGGGCGCCGCGCGTTCCTGCACGATCAGCCGAGCGATCCAGCGCCAGGGCGGCCGGTCGTCCATGAGCCACTGCAGCGCCAGATCGAACCATCGCCGTACCGCGCGTCGCCACTCGCGCTCCGATTCAATGCCCTCGGCGAGCCGGCGCAGTGGCGTGCCGTAGTCCTCGAACAGCCGATGGAACACCGCGGCGTAGAGGTTCTGTTTCGAGCCGAAGTAGTAGTTCACTGCCGCGATGTTGGCGCCCGCGCGTGCGCAAATACGGCGCACGCTCGCGCCCGCGAGTCCGCGCGCCGCGAACTCCTCCATCGCGGCCGCGAGCACGCGCTCGCGCGCCCCGCTGGTCCGCGAGGCCTCCCGTGGGACGTGAACCGTTCGTGTCATGGGTTCAATTCAAACATACGTTTGAAACGCTAGTTTGTCAACGGCGCGGCTCGCGCATCCCGTCGGGATGAACGGTCCGGCCAACGGAGGGGGCGAACCGCCGTCTCGCGATGCGTGGCGCGCCGTCCGCCCCGAACGCTTGGACCTCCGCTCTGGTTTGGCCGATGGACGGCCGAGCGAGGCAAGGCGCGGTGCCCCCGGGAACGCCGCCGCGAGCCCCGACGACGTCCGCAACGCTGCGGGCCCTGGGCCCTACGGATCGCGCGCCGTGGGCGAACCGAAGGGCCGCAGCATCCATCGCGAGCCACCTCCGCGCACGGCGATGGCGGTGGTCGCTCCGGTCACGGCCAGAGGGAACCCCCGGGTTTACCGTTCGTGATACGCGCGGATCTCGTAGAGCCGCGCCTGCGGCGCGCCGAGCGTCGAGCGGACGTCCACCCGAAGGCATCGCGTGGTGACGGTCGGGAAGGTGTGCCGTCGGAAGCGGCGCCAGTTATCCCTCTCCCGAGCCAGTTCCGTCCATCCCGTGTCCGTGGCGGCGAGCAGCCGGTACTCGCGGGCGGTCGCAGCACCGGCGAGATCAGCGGAGGGGAAGCGTCCAAAGATGTTCGTGTCCCAAATGAGATGCACGACGTTCAGGTCCACGGGGCGGCCGAAGTCCACCTCGATCCACTGCGGGAGTGGCTGGTCCGGATCGCTTCGCCACTGGCCGGCGTGGCCCTCCTCCGGCACGATGCGACCGTCCACGGCCGACTCCGCGCCGCAGCCCCGAACGTACACGGGGATACCGACCGACCGCACCAAGTAGCTCCCCCTCGCCTCGGTCCAGTCGTCGGGGCGGCCGTACCAGCGCCGACCACGCGTTCGGTCCGTCCAGGACCAACTCAACCCGCGAGTCGCATTCAGGCGCAGGTGGTACGACGTGTGCGGCTCGAGGACCGCCGGCAGATCGAACGCCACCCAACGAAACCCGCCAGGCGCCACGGTCGCGCTCGATGTCATCGGCGGGGCGCCGCGGCGACCGATCGCGATCGTCGCAACGACCGGATCCGTGCTCTCGACGGAAAGGCGCAGCCAAATCCGCCGCACCCCCGCGGTCGCGGTCGCCACCTCCATCGCGCGATCAGTGTTCATCGGGGCAGGCTTCGGATCCGCCTCGCCGACCGGCAGCACGTCCACCCGCTCCTCCGATGCCTCGCTGGAGGCACGCACCGTCGCGCCGCGGCACAGGTTGGCGGGATCGTCATCCGGGATGCCTGGAATCCAGACGTCCCACTTCATCAGCAGACGCTGCAACTCGCGGATCCGATCCGGATACAGGCCGCGCGGACCAACGCCGAGCTCGTGGCACAGCGCCGCGGCTGCCCCGACCGCCTGCCCCATCAGGCCGATCGTCTGCATCAGCCGCGTCGAGCCCAGCGCGACGTGCGTCACGCTCACGTGCCGCCCGGCCAGAAACAGGTTTTCCGCATCCCGCGCGTACAGACAGCGGAACGGGATCGTGTAGGGCTGCTTCAGATGTGTGAAGATCGCAGGCGGGATGTCCTTCCCGTAGATGCCCTCGGGCGGATGGATATCGATCGGCCAACCGCCGTAGGCGACCGCGTCCTCGAAGATGCGCCCGCCCTCCACGTCGTGCTGCGTCAGCACGTAATCGCCCTTGAACCGCCGGGATTCCCGTTTGCCGCCGACGATGGGCACCGGGGCCAGCCGGTACTGGGCGTTTCCTTCGCGGTAGTCGGGATCGTGGTTCTTGGCCCAGTCAAATGCGCCGAAGATGACGCGCAACAGCTCATCACGGATCTCTTCGGCCTCCGCGATCGTATCGCGCAAGCCTCCATATTCGATCCACCAGGTGCCGTTGATCAGGTTTTGCCGCCGCTTCGTGAAATGCTCGGCAGTACATTTCGCCGCAAACGGCGGCGGGGTGTAGGGCTGGGGTTCGGGCATCCGAATCGAGCGGTGAATGATCGACGTGCCCATCGTGCGGCGCGTCGCCTGCTCCGGCGCCCGCGGCTCGCCGTACTCCGACCGCGCCTCCTCGCCGTGTCGGAACTCGCAGCCCGCGCGGAAGGCGATCGTGCCGTCGCCGGTGCAGTCCGCGAACAGCGGCGCCTCGAACCGATAGCGCGCGCCGGTCACGACGTCCTCGGCCTCCACCGCCACGATCCGCCGGCCGTCCATCACGGCGCGGTCGCCCTCGATCTCGAGAAACACCGTCAGGTTCGAGGTTGCGGACACCACGCGGTCGATCGCGGCCGACCAGTCGCCGTCGCAACGGTGAAGGCCCTCCGCGATCTCCTCACAGATGCCCGGCTCGCGGAACGGCACCACATGGCCGCCGGCGCCACCCGGCCCCACACGGATTTCGCGGCTCGCATTGCCGCCGAGCACCGGCCGGTTCTGCACCAGCGCCGTGCGCAAGCCCAACCGGGCCGCCTGGACCGCCGCGCAGACCCCGCCGTAGCCGCCGCCCACCACGACCAGATCGAACCGCTGGGTCGTGACCGGATGCGGGCGCGTGCACAGCTCACGCCAGCGCGCAAGCTCCTCGCCACCGTCCGGCGGCACGAACTCGAGGTTGCGCGTCAGCAGCAGCGCGTCACACCGGCCGTAGTACCCCGTCAGGTCGTGCAACCGTAGCGTCAGCTCGCCCGCGGACAGATCGAACATCCCGCCATCCACCCAGCCCCATCCGCGCTTCTGTTCGCCAAACACCGTCGGCGAGGCCCGCTCGCCGATCAACACCCGAAACCGGCCCGGGGAGGTCGGATCCCAATCGCAACAGCGCACCCAAAGCCGCCACCGCCCCGCCGCCGGAATCCGCACGCGGGTCACAGCATCCGCCACCGGCTCGCCCGTTCCCGCCGCGATCAGATAGGTGGATCCCATCAACTGACGGAACTGCGCGTCGATGGTCCATCCGCCGATGTCCTGGAACCGCTCAGCTTCGACCCAGATGATCTCCTCGGCCTCGGCCGAAGGGGCCGATGCCCGCGCGCTCCCCTCCAGCTGAAGAACGCCGCACAGCAAGATCGCGACCCACCAGGACAACCGTCCGGTCGCGCTCATCCAACCTCCTTGCCCAGGATGATCGTCACGCCGGCCACGCCCGGCCTGCGGGATCGAGGGCAGCCGCCGGCACTTAGCCCACGTGGGGCGCGATCTCGTCCAGCAGCGTCGGCACATCCGCCTCGGTCACGCCGGAGAACCAGCGGCCAATCGGCTGAACCATGACGTTCGGACCGCGCGCACACAATCCCATGCAGCCGGAGTGCGAAACGCGGACCCGCCCCGTCCAACCGCGCGCTTCGACCGCAGCCTTCAGCGCGTCTTTCAACCGCATCTGCAGCTTGTTTCCGCACGCGTTCGAACCATCATCGCGGCGATTGACACAGACCCAGATCTGCACGCGATACGGAGAAGCCTGAGACTGCATGCCGGCCGACCTCCCGCGAATCACTCGAACATGAACGCGGTCTTCGCGGCGAGAATCAGGTTGTTGTCGATGTCCTCGCCCATCTCAGCGCCAGCGTAGAAACTGAGCTGCCAGCGACGCGTCGGACGATACACCAGCCCCCCCAGCGCGGAGGTCCGGTCGGTGCCCTCGCTCACGGTGGAGGACTCATACCGAACTTCCGCGAGAAGCGAAAACTCCGGCAGGTACATGTCCGGCCGATCACCGGCGAGTTTTTTCGAATAGGAAAAGTTGTACACGACCGCTCCACCGACCTGAAAGCTGTTGTCGGTCTCAGACCGGGCCACGAACGCGCCGTCAACCACGAAGTCCCAGGAATCAGCGACCGTCGTGCCGGCCGCGAGACCGAACCGACCAGACGTCTCGCCGGAACCGAGCCCTTGGTCCTCATCGCCCGAGGGCAGCAGCACCCGGACGTACGGCATGAGGTAAGGGTAACCCAGCGCGCCACGCCAGCCGATCAAGTCTACCCCCAGGCCGAGATCGCCGAGCCCATAGCTGGTGTCCGACCCCAACTCGGAGCGCACGAACGGCACGGTCAGGTTCAGGCTCAGATCTCGGGTGAGGCCAAAGCGAAGATAGGGAATCAGTGTGGCAAAATTGTCATCGGCATGGGGCGAGACCGGATCGGTGATCTCCTGATAGATCAGCTCCAAACCGCCCTCCCAAACACGATCGCCGGGAACACGCCCCTCGCGGTTCAACAGCGTCCGCATCGGCTCCGCGCCCACGGTTACCGCCGCCAGACTCACCGCCATGACCACTGCCCATCGTCTTTTCATGTTCGACCTCTCCTGAACCGCGCCAACGGCGCCTCGTACCACCCAATCTAACGCAGACATTCTCTTACCGGCAAGCTCGGCTCCCCGGGTCCTGGCCCGCATCTCGAACCACCTCTTCGGCGCTCGCGACGGCATACCCGCTGTTCGGCAGGCCTCCGATGGCGTCCGCGGGCGACCCGACCCGCATCACCACGAGTGCGCAGTCCCGGCGACGTTCGGGAAACGCATACAAATCATCCATGTTCATCCCCGCCGCATCGAGCACCGACAGCATTGCCGCCACCGCATAGCGTCGACTGTCCTGTTCGTTCTGACTCGAACGCATGCCGGGGTCGTCGCACACGCCCACCACCAGCGCGCCATCCAAACCCGTCTGCGCCACCGTGAACAACGGATCGGCCGCCACGTTTACACCGACATGCTTCATCGTGACCAGCGCGCGGGCCCCCGCAAACGCCACGCCGACCGCGACCTCGAGCGCAACCTGTTCGTTCGGCGACCACTGCGCCCGGCCCCCGGCCTGTGAGAAGGTCTCGAGGATCTCCGTCGAGGGAGTGCCCGGATAGCCCGTCCCGAGTGCAGCGCCGGCCGCGAGTGCCGCATGCGGCACCGCCTCATTTCCGCTCCACAATCGCGTGCCGCCCGGTCCGACGGCCGAATCTTCATGGGTCCGCGTCATGATGGGCCGCTGATCGTAGAAGTTCGGCGCCCCGCGTCAACCCGACCGTTCGACGCCCTCGACGAACCTCGCCGATTCGTGTGGGCCGCCCACGACCGCAGAGACGAGACCCGCCACCGCATCCGCTGCGCGCACGACGAACCGTTTCTCGACCGCAGGGCTCTCGAGCACCGTCCGATCATCGCCTCAGTAACCCGCCACGGGGAAACGTCGAGCCCCATGTTCCTCACCAGCGCGAAACCCGATCGGCGCGGAAAAACTTCATGGCCGGGTCCGCGAGCGCATGCAGCACGTCGCCCTCGGCGAGGAACTCAAGCCGACGTCGGCCCCCCACGAGATCCGGAATCTCATCCGCTCGGCCGCCTCCCCCATACCGCGGAGCGCTCGTTCGCTTCCGCACCGCGCTCGAGACCTGGCCCGTCGAAACGGGCGACCGTGGCGCGTTCCAGAGGCCCCCCGAGATCGTCGCACCGTTGGAGCGTGAAACGCCCGAATCGCGCAGCTCCCCCGCCCGTCATCATCCGCCGGCGGGCCGCTGATTTCATTGACACCCCGTTCGCGGGCCGCATATCGTATCCAGAGTGATCTGACGCGAACCGCACGCGATTCGCGCAGGAGCGTACTTTGACCGCGAACGACGAATATATCGTTGAAATTCTGTCCAGCGTCGGCCTCATCAACCACCGGCAGGCGGAGGACGCCTTGAAGGCGGCGCGCAAAGAGGACAAGCCGGTCATTGAGATCCTCGTCCGAGACACGCCGCTGACGAAAGTCGACATCCTGAAGGCGCTCGCGCACCAGTTCGGCATGGAGACCATCAGCCTCTCCAATCTCGCGGTGCCCGACGACGTGATTCAGGCCGTGCCCAACAAGATCGCGCGCCGATACAAGGTCATTCCCTTCGCGCGTGAAGACGGGACGTTGCGCGTCGCCCTGAGCGATCCGTTTGACGTCGAGACGCTCGACAGCCTGCGGTATCTGCTCAAGACGAACGTCGAAGGCGCGGTCGCGCTGCCGGAGGAGATCGAAATCGCGCTCGACCGGTACTACCCGCAAGCGATGGACGAGATTTCCGGCGCCATCAGCGCCTTGTCGGCCGATTCGACCACCACCGCCACCGTGATGGCGGAGTCATCCGAGACCACCGCCGAGGACGAGCCGATCATCAAGCTCGTGAACCTCATCATTCTCGAGGCGTTCCGTCGGCGCGCGTCGGACATCCACCTCGAACCCCTCGAAAAGAAATTCCGTGTGCGCTACCGCATCGACGGCGTCCTACACGAGATGGAGAGCCCTCCGCGCAAGCTGCAGAGCGCGATCATCAGCCGCATCAAGATCATGGCCAACATGAGCATTGCGGAAAAGCGGCTGCCACAAGACGGGCGGATCCAGATCAACGTGATGGGCCGAGACCTTGACCTGCGCGTCTCCGTACTGCCGGCCAACCACGGTGAGACCGTCGTGATGCGGATCCTCGACAAGTCGAGTTTGCTGCTCGGCCTCTCCCAGCTCGGCTTCTTCGCCGACGACCAGGCCACATTCGAGCGGCTGATCAACCTCTCCGACGGCATCATCCTGATCACCGGCCCCACCGGTTCCGGCAAAACGACCACGCTCTACGCAGTGCTCAACCAGCTCAACAAGCCGGACCGCAAAATCATCACCGTCGAGGACCCAGTCGAGTATCAGATCAGCGGCATCAACCAGGTCCAGGTGGCCGCGGAAATCGGCATGACGTTCGCGGCGGCGTTGCGCTCGATCCTGCGCCAGGCGCCCAATATCATTATGATTGGTGAGATCCGCGACCTCGAGACCGCCGAGATCGCCGTCAATGCCTCGCTCACCGGCCACCTGGTCTTCAGCACGCTGCATACGAACGACGCGCCCAGCGCCGTCACGCGGCTTGTGGACATCGGTGTCAAGCCGTTTCTCGTCGCCTCCTCCACCCGCGCGATCATGGCCCAACGCCTGGTCCGCCGTATTTGTGCGAAATGCAAAGAGGAGTATGAACCCACCGACCACGAACTGCGGCTGCTCGGCTCCGCCGCTGCGCAGGTGGAACACGCCACGCTCTACCGCGGCAAGGGCTGCACGGACTGCGCCGGCACCGGTTATCGCGGCCGGATGGGCATCTACGAGATCTTCGTGCTGAACGACGAGGTGCGCCATCTGATCAACGCCCAGGTCAGTTCCACCGAACTGCGCAACGCCGCCCGGCGCCTCGGCATGCGAACGCTGCGCGAGGACGGCCTGCGCAAGGTGGTCGCCGGCTTCACCACGCTCGACGAGGTGTTCCGCGTCACCATGGGAGACCGTGACTGATGCCCCTGCGCTCCGCCGATCTCCAAATGGAAGACCTCCTGGACCTCGTGGTCCGCGAGGAAGCCTCCGATCTGCATCTGGCCGTCAACGCGCCCCCTGTGCTGCGCGTCCACGGCGGCCTCCACCCGATCGATTCGGAGCCCCTCCGCCCCGAGGACACCGAGCGGTTGATGCGCGCGATCACCTCCGAGGACAACATCCAACGCGTGCGCGAACAGGGCGGCTGCGACTTCGGTTTCGGCTTCGGCAACCGCGCGCGGTTTCGCGTCAGCGTGTTCCGCCAGAAAGGCTGCTTTGGCCTCGTGTTGCGCCAGATTCCCTCGCGCCTGATGACGCTCGAGGAAATCGGTCTGCCCCCCCAAATTCGCGAACTGCTCTACCTCCCCCGCGGCCTGATCCTCGTCACCGGCCCCACCGGTTCCGGCAAAACGACGACGCTGGCCAGCATGATCAACATCATTAATGAGAACCGTGACTGCCACATCATCACCATCGAGGACCCGATCGAGTACTATCACGAGCACAAGAAATCCATCGTGACCCAGCGCGAAGTCGGCGTGGACGTCGGTTCGTTCCGAGAGGCCCTGCGTCGCGCGCTCCGGCAGGACCCCGATGTGATTCTCGTCGGCGAGATGCGCGACCTCGAGACCATGGAGGCCGCCATCACCGCTGCCGAAACCGGTCACCTCGTGTTCGCAACGCTGCACACCACCGGAGCCGCGCGCACAGTGGACCGCATCGTAGACGCCTTCCCGACCGACCAGCAGGAGCAGATCCGCACTCAGCTCGCCTCAACGCTGAAGGCCGTCATCTCGCAGGTCCTGCTGCCGCGCATCGACAAACCCGGCCGCGTCGCCGCATTCGAGGTGATGATCAGCACCCCGGCCATCGAAGCGCTGATCCGCGACAACAAGACCTTCCGCATCAAATCGGACATCCAGACCGGCGGCCGGCTGGGCATGTTCACCCTCGACGACAGCCTGCTCGCGCATTACCAGGCGGGGCGCATCTCGTATGAGGAACTCGTCATGAAGTGCGACGACCGCGACAGCATGCTTCAGCGGCTCGCCGAGATCGAAGGCCGCCGCAAACGGTAGGAGTTGCCATGCCCGAGGACGCCGTCCAACTCAAGGATTACCTGCTGCAACAGCTCGTCGCCGACGGCCTCGTGGACGCCGAGATCGCCGTCGAAATCGAGGAGGAGCACCGCCGCACCGGTAACCCCGTCCGCGATCTGTTGATCGATATGGAAGTGCTCACCGAGGACGTGCTGCTCGACTTCATCGCGCGCCAGATGGGCACCTACGTCGTGGATCTCGGTACGATCGTCGTCTCCCGCGATGTGGCCCGCGCGGTGCGTCCCAGCTACGTCCGCATGTACAACGTCGTGCCGATCGAAGCCCGCGACAATTGGGTCCGGCTGGCGGTCTCGGACCTCCTAAGCCCGGAGATCGTGGATGAGCTCAACTTCGTGATCGGCCAGGACCGCGACATCGAGTACGTCGTCGCGCGCCAGGAGGACATCCGGAAGCTCATTACCGACCTCTATGGCACCGCCACCGACTCGATCGGTGACATGCTCACCCAACTCGAAGCCGAACTCGAGGAGGCCGGCGACACGCTCACCACGGCCGCGGCCGGTTCGGTGATCGATCTCGAACAGATGGCCAACCAGGCGCCGATCGTCCGCTTCGTCAACCTCGTGCTGTATCAGGCCGTCCAGGACCGCGCCTCGGACATCCACTTCGAGCCGTTCGAGAAAGAATTCAAGATCCGCTACCGCGTGGACGGCGCTCTCTACGAAATGTCGCCGCCGCCCCGCCAGCTCGCGCTGCCAATCATTTCGCGCCTCAAGGTGATCTCGGGCCTCAACATCGCGGAGCGACGATTGCCCCAGGACGGCCGCATCAAACTCACCATCGCGAACCGGCCGGTGGACTTCCGCGTCTCCACCCTGCCCACCCAGTTCGGCGAAAGCGTCGTGCTGCGAATTCTCGACCAGACCACCGTCCAGCTCGACCTCGAAAACATTGGCATGCCGGACGATATTTACGAGACCTTCGTCTACGATATCAGTAAGCCGAATGGCATCATCATCGTCACCGGCCCCACCGGATCGGGTAAAACCACCACGCTGTACGCAGCGCTCAAGCGCCTCAACACGATCGAGGAAAAACTGCTCACCGCTGAGGATCCCGTCGAATACGACATCGAGGGCATCATCCAGATCCCCATCAACGAGGCGATCGGCCTCACCTTCGCCCGCGTGCTGCGCTCGTTCCTGCGCCAGGACCCGGACATCATCCTCGTCGGCGAGATCCGCGACAAGGAAACCGCGGAAATCGCCATCCAGGCATCGCTCACCGGCCACCTCGTGTTCAGCACCCTGCACACAAACGACGCGCCGGGCGCCATCACGCGCCTCATCGACATGGGCATCGAGCCGTTCTTGATCTCGTCCACGCTCGAGGCCGTCCTCGCCCAACGCCTCGTGCGCACGATCTGCCCCCACTGCAAAACCCCCTACCAGCCGCAGGACGAACAGCTTTCCCTGCTCGGCCTCACGCGCGAGCAGGTCGGCGACCGCCCCTTTTATTTCGGCGCCGGCTGCAAGGAATGCAACCACACCGGCTACCGAGGCCGACGCGGCGTGTTCGAATACATGCGCATCACCGAGCCCGTGCAGGAACTGATCAACCAACGCAAACCCACCCTTGTGATCCGCGACAAGGCCATCGAAATGGGTATGCGGACATTGCGCGAGGATGGGATTCGTTGCATTCTAGATGGGTACACCACCGTCGAGGAAGTGCTGAAGTACACGTGAGGTTCCGCCCTCAGTCTTAAGGAGTCGTTACGATGCCCAGTTTCGCTTTCGTCGGAGTGGACGCCCGCGGTAAGGAGGTCAAGGGCACCGTCGAGGCGGAGAACCAGAACGCAGCGCTCGCCCAAATCCGCGAACAGGGCTATTTCCCAACCCAGGTGGTGCCGATCAGCGCCGGGAAAGCCGCCGCGGCGCCCCGCTCCGCCATCCGCGGAAAAAAGACCGCCCCCACCTCCGCACTGCAGAAGGAAATCAAGCTACCCGCCTTCATGAGCGGACGCATCAAGCCGCGCCAACTGATGGTCGTGACGCGGCAGCTCGCCACGCTGATTGACGCGGGTCTCCCGCTTCTGCGCGGCCTCCAGGTGCTCCACCGCCAGGAGCGTCACCCGCGACTCAAGCAGATCCTCGCCGATCTGGGCGAGGCCATCCAGTCCGGCAGCACCCTCGCCGACGCGATGGCCCAGCACCCAAAGGTCTTCAGCCGCCTCTATGTGAACATGGTCAAGGCCGGCGAAATCGGCGGCGTGCTCGACGTCGTGCTCCTGCGCCTCGCCGAGTTCATGGAGAAGATGCAGAAGATCCGGAACAAGATCATCAGCGCGATGACCTACCCCGTCGTCGTCCTGATCGTGGCGACCGTGATCATGTTCTTCCTGATGACCAAGATCGTGCCCAAGTTCAAGGAGATCTTCGACGACCTCCTCGAGGGCAAGGCTCTGCCAGTGCTCACCCAGATGGTCATGAATGTGAGCCAGACCCTCGCACAGCGAGCGCCGGTCGTGATCGCCGGCGTGATCGTGCTCGTCGTGCTGATCAAACTGATCGGCAAAACCAAGGGCGGCCGCTTCGCGATCGATGCCGCCAAGATGAAAATGCCGATTTTTGGCCCACTTGTGGAGAAAACTGCAATCGGCCGTATGACGCGCACACTCGGCACGCTGCTGCAGTCGGGCGTGCCCATCCTCCAGGCGCTCACGATCGTGCGCGACACCGCCGGCAACGAGGTCGTCGCCCGCGGCATCCAGCTCGTTCACGACAGCGTCAAGGAAGGCGAGAACATCGCGCCGCCCATGGAAGCCACCCGCATCTTCCCTCCCATGGTGATCGGCATGGTCGAGGTGGGCGAGGAGACGGGCAAACTGCCCGACATGCTCATGCGCATCGCCGACACCTACGACGACGAGGTGGACAACACCGTCGCGGCGCTGAGCTCGGTCATCGAACCGCTCCTCATCGTCGGTCTGGCCGTGATCGTGGGCACGATCGTGATCGCGCTGTTCCTGCCCATGCTCTCGATCATTGGCCAGCTTGGCGGCTAACCGCGGGCGCGGCTCACGCTTCCCTCGGCCCACCGGCGAGCGCGGTGGCGCCCGCGCCTCACCGGCGACCGCGAGCCCGAGCCGCTGGCGGGCATCGCAAACCTCGTCCGTCGGCCGTCACCGCGCTGTTTCACCGTGTCCCAACACAGGCGCGCTGTGAATTGTTTGGGCGTGCCGCGGTCGCACTAAAATTGTTGAGTTTTCCGACGGGCGCGCCGAATCCGATGCCCGCTGAGCCGCGCTTCTTGGCGGTGGCGCGTCCTGGCGCTCGACCCTGCCCTCCTTGCCGGCTCGCCACGCCGCCTCCCCCCGATTCTGTGCCCGATGTTGTGCCTGTCCCCGTTTCCCTGTCCCCATCACCTCCCCCCCGCCATCACCCGCGAGGTGTCTCTCCCCAACGGCCTCGCTCCGGCGGCAGAGCGCCGGAGCTACAGCACAGCGCCGCGCCTGCTGCAACGCCGGGGAACCCGGCCCTCCAACGGCCGCTGTAGTTCCGCCGGTCCCCCGGCGGAAGATTTGGGGCGAGAAAGCTCCGGCGGCAGAGCGCCGGAGCTACAGCGCCGCGACAACCATCAGCCATCGCTGCGTGCCGCAGACGGCAGCCTCGCTGCCTCCGGGCTTCAGCGCGGCGTCGCTCGCCGAGTGCCCGGCCGGCCGGTCGTGCCTGTCCCCATCACCCCGTGTCTGTCCCCATCGCCCTGTGCCCAACACCTCCCAACGCCCCCCCCGCGATCACCCGCGAGGTGTCTCTCCCCAACGGCCCCACTCGTTGGCGATCGCCTCCCAAGTTCGCAAGCCTCCGCCGAGCTCACGCTCCAGCGTCCGCCGCACCTCACTCTCGCCAGCGGCGGCCGTCCCGTCCACGCCGCCCCACGCGATGACGAATTCGCCTGTCACCGCGCCGGCATACGGAAAATACGCGGGACGCGTGATGCGGCGCCGCGCCGCATTCCACAGGCCCGGACGCCGCGCTAGGGCCTGCAACGCTCACCCACACAAGGCCATCGTCTGCGGCCCATTCGCGATCCGATCGGGATCCGTCGGCCGCTCCCACCCTTGCGCTGCGACCTCACATGCTCCGGCCGCCCATCCACATAGTGGAACGGATACAAATCGAACACGTTGAGCCGGCGCGGAGCGGGCTCGTCGTCGCAGTAGCCGCGATACATCAGCGGGAGCGTCACCGCCTCGAAGACCAGCCGGAACGCCTCCGGCTCGGCTAGCGTCCCATGCCGAACGATCGCAACGAACCGTTCGTACACCGCATCATCCGCGAATGCCGGAATGCGGACTCTTTGCCCCTTCGGCGGCGCCGCCACGGCATGGTGCCAGTGGGTGCGCCATGCGGGCCAACCCCTCCCAGTTCAGAGCCGGCAGACGGGCCTCCGCCGCCGCATCGTCGTTGGCCCGCGCGTACGCCGCGACCACGGCGGGAATGTTCGGGTGACCTCGTCGCGCGCGGCCCGCCTCCAAATGCCGCGCCGCCTCCCCGATCGCCGTGCGCAGCGCGACCTCCTCAGGATCGCGGCGATCCGCCAACAGTTTCCACGCAGCCTGCAGCAACACTGCCAGGTCCTGCGCCATATGGTTTGACATCCCCAGCGAATGCCCGCTCAGCCGGCACTCGGGATCGCCCGTCTCCTTCAGTTCATCCCGCCCCGGCAGCGTCAGCCGGCGGACCCCATCCCGCCGATTCAGCATCTCGAGGGAGACCGACAATCCGTTGTTCCACCAGTCGGGAACGAATCCCTGTTCGCGCTCCGGCCCCAGCTGGCGGCCCTCCCAGGTGACCGGCACGGGCTGGTCTGCGTCGTTCCGCGATGGATCAAACAGCTCATCAGAGTGGTTCAGCATCTTCAGGTAAAGCGGCAACAACTCTCGAAGCAGCAGGTCGCGGTACCAACGGTCGCCGGTGACCATAGCCGCCCGGGCCAGCGCGACGCCAAACCATGCACCGTCGTGCATCGTGTCCAGCGCCTCGCCCTGAATCCACTGTTGTGGCGTGCCGGCCTGATCCCCCAGAAGTACTCATAGATCATGCCGCGCTGCGGCGAGTCGTCGCGCCGCATGTGATGTTGCACCACGTACTCAGCCAGCCGCTTCGCGAACGCCTCGGCCTCGGCCGTCGTCATGGGCGAGCGGTCCCGCCACACCGTCGGCCACGTCGGGGCGGCGAACGCGGACCCACCCCCCACAAGTGCCAAGATCGCCAACCACCTGACCCGCCCGCCGCACCGCGTCGAGCCCCAACCGACACACCCGAACAGCAACGCTCTCATTCTCTCGTCTCCACACTATGCCGCGGCCGATCCGCCCGCTCCCGGGGTGCGCCGCTCGATGCTCGCCGTACCTGGCGGCGAACTGCAGCTCGGATGCAAGTTGAGTTTGCCCGCGTATGGTATTAGCACGGCGGATGTGCCGAGAGGTAGTGACCTCATGTTTCAGCCCGATCCCATGCCCGTCAACCAGCTGGCGACCCAACGCAGCCCCTACCTGCGGCAGCATGCCCACCAGCCGGTGAATTGGCTGCCGTGGGGGAACGAAGCGTTCGAACGCGCCCACCGCGAAGACAAGCCGGTGTTTCTATCGGTCGGATACGCCGCGTGCCACTGGTGCCATGTCATGGCGCATGAGTGCTTCGACAACCCGCAGATCGCCAAATTGATCAACCGCTGGTTTGTACCGGTGAAGGTGGACCGCGAAGAACGACCCGATGTGGACGACGTCTACATGCGGTACGTCGTTCTACTCACCGGCTCTGGCGGTTGGCCGCTGACCGTCTGGCTGACCCCTGATCGGCAGCCGTTCTTCGGCGGCACCTATTTCCCGCCCGAACCACGCAGTGGCCTGCCTGGCCTGGCCGACCTGCTCGGCGCAATCGCCGACCTCTGGCAGCGGGACCGCGCCCGCGTGATCGCCTCGGCCGCCGAGGCGCTGCTCGCGCTTCGTGCCTCCCCCACCGCTGGCGGGGCCACCCCGCCGACCTTCCCCCACTGGATCGAGGAAGCCGCCGCCCAAGCCGAACGTGAGCTGCTCGAAATGGCCGACCTCCGCCACGGTGGCCTCGGCGGACCTCCCAAGTTTCCCCAGATTCCCGCGCTGCAGTTCCTCCTCGCTCGACACGAGATGACCGGCGCCGCCGCACCGCGTGAGATCGCGCGGCGCGCGTTTGACGCGATCGCTTGCGGGGGTATCCGCGACCACCTCGGCGGCGGTGTTCATCGGTACGCCGTCGACGCCCGCTGGCGGATCCCGCACTTCGAGAAAATGCTCTGCGACCAGGCCATGTTCATCGAGCTCTGCCTCGAGGTTCATCGCATCACTAGCGAGGTACACGCGCTGGACCTGGCCAGTGAGACGGTGGACTTCCTCCTCCGCGAGCTCGCCAGTCCGGAGTCCGCCTTCTGGGCGGCTCTCGACGCCGACAGCCCTCGGCCGGAACAGCCGACACATCTTGAAGAAGGCGCGTTCTACACCTGGACCTCAACGGAGGTTCGTCACATTCTGCCGGACGATCTGGCCGATCTGGCGGCTGCCGCCTGGGGTATCTCCGAGGAATTCAAGACGGATTTCTTTCACGGCCCGAGTGAAACCCGATATGTGCCGTTTATGGCCGCCCCCGTCGAACAGCTCGCACGTCAGTTCGGCATTGGGCCTGAGGAGGTCCGACGGCGTCTCGCCGCCGCCCGAACGCACCTCTTCCACGCGCGAACGAAACGTCCTCGACCCGCCGTCGACGATTCCATCATCGCCTCGTGGAACGGAATCGCCATCAGCGCGCTTGCCCGCTACGCTCGGCGGACCGAATCGCCCGCCGCGGCCGATGCCGCACGCCGGGCGGCGCGCTGGATTCTGGCCCAGCTCTGGGACCCTTCTGATGGCCGTCTCCATCGATGCGTCCAGGACGACACTCGCCTTGTGCCAGGCTTCGGCGAGGACTACGCCGCCGTCGTCCGCGCGCTGCTCGACCTCTTCGAGCTCGACTTCGACACGGTCTGGCTCCGCGAAGCCCTCGCGATTCAGAACGCGTTCGACCGTCATCTGTGGAGCCCGGACAACCGTCTCTACCGCCGTTCCGACGCGAACGACGGCCCACCGGTGGATCCGGACGATGCCGATGAGCACACACTCCCCTCCGCCACCGCTCTCGCCGCCGGCAATCTGCTCCGCCTGTGGCTGATCACGGACGACCGAGCATGGCTCGACCGGCTTGACGAGCTACTCGCCGCTATCGCGCCTCGGGTACGCGCCCATCCCGCCGCGTATCCGGCCACCCTGATGGCAGCCATGAGCCGCCCATTGGCGCGGCGCCTGGTGGTGTCCGGAGCAGCGAGCGCGGCCGAAACCGCTGCTCTCCTCAAGGCTGCCCGCGCGTCCGCCGGCCCATTCGTCCCGGTTCTGATGACCCCCGCTCGCGGCAGCCACCCTCTCTTCGACTCCGCTTCGTGGACACGGTTCGCCGCGCCCGGCGAACGCGCCGCGGTCTGGGTCTGTGATCGAGGTACATGCCGTCCGCCGATCTTCGACCCCGCCGAACTCGTTCGTTCGCTGAATGCGAGTTGCGGCCGCGGCCCTGAAACCGCGACGTGACGCGTTGAGGAGATGCCGCCTCGCCATCGGTCCCTACCGGCTCCCCTCCATCGCTTCCCTCTCGGCGACCGGCACATGGTGGAGACGGTGGGCGCGGCACCTCCCGCGCCACTTCCGGCGGCCGCAGGCCGCGAGAGGGTTGACCTCCGCGCCCACACGCGTACCGTTCCTGGAACAGAGGAGAACAGACCATGCACATTCGACCTGTCGTCTGGTTCGTCGCAGCACTCCTTGCCGCGGCCCCCGTGCTCAGAGCCGAGTCGTCCGCCGAATTCCGCATTGGAGCCGGCTCAACCTACTGGGTCGCACTCGATGACATTGACGTGAAGAACGTAGACGAGAACGGCTTCTCCTATCTCGCCACCCTACAGCTCCGGAATCCGATGGCCGGGCTCGGCCTCGATCTCGAAATGATGCCGGAGCGATTTGGCGACGATGCCTACTGTGGCCAGCTCTACGTCCTTCTCGGCAAGGGCGTCTACGTCGGCGCCGGCATCGGGCTGACGATGGTGGACGGCGACGTCCAAAACGATCCCTTTTACAGCCTGCGCGCTGGTGTGGACATCGAGCTGCTGAGCGGCCTCCACCTCGACATTTCGGTTCAGTACCGTTTCAACGACACGGCGGATCTCAAGGGCGAAGACTCGGAGATTGACGCCGATACGCTCTACCTCGGCGCCGCGCTTCGCCTCTCGCTGTAACGCGCACGACGGCGCACCGCGCCGGCGTGCGCGAGCGCAAAGTCATAGCGGACCGGGTCATCCGGGCACAATTCCGCAAATCGCTTCGTAATCTCTTCCGCGGCGCGCCAACTTGGTCCTTGGCGCCGCGTAAGGCCGAGCCGCCGCGCGGCGCGGAAGGTGTGAACGTCCAGCGGCAGCAGTAGCTCGCGCGGCGAAAGCCGCGACCACCCGCCGGGGTCCACCGCGTCTCGACGCACCATCCAGCGCAAAAACAACAATAGACGCTTGCAGGCTGAACCGAGCCGCGGATCCGGCAGCAGGCGCAAACGAGTTCCGCCGGCACGGGTGAGACGGTCCACCAACCGAGTCAGGCAGTCGCGCAATCCGCCCCCCGGCCTCCCGTGATCGCACATCGCCGCCTCGAGGCTGCCCCACCGTCGGCGGCAGACCCGTACGGCCCAGAGCAGGTCGGCCACATCGTCGCCAGTGGTCCATCGGTGACGAAAGCCGGCGAAACGGCGCCGCAGCTCACGTCGCGAAGAAGCGGCGGCGAGGGCGGCGGCGGGAGGGATGCCCAACCGTTCCATCGCGTTGTGCACCGAGCGCCGAATCTGGGCCAGCGATCCGTACGCCAGCGCTGCCGCCAAGAGTCCCGCGACTTCTCGATCGGCCGGATCGGCCCAGCGTCGGACCTCCGCGATGGGATCCCGTTCAATGCGGTCCGGCCGATGAAACTGGCGCCGGCATCGTTCCAATTCGCTCCGCAGGCGAGAACGCGATCGTCGGTGCTGGGGCGGTCTCCTCCTCACGCGACGACAATCCGCACCAACGTCGCGGCCGGGCGCGGCCGGATGATCAAATCCGTCAGCGCCGCGGGGCACAGAACCGATGCGCCGGCCGCTATTTCCATCACCCCGAAGTGGCCCACGAAATCCACGGCGCCGCATTCGACGAACAGAATGCGCGCGCGTGGCGACGCCTCGGCCGGCTCGGGCGCGGGCGACATGATCCGCCATCGCTCGACGCGAAAATACGGGCACTCCACCAGCCGCGCACCCTGCAAGCCGGCCGGCCCCTCAAGCGGCGTCGGCGCGCACACTGGCGAGGCGGCATCATGCCAACGGATGGCGCGCAACGCCTGGACGACATGGGTCTCCCGCGGCCGGCCGTCGTGGCCCACGCGTCCCCAGTCATACAGACGGTACGTCGTGTTCGAATTCTGCTGGACCTCGAGCAAAAGGATGCCGGCTCCGAGCGCGTGCACCCGTCCGCCCGGAATCCACAGCGCATCGCCCGCACGCACCGGCACGACGTTCAGCAGGTCTTCGATCCGCCCGGTGCGGATTGCCTCCTCAACCGCCGCCCGGTCGGTCCCCGGTCGCCAGCCCGCGTACAGCGTCGCGCCGGGCGACGCCTCGAGCACATACCAGGCCTCAGTCTTCGGCTCCCCGCCCCACCGCGCCGCCGCCGCATCGTCCGGATGCACCTGCACGCTCAGTCGCTCGCGCGCGTCAATCAGCTTGACCAGCAATGGGAACCGGCCCTCCAGCGCAGGCCGCCCGAGCAACGCCATCGAATCCGCCTCAACAAGATCTTTCAACGAGCGGCCGGCGAACGGCCCACCCTCGACCACGCTCATGCCCTCCGGACGGTCGGATACCTCCCACGACTCCGCATAGATGCCCGGCGGAAGATCGCGATGGTACTTGTGAATGATGCGGTCGCCACCCCAAATGTAGCTCTGATAGACGGGCCGCAAGCGGAGCGGTTGATTCCACGTGGGCTTCATCCGCGCGTTCGTTCCTCCATGCCGCACGCCCGCGCCGAGCCGTCCGCCGGAATCCACGGCATCTCGGCGGGCATGTCGCTGGTCTCGCCGGGCCAGCCCAAATGTGCCAACGGCCCCCGGCCGCGGCCAATGCCGCCGCCCAGCCGCAGGCCCTGGTTCACATAGGCCTTGCCCAGCGAGACCGCCGGCCCCAGGGGCCGACCGTGCGCCAGAAAAGACGCGATCGCCGAGGACAGCGTGCAGCCAGTTCCATGCGTGTGCGTCACCCTCTGTCTCGGACTCACCAACCACCGACGAACACCCGACCGAGTTGCGAAAAAATCGCGGCACTCGTCTCCGTTCGCATGCCCTCCCTTCAAGAGAACCGCCTCCGGCCCGAGCTCCAGGAGCGCCTCCGCCGCCTCCGGCATCTCACCCGCCTCCATCGCCTCCCGGCCGAGCAACCTCGCCGCCTCGCCAAGGTTCGGTGTGAGCAACGTTGTGCGCGGCAGCAACCGGCGGATCAATTCCTGCCGTCCATCCCCGTCCAACAGCGTCGCACCGCCCGAAGAGGCCAGCACCGGGTCCACCACCACCGGCGCACCGATGCCCTCCAGTCGCTCCGCCACCACGCGGACAATCTCCGCCGTCGCCAGCATCCCGACCTTGATGGCGCGCGGGGGCAGATCCTCCGTCAAACACTCGATTTGAGCCTCAACCAACGCGCCCTCCAGCGGCCGGACCGATTTCACTCCGAGCGTGTTCTGCACCACTATCGCCGTAATCACCGATCCGCCGTACACTCCGAGCGAATGAAACACCTTCAGATCCGCCGGAATGCCCGCGCCGCCCGAAGGGTCGGTTCCCGCAATCGTCCACGCGATAGGTCGTGCGACCATACGCCAACTATCGCCGAAACCTGCGGGGCTCGCAATGGCGCACCCGTACCGTGCTCGGCTGTCACGCCCACGCCCCTTGACCGCGCTTCGCCCGTCGGCTACGGCTGGAGTAGCCATGGTTGGACTCACACCGCGCCCATCGCGGTCATGAGATCGCTCAGCCCCGACGGATGACCCGAATCGCGATCATTGGCGGCGGCATCACAGGGTTGTCCGCCGCGTATCGGCTCCTGCGCCTCTCGGGGGGCCGTGGCCTCGAGATCCAGCCGATCGTGTTCGAACAGGATGCACGCTGGGGCGGCAAGTTGCTCACCTGGCGCGAGGACGGCTTCGTGGTCGAGGGCGGTCCCGACTCGTTTTTCTCACAAAAGACCGACGCCGCCGATCTGTGCCGTGAGCTCGGCCTGGGCGAGGACCTCCTGCCCTCGAACGACGCGACCTACCACACTCGGGTATTGTGGCGCGGCCGTTTGCGCCGCTATCCCGCCGGTGTTCGTCTCGCCGTACCCACCCGGGTGCTCCCGTTTCTGCTCACGCCCCTGTTGTCGCCATGGGGGAAGCTTCGCCTGGCGCTGGAGCCGCTCATCCCGCCGCGCCGCGATTCCTGCGACGAGAGTCTCGCCGCGTTCGTTCGCCGCCGCCTCGGCCGTGAGGCGCTCGAGCGGCTCGCCGGCCCGCTCATGGGCGCGATTTATGTCGCCGAACCCGAGAGAATGAGCGTTCGCGCCACGTTTCCCTTGTTGGTGGACCTGGAGCAGAGATACGGCAGTCTCGTGCGCGGCATACGCGCTGCGCGCCGTAGCCGCCACGCGACCGGTTCGATCTTCACGACCCTGCGCGGCGGTATGGAGCGGCTCGCCGAGGCCCTCGTGCGCAGCATCGGCCCCGGACGACTCCGCCCGAACTCGCCCGTCGCCGCGCTCGAGCTCCGCGCGCCTCGAACTTGGCGCATCCATGTGCGGGGCGCGCCGCCGTTCGAGTGCGACGGTCTGATCCTCGCCACGCCGCCCGCCGCCGCCGCCACGCTGCTCGAGACAATCTCGCCGCAGCTTGCCCGCGAACTGCGCGCGCTGCGCAGCGTCTCCTCTGCGGTCGTGAATCTGGCGTACTCCGATGCCGCCCTGCGCGGTGCGCGCGGCGGATTTGGCTTCGTTGTGCCCGCGTCGGAGCCTTGCGACCTTCTCGCGGTGACCTGGTCGTCGGCCAAGTTCGACGGCCGCGCGCCACCCGGTCACCACCTGGTCCGTGCGTTCACCGGCGGTCACGGCCGCGAAGCGATCGCGGAGCTGCCCGACTCGGAGCTCGTCGCCCGGGTACGCCGCGAACTCGGCCGCTGGCTCGCTCTTCGGGCCGAACCGCTGCGCGTGTGGATCTCTCGCTGGCGGGCCGGCAATCCGCAATACGACGTCGGCCACTTCGAACGTGTTCAGCGGATCGAGGCGCTGGCGGCCGCGCTCCCAGGCCTACGCCTGGCGGGCGGAGCCTATCGCGGTGTCGGCGTGCCGGACTGCATTCGCAGCGGCGCGGCCGCAGCCACCGCGATCCTCGGCGGTCCCGGCTGAGCGATCGGCACGGCTCGGTCGTCGGGTCGGCGTCCGCCCGCGTGTCGCGCGGCCACCTCAAGATGAAGCGCGCTCGCCGTGGTGGTAGATTGTTACAATGAACCGATCGTCCCTCGCGCGCGCATCTCCACCGGTGATGCCCAACTTCGACCTCGCTCCGTTCGTGTTGATCTGGGAGATCACGCGGGCATGCGCGCTGGTGTGCCGGCACTGCCGAGCTTCGGCCGAAGACCGCCGCGATGCGGCGGAACTCACCACCGATGAGGGCCGCCGGCTACTCGACGACGCCGCGGCCATGGGGATCCCGATCGTCGTGCTGACCGGCGGCGATCCCCTTCAGCGCGACGATCTCGAGGACCTGATCGCGCACGGCGCCGGACGGGGACTGCGCATGGCGACGATCCCCGCCGAAACTCCGCGCCTCACCCGTGAACGTATCCGTTCGCTGGCCGACGCGGGCGTCGCGCAGATCGCGCTCAGTCTGGACGGCAGCCGTCCCGAGATCCACGATCACATCCGCGGCGTGCCCGGCTGCTTCGACATCGCCCTGGGCGCCGCCGAATGGATCCGCGAGACCGGCGTGCCGCTGCAGATCAACACGCTCGTGTGCGCTGAAAACCGGCGCGAACTGCGGCCGCTCGCCGATTTGGTCGAACGGCTGGGCATCGTGTTCTGGGAACTCTTTCTGCTCGTTCCGGTCGGACGCGGCGCCGAGCTGACCGCCTGTACGCCGGAAGAGATCGAGCAGATCTTTGAGGAGCTGGCGGAGATCGATCGGCGCGCACGGTTCGTGATCCGATTTGTCGAGGCGCCCCACTACCGCCGCTTCCTTGCGCAACACGGTCCGGCCCGTAATGTCGAAGCCGGCGGCCGCCGCCACGGGGTCGGCCATGCGAGCCGCCCCGTGAACGCCGGCAGCGGGTTCTGTTTCGTGGACCATCGCGGCCACGTCTGCCCGAGCGGCTTCCTCCCACTGCCCGTGGGCAACGTGCGGAACGCCCCGCTGGCCGAACTGTATCGAGAGAGCGCCCTCTTCCGCGCGCTCCGCGATCCGTCCCAATTGCGTGGTCGGTGCGGACGTTGCGAATACCGTGCGGTCTGCGGCGGCTCCAGATCCCGCGCCTTCGCCGCGACCGGCGACCCGCTCGGCGAGGATCCCGCCTGCGCCTACGTACCTGCGAGTGCGGCGGCGGACCGCTTCGGCGCCTCGCACTCCTCGCCCTGAACGAGATCGGACCTTGGTTCGCCCTCCCCCCGCCGAGGACCCACCGCCGTCATCGCCACCCCACCGTCTCCAAGGGCCTTCGCTCTGCGATCCGTGTGCGACGGCCATCGCGTACGGTGGACAAGCCACGTTGCGTCATGCCATCATCCCGTTCAGACGTCACCACCAAGGAGTACCTCCATGCACCGAAGCTGGTTGTGGCTGCTTCCACTCGCGTCCCTGCCGCTGCTGGCCGCCCCGCCCGTTGTGCGCACCGAGATCCGCCTGCCGAATCTGCCCGATCTCGTCACACTCAAATGCGATCTCCACCTCCACACCGTGTTCTCCGATGGCGAAGTGTGGCCGCCGGTCCGCGTGATCGAGGCCTGGCGTGACGGCCTCGACGCCATCGCGCTCACCGACCACATCGAATACCAGCCGAAGACCAACGATATCCCGAGCAACCTCTCCCGCCCATATGAGCTGGCCGCGGGTGTCGCCCGTGAGCACGGCCTCCTGTTGATCCGCGGCGCTGAAATCACGAAGTCGCCCGACATCGGCCACTACAATGCCATCTTCCTCACGAACATCCTCGACATCGCCCACGACGATGTGGTTGAGTCGGTGCGCCTCGCCCACCAGCAGGGTGCGTTCGTGTTCTGGAACCATCCGGGCTGGCGCATCGCACCCGACCAGCCGATCGTCCGTCCGCACCAGGAGCAAATGATCGCCTCGAACTGGCTGCACGGCATCGAGCTGTGGAACGACGACACCCCCTACACGAATGTGTGGCCCTGGGCGATGACAACAAAACTGACGTGGCTGGGGAATTCTGACTATCACCGGCCGATCCCTCCGCCGACGGAGCACCACGCGAACCATCGCACGCTCACGCTCGTGTTGGCCCGCGAGCGCACCGTGCCGGCTCTGCGCGAGGCCCTGTTCCAAGGCCGCACCCTCATCTGGAGCGGAAACCTTCTCGCCGGCCGCCGCGAATGGCTCGAACCGTTCGTCGCCGCCTGTCTGCAACTCGATCCTCCTCACCTGCGGGACTCGAAGCGGGTCGTCGCCGAGCTCCGGAACGTCTCGGACGTGCCGTTGGAATTGGTCCGTCTCGAAGGCACCGGCCCGGCGACCATTTCGGTTCCGGCCGGCCGCTCCGTGTTGGTCCGGATCGCGGCACCCACCAACTCGCCGGCCCGCCTCGTGTACGCGGTGCAGAATGCACTGTGCGGCCCGGGAGAACCCGCCCGCGTGCAGTGGACGATCGAGCGGTGACGCTCCGCGGGCAGCACCCTCGCGCAGTGCGTTCGACGCCCTCATCCTTCGTTGCGCCGGCCCCGGCGCGTCAGGCCGCCCACCCGGAGGCCGGTCCCCTGGTCGCCGACGTGATCGGCGGCCAGCGATCAGCGTATTGCTCGATCACCGCCGCGGCCGGGTCGCGGGCGCTCTCCGCGTCCGGCCCGAAGGAACCGCCCCACGACGTCGCCTCTGGTTCGCTGGACGCCCGCGACCAGCCCCTCGGCGGATCGAGCTGCGCCGCGACGGCGATCGTGGGCATGACGTGGATATGATCACTGGTGGGCACCACTCCTCCAGATCCTCGCCAAGCTGGCCGGTCCGGTGAGGTGCTGGTCCGGCACATTCGTCCGGTGCACCGATGGCGGGTCGGCGCCCACCCGCCGGCTCTTCGCCTCGGTGGAATGGCGGTGGCGAACGTAGGAGACGAAGCGCGCGCTGGCGCTTGCAGATTGGGCCCAGCCAGTGCAAGTTTCAAGTATGGGCTGGTTGAACCGGACGGTGTGCATGGGAGCGGTGGCCGTGACCGGCGCATGCGCTGATCCCCGCGAGGGTCCGGAGGCCAATGCGCGCGGCGACGAGTGGGCAGCGGCGCGCGCGGCGATGGTGCGGCTTATCCGCGCGTATGGCGTAACCAACGAAGCGGTGCTCGACGCAATGTCGCGCGTTCCCCGCCATGAGTTCATCCCCCCTCCGTTCCGTGACCGCAGCGCCTACGGCGATCACCCCAATCCGATCGGCCACGGCCAGACCATCTCCCAGCCCTACATCGTCGCGTACATGACCGACCGCCTCCGCGTCGGGCCCGGCGCCAAGGTGCTCGAAGTCGGGACCGGCTCCGGTTACCAGGCCGCCGTCCTCGCCGCGCTGGGTGCGCGCGTGTACACGATCGAAATCGTGCCCGAGCTGGCCGAGCACGCGCGGCGCGCGTTGCACGCGGCCGGTTTCAACCATGTGCAGGTCAAGTGCGGCGACGGCTACCACGGATGGCCGGATGAGGCTCCGTTCGATGCGATCATCGTCACGTGCGCACCGCCCGAAGTTCCGCCGACGCTGATCGAGCAGCTACGCGACGGCGGCCGGCTTGTGATTCCCGTGGGGCTTTCGGGCTTCGCGCAAACGCTGAAGACGCTCCGCAAAGCCGGTCGGGAGCTCGTGCTGGAAGATGAACTTCCGGTTCGCTTCGTGCCCATGGTATCGGACCCCGGTGCGCCGCGGCCCGCGCCCTAAGACGGTCGCGGGCGTCGTCGCGTCGCGCGTGGCCTAATCCGCGAGCACGGCGAGCGCCGTCGCGACCTGGCCGAACGGCGCGCTCACCTGCACACCGCGCACGAGTCCGCGAATGCGCGCGACCGTTTCCCGGGCGATGGCGATCCCCTCACGCCGCTGACTGTCCCGGTCCGGCGCCGCGGCCATCCTTCGCATCACCTCGTCCGGCACGACCACGCCGGGCACCTCGTTGCGCATGAATTCCGCGTTCCGGAGACTCGCGAGGGGCCAGACGCCCGCAATCACGGGCACCTGAAGATCGGCGATCGCATCGAGAAACCGTTGGAGCGGCTCGACCGCGAACACCGGCTGCGTGATCACAAACTCGGCGCCAGCCGCGACCTTTTCGCGTAGCCGCCGCAGCTCGCGCGCCATGTCAATCGCGTTCGGATCCGCCCCCACCCCGATCAGCGCCCGCGTCGGCGGGTCGAGCCGCCGACCGCCAATGTCCACTCCGCGGTTCATGTGATCCTGGATCTTCACCATGCCGATCGAGTCGGCGTCAAACACCGCGCTGGAAAATGGAAAGTCGCCCAGCTTTGGAGGATCGCCAGTGATGAAGAGAATGTTCCGGATGCCCGCCGCCGCGCATCCGAGCAGGTCGGCCTGCATCGCGAGCAGGCTCTTGTCGCGGCTGCAAAAGTGCAGGATCGCCTCGATGCCGGCCTCCCGCTGAATCGCCAACGCGGTATAGAACGGCGAGAGCCGCGCGCTCGCCCGCGGGCCATCGGGCACGTTGATCGCGTCCACCCCCGCCTCTCGGCACTGGCGGGCCGCCGCAAGCGTCGCGTCAAGGTTCCACCCGCGCGGCGGCGAAATCTCGACGCACCGGATCCACGCGCCGGACACGAGCCGGTCCGCAAGCCGCGTCTTCCCGGCCGTCGGCGGGCGGGATGCCAACTCGATCGCGGCCGCGATCGTAGGCGCTTGATCAGCCGCATGCACGCGCGCGACCGGCCGCAGCGTTCGCGCCAGCTCACGGATGTGCTCAGGTGTCGTGCCGCAGCAGCCGCCGACCCCGCGCGCGCCGAGCTGGATGTAGCGCTGCGCATAGGTCGCCAAGTACTCGGGGCTCGTCATGTAAATGAGGCGCCCTTCGACCGGCTTCGGTGTGCCGGCGTTGGGCTGCACAATGACCGGCAGCGTCGTGAGCGGCATCAGCATCTCGAGTGCCGAGAGCATCGCGTCCGGCCCTTGCCCGCAGTTGAGACCGATCGCGGCCGGCGGCGACGCGGCGCCCCCAATGACCGCCAGCAGCGACGCGAGCGATTCGCCCCGGCTCGTCTCGCCGTTGCGGTCCACCGTCATGCTGAGCACATAGGTGAAGTCCGGCCGGCCGGCCATCGCCCGCACCGCCCGCTCCACGTCGAGCCTCGTGCCGTGCGTTTCGAACAGAATGAAGTCCGCGCCGGCCTCCGCGAGCGCCGCCGCATGGTCCGCGACCATCTCCGTGCGCTCTTCCTCCGTCGCCTCCCGTCCGAACGGCAGCTCGCCCAACGGCCCCACCGACCCCGCCACCCACCGCGCGTCGCCCGCCGCCTCGCGCGCCAGCCGCACGGCCGCCGCGTTGATCTCGCGCATCTTCTCCGCCAACCCGTACGACGCCAGCTTGTTCGCGTTAGCGCCAAACGAGTTCGTCGTGAGCACATCCGCACCAGCATCCGCATAGGCCCGGTGGATCTCGCGGATGAGGTCCGGCGCCGTCAGACAGAGCCCGTCGTATGAGGTATTGACGAACACATGCCGTTTGTAGATCTCCGTCCCCATGGCGCCGTCGAACACCACGACGCCCGAGGCCAGCCGCTGCAACAACTCGTCGCGCGAAATCATACGGCGCAGTATACCCCACCCGCCGGCGGCGCACACGATGCGGCACGGCGCCACCCGGCTTCGCGAGCGGCCGCCCTCAGAGGAGAAGGCCCGCGATGCTGGCAGTCAGAAAACAGGCCAGCGAGCCGGCCAGCACCGCCCGCAGCCCCAGCGAGGCGATCTCCGCGCGTCGCTCCGGCGCCATGCCGCCGAGTCCCCCAATCAGAATCCCGATCGAGAGGAAGTTCGAAAAACCGCACAACGCATACGTCGCCACCACCACCGCGCGGCGCGAGAGCGCCGCCGGCTGTTCCACCAGCAGCCGCGCAAGATTCGAGTAGGCGACAAACTCATTGACGGCCGTCTTTTCGCCGATGAGCCGTCCGACCACCGCACAATCGTGCGCCGGCACTCCCATCAGCCATGCGGGTGCCGCGAACAGCCACCCGAACAGCCGCTCCAGACGCAGATCCTCGATACCCATCCACGTCCCGACCCGCCCGAGCAGAAGATTGACCAGGGCCAACAACGACAGAAAGGCCACCAAAACCGCCCCCACGTTCGCCGCCAGCTTCATGCCGGCCAGGGCGCCCCGTGCCGCCGCGTCGAACAGATTCGCCGCCGGCTCCACCACCATCGGCGGCGTTTTGCCCGACGTCCGCGGCGCTCCGGTCTCGGGCACCATCAGTTTCGCGATCGCGAGCGCCGCGGGCGCGGACATCACTGAGGCGGCCAGGAGGTGCCCCGCAATGTCCGGCACGTGGGCCTTGAGCATCGCGACATAAGCCGCCAGCACGCCTCCGGCCACGGTCGCCATGCCGGACACCATCACGCAGAACAACTCCGACCGCGTCATGTCGGCCACGTACGGCCGCACCAGCAGCGGCGCCTCGGTCATGCCCACGAAGACGTTCGCCGCCGCGCAGAGGGTCTCGGCACCGCTGGTGCGCAGCGTGTAGACCATCAGCCGCGCGAACGCCCCCACGACCGCTTGCACGACGCCCGCGTGATACAGGATGGCGATCAGCGCGGAGAAAAACACGATGGTGGTCAGCACCTGAAACGCGAAGAAAAACCCTTCGCTGCCGGGCTGCCCGGGCGGAATCGCGAGCGTGCTGAACACGAAGCGCGCTCCCTCGTACTGGCAGTCGAGCACCGCGCCAACCGCGTGGTTCAACCCATCGAAGACCGCGCGGCCCAGGCCCGTGCGGAGAATCGCGATCGCCAACAGCAACTGCAGCGCGAGGCCCCAGACCACCGGGCGCCATCGCACCGAACGCCGGTCGCTCGAACACAGCCAGGCGATCGCGATCCAGACGCCGAGGCCCAACCCACCGATCCAACGCTCCATCGCCGCCCCTCGCTGCCGGTTCAACCGTTCCGCTACAGCTCAAACCTCAGCCGTAGAACCGGCAACACCCGCTCGTCCACGTCCCACTGCGCCTCACGCTCGAGCTCGCCGGCCGTCTCCCCAAGACGCCTCCGATTCCACCGGTGCGCGGCGTCGATGCCGCCGTAAATGCTACCCGTGTACCATGTGATCTCCAGAAACCCGATCGCACCGGCCGCTGCCCACTGCTCGCGGTCGATCGCCCAACTCATCAGCCCGAGAAACACGCCGTTCAAAATGAGCGAGCGAGCGCCGTTGGCATACTCACCGCTGTAGATGTACCCCAACCCGGGCACCAACCCAAGCAGCCCGCCGATCATCGGATTCCGGCGGGGCTTCGCCGCGGCAGTTTCGATGCGCCGCAGATGCACCGATTCGTCCAGCGGCGAGGCCGCGAGCGCACGCGCCGCATCGTCAAAACGACCGTCTCGAACACACAGCGCCGCGGCGCGCCGGGCCGCTACCGCGCGCGCCTCGGCCGGAGAGGTGGAGTCGTCGGCCAGGGATCTCCAATAAAATTCCGCCGCCCCAACGTCCCCCGCATGATGCGCTGTCTCGGCGCGCAGGAGCCGCAAAGGCAAGGGATCCACCCCCAGCGCCTCCGCGCGGTCCAGCGCGCGCGACGCCACCAGCGGCTGGCCCGCCCGCCAGTGCTCTCGGGCCGCCGCCCACAGCCACACGGCTCGTTCGCCGGCGGGCTCGCCCCCTAGTGCCAGCCGCCGATACTCGATCGCCGCCCCCTCGTGGTCCCCGATCGCCGCCAAGTCCGCCGCCAACCGGGCCGGGCCAGCCTCCTCCGCACCCCCTGGAACCGAGATCCCGACCAGGACCAGTACAGCGATTCGGGCCCAGAGCCGCTTAACGCCGCCGCCGGGCCAGCCACGCATCGTGATCCTCCAGCGGATCGGCGATCCGGTCCGCCACCCGCACCTCCGCCGCCGCCACGACTCCCGGCTCCCGGACCAGCCGGTCCGCGAGCATCGGAAAGGCCAGCCAACCATGCCGACGGCCGGCCTGGCGAAAATACTCCGAACAGCTTGGGGTCAGAGAACAACGCGCTCCGATCGCAGGACCGATCCCACGACGGTAGATTCCAACCATCGCGGCGGTGATCCGTCCCGCGGTTGACGGGGGACCAGCGTTCTTAGAGTCCCTCGAGGCCTCGATCGTCCGAAGCAGCGCCACCGCCTCCGGGTCGTCGGGCTGGGCGGAGAGCACACGCCGACATTCGCGCGCCGCCGCGCTTGGGCAGCCATCCTCGAATAACTGCCGCGCCAACTCGAGGCTCACCGCCGCTTCGCGGGTCGCCCCCCCGGTCGCGCCGGCCGCCGCGAACGCGGCAGCCCACCATGCGCTCAGTAATACGCGCCGCCGTACTGCGCGGCGAAATCGCGCGTCGTCCATCCGTTCATCCCGTCAATACCGTTCCAGACAGACACCACGATATTGACGAGCGGCACGAGCATCACCCACTCGCGCCAGTGGATCTCCTTGCCGTCGTTGTACGCGCCGGCCGTCCGCACGCCGAAACAGCACCCGGCAATGAACCCCATGATGCCGCCCCGCTGCGTCTGCGCCGCCGGGACTGGGACCGTCCACGACGCCAACAGCACGACCGCCACCACAAGCGCCCCAATCCGTCTCATTTCGATCCCCTCAGTAGTACGACGCCCCGTAGCGCTTGGCCAGCTCCGAGGTCGTCACGCCGTTCGCGCCGTCCACGCCGTTCCAAATCGCGAACACAATGTTCACGTACGGAATCAGCATCACCCACTCGCGCCAGTGGATCTCCTTGCCGTCGTTGTAGGCGCCGGCCGCCCGCACGCCGAAACAGCACCCGGCAATGAACCCCATGATGCCGCCCCGCTGCGTCTGCGCGGGGGCCGTAGATGCCATCAGACACACCGCCGCCATCGAGGCCAGCAGCCACCTTTTTGCTCTCATACTCTCCTCCGCGCCGTCGAACACAAACGGCGTTCTGCCGTCCACTATAGCGCACGGCGGCCCGCTTCGCCAATCTTCGTGGGAATCGATCATGGACCGCGAGCCTCCCGCCGGCGCCCCCTCGCCGTGAAGCAGCCCCCGCGTGCACTGCCGTCGAACCCGGCCTCCGACGTCGCCGGTGCGGGCATTGACCCAACCCGATGAAATCACCACACTCAAAACCGATGGACCGGACCGAGCTGACGATCGTCTTCGACAGCGCCCGCGAGGCCGGCGACCTCACGGGTCCCGGCGGTCAGTGGCTTGATCGGATCGCCGAATCCCTCGGCATCCGACTCACGGCGCGGGACACATGGCTCAAAATCGAAGGCCCCCGCGAGCCGGTCGAGGCGGCCGAGCGCCTGTTCCGCCTGCTCCGCTCGGCCCGCAGCCGTGGCATCCTCCCCCGCGAACAGGGCGTTCTGTATGCCCTGCGAGCGATGTTGAACGGGCGAGAACGCGACCTCGAGCGCTTGCTCGCCACCCGGATTTCCGTCGCTTCCGGGATGCCTCCGGTCTGGCCCCGTACGTTCGGGCAACTGCGCTACGTCGAAGCCATCGCCCAATTCGACTGTACCCTTGGCATCGGGCCGGCGGGCACCGGCAAGACCTACCTGGCCATGGCCATGGCCGTCTCCACGCTGCTGCGCGGGGATGTCGGCCGGATCATCCTCACCCGACCGGCCGTGGAGGCCGGCGAGGCACTCGGATTTCTGCCCGGCGATATCGAACAAAAAATTCTCCCGTACCTGCGGCCGCTGCGCGACGCTCTGTATGACATGATGCCCGCGGAGGAAATCGAACGGGCCACCGCGCGCGGCGTGATCGAGGTCGCGCCGCTGGCGTTTATGCGCGGCCGCACGCTCAACCATGCCTTCATCATTCTCGACGAGGCCCAAAACACCACGCCGGAACAGATGTTCATGTTTCTCACGCGCCTCGGGTTCGATTCGAAGTGCGTGATCACCGGCGACCTCACCCAAACCGATCTGCCCGCCGGCCAGACCTCGGGCCTGCTCGAGGCCCGCGAGGCGCTCGACGGCGTGGCGGGCATCGCCATCTGCGAACTCGACGACTCGGACGTCGTCCGGCACGACCTCGTGCAGCGCATCATCCAGGCGTACCGCCGCTGCCGCGAACGCCGTCCGTTGCCGCCTTCGCGGCCAAGCCGGGGCCGCCGCCGATGAGCCGCTGGGCTGCTCGATGGCGGGAGCGCCGTATCCGCCGGGCCGAGGAACGCCGCGGCTCGGATGCGCGCGGCGGGGGCCGGCGCCGTTGGTGGTGGACGGCCGGCATCGCCCTCTGGGGCCTCTCCTCGCTCTTGCTCTTCGGCCTGTCCCCAGCCGTCCACGCCCCGCTGGTCGCTGGCCAGCGCGCGACGGTCTCCGTGGTCGCGCTGACCGATTTCGAGGCCGTGGATCTCGCCCGCACGGAGCTCGCGCGACAGCGCGCCGCCGACGCCGTGCTGCCCGTCTTCAGCATTCAATCGGGTCCTCTCGCGGCGGCCGTGCGGGCGCTTGAACGGCTCGTCGGACTCGTCGCCAACCTTCGCCAGCGGTCGCCCCCGCCGGAGGAGGCGCTGCGCGAGCTCACGGCCGCGCTCGCCCTCCTCGGCCTCGATCTCCGCCCCGAGGAAGCCCTCACACTCGTCCCGGACCCGAATCCCGCCCCCGCGCTTCACGCGCTCACCAACGCACTGACGACCGTCTGGTTCGACGGCATCGCCGACGCCGCGGAACGCGATGGCCCCCTCGCGGACCTGATCCGCCACGAACAGTTCGTGATCGAGACCGGCGGCGTCGCCGCGCGCGTCGCCGAGTTGGCCGGCGTGCGAACCCCAGCCCAGGCGGCCGACGAATTTGCGCGACTGGCGGCGCGCGCCGGCCTTCGAACCCCGCCCGACGCACTCCGCCGGCTCGCGCTGCCGTGGCTGCATCCCAACCTTGTGTATTCCCCCACCCTCACCGAGGCGCGCCGGCGCGAAGCCGCCGCCCGCGTGGAACCCGTGATGACCTACATTCGCGCGGGCACCACCCTCATCGAAGCCGGCGAGATCGCCAGCGAGCAAACCGTTGCGCGTCTCGCCGCGCACGAACAACGGCTGCGCGAGCGGATCCGTCCCGCCGACGAGTGGCTGCAACGTGTGGGGCGATCGGCCATGCTCGCGGTCGCTGCGTTCGCCGGCATCCTGCTGCTCGTCGTGACGGATCCCGACACCGCGCGTCACCCGTCCCACCTCGCCTTGTTTGTCCTGCTCGGCGGCCTGACGGTGCTCGGCGCCCGATTCGGCGTCCTGCTCGTGATGCACGGCGCCCTGCCCCGTGCCCACAGTGATCACGCCCTGCCCGTCGCGCTCGGCTCGCTGCTCGGCGTCCTGCTCATCGGCCGACCGTTCGCGGCGGCCGTCGGCGCATGGAGCACCCTGGCCGTACCCGTCTTCGCCTCCACCCCCCTCCCCACCCTGGTGCGCGCCGTCGCGATGATCGGCGCCGCTTCGATCGCGGCGCGGCACGCGCGCAAACGATCCCTGATCTTCCGGGCTGGTCTCTGGATTGGACTGGCCGGCGCCGTGGTGACGGCCCTACAAGCGGTCGAAGTCCGCGACCCTCTCCGCGTCGCGCTGCCTCAACTGGGCATCGTCATCGCAAATGGCCTCGCCACCTCCGCCATCACGTTGCTGGTGCTGCCGCTACTCGAAACACTCTTCGGGCTCACCTCCGATATGCATCTTCTCGAGCTCAGCGATCCCTCCCACCCGCTCCTGCAACGTCTGGCCACCGAGGCCCCCGGCACCTACCACCACAGCCTCATGGTCGCTACGCTCGCGCGCGCCGCCGCCGACGCGATCGGCGCCAACGGGCTCCTTGCGCGCGTTGGTGCGCTCTACCACGATATCGGCAAGCTCGCGAAACCCCGCTACTTCGTCGAAAACACACCGCCCGGCGCCAACCCGCACGCCGAACTCTCTCCCCAAATGAGCACCCTCGTCATCCTTTCCCATGTCCGCGAAGGCGCACAACTCGCGCGCGACCACCGACTGCCCGCCCCCGTCCGCGAAGCCATCGAACAGCATCACGGACAGTCCCTGATCTCCTTCTTCTACAACCGCGCGCTGGATGCTCACCAGCAGGCCGTCCGCCTCGGCCACCCCGTGGCCACGCCGCCGGACGAGCGCGACTACCGCTATCCCGGCCCCCGCCCGCGCCGCCGCGAAACCGCCCTCATCGGCCTCGCCGACGCGGTGGAAGCCGCCGCCCGCTCACTGCCCAACCCCTCGCCCAGCCGCATCGAACGGCTCGTGCGTGAAATCGTCCGCCAGCGCCTCGCCGACGGCGAGCTCGACGACTGCCCGCTCACCCTCGCCGAACTTCGCCGCGTCGAGGACGCCTTTGTCTTCACCTTGAACGGCATGTACCATGGCCGTGTGCCCTATGAAACCGCCGCGCATCCGAATCACGAACCACCAACCCCTCCCGATTCGAACCGCGGCCCTGCGGACGCTGACCGCCTGGCTGATGACGCGCGCGGCGCAGCGGAGCAAGCGCAAACCTTGGGCTGAGGTCTCCGTCATTCTGCTCGATGACCCCGCCATCACCGACGCCCATCTCCGCTGCTTCGGCCGCCCGCACAACACCGACGTGATCAGCCAAGCCTATCGGCCCGATCCATCGAGCAACGCGTGGTCGGGCGATATTCTCATCAACGTCGCCGCCGCCTACCGGCGGACCGCCGATCGGACCGACGCGGGCCGCGAACTCGCGCTGTACGTTGCGCATGGCTGCGACCACCTCGTCGGCGGCCGCGACGACACCCCCGCGCGACGCCGCGCGATGCTGGCGCGCAACCACCGCGCGCTGGTCGCCGCCCGCCGCGCAAAGCTCACACTCGATCTCTTCGCCCGAACACCGGCTCGCACTCCGTGAGCGAACTCGTCCACGACCTCGGCATTCCGTTGCGCTTCACGCCGTGGCGCACCACTTCGCGCTACGTCCATTGGTTCACCCGCGAGCACGGCCGCATCGTCACGCTGATCCGCGGCGCGCTGCGCCCCAAAAGCTTTCACCTCGGTCAGTGCGATCTGTTCGCCACCAGCGACCTCGTCTTCTACCGACGCGCGGGCGACGCGATCCACCTCCTCCGCGAATGCCGTCTGCTACGCCCCCGCCCCTCCCTGCGCACGCGGTGGGCCGCCGCCTCCGCCGCCTCCGCCGCCGCCGAACTGCTGCTCCGCGCGCTGCCGCCCAGCGCTCCCCATCCGCGCCTCTACGACCTCACCTCGCGGTGGCTCGACGCCCTCGGCGACGCCCCCTGCCCCGAAACCGCGCTCGTCTGGTTCGAATTGCGCGTGCTCGACCTCGAGGGCCTCGGCCCCAAGCTCGATCGTTGCGCCGGATGCGGCCGTACCCACCCGCTTCCGTCCGAGGCCGCGTTCAACCCGGCCGCCGGCGGCCTCCTCTGCGGCCAATGCCGCGCCCAACGCGCCGATCAACGCGGCATCTCCATTCCTCTGCCCCGCGCTATCCTCGATGCGCTCTCCGCTTGGCGCCACGCCGGTCACCCCACCCACCTCCCCGCTCCGCTGCCGCCCCGCCTGCTCCACCCCCTCTCCGACGCCGTCGGTGCCTTCTTGCGCTTTCACCTTCACACCACGCTGCCCGGCCGCGACCTCATGCTCGAAGTGCTGCGAGAAGCCTCGCCCGACCGATTCGCACTCCGCCCACCTCCGCTTACAATGGACAGCAACGGGCGAGTGGCGAAACTGGCAGACGCGCAAGACTTAGGATCTTGTGGAGCAATCCGTGGGGGTTCGACTCCCCCCTCGCCCACCCGTCCCGCGGTCGCCGGCAGCCCACCCGCCGGTTGCCCACCCCCACCAACAAACATTCCGACGGAGACCTCCCCATGACCATGCTCACCCCAGACTACTCGCTGGGCGTCGGCGATCGGTTCGGACTCGAAGGCGAAGCGCAACTCTCCGCCTTCATCGCCGCGGCACGTGACGGCATCACGCTCTTTCCCGTCTGGAACAAATCCCATCGCGAACACCATCTCATCGGTTCGGTACCGGGGGATGTCCGTCGCGAGGCCGACACCGCCGTCCAACGTCTGGGCTGGACGGCTCCCTATTTCGTCGACGCCGACCACGTCCGCCCCTCCACCGTCGCCGCGTTCTTTGCGGCCTCCGACTGGTTCACCGTGGACGTCGCCGACGCGATCGGCCGGCCCGCTCCGCCCGACGCGCTCGACGACTTCCGCGCCGTCTGGCAGCCGTGGACCCAACGTTCGCTGCCGCTGCCCGGCCTCACCGGCGGTTGGACCCCCACCGCCGCCGAGCTGCGCCGTTCCGCCGAGGTCTACCTCGACGCCGTCCGCGAAGCCGCCGCCACGTGGCAGATCATCCGCGAAGGAATCGGCGACCGCCTCGTTCGACTCGAAGTGTCCATGGATGAAACCGACCGTCCGCAGACCCTCGCGGATTGGCTGGTCCTCCTGCTCGCGCTCGCGCACCACCGCGTGCCGGTCCATTCGATCGCGCCGCGGTTTCCCGGCGAATTTCACAAAGGTGTGGACTACCTCGGTGATCCGCGGCTCTTCGAGCGAACCTTGGAACAGTTCATCGCGCTCATTGGGATCGTGCGCGCCGAAGCCGACCTACCCTCGAATCTCCGCGTAAGCATTCACTCCGGCAGCGACAAGTTCAGCCTGTATCCTCACATTCGCGCCGTGCTCGCCCGCACCGGAGCAGGGCTCCATGTCAAGACCGCGGGCACGACGTGGCTGGAAGAGGCCGTCGGATTGGCCCAGGCCGGCGGCGACGCCTGGGCGCTCATGCGCGAGATTTACGGCGCCGCCTGGCGCCGTTTCGACGAGCTGGTCGCCCCCTACGCCACCGTGGTCTCCCTTCGCCGCGACGAGCTGCCCACTCCCGACGACATCGCCGGATGGTCCGGCTCCCACTTCGCCGCCGTCGTCGCGCATACCCCCGCCTCACCGGACTACCGTCCCGCGCTGCGGCAGTTCGTGCACCTTGCGTATCCCGAGGCCGCTCGCCGCGGCGCCGAGTTTCTCGACGCCCTGCGCGCGCATCGGGACCGCATCGCCGCGCGGGTCCGAACCAACCTGCTCGACCGGCACATCCGTCCGCTGTTCGGCGGTCTGGCCACCGCCCCCGCGTAACCTCGTCGTTTCCGCCGCCGCTCGTGCGCCCTGCCTCCATCACCGCGTCGCATCTTCGGCGCGTCTGGGCCGCGCACCCCCCAATGTCGTTCCGCCGCGGTCACCGCGCACGGTGAGAACGACCATGCGGTGACAACGAGCGGTCAGCGCAGCGTTCGAGGGCGGAGCCCAGCCAAGTGTGACACCGCTCGGGCACGCCCTGCCGCAGAGACATCCCCAACGCTCCGTCGTGGTCGAAACCACTCTTGACGCCCCAGCCCCAGCCACGCCGCGGCTCAACGACCGTCCCCCCCTCTGGCCGCAGTCGAGGCTCACCGGCGCGCCGGGTGGGCCTCGGTGGACGCGCCGAACCGGTTCGGGTCCAGCATGTCTTCCAAGGCTTGGACGGTTCGCCTCGGCGGTCCTCCAATCGTTGGAGCGCCCGCGGCCGAGCTCTGCCGGGCCCTCGACGGCCGAGCCATCGCGTGTTGAACCGCGAAGGGGCGGTTATGGCGTCGCCGCTTTCGCCATTTCCAGCGCGCGCGTGGTCGTGTAGTACTTCGCGATCATGTTCGGCACCTCCCAGGCGGGCATTCGCCCGTCGCGGAGGAATCGGAAGTACTTCTCCGCCACCTGCGCGAAATGCGCCTCGTGGCCTACCTTGTACGAGTCCGGGATGAGCACCTCCCACCCCGCCGGCACGCGCTTGAGCCCCACGCCGGGATAGCGGGCCTGAACCTGCGGCAACACCAGCTTCAACGCGGCGTCCACATCCGACGCCGACACCCCCTCGACCGGCTCGATGTAGAGCGTCGGCGTCCAGCTCTGCTCTGGGCCCTGCCGAATCACGAGGTTCACGCGCGTGCCGCGCAGGATCGAGTAGTGAGTGTCCCCCGCGCCGGGCGGCGCTTCGTAGTTCCAAATCACCGAGACCTTCGCGACAATGCCGCGCAGCCGATACGTCAGTTCGCCGTTGCTGTACACGTGCAGCCGGCCGTCGCGCACGTCCTTGCGCAGGTAGTCCGGCCAGGTCTCCTTCTTCGTAACCTTTTGAAACTGTTCAAGCGTCAGCACCGTCGGCCAACGGCGCGCCGAGATCATCTCGATGTCCGTGCGCCAGTCGAGAATCACGTCCGGGAAGCACTCCCACTGGATGAGATCCACCAGGTGCGTCGTCACGTCCACCAGCCCCTCGCCCTGCTGCGTAACGTCGAAAAACCACGCCGGCCGCACCAGCGGCGAACCCGCCACGACCTTCGAGAAGTGGTGCACGCTTTCCTTGGTCACGGCGGGCTGCTCCGGCGTGCCAGGCACGATCTGTCCGAAGACAGACGGGATCAGTGAAAATTCCTTCTGAAGGACCGTCGTGATCTCGTACCGCTCGGTCATGATGTCGTAGAGCAGCACGCCGCGCCGCTCCGCCTTCTCGAAGACCTGACGCAGCCGCTCGAATCCGGCCGCGTCAATCACGAGGGGCTTGTCGGCGAGCACATGGAGCCCCGCGTTCACGCACGCCTCGAGATACTCGATCTTGCGCCGGTTGTTGCCGGAGATCACGACCACATTCCCCTTGCGCTCGCGGATCATGCGCTCGAGATAGTCGTCACCCCGATACACCACCGTCTGCCAAGCGGTCGGATTCTCGGCCCGTCGGTTGAACGACTCGATCCGCGCCAGGTGCGCCTCGATCTCCTCGCCCGCCGGCCCATACACATGCACCGTTGGCGACACGCCCGGCAGCATCGTCTTCTGCACCAAGGCCGCGTGGAAGTGTCCAGGATCGAGCGTGAGGATCCGGAACTCGCCGCCTCCCCTCCGAGCTCCGCCGCCCCCGATCATCGTGCACCCGTTGATCACGAGCGCCGCAACGCCGGCGGCGACACCCGCCACCACGCCCTTCGGCGCACACCGATTCGCGCCCATGCTCCGCTCCTTTCCATTCGGCCCGCCCACGTGCCGCCTTACACCTCGTAGGGTCGGCGCATCGGCAGTCGCAACATTCCGTTGGCCTCGTCGTCGTTCACAAACCGCTCCGCGGCCGGATCGAACCGCAGCCGCCGTTTCAGCTTCATCGCGATGTGCGCGAGATTGCAGGCGGCGGTCGACCGATGGCCGATCTCCATCGGACAGATCGGCGCGCGACGCCGCCGAATCGCCTCGAGCCAGTTCACGTAGTGGTTTGAGCTGCGCTCCAGCACGACCTTGGGCGAGCCGATCGGCTCCAAGAGCTTCGGGTTGCTCGCATCGAGCGCCTTGAGCGGCCGTGTACCGGTCGTCGGATCGCTGGCCGTCGCCTTCTGCGAGCCGCGGCTCACGAAAATCCACCCCTCCTCGCCGATGAACCGGATACCGTTCGGATACTTGTTCGAGATGCGAACCGTGACGCCATTTGCATACTTGAGCTCACAGCGGTACGGCCCGTGCACCGTCCACAACCCCGACCGGGGAAACTCGGCCTCGGCCCAGATCTCGACCGGCCCGGTGCGCTCCGTGTCCATGCCCCAGTGCGCAATGTCCACGTGATGCACGCCCCAGCCCGTGATCATGCCACAGCAATACTCCTCGCACCGCAGCCAGCCGGGCCGCGAAAAGCCATTCTGGGGGTGAACGCGATCTTCCGTGTACGGCCGTTCCTCGGTCCACCCCATCCACATGTCGTAGTTGAGATTCGGCGGCACCGGCATCGGTTCCGGGTTGCCACCGGCCGGGTCCACGGGCAGCCCCACCTCGATCTCGCGAATCCGCCCAATCCGACCGTTGCGGACGAGCATGACCGCCTCATGGAACTGCCGGTCCGAACGCTGTTGCGTGCCGAACTGCACCACGCACTCCGGATGCGCCGCGGCCGCCTGCACCATCGCGACTCCCTCGTGGTAGATGCGGCCAGCCGGCTTCTGCACATAGACGTGCTTGCCCGCCGCCAGCGCATCCACGGTCGGCTTCGCGTGCCAGTGATCAGGCGTGCTGATGGTGACCGCATCCAGGCCGGGCTGGCGCAGCATCTCACGGTAATCGGTGTACACGCGGATCTCCGGCACCGGCCGCTGGTTCTTGCGGCACCATTCCTCGACAAACGCCTTGCCCAATTCGGCCCGCTTCGAATCCACGTCGCATACGGCCACACAGACCGCGCCGGCCTTCAGCGCGCCGGGGATGTCGGCCTCACGCGCAATCCGGCCGCACCCAATCGCACCGAACTGAATGCGGTCCATCGCCGCCTCCGCACCCCGCGCCCGCGCCGGCAACATCAACGGTCCCACAGCCGCGGCCGCCCCCACCTTCAAAAACTGCCGCCGTCCCAGCTTCGAACCAACAGATCTCATGGCGCTCTCCTTTGGTGACATGCCCCTTCAAGTGTACCCGCAATTCCAGGGGCGGGCAAGCGCGCGACGCGCCCCCCATCGCCGTCGCGCTCACTCGTTCGCGCGGTTCGACGCGGGGAGTCCGATCCATCGGGCAAACACGTCCCGCCACCGCTCGCGGCTGGCGTCCCAGGAATACCGCGCCCGCACCAGCTCGCGCCCCGCTCGTCCAACCGCGTTGGCGAACTCCCGATCCCGCGCCAGCCGCGCCACCGCGGCCGCAAACTCTCCCGCCTCGGCAATCATCAAATGCCGTCCGCTTTCAACCTCGAGCCCCTCCGCCGCCTTCGGCGTCGCGACCACCGGCCGCCCCGCCGCCATATATTCGAGGATCTTCAGCCTTGTGCCCGACCCACTAAGGATCGGCGCCGTACACACATCCGCTCTCCTCAGGTACGGCGCGACATCTGGCACCCGCCCCGTAAATATAAACGATGCCGGCCACGGTCCCGCCGGCACCGGGCCACCCACCACCAGCAGCCGCCACCGCCCGCCAAACGTCTCGAGCCGCGGCCAAACCTCGTCGGCCAAAAATCTCAACGCCGCGCGATTGGGCTGGTAATCGAGCTTGCCCATGAACAACACGACATGCTCCGCGCCCGCGAGCCTCCCCTCGATCGCCCCATCCATCGCCAATCTGCACGCTCGTTCGTCGAAGTTGAGCTCCGCCCCGTTCGGCACGACGGCGATCCGCTCCGGCGGCACCCCGTACCGCCGCCGAAACCCAGTGGCGTCCGCCTCAGAACAGGCCACCACGTGATCCACCGCGCGCACCACCCTCCCCTCCCAGGCCGCCACGGCGCGCGTGAACACATGCCGCGATCCAAACCGCTCCTCGATCGCCGCCGCCAGCACGTCGTGCGCGTCGAGCACCGTCGGCGGCCGCGTTCGCAGCGCGCGAAGCGGCGCCCACGCCCACACCGAGGTCAGCACCAGCACCGCAGGCTCAAGTTCGCGGATGGCGCGCCGCACCACGGCCGCCGCGCCGGGCAGAACAAAATTGAACAACCCCCAGTTGATCCCCACCTTTCGCCGCCCCAGGTCCGGCCGGAACACGCGGCACGGCCACACCGGATGCGCCGGCGCCGGCTGAACGAGAACCGCCCGCGAACCCAACAGTTCGAGCAACGCCACAATGCGCCGCCCCCCTCCGAACGCCACATGGTTCAGATTCCAATATGACAACACCAGCGCGCCACGCGCGCCGCTGCGCTCATGCCCCGGCAACGGCGGCCCGCGCTCGCTCGGCCACCGACTCATGAATCGCCCGCCCGTCGCCCCCAACGGTCCGCCGCCCGCTCCAGCCGCCGGATCCGATAGAGCAATTCATCCTGCCCCGCTCGAACCCGGTCGAGCATGTCCGCCACCACGCCGATCAAAAACATCACGAGCGCCGCGCCGCCTAGCCCCGCCGACACAAAGCCCGCCCACTTGTGCGGCGAAAACCCTCCGCTGTAGAGCCGCCATCCCACCAGAAAGATCAGCAATCCCGCCGCCACCACCCCCGGCACCACCGCGATCCATCCAAAAAACCGCAACGGCCGGTAATCCCGATAGGTCTTCAGAATGATGGACGCTGTGCGCCAGCCGTACGCCCACAAGTTCGAGGCGACGCGCGATGCGCCGAACTCGCGCACACCGCGCACCTTCACCGGTACCTCCGCCATTCGCACGCCAGCAAATGCCAGCGCCAGAAACGTCTCATGGGTGTAGGTGAAATCGCCCGTCAGCACCAGCCGCAAAAACGCGTTCGGCCCGTACGCGCGAAATCCGCACGAGACATCGTGAAATCGGCGCCCCGTCAGACGGCTAATCCACCGCGCCATGAACGCGTTGCCCCACCGCTTCGCGCGCGGCATCTCCGGCTCGAGCGACGGATCCGCAAATCGAGAGCCGGTCACAAAATCGGCCTCGCCCCTCACGATCGGCCGCACCAGCCGCGGAATGTCCTCCGGATTGAACTGACCGTCGGCATCCATCGTCACGATCACGTCTGCGCCCAGCGACATGGACGCTTCGATGCCGTCCCGGAACGCGGCCCCCACCCCGCGGCGCACATCGTGCCGCACCACATGGGCTCCTGCCGCCGTCGCGATCTCCGCGGTCCGGTCGGTCGAGCCGTCATCCACGACCACCACGGCGAGTTCGTCCACGCCGGGGATCTCCTGCGGAATGCGCGCGATCACATCGCCGATTGTCCGCTCCTCGTTGAGCGCCGGTATTTGAACGACCAGTTTCATCGCCGCGCGCGCGCCCCCTATCGCCCGAGTTTCCGATCCACCTCGCGCTCGATTTCGCGGGCGCGGTACGCGTCATCGCAGCGCAGCCGCGAGGCGGCCTGCAGATCGCTGAACGGATGCCGCTCCATCGAGCCGTCCGCCGATACGATCGTGAAGCCCGTGCCGTCCGCCAACCGCTCAAACCGCCCGCGCAAGATGCGGCCACTCTTCATCGCGACGACCGTCTCCTCGCCGTCCGCGATGCGAGGAAAGCGCTCGTTCATCCGGGCCACAGATTCCTCGCGCGCCGCTGCCTCCAATTCCGGCGTGACGGCCGGAACGCCGGACGTCGCGACGTTCGTCGCGGCCGCGTTCGACGAACCGCCCGCCGTCGCCATCTCCGGCGCGCGCGGCTGCGAGCGCAGCCAGTCGCGCACCACCGCGGCCCAGAGAATCCAACCCGCCGCCGCCACCACCGCCAGTTTCGTCAGCGCGCTCACCAGATCGCGCAGCGCGTCCATCCGGCGCGCCACATCGGCCATGGAGCGGTTCGTGCGCGTATTCCAGCCGCACACGCCACACACGACATGATCCTCGCCCATGGCGGCGCCGCAGTGGGGGCACACGCGGCCCCCGCCCGAGGCCATCCGGTCCTTCACCAGCCGCAACCGCGGCCGCTCGGGCTCGACCTTCGCGGGCTCGGCGGCAGCCGCCGACGGCGCCGCAGCCGCCGGTGCGAGGGGTGGCGACGCGGACGACGTCGGCGGAGGGGGCGAGGCCGCGGACGGCTCGGCCGCTGGCTCCTCTTCGATCCGAACCGCGCTGTTGCACGTCGGGCAGTACATCGTCTGACCCCGCATCGATGCGGCCACCGTGAGCGGGGTTCGGCACCGCCGGCAGACCACCTGGATCATCTCGCCCATGCGGCTGGCAGCTCCCGTCGCATTCTATCGGGCCGCCCGAGCTCGGCAATGCGGCCAGGGTCAAACCGTCCCCAGCGCCGCCTCAATGCGCGCGGCGACCTCCGCCGCCGGCACGCGAACCTGCGCCATCGTGTCGCGGTCACGGATGGTCACGGTGTCATCGTCCAAGGTTTGGAAGTCCACCGTGACGCCGAACGGCGTGCCGATCTCATCCTGCCGTCGGTATCGCCGCCCGATCGCGCCCTGCTCGTCATAAAAGACCGGCCAACGCCGGCGGAGGTCCTCGAAGAGCCGCTGCGCGCGCTCGACCAGCGGCGGCTTGTTCTTGAGCAGCGGGAACACCGCGGCCTTGAACGGCGCCACACACGGCGCCAATCGCATCACGATGCGCGGCTCATAGCCGGTTGGCGGCGTCCCCCCCGGCGTCGCCGGGATCGCGCCGCCCTGCACGCCGGCCGTCGGCACCCATTCCTCCCGATACGCCTCGCACAGCAATGCCAGCGCGATCCGGTCCACCCCGGCCGATGGCTCGATCACGTGCGGCAGATAGCGCTCATTCGTCTCCGCGTCAAAATACTCAAACGACTTGCCGCTGTACTCCTGGTGCCGGCGCAGATCATAGTCGCCCCGCGCCGCGATTCCTTCGAGCTCCTGCGTGCCGAATGGGAACTCGTAGGTAATGTCCACGCACGCGCTCGCATAGTGCGCAAGTTCGTCCGCCGCGTACACGTAGCGATGCAGCCGGCCCTCCGGCAGCCCAATCGAGGCATACCACTTGATCCGCTCGTTCACCCAGTATTCGTGCCACTGCGCATCTGTGCCCGGCCGCACAAAGTATTCGAGCTCCATCTGCTCGAACTCCCGCGAGCGGAAGGTGAAGTTGCGCGGATTGATCTCATTCCGAAACGCCTTACCGATTTGCGCAATGCCGAACGGTACCTTCACGCGGCTCGTGTTCACAATCGTCGGGAAGTCCACAAAAATGCCCTGCGCGGTCTCGGGCCGCAGATAGGCCACCGCCGATGCGTCCTCCACCGGCCCCACGAACGTCTTGAACATGAGGTTGAACGAACGAGGCTCCGTGAGGTCGGGCGATCCACAGGATGGACACTTCATGCCTTCGGGCAGGCGCAGTCGGCCATCCGGCACCTTTTGCAGCTTCGCACCCTGCTCTTCGCACAGTTGGTCGGCGCGGAAACGACGGCGACACGCCCGGCAGTCCACCATCGGATCGGTGAAACCCTCGAGGTGACCCGAGGCCTCCCAGACACGCGGGTGCATGATGATCGCCGAGTCGAGCCCGACAACGTCATTGCGCCGGTGCACCATCGCACGCCACCAGGCCTCCCGGATGTTCCGCTTCAGCTCGCAGCCCAGCGGTCCGTAGTCCCAGAAACCATTCAGTCCGCCGTACGGCTCGGAGGTCTGGTAGATGAACCCGCGCCGCTTGCATAGCGACGCGAGCGCCTCCATCGTGAGATTTGTCTCCTCGCTCATGTGCACCTCTGCGCGGTGTCTCCGCGCCATGAAACCTGCGATGCTGCGCCAGTCCCCTCCCATGGTCAAGCCTCCCCGCCCCTGCCCATTTCCACCAGCCCGCGAAGCTGTCCCACTCTCGTCCGACTCACCTGCCCCCCTTCACCGCCGCACCACCAGCATCACCGCATCGCGGGGCAAAGTCGCGTGCCGGGCTCGCAGCTACGCGTGCCGGGCTCGCATCTAAATTTTTGAGTTTTCCGACCGGTGGCGCCGAATCCGATGTCGGCATGAGCCGCGCTTCATGGCGAGGGCGCGTCCTCGCGCTTGCCCCCGCCCTCCGTGCCGGCTCCCCACCTTGCCCCCTCCGCCGATTCTGTGCCTGTTCCCGATCGAGCGATCGCGACTCCAAATGGGAACTGCAAATGGGGACAGGCACCGGATAGGAAGCCATAATCGACGAAAGCGAAATTGTTCTGTCGTATGCGCATGTGACTATCCACCAATCGAGTTTCCCAATCGAAGGCCGCCGACAAGGACCTGGGACAGGCACCTGGTAACGCGCCCAGATGGGGACAGGCACCTAGCAATCGCCGCTGGGGACAGGCACGTAGCAGTCCCGCACTCCATAGGTACAGGCACCTGGCAATCGCCTGGCAGCCGAACAAGTGCGTGACTGTCCCCAAGGGCCTCGCTCCGGCGGCGGAACGCCGGAGCTACCGCGCCGGGGAACCCATCACGCCAGCCATGTGCCCCCCAGATGGCAGCCTCGCTGCTCGCGGGCTTCAGCGCTGCAGCGCTCAGCGACCCTCGCTCCAAATGGGGACAGGCATCCGACAAGAACTCATTGAAAGCGAGATTCGTTGCGTCGTCTGCGCATGTGCCTGTCCCCAATCGCGGAGGGAATACCCGACTTGGGGACAGGCACCTGGCAATCGCCTGGCAGCGAACAAGTGCGTGCCCGTCCCCAGCAGTCTCGCCCCAGCACCCCGTCCGAGCAGCCGCACCCCAGACGCACCTGTCCCCAGCGCCATCCCCCGTGGTCGCTCACTCCACAACAGCGCAATCGGATACATAGGGCCCGCCCGCGCTTAACAAATTCGAGACTCTCAGTAAAAGGTGCCCCAACGGGGGTAGCCCCAAAACGGGTAAAGCAGACGACGGGACCGAGGAGAAATAATGCGAAATAATGCCGCGGAGACGGCCTATGGAGCGGCGCCTTCGTCGGAGAGCCGCCGCCGCCCTGGCTATCCCTCGTGAACCCACCCATTACCCGCGCCGGCCCGCCCGGACACCCACACCGATACATTACGAGGAGCACCATGAGCAACTCACTCGATGATAAGGGCGAATATGCGTGCAAAGATCGCCTCATCGAAGGCAAAACGGTCAATTGCGTCCTCCACGACAGCGTCCAGTCTCAGGCCAACCGCATGGAACCGGCGCTCAAAACGAGAGTTCTTCCACCCCGAGAACGATCCGCCCACCGCCGAGATCTCCTTCGTTGCCGTGGACTTCGGCACCGCCGGCTTCCTCGACATCGGCTGGATCACGACGCTCGACGCGCCCCATCGCATCGCCGACGCCATCTTTCGCGATAGCTTCCTCTGCGACCAACCGTTCCGCAAGACCCCCACCGGACGCGCCTTCCACTGAGGCTTCGATCGACAACGCCACGCCCTGTATCAGGTCTGCCCCACACACTTATCCTCGGCATGTGAGACTCCATCGGCCCGCGAGATGGCCGCGGCGTTAAAATCCAGCGCGCCGTCGTCAGCGAGATCGTCGGAGTGAACGCCATGCAGAGAGTCAAAACCAGCAGCCGCATTGACCCGCTCGGCCTCGAATTGAACGCAGGCCCCCTCCTAAGGTCGACGGATGGGGGTTCAACTTTGGACCCGAACGATCCGCAAGCCCTACTCAGTGATCACAAGCGGGTCCTGTACAATAAGCGAAAAGGTAAGGATATGCCTTGGGAACCGGCGGAGTCCGAGGAACAAATTCCAGAAAAGCGAAGACCTTCGGCCACAAACCACCACAAAAGGGGGGGCGTGACGATTGAGTACGCGCTCCAGGTAACGATCGTTTCGATCGCCGCACTGAGGCGATTGAAGTTCCCGATGGAGAACGGTGCGGCCGATCTCGAAGCTCGAACGGTTATAGCAGCGCTGGCGCTCTGCGCCGCGACGTTGGCTCACAACGAACTCAATTTCCGTTCGCGTTGTTGCCTGGCTCCGGACTCGGACGATCGGGTAGCGGTGAAGAACGCAGAAGAGAAAGGTCTGAGTTGGCATCGCGACGTGGTCGTTCTCCAACCCAACCCAGCGCTAATCGAACTGATCCGTCAAACTGGGGGCGGAAACGGACGCGACAACATCGAGCGAGACGCGCTCGAATGGCTCGAGCAACAACCGCCGCCTCTGCTCGCCGCCCTGGACGCAATCGCCCAGAACACGCGCGCCGCGTACGTGCCGGCGAACGATCTCGACTGCCCGTATTCCAAGCGGCACTCCCTTCGCAATCCAACAGCCGGAAAAATAACTGAGAAAGCCATCGAGAGCGGCGTGGCGTTGCTTCCTGCCCGTGCGCAAACGCGATCTCGACGCCACTTCCCGTCGGCATGGGTCGGCGATGCTGTCTGCGCCCTGATTTGGCCGGCGGCGCACCTTCGCGGAGATTGAAACAGCACTGCGATCGCTTTGTGGGAAGGTGACGCATGTCGGCCATTCCGCCTCGCTCGTGCACATGTGGGTGGAACCGAACCCACCACCGGCAACCTGGGAGCCCGTCGAATCCGGCGACGAGGCGTCTCACATGCTGCGGGTGCCCACGGCGGGGCGGTTGCAGGAACTTACGAAGGCCTACGCCAACGGCGGCAAGGACTGGCGCCGCCCGCTCGAAGTGAACCTGGGCTTCGTCTCCCGCTTCGCGGGGGCCCCCGTCGGCTGGGACGTTCCGCCTCGGAAACGCGGCCCCGACGGAGCTCCGCGCTGGCACACGCAGGCAGTCCTCATCTTCGATGTACCCGTCGCCGGCCCCGTGCTGCTGGGCGCGGGCCGCTTCCGGGGCTGGGGAGTCTGCCGCCCTCTCCGTGTGGAGGATGTCGCGCCATGAAACGGGCATCACGACGCGGTGAGGGGAACATGTCGCGACGGTTCTACCTTGTGAGCTACGAGGTGGCCGATCATCGATGCCGGGATCGGCTGGCGAAGTTGCTCATGGACTATGGTGACCGCATTCAGTTCAGTGTATCTTGCTGCGAACTGAACCCGCGCGAGCGGGTTTGGATGTTCGCCGAGATCCGCGAACGGCTGAACGGGGCGGAGGATCCGGCGCTTGTGGTCGAGTTGGGGCCGGTTGAGGGGCCCCACCCGAGGCCGGACATGGCGGTGCTGGGTCGGCCGCTCGAGAGGCCGCCGCGCGGCCGGATCATTTGAACCGGAAGGGAAGACGTGTGGACCATCAGCGCAGATGATTCGAGCGGTTTGGTGGTGGGGAACTGGTGAGGGCCGCTCGATGTTCCGTGACACGATTCGAATAGCTACGAGTTGACGGGTTGGGACGCGGGTCTCAGCGGTGGTCGGCCAGGCTCAGCTTGCGACCGCTCGAAGTTGGCGTTAGTACGCGTTGACATTGCGGTGCGCACGGGCGCCGCGATGACCGCGCTAAACCCAGCGCGGCCCCAGTGAAGCATCGCGGTCTGCGCGATCAGTCCAACCGGCCAAACTTCCTCAACCTCCCCACCGCTCTCCATCGCCACTTCGGCTCTCGCGCGCCGAACGCACTTCACCCCACTTCGCCGCGCTCCAACCGGCCAACATAGTCGGCCACCCCCTCCTCCAGCTCCGTAAACGGTGACGCGTAGCCCACCTCGCGCAACCTCCGGATGTCGGCCTCAGTGTGATACTGGTAGTTCGCGCGAATCTCAGGCGGCATCTCCACATACTCGATCACCGGCTCCCGCCCCATCGCCGCAAACACTGCCCGCGCCAAATCGTTCCATGTCCGTGCACGGCCAGTGCCACAGTTGAACAGCCCCCCGAGATCCACCCGCTCCACCAAAAATAACGTCACCTCCACCGCGTCGCGCACCCATACAAAGTCGCGCCGCTGCTCGCCATCCGCATAGTCCGGCCGGTGGCTCCGAAACAACCGCATCCGCCCCTGCTCCCGAATCTGCCCCCAGGCCTTGTGCACAACCGACCGCATCTCTCCCTTGTGCGCCTCGCGCGGACCATACACGTTGAAATATTTGATCCCCGCCACACGGTCGAACAACCCTTGCCGCAACACCCAAAGATCAAAAAGGTGCTTCGAAAACCCATACATGTTGAGCGGCCGCAGATCCGTCAACACCTCGAGATCGTCCGAATAACCAGCCGAACCGTCGCCATACGTCGCCGCGCTGGACGCATAGACGAAGCGGGCGCCCTTCTCAAGGCACCACTCGCATAGCTCGCGCGAGTAGCGCGTGTTGTTGTCGAGCAAATAGTCCGCGTTGGTCTCGGTCGTGGAGCTGCACGCACCGAGATGGATCACCGCATCCACCGATCGAACCGCGTCGTGGCGGATCGCGTAGCGGAAGTCGTCAATTCCCATCACGTCGGCAAACTCAAGCCCGACGAGGTTGCGCCACTTTTCGCCGCGCCCGAGGTCGTCCACGACAAGAATGTCCGTAATGCCGCGATGGTTCAGCGCCTCAATCGCATTGGAACCGATGAACCCCGCTCCACCGGTCACGATCACGCGCATCATGGGCTGGTTCCTCCCGCCGGCGCGCCGCGCCGGATTCGTTCGATTAGCGCCGAGGACGAACGCCCCGGCAGCAAGTCCATCAGCACGACGCGCCCGCCCGCCGCCTCGACGATGTCGCGACCGCTGACGTAATGAGCCCAATCGCGTCCCTTCACAAGCACGTCGGGACAGAGCGCGGCAATGAGATCGCGCGGCTCATCCTCGTCGAAGACGACCACATAGTCCACGCACTCGAGCGCCGCGAGCAGGCGGGCGCGGTCGGCCTCGGGTACGATCGGCCGCTCGGGCCCTTTGTAGCGGCGCACCGAGGCATCGGAGTTGAGGCCGACGATGAGCACATCCCCCTCGCGGCGCGCTCGGTCGAGGTAGTCGGCGTGGCCCGCGTGGAGCAGGTCGAAGGTGCCGTTCGTGAAAACGACCACACGACCTTCGCGCCGAAGCCGTTCGCGTTCGGCCACGATCGCCTCGCGCGACAGAACCTTCGCCTCGGGTCGTCTCGGCGCGCTCACCGTCGGTCGCCTCCACCCATGTGCCGTACAACCGCCTCGGCGAAGCCTGAACACGACACCTCCGTGGCGCCGTCCATGAGCCGCGCGAAGTCGTAGGTGACGGTTTTCGCCGAAATCGCGCCCTCCATGCCGCGCACGATGAGATCGGCCGCTTCGGTCCAGCCCAGGTGGCGAAACATCATCTCGCCGGAGAGGATCAGCGAGCCGGGATTGACCTTGTCCTGGTCCGCGTATTTCGGCGCGGTGCCGTGAGTGGCCTCGAAGCAGGCGTGGCCGGTCTCGTAATTGATGTTGGCGCCCGGCGCGATGCCGATGCCGCCAACGCAGGCGGCGAGCGCATCGGAGATGTAGTCGCCGTTGAGGTTCAGCGTCGCGATCACGGAATACTCGGCGGGGCGGGTGAGAATCTGCTGCAGAAAGGCGTCGGCGATGCAGTCCTTAATGATGATCTCGCGGCCGTTCGCACGCAGGCGCAACCAGGGGCCGCCGGCGATGGGCTCGGCACCGAACTCGCGGCGGGCGAGCGCGTAGCCCCAATCCCGGAAGCCGCCCTCGGTGAACTTCATAATGTTGCCCTTGTGCACGAGCGTGACGGAGGGACGGCCCTCGCGGATCGCGTAGCGGATCGCGGCGCGCACGAGCCGCTCGCTGCCCTCACGGGAGACGGGTTTCACGCCAATGGCAGAGGTCGCGGGAAAACGGATCTTGCGCACGCCCATCTCGCGCTGCAGGAAGTCGATCACGCGGCGGACCTCGGCCGATTCGGCGGGCCACTCGATGCCGGCGTAGATATCCTCGGAGTTCTCGCGGAAAATGACCATATCGGTGAGCTCGGGGCGGCGGACGGGCGAGGGCACGCCGCGATACCAGCGCACGGGGCGCAGGCACACGTACAAGTCGAGCTCCTGCCGCAGCGCCACGTTGAGGCTGCGAATACCGCCGCCGACGGGCGTCGTGAGCGGGCCCTTGATCGAGACGCGGTACTCGCGGCAGGCCTCCAACGTTTCCTCCGGCAGCCCGACGCCCTCGCCGTAGATGCGTAGCGCCTTCTCGCCGGCGTACACCTCCATCCAGGCGACCGAGCGCGCGTCGCCGTAGGCGAGTTCGACGGCGGCGTTCCACACGCGCATCGCAGCCCGCGTGATGTCGCGGCCGATGCCGTCGCCCTCAATGAACGGAATGATGGGACGCGATGGCACCCGGAGCGTGCCGTCCGGCTCCGCCTCGATCCGCTGCCCATCCGAGGGGGGGTGAATTCGTCGTTCCATCGTTCTACCTCTCCAAGTCGCGTGAGCGTGTCCGAGGCCCGCGCCCAACGCCTCGTGCCGCTAGGGCACCCGCGGCGCATCGTTCCAGAGTAGCTCGAGCGCGTAGTAGCGCCGCTTCTCCTCTGTCATTAGGTGGACGACCACGCCAAGAAAGTCCTGCACGATCCACCCGCTGTCGGGCGTGCCGGAGACGCGCCATACGCGCGCGCCGGCCGTCGTTTCGGCCACTCGTTCGACCTCGTCTCGCAGCGCCCGCAGATGCGGGGCGCTCCGGGCGGTGACGATCACGAAGTAATCGGTCACGCTCGAAAGCGCTCGCACGTCGAGGATGACCGGTTCTAGCCCTTTCTTGTCTTCGGCCGCGGACCGAACGAGCCGCGCGAGGTCGCCGTAATCAGGCTCCATAAAGGTGATGATCCCGCAGGTAGCGTTCCACCGGATCGGGCACAAGATAGCGAACGCTTCGACCTGCGGCAAGGCGCCGTCGGATCTCGCTGGCGGAGATGCCGATCGGGTGGATCTCGGTCCAACGCGCGAGCAGGCGCTCGGCCGCGGCCCGTGGCAGACCCATCGACTCGGGCGCGGGACGCGGCGGTCCGCCCGGCCGGACCACCGGAATGAACTCGCACAAGACCGTGAGCGTTTCGACGTCCCTCCAGGTGGCCAGCTCGGGCACCGTGTCGGCGCCAATGATGAAGAAGAACTGATCCGCGGGCCGGCGCGCTCGCAGCTCGCGGAGCGTATCCACCGTGAAACTCGGACCCTCCCGCTCGAGCTCAAGTCGGCATAGTTCGAACCGCGGCTCGCCGGCGATGGCCAATCGGATCATCTCCGCGCGGTGCTCCGCCGGTGCCAGGTCGGCCGCAGCCTTGTGCGGAGGCGCTCGGCAGGGAATCCAGAACACCCGGTCCAACGAATGGGCCTCCATCGCATCGCTCGCGACGATCAGGTGGCCCAGATGAACCGGGTTAAAGCTGCCGCCGAAGAGGCCGATTCTCATCGCGCCGCCTCCGCGTGTTCGGGAAAGTCCGCGAGATACCGCCGCAGCAGGGCGGCGGAATCGGCGGGGACGATGTACATCTTGCCGCGGATCGAGCGTCGCTCGCCAGGACGCAGGCCGCCAAGGCGAAAATCCGCGTGGAGACAGCGCGCGACGCCCTGAAACAGCTCCTGATACGGCTCCCACGCCGTCGCCCAGATTGTCCGCTCGTCGGCGCTGAAGCAGCCGATTAAACCAAGTTCCGCCGGACGCGGGTTGAGCGGACGGGGATTGACGTCGTCCGGCGGAACATGGCGGGGCCGCCAAACCTGGCCGGGCGTGTAGCGGGCCTTCGTCGCCCACGGCGACGTCGGTAGACGGGTGATCGCCCCGTCGAGCACAATGAAGCATTTCGGCAGATAGTCGTTGAGGTCCGGTCCGGCGTCGTCGAAGCCCGTGAACCGGCCGAGTCGCGGACAGACCTGGGCCCAGTGGGCGGCCGATCGCTCCAATCCTTGATGGGCGGCCTCGATCCGGAAGTCCACCTCATCGGCGCCGGCGCGGATCCGGTGATGCATCTGGAGACCGTCCTCGACGAAGGTGTTCAGCTCGAGCTCGGAGCCGTCCGAAGCGCGGCGGAGCAGCTCGGTGCGATGGGGGATGAGCGTGTGGGCCACCCAGTCCGCATCGCGCGAACCCGCGCGACAGACCGCCTCGAGATAGTGAACGCGGAGTCCCTCGGCCGGCAGCAGGGGACCACGCACGGTGAGCCAGTTGTTGCTCCACTCCACGGAGAGGCCGGAAGCGACCGCCCGTGCCACCGCGGCCAGAGTCATCGCCGCGACCGTGAACCGACCCTGCCGACGCCGCACCGCCGCGTTCACTGCCGCTTCGGAACCTCCGGCCGCGCCCCGCTCGGCGGCGGCGAGCTTGGCGAACGCCGAACCACCGAGGCATCCTCCACCCGCAGGTTGAACCGGCGCGGCCGAAGCGGATCCATCCGGAACTTCAGTGTTTCAGTGCGGCCGGTGCCGGGCATTCGGACGAACCCCGGCAAGGGCGACCAGATCGCGTCGCCGGAGGGCTTGTCGGTGTAGAGGATCGTGTAGAGCCGCCCCCGCTCGGAGTGCCAGGTCAGTGTGACCTCATCCTGGACAACGCACACGATCAGTGCGCGTTCGCGGCTGGGCAACCAGGATGGATTGCGCTTGCCGGCCGACTCTTGGTCGTCCACGGCCGCGGAGACTGCGCCGACGCCGGCGATCAGCGTGCCCAGAGCGGCCGCCCGTCGCAACCTTCGCCGCGCGTCGTGACGCATGTCACTTGATGCCGCCTCGCGCCGGCGGCGGGGGCGCCGGTTCGGGCGGCTCCCACATCGTGTTCGGCGCCAGCACGGGAGGGGGCGGCGCGCCCGCCGAGGTGCCTGAAGGAGCATTGGTGGCCGGTGCGGGGGGCGGAGTTGTCTCCGGCATGCGCAGAGTCACGGGTGCCATGGGGGCCGCGGGCGCCGGCGGCGGCGTGTCCCCGCGCCGCACCCCCAAGCCACGACGCAGCTCAGGATGCGGGTGGTAGTACCAACTGTCGCGGCGGCGCGTCTCGTTCGCATCGGACAGCTCCATGCGGTAGCGGCCGGCGAACCACGCCCACTCCGAAGTGGAAAACTTGAGCCACCGGCCGGCCGCGTTGATGATCGCGGCGTTGTCGAGATCCGCCCAATTCACGACGACCGGTGCCAGTTGCTGCGCCGCCTCAGCGAGGACCGGCGGCAGCAGTTCGGCGTCGCCCAGCAGCGCGATGCGCGCCGGCTTGACCGATGCGAACGACCCGTCGCGAAATCGCTCCAGCGGCACCGGCACCCACTCCTCGCCCGTCCACGCATGCAACGCCGGCCGCTCGGTACGCGCGTTGCCCTGGTAACTCACCAGCCCGGCCGGGCGGATACGGATCACATCAAAGAGCACCTGCAACACCGAATACCGCGCCGGCGCCACGAACAGGTCCTGCGCCGTCGCCGCGCCCGCCGCCACCAGACCCGCCATTGTCCACCGCGCAATCCGTCGTGTCATCGTCCGCGCTCCCTGGCCCCTGAAGGGCCCTCTGCCTCCGGCCTCCGTATCCCCGCGCCGCCCGCCCCCCCGTTTACCCGCCGCGCTGCCCGAGTTCTCGATCCAGCCAGTACAGACCGCGCGCATCGGAGCCGACCAGTTTGAACTTCGCGACGATGTCCGCCGCGATGCTTTCCTCCTCGACCTGTTCGTTCACGAACCACTGCAGCAGACCCTGCGTCGCAAAGTCTTTCTCGCGCATCGCCTGCTCCATCAGCTCGTGGATCCATGCGGTGATCTTCCTCTCGTGCTTGAGCGTCTCTTCAAACACCTGCCTCGGGGAGCCGAACTCGGCGGGCGGCTCGGCGATGGCCTTCAGCACGACCCGCGCGCCCTGTTCCTGAAGGTAATGGTACATCTTCATCGCGTGGCCACGCTCCTCCTCGGCCTGCGCGACGAGCCACTTCGCCATACCCGACATGCCCTCCGCTTGGCAGTAGGCCGCCATCGCCAGATACAGGTACGAGGAATAGAGCTCCCGATTGATCTGCTCGTTCAAACTTGTCATCATCTTTCGGCTGATCATGTCATCGCTCCCGTTCGGTTCGTGACCGCAAGACCAGTAAACCGCATCCCGGCGGGACCATCAAGACGCGGCACGCCGCTGACGGGCCGCCGCACTCAGCTCCCCGCCCCGCCGGCGCCTCGTTTCGCCCCGGCCGGCTCAGACGTCGCAAATGTCAATCGCCTGCGCGAGCGACTCGAGCGGGTTGCGCTTCGGGATGAACTCTTGCCCGACGAACCCCTTGTACCCCGCCTGAACGAGCGCGCGCATGATCGCCGGGTAGTTCAACTCCTGCGTCTCGTCAATTTCGTTGCGTCCCGGCACGCCGCCCGTGTGCACATGGCCAATGTATTGGATGTTTTCGCGGATCGTCGCGATCACATCCCCCTCCATGATCTGCATGTGGTAGATGTCATAGAGCAGCTTCACGTTCGGCGAACCGACCCGCTTGCAGACCTCGACGCCCCACCACGTGCGATCGCACTGGTAATCTTTATGGTTACGTTTGCTATTGAGCAGCTCCATGCAAATCGTGACCTTCTTCTGCTCGGCGAGGCCCGCGACCTGCTGCAGCGCGGTGACACAGTTGGTGAGTCCCTGCTCGTCGTCAATGCCGTCGCGGTTGCCGGAAAAACAGATGACGTTCGGAAAACCGGCGGCCGACGCCGCCTCGATGGCCTCGCGCAGCTTCGCAAGACACTCGGCGTGGTTCTCCACGTGGTTCAGCCCCTTGGTGAGGCTGTGGCTGTTGACCATCGCGCAGACCAGACCATGCCGCTGAAGCACCGGAAAGTCCGAAGGGCCGAGCAATTCCACCGACTCGATCCCGAGGCGGCGACAGGCGGCGCAGAACTCCTCCATCGGGATCTTGTTGTAGCACCACCGGCTCACCGAGTGACGAATGTTCCCCTTGCGCACGTTCACGGGTGGGGCCTCCGCGCGCGATGACGCCGCGCCGGCCAGCATCGCGCCGCCGGCCGCCATCCATGCCCGCCGGGTCCACCCGCCGCGTTGTGAGTCGTGAGTCATGGCTTCTCTCCTTCAGCCCCGTTCCGCGCGATCGGCCGGGGACACCTTCTCCGAACGCTACACCGCCGGCCCCATCTACGCAAACACCGCCGCCCAACTCCACCGCTTGTGCGATCCGGCGGCCCATCGGACAATGGCCGACCATGGAGCCCGGTCTGTATATCGTCGGCACGCCGATCGGCAACCTGGCCGACATCTCCGCGCGGGCGCTCGAGACTCTGCGCGCGGCGGCGTTGATCGTCGCGGAGGACACCCGCGTGACACGGCGGCTGCTCGAGCGGCAGGACATCCACGTGCCGATGATGTCCGCTCACAAGTTTTCCGAGGCCACCCGCGCCGACGAGATCATCGCGCGAGCGGCGCGCGAGGCGGTCGCGCTCGTGACGGATTCGGGCATGCCCTGCGTATCGGACCCCGGCGCCCGCCTCGTCGCGGCGGCGCGCCAGGCGGGCGTCCGCCTCTGCGTGGTGCCAGGGCCCTCCGCGGTGACCGCCGCCCTCGCGCTCAGCGGCTATGGGGCTGACCGCTTTGTCTTCGGCGGATTCTTGCCCTCCCACGGCGAGGCGCGCCGCCGCGCGCTTCGCGAACTGCTCGCGATTCCGATGACGCTCGTTCTCTACGAGTCGCCCCACCGCATCGGCCGACTCATGGACGATCTGGCGGAGCTTGCAGCTGACCGGCGTGTGTGCGTGTGCCGCGAGATGACGAAGCTGTTCGAAGAAACGATCGAGGGGCCGGCCGCTGAGGTGCGGGCGCATCTGGCAGCCCGAGCGGCGCGCGGCGAATTCACCGTCGTGGTGAGTCCTCCATCGCGCCGGACCACGGCGCCTCTCGCGCCGCCGCGACCTTGAAGCTGGCGCAGGCCGCGCGCGTTCAGCAACGGCGCAGAATCTCGCGGATTGCCCGCTCCCTCGCCTCGATGATCTCGCACAGGCGAAACTGCACCCGCGCGCGGTTCAGGTTCTGCTCGGGGAAGCGCACCTTGAAATACCGGTTGCCGTCGAGATAGTCGGTGAAGAACCGCAGCCCCAGCTCGAACGCGATCAGCCGCACCGACTCGTAGAGCAGCGAGCGGTCCTCGTCGGTCAAACATTCGCCCGCGAACTTGATGTACCCGCGGCAGAAGCCCTCGCACAGATCCAGGTCAAAGTCCACCAGCGAGAGCTTCTCGACCTCCTCCCCGGCCGGGTTGCCGATCGAACGCAACGCATCGCCAAAGTCGTAGTGGATGAGGCCAGGGCTCACGGTGTCAAGGTCAATGATGGCGGTGCCTTTCGCGGTGTAGTCGTCGATCAGGATGTTGTTGACCTTCGGATCGCCATGGATCATGCGCATCTGCAGGCGGCCGGCGTCGAACGCCTGCTGCAGGCAGTTCGCGAACGCTCGGCGCTCTTCGATGAACGTCTCGAGCCGCTGCGCCTCGACTGACCCCCGGAGCAACGCCCGCGCGCCGGGCTGTTGACGCACGAGATCGTAGGTCGCGAGATAGGCCGGCGTGACGTGGAACCCCGGCAAGGGATGAGTGACCTGCGACGGATCGAAGTCAGAGAGCAGCCGATGGAACTGGCCCAGCACGCAGCCGACCTCGTACGCGTGCTCTGCGGTCTGCGCCGTGTTGTAGGCGCGGGCGGAATCGATGAGCGTGAGCGCCCGCCAGAACTCGCCGTCCTCGGTCACGTACCAGTCGCGGCCATCCCGACAGGGAACGATCGCCGGCAACTGCCAGATGCGGTCGGCCACATCTGCCTCGCGAGCCAGCTTCGCATGCACGTGGGCGGTGATGCGCCGAAGGTTCTCCATGATTACCTCCGGACGGCGGAAGACGTGACGGTTGATTCGCTGGATGATGATCCGATGCTCGTCGAAGGTCGTGCGGAAGATCGCCTGATAGGTGTCGTTGACGTTCCCCGAACCCGTGGGGTGCACGGTGACGAGCCGTCCGTCCACTGCAAACATCTGCGCGATGTGCGCCAGCGTCATGGGCTGGTCTCCCGGTACCGATCGCCTTCGCAGCGCCCGTATGGTCTCACGCCGGCCGCGCGGCCTTCTCCGGCGGAGGCCACTTCACCGCACACGCCGCCGCAGCTGGCCCCGTCACACTCACCCGCTTGATCCGGCCCGAGGCGCCGGCCTCGATCCGCACCGCGGAACGAGGAACGCCGAACCATTCGGCGAGGAACCGGCGGACCTCGTCGTTCGCGCGGCCATCGACCGGCGGCGCCGCAACGCGCAGGCGCGGCCGGCCGCCCTGCGACCCCGCCCACTCCGTGCGCGCGGCGCGGGGCGTCACATGGATCTCACACACAAATGCATCCGCGCTACCGCGCGGGCGCCCGGACCTCATGGACGCACTATGCGGCGAGCGCGTGCGCCTCGCAAGCCGGTCCTTACGTAGCGGTTTCCATGTGATCGGTGGACGGCCGCAGCGTGGGCCATCTGCCCCCACGACCGCACCGGAGGCGGGCTCGGCGGAACGGGCGTTGGGGAGTGCTCTGCTCGAGCTCCAGCACTTCGCGGCCGGAGGGCGCGGGCAACGACCTCATGCTTCGGCCGGCGTTGGCCGCCGCGCCCAGTGTTGCCCGCTCCTTCCGCTGGAGACGGTCGCCCCAGCCGCGTTCGATGTCGGTCGCCCAGAACGGCCACCCTCCCGACGAATGCGTTCACGCTCAGCGAAGTCGTTCGAGTGCGGTGCCCAGCGACGCACGACATCACTTGGACAGACCGCGGAGCGGCGGCAGAAACATACCCTCGCGAAACGGCGACCCTCGCCGACTTATCCATGGCGCTCCCCGTATGCGCTTGCTGCAACAGGCCGTGGTGGAGCCGACGATTCGGTCCGTTGTCCAATCATGGGGCGCGCTCCATCCGCCGCCGTCCAATGCTTGGAAACCCCGGCGCGCGCCAGCGCGGTCAGGCCTTAACCCCGCCGTTGAGCCGAGGCGCGAACCCGCCGCATTTGCGCTTGGGTACGCACGTCAGCGGGGTGGAGGTTCCAGCAGCCGCGCAACGAGGCCGGTCGGCCAGCCCGCTGACCACGTCCGGATATCCCCGTTCGTCCACCGACGCCACTCGGGCGGGCCATCGTCCGAGGGCAAGGCCGCGAAGTAGAGTTCATCTGGTGTGCGCCAAACCGGCAACGCTCGGGTGCGCGCTCGGCCGGCCGGCTGAACAACCTGCAAACGGCCGTCGGCCACGTCGAGCACCGCGACCACATCGGATCCGCTCTCCACAATCGCGATCCGGCGGCCATCTGGGCTCGGCTCGAAGTCGCGCAGATCGGCGGGCAATGCGCTCGGCGTTGTGAGCGGTTCGAGCCGAGGCCTCTGAGCGGAATCGGGCGTCCAACGCGCCAGAAACAGCGTCGCGCGCCCGGCGGTCCCGGGGCCTGACACCGCACGGGGGAGCGAAGCCTCGATCGCCGGGAACACCAGCCGGCCGTCGCCGAGATACCGCAGGCGAGGCGGATACGGGAATGCGGCCAGGCAGTGGGCCACGGTCGCGCCGGGCGCGAACCGTTCACCCTCGCGGCGCAGCGTGGTCGACTGCACGTGCCCGAGGTGCAGACCGGTATCCTCTGCGCCGCCGACCGGCACCACATAGGTCAGCGCGGACGCATCGGGCGACCAGTCGAACCGGCCGGATACCCGCTCTGCGATCAACGTCGGCTCGACGGGCCCCTCCTCCACGGGCATCGCCCAAAGCGCTCGCCCCACGCGGAACGCGACCGCGCGGGTGAGTGGAGATGCGCGCAGCGCGGTGATGGGCAGGAAGCTCCGGAACAGGGGCTGTACGGCGACGGCCGCCGCGTTGGAGTCCGCCCGCACCACCGACAACTCATAGATCGTGATCACTGGCCCATCCTCCGGCGTCAGATCGTGGGTGCCTGCGCGCACCACGAGGTTCGACCACGTTTCGGGCAACGTGTCGCGCAGACACAGCAACGCGGCGGCGACCGCCGCCGGTTCCATCGCAAGACCGAGCGGTTTCAGAAATTCCTCGTCGGCGCCGGCGAGTCCGTTCGTTGAGATCGAAAGCACACCGCGAAGCGCCTCCGCGACCACGGGCGCCAGCGCCTCGATGCGGCGGCGGTCCCGCTCGTGCAGCCGTTCGGCCACTTCCGCCCAACGGCGGACGGGAATTTCCCGCAGCACGACCAGCTCACGGTCGCCGGGCATCCACACCGCCGCAGTGACACCGGTGACCAGAGGCCCCCCGAGACGGCCGTCCGGATCCGCGAGGAAGAGGCCGGCCGGACCCCACACGGCGGCGCGATTTCCATCGGGCGACCACGCCATCCGCTCGTCCACCATGCAGCCGGCCAAGCTGAGTGTCAGCCCGATCCCCCAGACAGCCCTGACGAGCGACGTGTTCATGGCCGCCCTGCTCGTTCCGCCACAATGAACCCGCCGTGCGCCGGATCGTAGGCGATCTCGTAGTCCGCCCACGCGACAGTCGGGCGTTCCCGCAACGGTCCAGCTGGCTCGAGATTACGCACGCGGCCCCACCAGACGCCGACGGCCACAGCCAGCGCGAGCACGGCCATGGTCATCGCGACTCCAAGGCTTCGGCCGCCGCGATCGGATGCGACGTGGCGCGCCCGTGCCGCGACGGGCGGAACTGCCCGCACAGCCTCGCCGGCCACGGCGACCAGACGAACCCACCGATCCGCCTCGCGCCGGGCCTCGGGATGCTCGCCCAGGTACTCGTCGAGCAGCGCGGCGACCTCGGGCTCGAGTTCGCCGAGAGCCCGATCCATCAGCAAAGATTCCAGATACTCCTGTTTCATGAATGGTCCTCTCCTCGTTCGCCCGGGCCAGCCGCCTCCCACGCTTCCCGCAGGCGGCGCAGCGCCCGGTGAATCCGGGAGCGCACTGTGCCGATGGGGCACCGCAACGCCTCGGCGATCTCTACGTAGGAGAGATCATGCTGAAAGCGCAGCTCCAGGACCTCGCGGTCCACTGGCGGAAGCGCGGCCAATGCCTCACACACATGCGCCAGCACGGTGGGCGACGACGCCGGGATGTCGGTGTCCAGTGCGGGCCGCGGCTGCACAATCGCGCGGACGGCCGCACGGCGCCAGGCATCGAGGCTCACGTGCCGGGCGATACCGAACAGAAACGCACGTGGCGAGCGGGCGCCGAGCAGACGGTTCGAACACCGCACCAGCCGCGCGAATGTCTCCTGCACCAGATCCTCGGCCGTCGCCGGGTCCGGGTGCCGTCGGCGAAAGAAGGCGGCGAGTTCCGACCGGTGCCGCTCATACAGATCGGCGATCACGCCCGCGGCGCCGGCGGTGCGATCCGCAGTATTCTCCTCGGTCCACCTCATTGGCCGGCCGTCATTCCACCCGCCGGAACACCATGGGTTCCCGCTGCCATTCGCCGCGCGACCGCGCCGCCTCGATCGCCGCCGCCAGTTCGGCCGCCGTCGAAGCATCGCGGCCAATCTCGCCATTCACAAGGCGGATCGTCAATTCGCGGCCGGAGACGGACCACGTCGCGAGCTGGAAGACCCGTTCGCCTTCCACGGGTTTGCCCTCGCCGGTTCCGATCCATTCGAGCTGCGCGAGCTGCGTCTCGCCCGACCGAACCGGCCAGGCCCGCGCATAGAGCATCGCGGACCCGCCCGCCGACCAGCCCACCAGCCACTCGCGCCGGCCCATCGGCAGAACGAGCAGCCGGTGCTCGGTGTTGTTTTCGGTCCGGGACCACAATCCGACCGGCGCGGGGTCCGCATCGCCCGCCGCTTCGCGACTTACCGGAACACGGTGGTCGCAGGCTGAGAGGGCAAGCGCTACCGCGCTCAACGCTACGATTGTTCTCATGGTTCACCTCACGAGGACGGCCGGCCGATCGGCACGTCCGTCCATCAATAAGTCGCACGAGCAACGCAAAAGGTTCCGTCGGATCATTCGCACCACCTGCGCATGGTGCGGCGGCGCGTTTCACCCATCTCACGGTCGTCCGCGATCGCGCTGACCCACGTGACCCGCGAGACGTCGCAGGCGAAAGAAACGGCGCCACACGAGCCGGAGCGCTGACCCACCGCCATCGGGGGCAGCCAGAGAATCGCAGGGGACGGCCTCGCGAACGCCCCACCGACAACCTCACGCAGAATCCCCCGGGGCGCGGTCGCGGCGAACTTGGCCGTATCAAGCATCCGGCCGATCCAGCGCGGACCGACCGCGCGCTCGATCCCACGGAGGGTCGGGCGGCGAGAAGCCGTGCCATTCCGCGCCAGCATGTCTGCCGCGCGCCGCCAGTTTGACCCGGGCCGGGGGTCCGCACAAAGTCGTTGGGCGCCACCTTCCTGCGCCGCGCTGACTCGGTGCGCTCGTCGTCTCAGCGGCCGGATCGGCCAAGCAGTTCGCGCCGGAGGCCAGAGCTCGAGGCCCATGATCCGCCCCTCCCGCGGCGGCCCGGTTCACACGTCGCAGAGCTGTATGGCTGTTTCGAGCGATGCGACCGGCTCGCGCTTGGGCGAGTACTCGTGCGCGACGAACCCGGTATACCCTGCGTCTGCGATTGCGCGCATGATCGCCGGGTAGTAGAGCTCCTGCGTCTCATCAATTTCGTTGCGCCCCGGGACCCCGGCGGTATGGATGTGACCGATGTACTGGAGGTTCTCGCGGATGGTCGCGATGATGTCCCCCTCCATGATCTGCATGTGATAAATGTCGTAGAGCAGCTTGAAGTTCGGCGAGCCGACGCGCTGGCAGAGCTCCACGCCCCACGCGGTGCGGTCACACTGGTAGTCCTTGTGGGTTCGCTTGCTGTTGAGCAGTTCCATGCAGAGCGTGACTCGCTTCTGCTCGGCGAGCCCGACAACCTGTTTCAGCGCCATGACGCAGTTCTCCCAGCCCTCCTCGTCGCTGATGCCGTTTCGGTTGCCCGAGAAACAGATGACGTTCGGGTAACCTGCGGCGGCGGCCGCCTCAATGGACTGCCGAATTGCGGCGAGGCACTCCTCGTGATTCGCCTTGGCGTTCAGGCCTTTGGTGAGGCTGTGGCTGGGCACCATGCTGCAGATGAGGCCGTAGGACTTGAGAGTGTCCCAATCGGGACCTGGCCGCACCAGATCGATACCGAGAAGCCCGAGCCGTTGAGCGATTCGGCATTTCTCCTCGAATGAGGTCTTGCCGAAGGCGCCCGGGCAAGCGCACTGGCGGATGCGGCCCTTACGTGCAGGGGCGCCTTGAGCCAGGGCCAGGCGATGGAGTGAGAGCGCGGCTGCGGCAGCACCCGCCCCGCTCAGCAATTCACGGCGTTTCATGCGAGACTCCTTGGATGGCGATATCGTCGCCCACGAACATGCTATTCAACGCGCGCGCGCCTGGCGAGTCGCGCCCAGCCGGCCACCTGCACATGAAACGCAGCGGCCGCCGGCCGACGCCCTCGCCGCGCCGTGGTGGCGGCGATGGACGACGATCGCCAACGTGGCGGGCATGTCCGCAACCGACCTCGCGACGATCGCCCGGGCCACCGTGGGGGGCGTCGGCACGCTCGATGGTACGGGCTCTGGTTTCCCGATCAGCAACAGCGGTCCGGCCAGTTGAAGCGAGGCCGCGCCCGACGTCGCCACCGGGATCCGCGACAAGCCGTTCGAGACGCGCGGCCACCCCCTGGCATCCGCAGAACCGGAAATGGATCGATGACCCCGTCTGGTCCGCGGATCGCGTCCACACGGCCGTGACCGCCCTCGAAAACCACCGCTCGTTCTTCGCCGCCGTCAAGGCGGCCGCGGTGGCGATGGAGGCGATGCTGGCGGCGGCCGGTGTTGTGCCGCGGCTGGAGACCGACGCGCCCGCAACCGTCGGCGTGAATCTCAACCTTCGCCGCGACGCCGAGGGACCGTAGCCGACACTCGATCTCAACAACGGCGCCCTCGATGTGGCCGCCGACGCGGTCCGGCCAACGCCCCTGTCGCCGCGACGATCCGGCTGCCGACCGGATGGCGGGCGGGCGGCGTGCGCGCGGACTGCCTCCGGCCCGGCGCGGCGGCCGAAACCCTGGCGCCTGCCGCCATCCAACATATTGCCGCCGCCGCCGGAACGGTCCGGCTCACCGCGCCGGCCTTCAAATTCTTCCAATGGGTGGTGATTTGCCCCCTCGTCGCGCCGAACGAACCGCGGGCGCAGAAGCGGCCTTGACCGTCAAGTCCGCGGTCTTCACGGGCCGGGACCGGCGGGCATGACGTCGGCCAGCCGCGCCGCCACAAAATCGCGGCCGCGTTGGTTGAGGTGCTCGTTCGGATAGGCCGCGACAGCAAAACAGTCGGCCGGCAGCGCCGTGGACAGATCGATCACCTCCGCGCCCTGCGGCTCGACCGCCCGCCGGAGAGCCGCCACCTTGGCGGCGATGGCCGCGCGGAACTCGCCCGGGAACATCGGTTCGCAAACTTCGTGATTGACCGGCACGACGAAAAAGACGGCCCGGTGCCCGCGGCGGACCAGCGCGCGCGCGGCCGACGCCGCGTGGTCGAGCAGCCGATTGTTCGGCGCCAATGGCTGGAGATAGCGCACGATGACGTGCTCGCGGATCGCGGCCTCGGTCGGCACCGCATACCGCGGGTGGCCGGCCTGAAACTCGCGCAGCGGGCCGAGCGTGCGGCCGCCATGGACGACCGGCTGGTCGAGGTAGGCGTCTAGCCGCAGATCCGGCGCGGCCAGCGGGAACCGCCAGACCTGCAACGGCCGGACCCAGGCGTCGAGCAGCGGGCGGTCGTACCGCCACAGGTCCAGCGCGACGAGCTTGTGGGTGGTATAGGGCGAGCGGCCGTCGCCCCACAGCGACGCCACATTGACCTCGATGAACACGGTGCGCGGCGTCTCGGCCCGGCGCGCGAGAAACCGACACATCGCGTCGAACACGGCCAGGTCGAATCCGCCCCGCGAGATCCCGGCCACCCGCGGCGCCAGACGCCGGGCCAGCATCCGCGAGATCGGCGCGCGATTCGTGTCGGTCGCGCAGGGCGTGTGGTTCACGCTGTCGCCCAGCAGCACGACTGTCGCGCGCAGGGACCGGACCGTGTCCCGGACTGTCTCCGAAGGCGGCGGGTTCGGCCAGATGCGGACCAGCGCGGTTTGCGCGGCGGCCAGCAGCAGCGCGAACGCGACGAGTTGGAAGGCCAGGCGTCGCATCGTCAAAACTGGAAGTAGATGAACGGGATTTCCTCCCGCGTGCCCAGGTTGAGAACCGCCAGCGCGATGGCCAGGTAGGCGGACCAGCGGACCGCGGCTGGCAGGGCCGCCAGCGCCGGCCGGAGCGGCCGGCGTTCCGCCGCGAACTCGACCGCCAACAGGACGGCCACCGCCGCCAGCGACACCGCGAGGCTGGCGCCCCGCGCCAGCTCCGGCAGCGCTAGCCGGGCCGGCGTCGGGCCGGCCATCGCGTAAAACGTCTGCAACGCGGCGCGGAGCGACGGCGCCCGGAAGAAGACCCAGCCCGCGCCCACCAGGTGGAACGTCAGGAGCGTCTGCGTAACCCGCCGCAGCCGCGGCCGCGCGGCCATGCCGAGGGCGTCCGCGAGGCGGTCGCGCCACGCGCGGGTGGCCGACGACAGCAGCATCGCGGCGCCGTGCAGCGCACCCCACACGACGAACGTCCAGTTCGCGCCGTGCCACAGCCCGCTGACCAGGAACACCGTCATGAGATTCAACCGCCATCGCCACCGGGGCACCCGGTTGCCGCCGAGCGGGATGTAGACGTAGTCGCGGAACCACGTCGAGAGCGAGATGTGCCATCGACTCCAGAACTCCGCGATCGAGGCGGCGAAGTACGGTCGCCGGAAATTCAGCATCAGCTCGAAGCCCATCAGCCGGGCCACGCCCCGCGCGATGTCCGTGTAGCCCGAGAAATCCCCGTAGATCTGGAACGCGAAGAAGTACGTCGCCAGCAAAACCGGCCAGCCGGCGAAGTCCGACGGCGCCGCGTACACCGCGTTGACGAAGACCGCGAGGCGGTCGGCCACAACGATCTTCTTGAAAGCCCCCCAGAGCATCAGCCGGAGGCCGTCCGCCGCCATCGCCGGCGCGACGGGACGGATGGTCAGAAACTGCGGCAACAGGCTGGCCGCGCGCTCGATCGGACCGGCGACGAGCTGCGGGAAGTAACCGACGAACGCGAAGAACGCCACCGGATCGAGAATCGGCCGGATCCGGCCGCGGTAGACATCGATCGAGTAGCTGAGCGTCTGGAAGGTGTAGAAGCTGATACCGACCGGCAGCACGAGCCGGAGAGGGGCGGCGTCCAGTGTCCACCCGAGCGCCGCCGCGGCGGCGCGCAAGCTCTCGAGAAAGAAGTCGAAATACTTGAAAAAGCCGAGGAGGCCGAGGTTGCCGGCCAGGCTGGCCGCGAGCAGCAGCCGGCGCGCGGCGGGCGCCCGCGCGCGCCCCAGGCCGATGCCGACCGCATAATCGAGCAGCGAGCTGGCGGCGATCAGCGAGAGAAACCGCCAGTCCCACCAGCCATAGAACACGTAGCTGGCCGCGACGAGAAACAAGTTGCGGGCGCGAGTCCCGATCCGCCCGAGCAGAGCGCAGCCCAGCAGCGCGAGCGGAAGGAAAACAAGAAATTCATAGGAGACGAACAGCATCCGCCGGGTTCCGCTTCACTTGGCCGGGGCGTCTATTGGCGATACCATTCCTGCACCTTGCCCAGGTACTTCGGTCCGCCGGTGACGACCAACGTCATGTGATCGTTGTTGTGGATGACGCCTTCCGTGCGGGCCGTGAAGTTGTCGGCGGGATGCGAGATGTATTCGCCAGCGACGTACATGTCCATATTGTCGCCGCTGACCGTGCCCGCGATGTCGCCATGCACATCCGGGTTGTCGGCCTCGATGTAGACGCCCTGCGGGGAGCGTCCGCGCTGGCGAAGGCGATACGTCGCCGTGAGCCCCTTCCGCCGCCACACGCCGGTGAGGTCATAGCCCTTCCGGTCGCCGTCGTCGGAAGGGGGAGGGGGCGGCGGTGACGAATCGTCCGAACCCTCGTCGTAGCCGGCGAAGGCCAGGCCCAGCAGCCGAACGGCGGCACCCAAGCCGCGCCGAACGATGGATGGCCATGACATCGGGTCCGACCTTCCCGGCGCGCGATGACGGCGCCGGCACAGCGATCACGATATCATCGCGCCCTTCCATCGCCCACCCGACGAAAAAAAGCGAGCGATGGGACTTGAACCCACGACACCCACTTTGGCGAGCTCTACTACTGAGCTTCGCTCGCACCAGTATTGTTCGAGTATAGCCGGCCCCGCGGCGGCTACAACCGCCAGTTCGCACGGGTCGCGCGGGCAGAGCGGAACCGCGCGCCCGGCCAGCCGGTTTTCGCGGTCTTCAACCTCACCATGACGCACGAAAGCCAGATCCGGCCCCCCCCGCACCTGTCGGGCCAGCACGGGCCCGCTCGCGCCCGTCCCGCCCGGGCATCCCGACACGATCGACGTGCCCCAAGACGGGGCACAGTACCACGGCAACTTCACAGCGAGGCACGAACGGGCCACGATCGGGCTCTCCCACGGCGACCAGGGCTCCGACCTGCCGCGCAGCAGGCGATGGCCGTTCGACTCCGATCTCCGCGGCGGACCAATCCCCCACATTC
>CALLFZ010000012.1 GCA_938010045.1 uncultured bacterium
GGGGACGGGCACGTCGGCCCGGGAGCCGGTGGTGGGCCGGTGGGGACAGGCACGTGGGGCCGGTGGGGGCCGTTGGGGACAGGCACATACTGTCGCCTGAGAGCTCGCGTGACCTGCGAGCGTCAAGCCGCCGGAACGCTGTAGTTCCGCCGGTCCTCCGGCGGAAGATTTGGGGCGGGAAGGCTCCGGCGGCAGAGCGCCGGAGCTACAGCAGAACGCCGTGCCAGCTGCAACGCGGGGGAAGCCGGCCCTCCAACGGCCGCTGTAGTTCCGCCGGTCCCCCGGCGGAAGATTTGGGGGCGAGAAGGCTCCGGCGGCAGAGCGCCGGAGCTACAGCAGAGCGCCGCAGCTACAGCAGAACACCGTGCCAGCTGCAACGCGGGGGGCAGAGGATTGAAATAACGCGGACCGGATGCGGTGACGTGATTCCAATCGAGCTCCAACACCACACCCCGGTATAGTTAAATCGTGGGAGTATGGGGGGCGCAGCTTTCGTTCCGAACAGGAGCAGGGCGATCGGGTGATTGGCGCCGGTGTGCGCGGACTTGTTCGGGACGCGCAGAGGACGGGGAAGAACCCCGAACCGACTTTTACTGGCGGACGATTTCGAAGGGAATCGCGGGCAGGACACCCACCGGTATGCGGCGGCCACCGGCGTCGGCCAGAATTTCGACAATCAAATTCCCGCTCACGCCGGCCTTCGCCTTCTCGGGATCTGCCTTGAAGAGCAACTCTACCTGGTCGCTGCTCCAGTTGGTCTTCGCCAGCACCACGCCCTCTGGCGGATCGCTGAGATCTAGGTGGAACCGGCGCCGTCCCGCTCCCATCGGGACGCGCACCCGCACGGAGGCGGTCGCGCCGGGGGACAATCGAACCGGCGTCGCGCCGGTCACCTGCACCGGCGGCATCGGACCCAACCGCGAGGGCGCGATCCAGGCGAGCCACGAATCCGCGGGCACCAGATGCCGATAAAAGAACGCCTGCATCATGTCGTCCGCCGGCGTTGCCGTTCGCCGAACCTCCCGACCGGCAATCGTCGCCACCCCCTCCATCTTCAAGGTGATGGGAGCGGACGACGGCGTTGACACTGGTCCCGTGAGCGTGACTCGCACATAATCGGCGCCGGCCGGAATTCGGGCGCCGGTCAGCGACCAGCCGTTGGTGGGACTCGTCAGCCGCAGATCCACTGGCCCGTTGAATCCGTCGCGGCGCAGGATGTGCACCGTCAGAGGCACCGTCTGCCCGGCGCGAAGGTTGACCGTCGCGGGCACCACGCGCAGCTCAAAGTCAGGTCGGGGCACGCCCAGCCGAAGCCGATAGGCGTAGTCCGCACCGCCTTTATTCTGTACGTCCTCCACCGTGACGATGTACACGCCGTTGCTGGGCAGGGTCACCTCGATTCGCGAGTCGGCATGGTGAGTGACCAACCCCGCCCCCTTGTCGGTGTGGTCGTCATTGAAGGCGATCTGGCGTCCGGCCGTGTCGGTCAGGCGCAGAAGCGAGTCGAGCGGCGAATTGAGCCGGCGGCCGAAGACCTCGGCGACGACGGTCACGCCCGCGCTGGCTTCGAAGCGGTACAGGTCTCGATCGCCCGGCGCGCCGATCCGTCCGTTCACGATCACCGGTGCGGAAACGGCCATCGCCCGCAGCCCGTCGTCGTTGGGCTCCCGCTCATAAAGTTCCGGCCACGTGTCGGCGAAGAACGGCTGCCAGTTCGAGAGCAGTTCGCCGGCCCGCACTGCGACTTTCTGAAGGCCCGGGGCCGAGGGCGTGAAAGGAATGGCGGGCTGCGGCAGATTCCAGCCGGTCAACTGAACCGTCGTCGGCCGTCCGACCGGCCCGCCCAGCGGGTAAATCCCCTGAATGTACGGGATGCGCCCCACCGCGATGCGGTACACGAAATCCTCGCGGCCGCGGTAGATCGCGTCGCGAATCTCAAGGTCGTATTCGCCGTCGGCCGGAATCTCGACCGAGATCACCGGATCGGGGTCGAACCGGTTGTCGTCGCAGTAGGCGAGCTCGCGGCCCTCCAAGTCGCGCAGCGACAGCACGGCTTGAAACCAGCCCGGCACCGCGTCGGCGAGGTACGGGATTAGCGCGCGCGCTTGTGCCCACGCCACGAGGCGCTCGCCTTTTCGCGCGCGAATCCGGAACCGGTCCACATCGCCCGGCATGATCTGGCCATTGAGCACGAGCGGCAGCTCGCCCGACACGACGTTCGGACCCGTGTCATTGGGCTCCTTTTCGCACTTCTCCGGCAGCACGCCGACCTGGAACCTCAGCGGATTCGTCATGCCCAGCGCGCCGATCAGCCGCACCTCCCGCTCGCCGGGCGCGGCGTCGGGTGCAATCGTAATTCGGAGCTTCACGTACTCCGAGATGGCGGGGTTCACCTGCCGCTTGGGGTCGGACATCATGCGCCGATACTCCAGGAACGCGCGCATGCTGAATTCGTCAATCCCAATCTCGCGCAGTTGCGTGATAATGCGCTGCTTCAGCTCCTCCGCCTCAGCCTTGCGCTGCGCGTTGGTCCGCCCCATCTCCACGAGCTGCATGTACTTCTCGAAGTTGTTCCGCAGGCCGTTGAGTTGTTGGGCGGAGAGGACTCGCACATGGCGGAGGATCTGCGCGCTCACCCCGCTGCCGCTCACGAGCAGGTTGGTCGCACCCTCGATGTACTGCCCGCCGAGCACGGCGTCGAAACTCGTCCCCCGCTGGCCGCCGGCGGGGTAGATGTAGCCGGCGTGGGGCTCACGCACCTGGGCATGAGCGGTCGCGCCCAGCACCGCCAGCAGCACATGGCCGACCGTCGGTTTCCACCGCCGATTGCGCCTTGTGGTCATGGTGGGTCGTCCCGCCACTCTAGACCAGCTCGGTGAGCAGCCCGCCGCTTTCGTACCCCTCGTCCGGCTGTGGAAAGACGGTCACGGTCTTCCCCTGCGGATGCGGCAGTTTCGCCGCCCCGTCAATCCCAAGCAGCGCATACATCGTGCCCAGCAGATCCCACGGGTAGACGGGCCGAGCGACGAGGTTTTCGCCCTTTTCATCGGTCGCGCCGACCACACGGCCGCCCTTGAACCCGCCGCCCGCGACGACCGCGGAGAACACCCGGCCGAAGTGATTGCGGCCGCCGTTCCATGGAGGTTCCCACTGCACGCGCGGCGTGCGTCCGAATTCGCCGCTCCACCAGACGATCGTCGAATCGAGCAACCCGCGCTGGTGCAGGTCCTCCAGCAACGTCGCGAACCCTTTGTCGAGCTCCGGCAGCATCCGACGCATCGCCTGGAAGTGCAGCTTGTGCGTGTCCCACCCCTCATAGTTAATCGTGACGTACGGCACGCCGCGTTCAATAAGCCGACGCGCCACGAGGCACGACTGCCCGAACCGCGATCGGCCATACCGCTCGCGCAGTTCGTCCTTCTCCTCGCTCAGATCAAAGACCTTGCCCGCATCGCCGAGGATCAGGTCGTACGCTTGCGCGTCCGCCTGCTCGAGCTCTTTGACGGCTGGATCGTCGCGTCGCCGGGCGCGCAGGGAGTCCAGCCCCAGCATTAGATCGCGGCGCGCCCGCTGGCGTTCCTCGGTGATGCCTTCGGCCACGACCCCCTCGACGACGAAGCGCGTCCGGCTCGATGGATCCCCGCCAGTCGCGAAGGGCTTGTATCGGTTGCCGAGGAAACCCGCTTCGGAAAAACGTCCCTGGGGCCGCGTGAGTACGACGTAGGGTGGGATCAGCCCCTTGTACCCACCGTTGTAGCCTTTGAAGTATGCGACAATCGCGCCCGCGCAGGGCCATACCTGGCCGTCGCCGGCTTTGCGACCGGTCTGCACGATGTACGAGGCGGTCTCGTGAGCGTTGTTGCCATGCGTCATGCTTCGGATGATCGAGAACTTGTCTGCCTGCTTCGCGAGCAATGGCAGGTTCGCGTTGATCCGGATGCCGTCCACATTGGTGGGGATGTCTTTGTCGAGCTCCCCGCAGTAGTCGTGGCCGGCGTTCGGTTTCGGATCAAACGTGTCGATGTGGCACGGCCCGCCCCACATCCAGATCTGGATCACCGCCTTGGCTCGGCCGCTCGGGATCGCGGGCGCCGCCACCGCGCGTTCGGCCAGCCACCAGCCGGCCGCGGCCACCGCCGTGGTCTTCATCGCCTCGCGCCGGTTCATCGTCATCGGAATCTCGGATTTGTTCATCTCATCACTCTCCCGTTCGTTGCCCCAGCCCGGCTCAGTGCCGGTAGAGAAACTCCGAACTGTTGATTAGCGCCCAAACCAGATCCACCGCCGCCTCGCGCCCGCGCGCCACACCCGACCGCAGATACGCCTCGAACTTCTGCCGTTCGGAAGGGGTCGGCTCGCGCGACAGAATCATCAGGTAGATGCGCCGCACCATCTCCGCGGGATTGCTGTTGGCCAAACCATAGATCGGCGCGAGCCTCGGCCCCTGCTCGATCTTGCGCCGGATGTGGCTGGAGTTGAGCAAATGCAACCGCTGATCGGGCGTGATGCGGTTGCTGCGCTCGGACTCCAATCCCGTATCCCGCGGCGGCCGCCCAAACATCTCGAGAAACGGACTGGTGATGCTGCCGTCCGCCAGTTGAATCGTCCGCACGTTGCGCGGCACCCAGGTGAACGGCTCGGGAATTGGGCTCTGGTACTCCTCGCTGGTGCCGGTGATCATACACAGCGCGTCCATCAGCACCTCGGCTTCGAGCCGCCGCATCGGGTAATAGGCGAAGTGCGCCGCCGCCTGAGGATGCTCGGTCGCCGCCATCGGCGAGAGTTGGTACGTCTGAGAGTTCAGAATCTCCCGCATCAGCGCCTTCAAATCCCACCCGAGCGCGGGCAGTCGCGAAGCGAGGTACGTCAGGAGCGCCGGGTTCGAGGGCGGATTGTCGTCGCGAAAATCATCCGGTTCGTGCACGATCCCGCGCCCGATGAGCCACGCCCATACGCGGTTGGCGATCGCCCGCGCAAACCAGGGATTGTCGGGCCGGATCAGCCAGTCGGCGAACACCCGCCGCGGGTCCTGCCCCGGCGCCACCCGCGCGGGCGTGCCATCGGGAAAGACCGGCGAAGCCGCCACGGCCGGATTCGTACACACCCGCGCCGGGTTGAACACGAGGATGGACTCCTTCCACTCGCCGGTGCCCTTGAATTCGATCTTCGTGAAAAAAGCCGCCAATCCGGCCAGAGTCGCGGGGGGCAGACGATCCGGCCGCACGCCCATAAACGTCAGCGCCACCGCCTGCGCCACAGCGACCGGCTCCCCACCCTGCGCCGCCCGATAGAAATTGACCGGCGGATCCCGAAAATTGCTGCCGCTGGTGGTCAGCAATGCGCGCACAAACTGGTCGTAGGGCAAATTCCGGCGAATCGAGTCGCGGATCCAGCGGTGATACGCCTGCACGCCGTTGGGCCAGAGATTGATTGGAAACTCGGCCTTCACGCGCAGCACATCACACCATTTCATCGCCCAGTAGTCGGCGAATTCTTCCCGCTCGAGCAGCGCGTCAATGAGCTTGGCGCGACGGTCGGGCGAAGGATCCCGGAGAAAGCGGACCACCTCGCCCTCGGTGGGCAGTGTGCCGATGACGTCGAGGTACACCCGCCGCAGAAACACGCTGTCGGAACAATCCCGGGCCGGCGGGATCTTCAATTCCGCCAGCCGCGCCCAGACCAGTTCGTCAATCCGCCCGCGCGGCCGCGAAGGACCTCCGTCCATGAGAGGATCCGGCTCGGCCGTCCTCCCAACCTCACCCACCGCCAAAGCCCCACCGGCAACCAGGACCATGCACCATCTCGAAGCCAAAGAGCTCACATGTGTTCAGACGTTTGGGCATCTCAAATATTGTCGCTTTCGCCCCGTTCCGCCGCTCATCGTCCGTCCCTCGCCGCCATCTCGGTGCGCAAACGTGTACTGGGGGTGGAAGACGAGAGTGTGGGTGGCGGAGCGGCAATACATTCGCGCGTGGGCTGGCTGATGCTGGTGCACAATGGGGACAGGCACGCACTGTCCCTGTCCGCCGGGCACTTGTTGTATCGTGCCTGTCCCTATTTGGATCCGCGATCGCTGTCGAGCGCCTCCACGCCGAGCCTGCGAGCACCAAGGCCGCCTTCTACAACGCACAGGGCGGCTGATGGTTCCCCCGCCACTGTAGCTCCGGAGCTCCGCCGCCGGATCTATTCGGCGGACCGAACGGCAAAAAAACGCTGGGCCGCCTCGCTGGGGCCAGACACCTGGGACGCCTGGGACGACCCCTGGGGACAGGCACGCATTGTCCCCTGTCCCTCTGGGGACAGGCACGCATTGGCCCTGTCCGCCGGGCACTTGGCGAGACCGGCCT
>CALLFZ010000013.1 GCA_938010045.1 uncultured bacterium
CGCGCCCCCGCCGTCGGATCCTCCAAACTCACCTCATCCATCCATCTCATCAGCGCCAAATCCTCCGCCCTCGGCCCCTGCCGCGAACGGTACACACGCCCCCGATCCGCCCCCAACAATTCGCATTGCCGACGGACGCTCAGATGGGGATGCCCTGTTTCCATTATCGCGGTTCGTCCAGCCGTTCCAGAGGGACGGAGGTTCAGCGATGGGGGTGGGGCTGGTCAGGGGGCGGCGCCACTGGTGGGCTGAGTCGTTGGGGCTGGCGAAGTGGGGCACGAGTGGGAGGAGGTGCGAGCAGAGACGGCGAGCATTTCGCGAATGGTGGCGGCTACGGAGTCACCGAGGGCACGAAGGTTGTATCCCCCCTCCAAGACGAAGACCACTCGTCCGTCGCACAGTTCACCGGCCAAGTCCAGCACAAAACGCGAGATGCGGCCGAAGTCGTCTGTCGTCAGCGCCAATCCCCCCAGAGGATCATCCCGGTGAGCATCATATCCCGCAGATACAACCACGAAATCCGGCCGGAATTCGCGCGCTGCAGGCGCCAGTTTCTCCGTCAATAGCTTGATGACTTCTTGTCCTCCACTCCCCCGAGGCAAAGGATAATTCATCACGCGCCCCGTCGCCGCCCCGCCTCCCCGCTCGCTCTCAAGACCGCTGCCCGGGTAGATGCCACGCTGGTGAATGTGAAACTGCAAGACAGCCGCGTCCTCCCAGAATGCCTCTTGCGTTCCGTTCCCGTGGTGCACATCCCAGTCCAGAATCAAAACCCGCTGGATTTCCGAGCGACATAGCGCGTGGCGTACACCGATTGCAACATTGTTGAAGACGCAAAAACCCATTCCCCCTGACGGGCGCGCATGGTGCCCCGGCGGCCGGACCGCACAAAACGCGTTTTGCAGAACCCCGTCCATTACAGCGTCGATGGCATCGCAGACAGCACCGGCCGCAAAGACCGCAGCGTCCCAGGTGTCCAGACTGACGGCCGTATCGCCGGTACTGAGCTCCCGAGATCCAGCCAAGATCTCACGACGAGCTTTTTCAATGTAGTCCGCCATATGCACCAGCCTCAGCGTCTGCAGGGTGGCGGGTTTCGGCTCAACATGGCGCAATCGTGGCCAGAGGCCCTCCCTCTTGAGCGCAGCCTCGATGGCCAGCAAACGTTCAGCGCGTTCGGGATGCCCCGGGCCTGTATCGTGTCGAAGGAAGGCGGGATGGCAGAAATAGCCACTCCGCGGCGCGTCCACGGCGGCCGTCTTACTTTCGACCGGCTGGCCCGACGGTTCGGCAGGGAGTACCGTCTCCGCCGCCAACACCGCTGTCGTCATGCTTGCCACTCCCCATGTGCGCCGCACGTTCGGGGCTCTGTTCATTTTTCGCCACACCCGCCTGACCGGACCGATCGTGTTTCTGGTGCCCGAGGGATCAGTCCGCCCAATGGAGTCTTCCCCAACCTCACCAAGCTCTCAAGTTGCTCTGAAATGACTGCGTGACCTCCACGTCGCATTGATCCGCGACGAACCGGATGCGATCGAACATGATGATGGGTTACCGTCACGTCGTTGCCCGATGCGAGAATACTCCCGGCACGTCTGCCTCACAGGCCGAAAATGGACAGTCTGGGTCGCCGAACAAGAGAGTAGACCGGCTCCGGACAAGGAACCGGAATAAAAGGGACGGAGGTTGCGGTGGCAGCAGCCGGACGAGCACAGAACGTGGGAAGGGACCGGGGTTGACCAGGAAGTGGCCGCGGCGAAAACGGGAACGGTGCGAGATTGGCGATGATGGCGAACTTTCGCGCAGCCCCCCGTGGGACGAGATGAAGATCGTTGCGACCGTCGGGTGTCGGGAAGGCGGTGGAGAAGGCGCGCTATTGCGGAATGGGGGCGGCCGGCACGACTGCACCCGGCTGAGGCGCGATGATGATCTGAGCGCCCCCTTGCTGGATCACAACCGGCTCTTGGGGAGGTAGAACACCCTCCTGCACGAGCTGGCGGTCCATCTCCGGTGTCAGTGGGATCGGCAGTGGCGGCAGACCTTTGCGGATAACTTCCATTTGATACTGCTGGAGGTGCTTTTGAAGCTCCTCTCCTTGCAATCGAGGTGGCGCGGGTGGCGGTGCCACCGGAGGTGGAGTTGAGGGCGTGGCCGTCGGCAGGTTGCCGATCGTCATGGTTCGGGTCAGTGTTGGCCGTGTCAGTGACCCGCCGCTCGTGGTCACCCGCCGCTCGAGGGGGCTTGCTTCCTTAAGCTTCAGAATCGCCATCTCGGTGCCACGTTGGATGACAATCTGCTCTTCGTTCATGTCCACCGAAACCAGCCGGATCCCGTCGATCGTCTCGCCGGGCGCCAGCATGTAGCTCTTTCCGCCCTTGACCTCGACGAGTCCCGCCCGCGCCCCCTCTCCCTCAATCATCACAAGGCTGGAGGCGCGCAGGCCCAGTGCCTCACCCCCGGGCGAAGCCACCACAGCCGGCGCCGCCGATGTTTCGGAAGAGGAAATCGCCAGCGCCGCGCCAAACGGCTGACGATCCAAGATCACCTGGTACCGTTCGAACGGGATGTCTTTCGTGACCGCCATCGCGGTGCACGTCAGGTAGAACCACCCGCCGATGATGCCTTGTTTCATCCCACGGCTAGCCTACCATCGTTCCAGCCCCTCCTCAACGCAAACTCCCGGCTGGTCGCGCACGTCATAGCGAGCCGCGATTCCACTCCCGAATCTCGTGCGGTCCTCTCACGGTGTCCCCATCGAGCCAAGTGCGGCCTCCGATCTCGGCGGGCTTGTGATGTTTTCTTCGCCGCCCGTGCCCGCCGAACTCACATGCCTCACGCTGCCCGGCCGCCAGTGCCAGCGATCCATCTCTCCGCCCTTCTTGGCCGTGTGTGGTTCCCTAGGCGCTTGACGGCTGCTACACCGGCGAGGGGGATCCGGTTGCAACCCTGCACGGCATCCAGTATCACATCACGGATGTGATCCGTTGACGACCGAGCCGCACCTTGCCAACTTCGGTCTCATCGACCAAGGGGGTGGACATGGTGGTGAGAGGTGCCGGCCCAAGGGCCGAACGGGCTCGTGCCGTTTGTTGTCAGCGGCCATGAACGTCGTGAACCGTGCCTGCCACGCCGATCGTCGCCTTGGCACCGCCGCCCTGATTCTGGCGGCAGGGTTGTCCCTGGCCGGTTGCCGTTCGCCCGACACGCACCGGCGCGAAGCCGACCGCGCTGCCGCCCAATGGATTTCCCGCGCCCAGGCCGATTTCACCAACCTGCCGCCGTTCCGGGTCGAACGCCCATCCGAACGATTCCGCCGCAAGCTGCTCGAACTACAGTCGTTGCCACAGGCGTTCCGAGACACGCTCGCGGCCCCGCCCACGCAGGCCGCGCCGACCAACATGATTCGGCTCACACTCGCAGAGTGTCTCTGCATCGCGATGGAGAATTCACGAGAATACCAATCCGCTCGAGAAGACGTGTTCCTCGCCGCGCTGGATCTCGACCTCGAAAGCGACGCCTTTCGCAACTCCTTTGTCGGCCTGCTCAGCGCGAACTATGCCGATCGCCGCGAGGCCGAAACCCCGCAGCGAGGCGTCAGTGGCAGCGCCGAGGCTGGAGTCACTCGCCGTATTCAGGCCGGCGCCAAACTGAGCGCCAAGCTCGCGTTTGATCTGGCGCGCATGCTGACCGGCGACCGTGAGGTCACCCGCGCTCTGCTCGCGGACCTCGCGCTCACGGTGCCGCTCGGCCGTGGCTCGGGCCGGGCGGTCGTCACCGAACCTCTCACGCAGGCGGAGCGCAATCTGCTCTACGCGATCTGGAAGCTCGAACGCTTCAAGCGCGCGCTCGCGGTGGATGTGGTGCGGTCGTACTTCGCCGTGCTCGAACTCGAACAACGCGTGCGCAACCAGCGCGAAAACCTCGCCGGCATCTCGATGGCGACCCGTCGCGCAGAGGAACTCGGGCGCGCGGGCCGCATTTCAGAAATCCAGGTGAATCTGTCGCGCCAAACCGAGCTCAGCGCTCGGGATCGCCTGGCCGTCGCCATCGAGTCGGCCACCGCGCGCCTTGACCAGTTCAAAGTCCAGCTCGGTCTGCCAGCCGACGCCCGCATCGAACTCGACGCCGCCGATCTCGACGCGTTGACGACCCCGCCGCCCGGCGAAACCGCGATGAGCGAGGAGGACGCGGTGCGGGAGGCGCTGGCGCGGCGTCTGGACCTGCGGATTGTACGTGACCAAGTCGAGGACGCCCGCCGGAAGGTGCGGCTGGCGGAGGACGCGTTGCGCGCGGGGATTGAGTTCAGCACATCCGCCCGCGCCGGCGACCGACGCGCTGCGGGCTCGTCCGCCTCCGGCAACGCGGAGCTCCGTTTCGACCGCGGCAGCTACGGCGCCGGTCTCGCGGTGGACCTACCTTGGAAACGCACGGCGGAACGTACCGCGTATCGCAAAAGCCTTATTGCGCTCGACGCCGCCGAACGCGACCTTGAGGCCGCGGAGGACCAGGTCAAAAGCGAGGTCCGGAATGTCTACCGAACGCTCCGCCAGGCCCGGACCGTTTGCCAGATCCAGGAGCAGGCGCTGGCGCTGGCGCGCCGGCGTGTCGAAAGCACGACGATGATGCTCGAGGCTGGACGCGCCGAGATGCGCGACCTGGTTGAGGCACGGGACTCACTGCTCCAGGCGCAGAACGGCCTCACCGCCGCGCGCATCAGCTACCGGCTAGCCGAGCTCGATTTCTTCCGCGTCCTGGAACGGCTTGCCGTCTCCGACCACGGCACAATGGAGGATCTTCATGTCACGCAGCAGTGAGCCCGACCGCCCTCGGCGGCGTGTGCGATGGTGGGTCGCGATCGGCCTGGCCGCGTTCGCGGGCGCCGCCGGCCTCTGGCTGCGGAGCAGATCCCCGACCCCCACCGTCGAGGAACCGTACTTCGTCGCGCAGCGCGGTCCCCTGCGAATCAGCATCAATGAGTCCGGCAGCATTCAGAGCCGCGAACGCGTCGTCATCCGCAGCGAGGTCGAGGGCCGGCGCACCATCCTCTCGCTCGTGGACGAGGGCAAATATGTTCACCGCGGGGATCTGCTCGTGGAACTCGATTCCAGCGGTCTGGAAGAAAACCGCATGGAACAGCAGATCCGGGTCGAGAACATGGAGGCCCAGTGGATCCAGGCGCGCGAAAACCTGCTCATCGTGAGCAATGCCGCTCAGGCCTCGATTGAAGACGCGGAGCTCGCGCTGCGGTTTGCGAAACTCGAGAAAGAAAAATTTGAAAAAGCGGAGTACGCGCAGCAATTCCAGCAGGTGCAGGGCGACATCTCGATCGCGTTGGAGGAACTTCAGCGCGCGCGCGACAAGCTCGACTGGTCACGGCGTCTCATGGACCAGGGCTATTTGACCCGCACCGAGTTTCAGGCCGACGACCTCGCCGCGAAGCGAGCGCAGCTCAACCTTGAGCTTGCGCAGGGGAAGCTACATATCCTCACAAACTACACCTATTCCCAGACGATCGAACGGCTCAACCGCGAGATTACGAAGGCCGAGATGGCGCTCGCGCGGGCCAAGCTGCGCGCCGCCGCGGACATCACTCAGGCGCTCGCGGCCGCCCGCGCCGCGGAATCGGAATACCAGCGCCAGCGCGACAAGCTCGATCGCACGCTGGAACTGATTCGGAAGTGCCGAATCGTCGCCCCCTCCGACGGCATGGTCGTGTACGCCACGACCGTCTCGGAACGGCGGTGGATGCAGGAGCCGCTGCGGCCGGGCGTCGACGTGGTGGAGCGGCAGGAACTGATCTATCTGCCCGCGACGAAAGAGATGATGGCCGTCGTTCAACTGCCCGAGTCCAGTTTGTCCAAGCTCCGCGAGGGACTGCCCGCCCACATCACTCTCAGCGCTCTGCCCGGCCGCACCTTCCGTGGTCACGTGGAGCGCATCGCCATCCTGCCGAATTCGAGTCAAAGCTGGCTCAATCCCGACATTAAGGTGTACGACTGCAACGTCTGGATCGATGAAGACACCGAGGGGCTGCGCCCGGGCATGACCTGCCGCGTCGAGATCGTGATCGAAGAATACGAAGACGTGGTGTACGTCCCCGTTCAGTGCGTGTTGCGGGTCGCGGGGCGGCCCACCGTATATGTGTTGAGCGGCGGCCGGGCCGTGCCGCGGACTGTTGAGACCGGCTTAGACAACAACCGGATGATCTGCATCATCCGTGGTCTTGAGGCCGGCGAGCGGGTTCTCCTGGCCCCGCCGATTCCTCCTTCCGAGGCAGAGGTCGGGTCTACAGGGGCGCCACCCGTGACCGCGGCGGGTGAGGCCATGACGAACCGGCCGCCGTCCTGGCCCGGCAACCACGATATGGAGCGCTCCGAGGGCACTCCGCGCGGCGATCGTCCCTCGCGGCGCGATGGTCCTGCCCGCGAACGAAGCGGGCGTCTGCCGCACGCCCAGGACGGCAGTGGCCCGCGCCGCCCGTCTGCGCTGGCCCCCGGCCCGCCATGAGCGCGGCCTCGCCCACCCCAACGCCCGCATCGGCGCCCATGATCCGGCTCGAGAACGTCGAGAAGATCTATCGAGTCGGCCAGACCGACGTCCCCGCGCTGCGCGGGATTTCGCTGGAGATCCGCCGCGGCGAATTCTTTGGGCTGCTGGGTCCCAGCGGGTCGGGCAAGAGCACGCTGATGAACCTGATCGGATGTCTCGACCGGCCGACGCGCGGTCGTTACTGGTTGGACGGCGCGAACGTGGAGGATCTCGATGACGACGCGCTCAGCGAATACCGCCTTCGTCATCTCGGCTTCGTGTTTCAAAGCTTCAATCTGATTCCGCAGCTCACCGTGTGTGAAAACATCGAGCTGCCCATGTACTATCGTGGCGTCCCCCCCGCCGAAAGCCGCGCGCGCGCCGAGTTTCTCGCCGAGTTGGTCGGTCTCGGCGAACGCTTACGGCATCGGCCGGCCGAACTCTCCGGCGGCCAGTGCCAGCGGGTCGCGATCGCCCGCGCGCTCGCGAACGATCCACCGGTAATCCTCGCCGACGAGCCCACCGGCAACCTCGACACCCGCACGGGTCTTCAGATCATGGAGTTGCTCGGTGCGTTGAACCGCGAGGGCCGCACCGTGATCCTGGTCACGCATGAGCCGGACATCGCGGCGTTCGCGCGACGTCGCCTCTGGTTGCGCGACGGCCTCATCGAACGCGAGGAGACCGACGCGCCATGATCCTGATTGGCCTGGCTCGGAACCTGCGGCTTGGGATCAAGGACATTCTTCTGCACAAAACCCGCTCCCTGCTGACCACGCTGGGCATCGTGTTCGGCGTCGGCAGTGTCATTGCGATGCTGGCCGTGGGCGAGGGTGCCAGCCAAGAGGCGCTGAACGAAATCCGAAAGGTCGGGAGCCGCAACATCATCATCCAATCCCAAAAGGACGTGGACGAGGAGGCCTCCTCGCGCCGCTACATCCGGATGAGCGTGTATGGCCTCAAATATGACGACGCCGAGCGCATCCGCGAGCTGGGCCGCGCGATCCGCCGCATCGTGCCCGTCCGGCTGATGCGGCGTGACGGCATGCTCGGAACCCGGCGCATGGAGCTTCGCGTGGTGGCCACGCACCCCGCCTGGTTCGAGCTGGTGCCCCGCCGGATCGTCGCCGGCCGGGTGCTGCGCGAAAACGACGCCCGCCAGTTTGCGCGGGTCTGCGTGCTCACCGAAACCGGTGCCCGCCGGCTGCTCGCCGGCGAACACGTGATCGGCGAGAAGATCCAAATCGGCAACCAGTTTTTCGAGGTGATCGGCATCGTCGAGAGCGGCGTGAGCGGCCGCAACATCGCCGTGCCCGACGAAGAGGTCGACGCCTACGTCCCCATGAACGTCCAGCTCCAATTGTTTGGTGAAATCAACGCGCGCATCACCTCCGGAAGTCGCGATATGGAGAAGGTTGAGCTGCATCAAATTCTGGTCGAGATCGAACGGGACGAGATGGTTGAGCCGATGGCTCGCGCGATCGAGGCCATGCTGCGCGCCTTTCATCCTCGGAAGGACTACAAAATGAGCGTGCCACTGGCGCTACTGCGGCAGGCGGAACGCACAAAGCGCACCTTCAACATCGTGCTTGGATCGATTGCGGGCATCAGCCTGCTGGTGGGCGGCATCGGCATCATGAACATCATGCTGGCCTCGGTGACCGAGCGGACCCGTGAAATCGGTGTGCGCCGCGCGATCGGGGCGCGTCGCAGCCAGATCATCCAGCAGTTTCTCATCGAGACGATGGTGCTCTCCGGCGTCGGCGGCATCATTGGCATCGCGGTCGGCATTCTGATCCCTCTGCTCATCACGCGGTTCAGCGGCATGCCGACCGTCGTGCCGCTGTACAGCTTGGCGCTCTCGTTGGGCATCAGCGTGACGATCGGTCTGATCTTCGGTCTCTACCCGGCGGTGCGCGCCGCACGGCTCGATCCGATTGTTGCCCTCCGCCACGAGTGAGCGAGCGCCACATGGCCCCGCGCTCCCGCACGGCCGCCCAATCAAGGGCACCCTCAATCCCGATGATGCCTCCTCGCGTTGGACAAGCATCGCGCCGCAACGTCCAACGCTTGGACGACAACACCGGCCGATGCTCTGCCGGCGTTCGGCGCTGCCTCGCCGCCATCAGAGACCGCGCCAACGAACGCGTCAGAGCGATGCGACGGGCTGATCCGGCTTGCGACGCTGGCGGCTCGCCTCCACAATGCGCGCCCGCACGGCGTTTCGTGCTCGTCGCCGTCGTGCGAGGTTGCCCCGTTAATGTCGGATTCCATCGTCTGGCGGAATGGCGAGTTGTGGATTGAGGACGTTCCAGCGGCCCGTCTGGCGGCCGAACATGGGACACCCCTGTATGTCTACAGCCGCCGACACATTGAGCAGCAGTTCCGCCGTCTTCAATCCGCGCTGTCCGAGTTGCAGCCGACCATTCACTTCGCGTTGAAGGCGAACGGGAACCTGGCGATCACGCGCCTGCTGGCCCGTCTGGGCGCCGGGGCGGACATCGTCTCGGGCGGAGAGCTCGATATCGCTCTACGCGCCGGCGTGGCCCCGGACCGGCTCGTTTTCGCCGGAGTCGGAAAAACGCGGGCCGAAATCGAGGCGGCGCTCCGCGCCGGCATTGGGATCTTCATCGTGGAATCGGAGCCCGAGCTCGCCCGCATCTCGGCCTGCGCCGTCGCGCTCGGCCGCACCGCCCGAGTGGCGATTCGTGTGAACCCGGACGTGGATCCCAAGACCCACGTCTACACCACGACGGGACGCCGCGAAACGAAATTCGGGGTAGACCTGGAGCGGGCCGCCCGCGTCTTTGAACTGGCCGCATCGCTGCCGGCCCTCGAAATCGCAGGGCTTCACATGCATCTGGGCTCGCCCCTCGCCGACGAACAACCATACGCCGAGGCCCTCGACAAGGTCGCGCCGCTGTGTCGCCGACTTTCGGAACGGCACCCGACATTTCGCGTGCTCGATCTGGGTGGCGGTTTTGGCATTCCCTACCGGCCCCGCCAGCCCGAGTTCCCTCTCGATGCCTTCGCCGCTGCGATCATTCCGCGCGTGCGGGCCCTCGGGTTGCGGCTCGCGATTGAGCCGGGCCGATTCCTCCTCGGCAATGCGTGCGTGCTCCTCGCGACGGTGCAGTACATCAAAGACAATCCTTTTCGCCAGTTTGTGATTCTCGATGCTGGCATGAACGATCTGATCCGCCCGCCGCTCTATGGAGCGTGGCACGACATCCGCCCAGTTCGTCCGCGCGCCGGCGAACGCATCCATGTCGACGTGGTCGGGCCGATCTGCGAGTCCGGCGACTTTCTCGGCAAGGACCGGCGGCTGCCGCCGCTCGAGGAGGGCGACCTGCTCGCGATCTTCGGCACCGGCGCGTATGGAATGGCGATGGCCTCCAACTATAACGGCCGCGGCCGCGCCGCCGAGATTCTGGTGGATGGCGCACGCGCGGGCGTCATCCGCGCACGCGAGGGAGTCGAAGACCTTGTCCGCCCGATGCGGATCCCGGAGTGGCTGGACGCGCCGCCGTCGTGAGCGGGCCGCAAGCCCAACGGGGCCGGCGCCGATGTGCGATACCGAGCCGCTCGACGGATCTGAAGCGCCGATGCGCACCGCGCGATCCAGACGCGATCTCCAACAGTCTCGACCCGGCGGCGCAACGATACCTCGAAGCCGATCCGCGCAAACCGCCCGCCGCTGGCCGATGGCGCCGTAGAGACCGCTGCCGTCGGTGAGTGGGGTAGCCGCCAGATTTCGCGAATCCGCGGCATTTCGCGCGCACGTTGATGGATACAAGCGGCCCGCGAGCTGATGCGGCGAACGACCGTCGAGATCTCGAACCCGGACGGCACGATTGAGGTCTGGATGTTTGGATGTCGCACGCGTCCCCCCGGCGCACAGCCGAGTCCTCGGCGTGACGGGGACGGCGCCCCGTCTCCGCCGACACCTTAGGGCAAATCCACGGTTTCGAGCGGAAGTCCCCGGATGATCGCCACGGCGGTTCGCGCGCGCTGCGCGAGCTCGGGAAAATCATCGCGATAAGTGTCGGCAAACTGATCCAGCACATAGACCGCTTCCTCGTCGCGGCCTTGCTGGTGGAGCGTGAGGCCGAGGTTGTAGAGCGCGTGCAGGGCGCTGACCTCCTCGCGCAACGCCACGCGGTAGAACCGCTCCGCCTCCTCGTATTGGTCCGCCCGGTACAGGGCGTTGGCGAGCAATACGCACACGACGCCATTCGTGGAGCGCGATCGCGCGAGAAACTCCCGATAGAGGCTGATGGCCTGTTCATGATCGCCCGCGTTGTACCGCTCGCGCGCGAGATTGAGGATTGCCTCCCCTGTGGCACCGGGCAGTGAAGGACGCCGCATCAAGTAGATGCCGGTTGCCAGAAGAAACAGAAACCCGACCGCCGAGGCGGCGGCAATTGCCCAGACCCGACGGCGGGTTGTCGCCACAGCCGACGCGGGCGCCCGACCGCACGCCACGCTCGCGATGATGGCCGCCAGCGCACCCGAGACACCGGACTGCGCCCACGGGGCCGCCGCGACCGCCGCGGCCCGTTCACGCCATTCTGGAGTTTCCCCCCCACCCCGCTCGGCGAGCGCGGCCCACACCATCGCCTGTTGCCGCGGCACCACTGGCGGCGGCGTAGGGTCATCCGGCCAGCGTTCCCATGCCGGAAACGAACACGAGGCCGGCTCCCACCACCGGCCCAGCGCATCCAGCACGTGGCGACGTCGGCTCGGGTCGAGGGAAGAGCACAGTAACGGCGCAAACACTGAGAGTGTTCGGCGTGCAATCGGCCGACCGTCCGCGGCCCGGTCGCGGTATTCGCCCGAGGCCGCATCGAAGTATTCACGATCAAGGAGCCGGGCCAGCTCCGCCGCGCGGGCGCCGAAACGCAGCCGTGCCGCCCCACCAGCATCGCACCGCTCCGCGAGCTGCAGACAAGCTTCGATCTCCGCCAGCAGCATCGCGGTCGCATCGACAGAACGCACCGAAGGATCCCACGCCTCGGGCACCCAGGCGTCTCGCTCGGTCGGCCAGCGTGGCGAACCGGCCGCCGCATTCAGGTGCTGCCACGCCCACTCGACGTGTCGCTCCACCGCCGGTAGAACCACGCCGGCATAGTCCGCGGGGGGGAATTCGCCCGCCGCCGCGTTTGCGGCGCACGCAAAGAGCAGCCAGCCGGGGGTCGGATCGCGCGAGTCGCCGCTCTCGTCCACACGCCGAGGGAACGAACCGTCGGGATGCTGAAGGGCCACCGCCGAGAGGACAAACTCGCGCGCGATCTGAAGCGATCGGCTACGCCACGCCACGCACAGCGGGAAGAGGTCGCGCAAATCGTACGCCGGCCCCTCTGCCGGGCCGGCATCGGTGGACGCGCACCATCGAGCGGGGAACACGCCGCATGGCTGCCGGACGGCAGCTTCCAAGCGTGTCCACGCCGCGGTCAATGCGTCACCGCTGGTCGTGTCGGTCTCTCTCATCCGCACGCCACCCCTTCGCCGAAGTATCCATCACCCGCTCACCGCCTGACAAGATAACATTGACAAGGACTCATCTCGATACGACGCCATCCGGCATGCGATGGTCCCGGCCCGTGTTTTCTTCGCTTCTGTCCCCACGTGCCCCTCTTCCCCGAATGGATATCTTGCCCCGTTGCCGCCTATGCCTGCGTCTTCGCCGCCGCCCGCATTCCCCTGCGCAGCCTCGAACAACCTCCGTCCCTATGGACCTATGGACGACCTACGCCCAACCTCCGTCCCCGGCCACGGTTGCCTGTCCACGACGCGAGGACTCGCGTCCCCACCCCACCGCCACCCTCTCCCTGAAGTGACCGCTCCATGAGAAACGTGACGCGGTCGCATGAAACGGATATCGTTGCTGAAGTATGTGAACAAGATGGCAAATTGTTGTTACTGTCGTTGCATAATATGGTCGCGGATCGCAGATCTTCACGAGCGCAAACTTGATTTGTGTTTACGATTGACGCTAGGCGCCCGACATCAATACAATGTAGAGTATGGCACGTTGCGCGGCCGTTGGGTGTGATGCGTAACGGAAGGAAGACACGACGATGACGGATATCGGACATGCGGTTCGGCAGATTTGTGCGGTGTACCACAACGATGCGTCGCGGTTGATGGACATCATCGAAGCGGTGCAGAGTCGCTACGGATGCGTCTCGAGCGAGGCCATGAATTTGATTGCTCAGGCGCTGGGCATCCCCAGAGTGGAAGTGCACAGCACCGTTTCGTTCTACTCCTTCCTCTCCAACCGACCCAAGGGGCGCGTGATCATCCGCCTGTGCAGTGATCCGATCGATGAGATGTTCGGCATGCTGCCGGTGGCAAACACGTTCGAAGAGACGCTCGGCGTCCACGTGGGCGAGACGACCGCCGACGGCGCGATCACTCTCGAATGGACACCGTGCATTGGCATGTCGGACCAGGCGCCGGCGGCGCTCATCAACGACGTGGTCGTGACGTACTTGTCCACGGACAAGGCGCGCGAGATCGTCGCGGAGCTTCGCCGCAGCGGCGATCCGCGCAAGCTGGTGCACCGGCTCGGCGACGGTCACAACGCCCATCCGCTCGTGCGCGCGATGGTGCACAACAATATCCGCCGAAAGGGGCCCGTGGTGCTGGCCGACCTGCCGCCGGGCGCCGCGTTGCGAAAGGCCCTCGCGATGAGCCCCATCGAGGTCATCCGCGACATCAAGACCTCGCGTCTGCGCGGCCGTGGCGGAGCTGGATTCCCCACCGGCATGAAGTGGGAGTTCACACGTCAGGCCGAGGGCGCGCGGAAGTTCGTCATCTGTAATGCCGACGAGGGCGAACCCGGGACGTTTAAGGACCGAGTGATTCTCACTGAGTACGCCGATCTGATGTTCGAAGGCATGACGATTGCCGGCTACGCGATCGGCGCGAAGGAAGGCATCCTCTACCTGCGTGGCGAATACGCCTATCTCCGGCCGCTGCTTGAACACATCCTGCAGGTGCGTCGCGATGCGGGACTGCTCGGCCGCGACATCTGCGGCAAACGAGGGTTCGAATTCGACATTCGCATTCAGTTGGGCGCGGGCGCCTATGTATGTGGCGAAGAGACCTCACTGCTCAGCTCTTGCGAGGGACGGCGAGGCGACCCCAAGAACCGGCCGCCCTTCCCCGCTCAGAAGGGCTACCTTGGCTGCCCCACCTCGGTGAACAACGTCGAGACGTTCTGCTGCGTCGCACGAATTCTTGATCGCGGGCCAGGCTGGTTCGCGGAGATCGGATCGAAGGGCAGCCCGGGTACCAAGCTCTTTAGCGTCAGCGGTGACTGCGCCGCGCCCGGCGTGTACGAATATCCGTTCGGCATCACGCTGGCCGAACTGCTGCGCGATGTCGGCGCCGAGGACGTCCAGGCCGTGCAGGTCGGGGGCCCCTCCGGCCAGCTCGTCGGGCCCGACAGTTTCGGGCGCCGCCTCGAATACGACGATCTGGCCACTGGCGGCTCGATCATGATTTTCAATTCTTCGCGAGACCTGGTCCACATCGTCCGCAAGTTCTTGGAGTTTTTCGCCGATGAGAGCTGCGGCTACTGCACGCCCTGCCGTGTTGGCAACGTGTTGCTTCTGCGGAAGATCGAAGAGATTCTGCACGACCGTGGCAGCCCCGATGACCTCCACTATCTCGAGGAGCTGTCCGCCACCGTGAAATTCGCCAGCCGCTGCGGCTTAGGCCAAACCTCACCCAACACTGTGCTCTCGCTGTTGCGCAATTTCCCCGAGGTGCTGAAGCGCCGCCTCAAACCGCCGGCGGGGGAGTTCCTCGCGACCTTCGATATCCGCGCGGCTCTCGCCGACACCGAGCGGCTCGTCGGCCGCTCGTCGGTCATGTACGCGCCCTGAAGAAAGGAACCGCCCATGAGCGAAACGATCGGGTTCACAATTGACGGACGGCCCGTACGGGCCCGACCCGGGCAAACGATTCTCGAAGCTGCCGACGCGGCGGGCATCTACATCCCGCGGCTCTGCGCGCACCGCGAGCTGCACCCCTTCGGCGCGTGCCGGGTCTGCACCGTGAAGGTCAATGGCCGCCCACAAGCTGCCTGTACGATGCCCGCCGCCGAAGGTATGGTCGTCGAAAGCAACACGCCGGAGCTCACCGAGCACCGCCGTCGTCTGATCGAGATGCTGTTCGTCGAGGGCAACCATTACTGCATGTTCTGTGAGAAGAGCGGCAACTGTGAACTGCAAGCTCTGGCTTACCGATTCGGCATCACCGCACCGCGCTATCCCTATCTCTTCCCGAACCGCGATGTGGACGCTTCGCACCCCGATGTGCTGCTCGACCGCAACCGTTGTGTGCTCTGCGCCCGCTGTGTGCGGGCCTCGCAGCAGCTCGACGGCAAGAACGTCTTCCAGTTCGTCGGCCGCGGCGCGAACAAAACACTCTGGGTGAACGCCGAACGCGAGCTGGCCGACACCAACCTCGACGTCCGCGACCGGGCCGTCGATGTCTGCCCCGTCGGCTGCATTCTGCGCAAGCGCCAGGGCTACACGATCCCGATCGGCCGACGCCGCTACGATCACGAGCCCATTGGCTCCGACATCGAACGCGCCGGCGCCGCTAGGGGCGCCTGATCGGAAAGGAGATCCGCGATGTCCTCGAAACCCCGCATCGCCACCTGTTCACTCGCCGGCTGCTTCGGCTGCCACATGTCGATCCTCGACATCGACGAGCGCATCCTGCAGCTCATCGAGCTCGTGGACTTCGACAAGTCGCCAATTGACGACCTCAAGCACTTCACGGGCCGCTGCGCGATCGGCCTCGTCGAGGGCGGCTGCTGCAATGAGGAGAACGTGCACGTCCTCCAGGAATTCCGCCGGCATTGCGACATCCTCGTCTCTGTCGGCGAGTGCGCGATCTGCGGCGGCATTCCCGCGATGCGCAACAACATCCCCTTGAAGGAGTGCATGGACGAGGCGTACCGCAACGGGCCCACCGTCTACAACCCCTCGGGCGTGCTGCCGAACGATACCGCGCTGCCGCTGGTGCTGGACCGTGTCTACCCATGCCACGAGGTCGTCAAGATCGACTACCACATCCAGGGCTGCCCGCCGCCGGCCGATGCGATTTGGCAGACGCTCGTGGCGCTGCTGAACAACCGGCCGGTCGAGCTTCCCTACGAGGTACTGAAGTACGACTGACTTCGGAGATCCGCGATGAGCACATCCATCCGCACCCAAACGATCGTCATCGAGCCGGTCACACGCGTCGAGGGACACGGCAAGGTCACCATCCAGGTCGACGAGCAACGCCGTGTCCGCCAGGCCCGGCTGCACATCGTCGAGTTCCGGGGGTTTGAGCGTTTCATCCAGGGCCGTCCCTTCTGGGAGGTTCCGGTGCTCGTGCAGCGGTTGTGCGGCATCTGCCCCGTTAGCCATCACCTCGCGGCGGCGAAGGCGATGGATCTCATCGTCGGCGCGCCCCACCTCACGCCCACCGCCGAGAAAATGCGACGACTGATGCACTATGGCCAGATGCTGCAATCACACGCGCTGCACTTTTTCCACCTCTGTTCGCCCGATTTCCTCTTCGGGTTCGATGCCGACCCGGCCGTGCGCAACATCATCGGCGTCGCCAAACGGTTCCCGGAGCTCGCCGTGCAGGGCGTGATGCTGCGCAAATACGGCCAGGAAGTCATCAAGGCGACCGCCGGCAAGAAGATTCACGGCACTGGCGCGATCCCCGGCGGCGTGAACAAGAACCTCTCGATCGCGGAACGCGATGCGCTGCTGAAAGACCTCGATCAAATTATGACGTGGTCGGAGGGGGCGCTGGCGCTGGCGCGCGACATCACCCTGAAGCACCTCGATGAGCTCGCCGGCTTCGGTTCGTTCGAGTCGAACCACCTGTCGCTGGTGCGCGGCGACGGCGCGATGGATTTCTATCACGGCAACCTCTGCGCCATCGACGCGAAGGGCCGGCCGATCTTCGACCAAGTGGACTACCAGCGCTACCTCGACTACATCGCCGAGGAGGTGCGGCCTTGGTCCTACATGAAGTTCCCCTTCATCCGCTCGCTCGGGCCCGAGACCGGCTGGTACCGCGTCGGACCGCTCGCGCGCGTGAACCTTTGCCGCTTCATCCCCACGCCGAACGCCGAGACCGCGAGGAAGGAATTCTTCGAGGCGACCGGCGGCCGTCCGAACAACATGACGATGGCCTACCACTGGGCCCGCATGATCGAGCTGCTGCACGCAGCCGAGGTGATCCGCGACCTGCTGCATGACCCGGACCTGCAGGGCACGGACCTTGTCGTGCGCGGCGAGCGCCGCGCCGAGGCGGTCGGTCTCATCGAGGCGCCACGCGGCACGCTCGTCCACCACTACGTCGTGAACGAGCGCGACCAGGTGGTTCGCTGCAACCTCATCGTCTCGACCACCAACAACAACACGCCGATGAACCGCGCGGTCGAGCGCGTCGCCGAGCAGTACCTGAACGGCGTCGAGATCACCGAGGGGCTATTGAACCGCATCGAGGTCGCGATCCGCGCGTACGATCCGTGCCTCTCCTGCGCGACGCACGCGCTCGGCCAAATGCCGCTGATCGTCGAGATCGTTGGGCCCGACGGCGCGGTGCTCGCCCGCCGCACGCGCGACGCTTAACCGGGGCGGTCCTCCATGACGCGCCGCGTACTCGTGATCGGCTACGGCAATCCCGGCCGCCTCGATGACGGGCTGGGGCCAGCTTGCGCCGACGCCCTCCGTGAGCGCGAGATCCCAGGCGTAACCGTCGACAGCGACTACCAGCTGACCGTCGAGGATTCCGCGGCCGCGGCCGCGCACGATACGGTGGTGTTCGTGGACGCCGCGCTCGACGGCCCCGAACCGTTCGCCTGGAGCCCCACGCCGGCGGCCAGCGTGGCGGGCATCGGGACGCACACGCTCGACCCGGGAGCCGTGATCGAGCTGGCTCACAGCGCCTTTGGCGCGCATCCGGAGGGCTGGATGCTCGCCATTCGCGGGTACGAGTTCGACGAGTTCGGCGAGCGCCTCTCGCCCGCCGCCCAGAAAAATCTTGACGCGGCCCTTGAGTTCCTCGACTCTTGGCTGCGCGCGGAGGTCGCACGAGCACCCGGCGCGACGCCTCCGGAAGGCGGGAAGGACAGGAAGGAGACGCGATGAAAGACGGCAAGTTCGTGATCCTTTACGTGGACGACGATCAGGATTATCTCGACACAGTCCGCGCAATCCTCGAATCCGCCGGCTATCTCATGGTCGAGGCGCACTCCGCCGAGGAGGGACTCAAGGTCTACAAGGCTCACCAGCCTGACCTGATTCTGCTCGACCTTATGATGGAGGAGGTCGACTCCGGCACGGGCATGATCAAGGAGCTGCGGCTGCTCAACAACAGCGCGCCGATCTACCTGCTCAGTTCTGCGGGCGACCAACTCAACATGGTCACTAGCTACGCAGACCTCGGCCTCGCCGGCATCTTCCAGAAGCCCGTGGACCCCAAAGTCCTCCTCCACACCATCGGGGAGCGTCTCGGGAAGCACACCGGCTGACTGCCATGCGCGGCGGCAACATCGGTCGACCGCGGATCCTCACGGCCGCCCTCCTGGCAGGGGCGGCGGCGATCTTGACCGCACGCTCGGGTGATCCCGCCGATTCGCGCGAACCGCTGCGCCGACAGTTCCTCTCGTGGCGGTTCGGCATGTTCCTCCACTTCAACATCGCCACCTTCAACGAGCGCGAGTGGGCGAACGGCCACGAGGACCCTGCGAGTTTCGCGCCGACCGACCTGGACTGCGCTCAGTGGGCCGAGGCAGCCGCCGTCGCGGGCATGCGCTATGCTGTCCTCACTGTCAAGCACACCGGCGGCTGGTGCCTGTGGCCCACCGAACTCACACGCAGCCACAACGTCCGTGCCTTTCGCAACTTCCGCGAAGGTCGCGGCGATCTCGTGCGCGAGTTCGTGGAGGCCTTCCGCGCGCGCGGCATCCGCATCGGCTTCTATTACTGCTTCCCTGGCGACTACACCGGCCGCAACGGCAACCCTCCGCTTGCCGACGGACAAACCGACTTGCACGGGTTGCCACCCGAGGCAGCCGGCGATTTCGTCGGCTTCATCCGCCGCCAACTGACGGAACTGCTCACATGGTACGGCCCGGTGGACCTCCTATGGATCGACCAGTTTTCGAATCGGTATACCGGCCGTCAGTGGCTCGAGATTCTCGCCCACATCCGCGCGCTGCAATCGAACTGCATCGTGGTCGCGAATAATTCGCGCAACCTCCGCGAAACTGATGTGCACAGTTACGAATACCCTTGGCTGGCCGTCCGCAAGCCCGAGCAGGCATTGCCCCCGGCGACAAACACGGTTGCCGCGGAAGTATCCGACAAACTGGGCCCCGGCTGGTTTTGGAATTCTCGTGAGACGGCCGCGACGATCAAAACGCCTGAGCAGATCGTCTCGATGGTGCGGCTCTGCAACTCAAGGAATGCGAACTACCTCTTGAATGTGGCGCCGGACCGCACGGGACGTATTCCCGATTACTCCGTTCGTTGCCTGCGTCGCGTTGGCGAGCTTCTTCGCGAGCCCCCTCCTTGACGCGCCACCCGCGAGGCCGGGAGGGAGCCCTTTTGCATAACCCACGCCTCACCCGTTGAAGTCGCCGGCACACACGGATGGGCGGCGTTCGAGCAACCATCGCTTACGATCCGATTGCGCTGTGGATCGTTTTGAGAGATGAGATCAAACGCTGGTTACGGGCAAGGCGTGCACGTGTGCCTGTTCCCAAGAGAGCATCCGCCATCCTTCCACGCCGCAAACGCCGACCTCGCTGCTCGCGGCCACCGGCACGGAGTCGTTCGACACCAATCTTGGCCCCCAATAGACCAGTAGTCACAGTACATTGAAAGCGAACATGTTGCTTCGTCTGCGCTTATGCCTGCCCCCCCGGGGGGCCGTGGCATCGGGCTGGGGACAGGACTGGGGACAGGCACCTGGCACCCCTGGCACCCTCCGGCAACCCCCTTTGGTTTCCTGCGCCCAATGCGCCCAGAGTGGTGCCGGTCCCTACGACAGTCCCTACGACAGACTCCAAGGCGCCTGACGCGAGGCGACGATCGCCGAGTGCCCGGTCGAGAGCACGTGTCTGTCCCCCCTCAGCCACGTCCTCATCCGCCCCCATCAGCCGTCCCGATCAGCCATTGCGCAATGGCCTGCCCCCACTCAGAGATCGGGGACAGGCACGGGTTCGAAAGCAGCTCCCCGACCGCCTCGCTCGGCTCGATACCTGTCGGCCGCCGTATCTGGCGTGGCGAAAACGGCGGCGGGAATGCGAGCCGATTGCGCTGTCGGGGATGAACGGTACATCAAAGCGTCGGCAAAGAGTGGGCTTCCCATCCTCTGTCCCCAGATTCCGCTCCCCACCTCGCGCGTGTGCCCGCCCCCATCCTCTGTCCGCAGCGTTGCAGCTGGCGCGGCGCTGTGCTGTAGCTCCGACGCTCTGCTGTAGCTCCGGCGCTCCGCCGCCGGAGCTTTCTCGCCCCAGATCTTCCGCCGGGGGACCGGCGGAACTACAGCAGCCGTTAGATCCCGCGTGTGCCTGTCCCCATCCTCGCTGGCGCGGCGCTGTGCTGTAGCTCCGACGCTCTGCTGTAGCTCCGGCGCTCTGTCGCCGGAGCTTTCTCGCCCCAGATCTTCCGCCGGGGGACCGGCGGAACTACAGCGCTGCCGCCGGGGGACCGGCGGAACTACAGCGGCCGTTAGAGGGCCGGGTTCCACCCCCACCCCACGGCTCGACGATCACAGGCCACGCGAGCTCTCAGCCGGTACGGCGCAGGCCGGGACTCAAAGCAAAACGCTCCGAGGAAGGAAGCGGGCGATCTCAAAGCAGCTTTCCGAAGACGGTAGCAACGGTTGAGGACGCGGAAGCCGAGGTTGTTCGGTTCGATCACGAAGATGTTCGCCCTTCGCGCAGTCCGTCTTCTTGTCTTCGCCATCAAAACCATCCCGAGCGCAATCGGCGGCGAGAATCACGCCACCGATTGACAAGCGGTCGGCGCTCTGGTTCATTGTTCCAGCTGTCCGTGGTTTCGTGCATTCGCCGGTGAGGCCACGGAGGTCCCGACGTGGGGGTATAGCTCAGTTGGGAGAGCGCTTGAATGGCATTCAAGAGGTCAGGGGTTCGACTCCCCTTACCTCCACCACCGGGCCGGGATGTGCCGCGTTGTGAATGCATCCCTGAACATCACAAGGAGGTTGGCATGTCATTTTCAAACAAGGTCGGATTCTCTTTCTGCACCCTCGTTGTCGGGTTGACGGTGCGGGCAGCGGAACCGGTCGTGGTGCCGTTGTGGCCGGACTTGCCGCCGGGCGTGACCGGTGCACCGCCCGTCGAGACAGAACAACCGGCGAAAGGGGACGGCATCCGCCGCATCACGAACATCCACCCGCCGCGCCTTGAGATCCATTGCGCACCGCAGTCCACCGGGGCGGCGATCCTTGTCTGTCCCGGTGGCGGCTATAACATTCTCGCGATCTCCCACGAGGGCACTGAGGTGTGTGAGTGGTTGAACCGACTCGGTATCACCGCCGCCTTGCTCTACTACCGTGTGCCCGGTCAGCGGGATGGAGCCTTTCAAGACGCCCAGCGTGCGCTGGGCCTTCTGCGCGCCCGCGCTCGCGACTGGGGTCTCGACGCGCATCGGATCGGAGTGCTGGGGTTCTCGGCGGGCGGTCACCTCGCTGCCCGTCTCGCCAGCCACACCGGTCCCCGAACGTATCCGCCCCAAGATGCGAGCGACGAGGTCTTGGCACGACCGGACCTGGCCGTGCTCGTCTACCCGGCCTACCTGCTCGCTACCAATACGACCGGCGCGGCGGATCTCACTCTGCCGGCCGGCGCCCACTGCCCGCCGACTTTCCTCGTCCATGCGGCCGACGACCACATCTCAGCCGAGAACAGCGTTGCCTGGTTTCTCGCGCTGCGCCGCGCCGGGGTGCCGGCCGAACTGCACATCTATGCAAAGGGCGGCCATGGTTTCGGCATGAAGCGCGTCTTGTCCTCCGCTGTCCGCACCTGGACCGACCGCTGCGCTGACTGGCTCCGAGAGCAGGGGTGGGCCCGCGAGACTGAATGACGATTCCTTCGGCTGTGTCCGCACAGGCCGGGGAAGCATACACCCGCGATCATGAGCGTCATGTCACCCCGCGAGCGCCTTTTGTGCACCCTCCGAGGCGAACGGCCCGACCGCGTGCCGACCTCGCCGTTCGTGCAAGAGGAGTACCTCTCCTTCTATTATCCCGAGCGCGCCACGGTCGATCGCGTCGTGGATGCGACCGAGCTCGCGCACGAGCTCGATTTCGATCTCATCGCAAAGCCGCGTACTCTCGAACCCCCACATTTTCTGCGGCGAAGCCGGACGGACTGGGAGCTGCACCGCACCGAATCGAACGAGGGCGGCTTGCAGGTGCGTCGCCTCGAAATCCGCGCGCGAGGCCGCACACTTCTCCGCGAAGACTCGCGCCCAATCTCCGGTGCGGCGACCGCCGGTTTGAGTTGGACGGTGCAGCGCCCCCTGCTCGCTGAAGCCGACGACATCGCATGGTTCGTGGACCATCTCCCGCCGCTCGACGACGGCGACCGCCGCGAGATGGTCGACACCCTCTCCGGCTGGCGGCGCGTGCTCGGCGACCGCGGCGTGCTCGCGCCCTGGGGGTTTGCGGGCGTGTTCAACGTCGCCGCCGAGCTGATCGGCATGGACCGCCTGTACGTGCTGCCCTACGAGGACGAACCGCTCTATCGCGCCTTCATGGAGGCGCTGACCGCGGCCGAGTGCGACTATAATGCGGCGCTCGCCGAGGCCGGCGCGGACTGCATCGGCATCCAGGGTCACATGGCCGGCGGAGCGGCGGTGGGGCCGGACTTTTTCCGCGAGTTCGTGCAACCATATGAGCGTCGCCTCATCCAAACGATCCATGCGGCCGGTGCGTTCACGGTCTATCACAACTGCGGATTCGCGCGGTCGCTGTACGAGAACTACCGCGAGCTGGCGATGACCGTCTGGGAGACCGTCGCCGAGCCGCCTCGCGGCGACAATTCGCTGGCGGAGGCGAAGGCGCGGCTCGGCGATCGCATGGTTCTGCTCGGCAACCTGGATCAGGTGGACTTTCTGAAACGCGCCACGCCGACCGAAGTCGAGGCGCGCACCCGCCAGATCGTGAGGGTCGGCAAGCCCGGCGGCCGTTACATCTTCTCGACCTCGGACTTCCTCGAGCGCGGCACCCCGCGGGAGAACGTGATCGCGATGATCCAAGCCGCGAAGGACGAAGGGCGATACTGAGACCCGCGACGACGTGAACGCGGCGCAACCGCGCCGCGGCCGCTCTCCGACCCGCTCACTCCGGGCGCAGCTCTTCCGCATCCAACGGCGACGGGGGTTCAGCGGGTTGGGGTAGGGTCTCGGCCAGATTCAGTAGCCACGCGGCAAAATCCTGGCGCAGGTCGGGGCGCCGCAAGGCGAACAGAATGTTCGTGCGGAGAAAGTCGAGGCGGTTTCCGATGTCATAGCGCACGCCGTTGAACCGCAGCCCGTAGATGGGACGCTCGCGGACCATCCGTCGCAACGCATCGGTGAGTTGAATCTCGTTGTTCTTGCCCGGCGGCGTTCGGTCCAGATATCCGAACACATCCGGCGTCAACACATAACGGCCCGCGATCGCGAGGTTCGACGGCGCGTGGTCTGGGTCGGGCTTCTCCACGAGGTCGGTGATCTCAAACCGGCCGGGTTCGACTTCACGCCCAGCGATCACACCATAGCGGTGGACCTTCGCGATCGGCACCTCTTCAAGCGCGACCACCGAGGTTCCAAACCGTTCGAAGAGTTCGAGCATCTGCGGCAGCACGGGCGGGTCGGCCTCGATCAGCGTGTCGCCCAGGAGCACCGCGAATGGCTCATCCTCGACATGATCCCGCGCGTACGTGATCGCATCGCCGAGGCCCTTGAGCTCCCGTTGCCAGACGAAGTGCAGCCGCGCGATGGTCGAAATGCGGCGGATCGCCTCCAGCTCCGCCTCACGGCCACGCGCCGCCAGCGCGTCTTCGAGCTCGAAGTTTCGGTCGAAGTGCTCTTCGATGGCCCGTTTACCCTTTCCGATGATCATCAGTACGTCGCGCAGCCCCGCCGCCGCCGCCTCCTCGACCACGTACTGAATCACGGGTGTGTCCACGATCGGTAACATTTCCTTGGGCTGCGATTTCGACACTGGCAGAAACCGAGTGCCGAGGCCCGCGGCGGGAATCACGGCTTTTCGGATCTTCATGTGGCAGACTCCGGGGGCTGAACGTAGCGGGGCCGGATCACGCGGCAGCCGAGGCGCGCTAGCTCATCCTCAAGGCGAAGAAACATCGCGTCGCCCTCGTAGGTGCCGACGATCGCCCCGCCGGAGCCCGTGAACTTGGCGCTCGCACCGACGCTGCGCGCGGCCTCGACCATACGAATGTTGCCCCGACTGATCTTGTAAATGGAACGTCGCAGGTCGAAGTTCGCATTCAGCAACGGACCGATTTCAGCGCCGCGTCCGGCCCGCAACAAATCGCGCACCCGCCGCGCGAGGTCCGCCCAGGTCTGCATCGCGGCGTGCACCTCGGGATCGCCGGCCTCCCACCGCGCCCGAATGTTGTTGTGGAACACCTCGGTGCCCTCGGCGAGGTCAACGCGGTAGGCGATGTACAGCGGCGGCAGCAGGTTCAAGTCGAGACGCTCATATTGGCCATACCCCTGCCGCTCCATCAGCTCGCGGTTGAAATCCATGTACACGAGTCCGTCGTAGACTTGCGCGACACGGTCCTGCAAACCGGCCGGGATGCCCAATTCGGCGGTCTCGACCGACAGCACGAGGCTCGCGAGCAGGGGCGGCGGAATCGTAACGCCGTAGAACGCGCCGAGCGCCCGCATGCAGGCGGTGATGATCGCGCTCGATCCGGCCAGTCCCACCTGCTGCGGAATGTCGGATTGATACTCGACCGTGAAATTCCGCGGCGGCAACTCGATCTGCCGGGCCGTACAGTAATCGTAAAAGCGCTTGATCGCAGCTTTCAGCAGCCGCACGCCGCCATAATAGCCATGACGACGGACGTCCATGGCGAGAGCCGAGATCGAATCGAACACCGATAGGTCCCGGTCGGCCGGCAAAATCTGCAGACGCGGCGACTCGTAGAGGGTGACCGTGGCGCGGAAATTCGAAAACGTGAATGAAATCGTACGGCCGAAATAGCCGTCGGAAGGGTTTCCGATCAACCCGGCGCGCGGATATGCGTGAGCTTGAATCAACATGGAACAAGTTCAAAACCCTGCACCGAACAGGGCGCAGCGTGATGCTAGCACTCGACCGAACAGCAAGCGAACGCCGGGGAGACAGGCGCGCGAACCTCCCTCGCCCACAGCGGCTACGGGCGCCTTACGGTCCGCCGGATCACCAGCGCGGACTCGCCGACCGTGCAAGGTCCTCCCACCGGCGGTTCGCTCCCACGATCCGCCTTGATCTGCTCCGGGCGCCGCCGCATACTGATGAACCGTTCAGCGCGGCCCCACCGGCGAACGCGCGGTCCAAACGGAGAGCAGGCTTCATGTATACGGCGTCCGATTTGCGCAAGGGTCTCAAAATCGAACTCGACGGCGTGCCGTACGAGGTCGTGGAGTTCAACTTCGTCAAGCCCGGCAAGGGCCAGGCAATGTACAAGTGCCGCATCAAAAATCTCATCACGCAGACGACCCAGGACCGCACCTTCCGCGAGGTGGATCAGATCGGTAAACCGGATCTCGAAGAGCGCGTGGTGCAGTATTCCTACGAGGACGGCCATCACTACGTGTTCACCGATCCTCATACCTTCGAAGAATTTCATCTCACCGAGGAGACGCTGGGCGATGCTCGTTATTTCCTGAGCGACAACGTCGAGGTCAGCCTCCTGATCCACAACGGTCGGGTGATCGGTGTCGAGTTTGTGAAGCCGTTCGTCGAGAAGCAGATCGTCGAAACCGAGCCCGGCGTGCGCGGCGACACTGCGACGAACGTTACGAAACCCGCGAAGATTGACACGGGGTACGAGCTGCGCGTGCCGCTGTTCATTGACGTCGGCGACGTGGTGCGAATCGATACGCGCACCGGCGAGTACGTGGAGCGCGTGGGACGGCGCTGACGCGGCCGCTCCCACATGACGGATCCCGTCCACCGTTTCTGGTTGTGCTTCGTGCCGCTCTTCGCGGCGCTGAACCCGATCTCCGTGGTGCCGTTGTTCGCGGGGCTGGTGGATGGCCTATCACTGGAGCGGCGCCGCCGAATCGTGGTGCAGTCGCTAGCGACCGCATCGGCGGTATCGCTCGCGTTTTTGATCGGTGGCCAGGCGCTCTTCCGGATGCTCGGCGTGACGGTCGCCGACTTCATGGTTGCGGGCGGCCTGCTACTGTTTCTGATTTCGCTGCGCGATCTGACGCAGGGGGAGACGCATCACCGCGCCCGAAGCGACGACGCGCTCGGCGCGGTGCCGATCGGTGTGCCGCTGATTGTCGGCCCAGCGACGCTGACCACCCTGCTGCTGCTGAACGACCAGCATGGAACCGGGGTCACGATCGCGGCGCTCCTTGTCAATCTTGTTCTCGTAGGGTTCATTTTGCACTTTGCGGCCGGCATCCAGCGCTGGCTTGGGAAGGCCGGCACGCGAGCGCTCGCGAAAGTCTCCGCGCTGCTGCTGGCCGCGATTGCGGTGAAAATCGCGCGCCGCGGCCTTGAGCAGTTGATCGCCGCGCCCCGGGCCTGAGCGCATGACTGCCGCGGCGCCGTCCGATCATCCCCTCGCAGTTCGCCACCGTGTGGTGCGCGCGCTGCGGGCCTTTTTCGACCAGCGCGGCTTCCTGGAGGTCCAAACGCCCGTCCGCGTCGCCGCCCCCGCTCTCGAGTTGAATATTCACGCCATACCCGCCGGGGGCGCGTGGCTGCGCACCTCGCCGGAGTTCCATATGAAGCGGCTGCTGGCCGCGGGGTGGCCGGCGGTGTACCAGATCGGACCCTGCTTTCGCGCGGGCGAACGCGGCGCGCGGCATCATCCCGAGTTCACGATGCTGGAATGGTACCGTGCGGGCGCGCGGGCCAACGACATTCTCGATGATCTGCAGGCGCTGCTGCCGACGCTCGGGGAGCTTGCGACGGCGACCGCGATCGCGCGGCGGCCAGCGGCCATCGCGGGTCTGAAGGCCTCAATTCGCGTGATCACGGTGTCGGAAGCCTTTCGCGCGGCCGCCGGCTGGGACCCTTGGCGCGAGGAGAACCCCGACCGATTTGACCACGACCTCGGCGAGCGCGTCGAGCCCTGGCTGCCGCGCGACACGCCGGTGGTGCTCTGGGGTTATCCGCCGTTCGCCGCTGCGTTTGCGAAGGTGGACGCCGGCCCACCGCCCATCGCTGAGCGGTGGGAGCTGTATGTCGACGGTGTGGAGCTCGTCAACGCCTGCACTGAACTGACCGATCCGGCGGAGTATCGGCGGCGACAGGCGGAATGGGCCGTGCTGCGCGCCGCGCGCGGCCAACCCGTGTACCCCTTTGACCCAGCGTTCTACGAAGCACTGCCATCGCTGCCGCCCTGCGCGGGCGCGGCGCTCGGTGTGGACCGGCTCGTGATGCTGCTGGCCGGCTGTGAGTCCGTGATCGATACCCTTGCGACCCCCGAGGACGTTCCGCTCCAAGCCGACGCACGCCCACCGGCGGTGGAGTGACGATGGCGGATGTCCCTCCTTGCGGGCTCCGGCTTGGAAACCGGCAGAGACGGCAGTACAGTGAGTTCGTGAAGACATTGTGCGGCCCACCTCCCCGCTGGCGCGGTTTTACGCTCGTCGAGCTGCTCGTCGTGAGCAGCATCATCGTGATCCTCGCGGCGTTGACGGTGCCGCTGGTGGGTCGTGGATTGTCCAACGCCCACCGGATGCGCTGCGCTTCCAATCTGAGCCAGCTCGTGCGCGGCGTGTTCCTGTACGCGGACCACAATCCGCGCAACCCGCGGCAATACTTGCCCCCATTCCCGACCCTCGCGCAGGACGGCGACTGGGTGCGCGCGGTGACGAACTTCGTCGCGGATGTGAACATGCGCGAGGTGTTGACGTGTCCGGCACGGAAGCTCAACCGTGTGTCACTCTGCTATTCAGGCCATCCCCGCTTGCTGGGTACCACCAAGGGCTACCGGGCCAGCGACGTACCGCGCACCTCCGGCGTGCTGCTGATCGGCGAAGGTCCACAGTCAAGCGGCGGCGGCGATGCCCAAAAGCTGTACACCGCCTTCGATGCGGCGGCGGGCTCCGCAGAATCTCAGGCCCAAACTCCTCTCCCCGCCCCCGGCGCCGATGGCGTGGGCGGGACGGTCGCCTGGCGCCATCGCGCGGAGGGACAGGCCGCGGCCAACTTCGCGTTTGTGGACACCCACGTCGAGACAATCCCGACCAATACGTTGCTCTATCAACACGTCGCGATCGGTTATTGAGCGGCGCCGGTTCCTCCCTCGCTCATCGCATCCGCCGAGTGGTGTTCCGCACGCGGCCGGCATGAGGCGTCAATCGCCTGCCATAGCCCGGACACCACCGAACAGGCGGCGACGGAGATCTTCGATCACGAGGGTCAGGCAGGGCAGCACCAGCAACGACACGCCTGTCGAAAACAAAATCCCGAAGCCGAGCGAGAGCGCCATCGGAATCATGAATCGCGCCTGCAGCGACCGCTCGACGATCAGCGGGGCCAAACCGAAAAACGTCGTCAACGATGTCAGGAGGACCGGCCGCAGCCGGCGAACCGGCGCCAGCACCATCGCCTCGGCCAGCGTGGCGCCTTCGGAAACGAAACGGTTGGCGGCGTCGGACAGCAGAATCCCGTCGTTAATCACCACGCCGGACAGCGCCATCATGCCCATGACGCTGACGAAGCTGAGCTGGTAGCCCATCAGCAGGTGCCCGACGATCGCCCCCAGCAGACCGAAGGGGATCGAACACATGATGACGATCGCCTGGCGGTAGCTTCGGAACGGCACCGCCAGCATGCCGAAGAGCACGAGCAAAACAATCGCGAACCCCGGCAGCGCGGCACCGAACGCCTCTCGCTGCTCGCGCTGCTCACCCTCGAAGGAGTAGAGCAACGTCGGATGCTCCCGCTGCAGCTCGGCCAGCACCCCGTCCCTCAACTCCCGGAGCACCGTCTCCGCGTCGGTGACATCGGTGAGCAGGTCGGCGGTGACATGCATCACACGGCGTCCGTCGAGCCGTAGGATTCGCTCATAGGCGCGCGAGCGGCTCACCGTCGCCGCTTCGGTCAGTGGGATCTCGGCGCCGGATGGCGTGCGGAGCATCAGTGTTTCGATCGAGTGTTCGCGGCGGCGCTCCGTGAGCGGCAGCCGAACGTACACACGCAGCTCATCACGTCCGCGGGGCTGTCGTCGGGCTTCTGCGCCGAAGAACGCGTGTCTCACCTGCCGCGCCAACTCTGCGGCGGTCAGTCCCGCCGCGCGGCCGGCGGCGGTCAGGCGCAGGTCGAGCTGGGGCTTGCCCCGCTCGATGCCATCGTCCACTTCCACCACGCCTCGCAGGCCGGAGAGAGTCTCCGCAACTCGACGGCAAGCGTCCTCGATCACCTCGGTCTCGGAGTGGCTGATCGCGACGTCAATCGGACGGCTCTGGGCCGGCCCAAGGGTGAAGCGAAAGGTGAGGGACTCGACGCCCGGCACGTCGCCGACCCGCTGGCGCCATCCCTCGGTGAATACCTGCGCGCCGAACGGGCGTTCGTCACCCGGCACCAGCGCGACGGTCACCGACGCTTCGTGCCCCACAGACCCACGCTGTGCCGGAATCGCACCGCCACGGCTCTCACCGCCGCCTCCGATGGCCGTCAGAATTCCCCGTAGATAGCGGGGGCCGCCTCGTGCCTCGATCTCTTCGCGGGCGGCCTGAAGCATCCGGTCCGCAATTTCGCGGGTCGCCTCGACCGGCGTGCCGTACGGCAAGACCACCCGAGCAGTAACGATGTCGCCCTCGACCTTCGGGAAGAAAATGAACGGCATTCGCCCGCCACCGATCCAGCCGATGCCCAGCAGCAACCCCGAGAGACTCACCGCCACCACCAGATACCGATGCCGCAGGCACCCCGCCACCAGCGCTCGAAAGCCGTTGTTCGCAAACCGTTCAAGGCTGCGTCCCACCCGCTCCTGGGGCCACTCGAGCCAGCGCCAGAGGACCCCTCGGCCGCCCGGCCGACTGTGCGCCAGATGGGCGGGTAGGATGAACAGGGACTCGATAAGGGAAACCAGAAACACCGTTGTGACAATGACGGGGATGTTCCTCCACAACTGTCCGAGGTAGCCCGGAATCATCCAGAGCGGCAGAAACGCAATGATGTTCGTTAGCACCGAGAAGACGACGGGGCCGGCCACCAACCGCGCTCCTTCCACGGCCGCCTCCAACGGCGAGCGGCCGCGCGAACGCTCGTAGTACACCGATTCGCCAATCACCGTTGCGTCGTCCACGACGATGCCGAGCGTCATGATGAACGCGAAGAGCGAAATCATGTTGATCGAGATGTCGGTGGCCGGCAGCAGAAGGAGACATCCCAAAAGAGAGGTCGGAATGCCGAGCATCACCCAGAACGCAAGGCGAACTTCCAGAAACAAGCCGAGGGTGATCATCACGAGCACCAGACCCTGCAGCCCGTTGCGCAAGAGTAGCCGCGTCCGATCCCGATAGAGTTCCGAGCGATCGTTCCAGATCGCCACACCGATGGTCGGCGGAAGACGTTCCCGCAGGCCCGCCACAAACTTCTGAACAGTCGTGGCCAACTCAGTGGGGCTCTCGCGCCCGACGCTATACACCGTCAACCGCGCCGCGGGATGTCCGTTGAACAGGAAGGATTCATCAGTTTCGGCGAAACCGTCGCGCACTTCGGCGATGTCCCCGAGCCGCACCACCGAGCCATCGGGACGGCTGATGATGGGAACATCCAGCAGTTCACGTCCCCAATCGCGGCGCTCGTTCGTGCGCAACAGAATCTCACCGCCCGGGGTTTTCACGCCTCCGCCGCCCATCTCGACAATGGCGCGGCTGATCTCATCCGCGACGCGGCCGGGCGTCAGCCCGTAAGCTCGAAGGCGAGCCTCGGGCACCTCGACGCTGATCTCCGCGGGCCGGATGCCGCTCAGGGTCACCAGCGTGATGCCAGGTGTCGCCTCAAGCTCCTCCTGCACCCGGCGCGACACGTCGCGCAACACCGCCTCATCCACATCCCCATACAGCAGGATCGAAATCACCTCCCGTCGGTTGATCAGCAGGCTGACGACCGGCCGCTCGGCATCCTGAGGAAAGGTCACGATTCGATCCACGGCGCTCTTGATATCCGCCAGCACCCGGTCGGGATTCGCGCCCAGCAGCAGCTCCGCATCCACCGTCCCGATCCCCTCAGCGGCCGTCGAGGTCACCCGGCGGATGCCGTCGAGCCCCCGGATGGCCTGCTCGACCGATAGCACAATCCCCTGCTCGACCTCCGCCGGCGAAGCCCCTGGATACACGACCGTCACGCGGATCGTGTCGAGCTCGATGAGCGGGAACACTTCCTTGCGGATCCGGGGGAACATCAGCAGCCCGCCGATCATGAACAGCAGCATCAAGAGATTCGCGGCGACCGAGTTGCGGGCCATCCACGCGATCGCGCCGCGCGGCGCAGACTGGGACACCCGATCGTTCATGACCCCCCCCGCCCGGCGGCGGACGTTAGCGGAAGCGATGCGATCACGTGGGTGACATGCCACCGGCCGCCACCGCGTTGGGCGGTGGAGCCAACGGTCGGATTCGAACCGACGACCGGCGCATTACGAATGCGCTGCTCTGCCAGCTGAGCTACGTTGGCGGCCGCGAGCCTCACATGCTAGGACACACTCGCCCGAAGTCAAGGAGCGAGCTGCGTCAGCGAGCCGAGTGCGTGCCGTACAAACGCATGCCCGATCACATCGGTCAGCAGGGGCGTGGCAACGTTTCTGCCGAAAGTACGATTCAACCGGTGAATCAATCTTCGCGGTTTCGCAGAGACACGGAGAGAGCAAACTGAGCGATGCCCCCTCGCATAGACTGCCGGCGTTGCAGCTCGACGGACAACCGCGTGGTTCCGTCGCTCTCCCTCCCACGGCGATGCCGGGGCCTTTCATGGAGCACCCCATCCACTTCTCCGTTGTCCGAAAAGGACTTCCACCGTGTTCCCCGCCAGCCGTTTCCAAGAGTTGGAACTGCAGACCCGGGAGAGATTCGACGCATGGACGGAACGGTCATGCCCACCTGCTTCGCCTCACGCCGCAAGATGTGCGGCTTCGGATGCTCACTCGGACACGGCCCCGGTCGGCCAGCGGCCCAGGGCAATGTCATCCAAACGAAGGGTTCCTGTGATCGGTCCGCCCTCGCCGACCTCGAGGCGCAGCCGGCGGATCCGACCCTGCCAGCGAGCCGAGGTGTTCATCGGCACGAAGTATCGCATCGGTAGATCATCGGTCGCCCCGACCGTGAACTTGATGGCGCGATCGTCGTCGAACTGCGGCGCGTCATCGGTCGTCCAGCGCACTCGGATGCGCGTCGCGCCGGTGCGGTTCAGGAGCTTGATTGTGAGCATGGGGGCGCGGTCCGCCTCGATGGCGAGATTGTCGGGCGAGAGCAACTGCGCGTTGCGCGCCGAATCGAATGCCACGATCCAATGTCCACCGCCGACATACTCCACTGGCAGCGAGCGGCAGTTCGTCCACTGTTGCGTCGTCGTGCCGGTGTGATGCGCAGTCCACCCCTCGCGATGGAGCGGCTCCGAGAAGTCCCAGACGCGCTCGACGGTGGTCCCGGCCGGCAGCACGTGCACCTCCACCAGCGACGACCGCCATAGTTCGCCATCGTCCGCCATCAGCCGCAGCATATAATCCCCGGGCGACGCGAACCGTGCCGTGGTCGTCAGCGCTGTCGCGTCCTCAAACGTCACCGCGGCCGGACCGTGCAGCACCTCCCACCGCACTGCGAGCCGGCTTCCCGGACGGCCATCGTCCCGCACGTGGCCGGCCAGTTGGATCTTCCGCGCGTCGGTCCATAGATTCGTTCCGGCCGAAACCTCCGGTGGATCGTTCCACGGCATCGCCTCGCGCAGCTCCTTCTCGGTCCGGTACTCCGTGTTCCGTTCGAGCGTCCAGAGGGCGCGACTCGGCTGCTCGTTCACAAACCACTCGACTCCGGGCCATCGGACATAGCCGTTGTCGCGGAGTGCGCCGCGACTGCAAACAATGTCGCGGCTTGGGCTGCGCCCCCAGATGAAGATCTCCGCGGGGCCAAGCTTCCGGGCCCAATTATTGTGGATAAACCGAGAGCGTGCGATTTCAACTTCACGGATCTGGGGATGCCGTAGCCCCAGGACTTCGATCGCCGCCCCGGCGTTGTTCCGAAACGTGCACCGGTCCACGAGACACCCACGCCCCCCCGCCTCGAAATCAATTCCGCCCTGGTCGGGGGAGCCCGAGTCCGGCTGGTTCAAGAAGTGGCAATTTTCGATCACCAGGCCGTGACAATCGACAATCATGATCCCCATCGTGCCGGCGTAGGCGTGATAGCCGGCCGCATCAAACACGCTGTTCCGCAGCCAAACCCGCCGGGAGCGGATGACGGCGGGATGTGGAGAAGTGTTGAACACGTAGTTGGCGTGGCATACCAGACGGTTAAGCCACAGGCCGTCTCCCTTGACCACGAATCCCCACGAACACTGAAACATCTCACAGTCACGGATCACAACGTCCCGCGGTTCACCGAGCACCGCGATCCCTGCCGAGACGTTCGGGTCGTCGCCCGGTGCTCCGTGCTCGTTGAGCCATTCGGGAATGCCGTGGCTATTGAAGCGGTATATGCCCTCGATGTGGTGTGCGATGCAGTCCTCGATCACGAGTCCGCGCGCATCCGGACGGTCATACGTGACCACCAGTCCCTTACCGGCCCACGCGAACGTGAGGCTCCGGATTCTCAAATACGACGGGTTTTGGATCAGGGCGCACCGGTCATTGATGTGCCAGCGGCCGCGGAGCACTGGCCGTGCGCCTTCCCCCCACGCGCCGATTTCGGCCCAGGCGTCCGGCCGGCCGTGCGCCGAGATGCGTAACTCCTGGTTGAGCACGCTGCCCCGGCGGATAAGCAGCCGCTCGCCCGGCCCGAGCGTGCGGCCATTGATAGGGGTGAAATCGCGCCAGGCGGTCGTCGGCGATGTGCCATCGCGCGCATTGTCGCCCGCCACCGGGTCCACATAGTACGTACGCGCCGCCTCCAGCGGCGGCAAAGTAGCTTCCCCCAGCCACCCCGTATCGGGGTCGCGTTCGGGCAGAATTGCCAACTGGTGGGTTTGCTCCTCGGGTATGTTTTCGCCGTGAAACCGCAACCGAACCGTGGCCGTCATCGTCGTGCAAGCTACCACCGTCCAGCTCGCGGTCACCGTCGAACTGCCCTCGAGCGCGCCGAGATCCAGCCGTGCGGGTCCGCCGCTGATTGTCAGTCCCTCGGAACCCGCCAACTCGACGGCGACGGGCCCCGATGCGCTCCCCGCGTTCCCGATCACCGCCGAGACCCGTAAGGGCCGCCCAGCACGGAGAATCCACGGCTCGTGGATCCAGTCGTGCACATAGAGTGCGGGACCGCCGGGATTCTCCACCCAGAGATTCGCCATGCGCCCTTTGAAGTCGCCCACTTGCAGCGGCGCGCCACCCCGCGAGGGTAAACCCGTGCGCGGCGCCTCGACCACCCGGCCGTCCACGGCCAGCCACATGGTGGATCCGTTCCAGCCCGCGGTCACCCGGTACCAGCGGCCGGTCTCAATCCGCTCCGGATGACGCAAGCGCGGCTCCCACTCCTCTTCAAGCCGCACATAAAAGGCTAGCTCCGCTCCACCATCCTCTGTGGAATCCAACCGCACCATGTACTCGCCGTCCTTGCGCAGCACGATCGCATACGGGGACCTTGGCAGAGAATCAAAGCGCACATCGAATCCCACACCCAAACCCGCCGCTAATTGGAAAGCGGCATCCGCGGAAACCGATACGGGTCCCTCGCCCACACACCACGCCGGGCCATCGGGGGGTGCCGCAAATTGTAGGCGCTGGGACGGGATCGCTCGGCCGCGCCCCGACTCATCCCGCCCGTCGCAATCGAGTGGCCAGAACCCTTCCAGTCGACCATGCGCATTCGTGCTCCGGACAATTCTCAATTCGTCCAGCCCTATCCCTCTGGCGAAGCGCACCGGCTCGTGTGTGGTTAGCGGCGTACCGACTCGCCGAACCTGCGCGGTGGTCCCTTCCACAATCAACGTCGCCCACTGGCCATCCCACGACGCGCTCACGTGATACCACCGGCCCGTCTCAATTCGAACGGGCGACCTGACTCGCGGCTCCCATCCGCCCAAGTTCACAAAAAACTCGAGTTGTGCGCCCTCCGGCCGTCGGTCCAACCGCAGCAGATACTCACCCCGCCTCTCATTTCCTTTGGCCAGCAGTGTCGCCCAGGTGTCCGGCTCTGGCAGCCGTTCCACCAGCAGCCGGCAGTCCAGCCGAAAGCCGGGGGCGAGTCGCCAATGGGGCCAGTCCGGAATGAACGCAGACTCGGCCAGACGCAGCGCTTGACCCCGTGGCGAAGGAACCAACGTCCCTCCGGCGGCCACCACCCGCTCGTACGGGCGCCCCACGGCAGCGGTGTCACCATCGAACGTCCACGTGGCCGTGAGGCCTCCGGCCATTGTCGTGTGGGCCACCCATCGCCCCAGCCACCCCATACCCCGCACCAAGCGCACGCCATCCATTTGCATCAGGTCCGATCTCCCAAAACCGGTCGGCCGATCCGGCCGGCACAAGGCCACCATCTGATTATATTCGCAGATTGTGTGCACGCGCTGAACCGGATTTTTGTATCGCAGAGCCGATGGCACTGTTGGGGAATAAGAAGCCCATACAGGCGTCGGCGAAGGGAGTGCCTCCCCGCGGGCTACCTTCCCCCGGGGACAGGCGCGTCGTGGGAGAACAATGGGGACAGGCACCTCTCTAGGCACCTCTCTAGGTTCACCGCGCCATTCGCCGTCACCTCCTTAGGGGACAGGCACCACCAGGAACCGCCGCTGGCGTCCACATCCGTTGGCGTCATGGGGACAGGCACCTTCCTAGGCACCTTCCTAGGCCAGTGCTTGTCCCAACTCTGGCAGTGCTTGTCCCAACTCTGGAGCCCCGCGTGCAATTGGGAACAGGCGCATGTGGGCCGCCGCTGTAGCTCCGGCGCTCCGCCGCCGGAGCACCGCGCAAGTGCCTGTCCCCAGCGCCGCGCAAGTGTCTGTCCCTAGCGCGCAAGTGCCTGTCCCCAGCGATCATGGGATCATGGGGACAGGCACCTCGCTGGACCTGCGATCGCTGCGCCGTAGGCTCGGGGTGGAACCCGACCCTCCAACGGCCACTGTAGCTCCGCCGGTCCTCC
>CALLFZ010000014.1 GCA_938010045.1 uncultured bacterium
CCCCCGGCGGAAGATTTGCTGTAGTTCCGCCGGTCCCCCGGCGGAAGATACGGGGGAGAATGCTCCGGCGACAGAGCGCCGGAGCTACAGCACAGCGCCGGAGCTACAGCAGAACGCCGGGCCTGCTGCAACGCTGGGGACTGATGGGGACAGGCACACGCGCGAGGTTGGGAGCGGAATCTGGGGACAGAGGATGGGAAGCCCACGCTTTGCCGACGCTTTGATGTACTGCTCGTCCCCAACAGCGCAATCGGCTCGGCCGGCCGGGGCCCGCCGGCCCGCACCCGCGGCCGCGATCGCGCCGGGACAGGCCCGACGGCTCAGGCAGGGTAGACCCCAGCGGCGCGGCACCATATTCAGTAGCTCCCGCCGCCGATCTGCGAGCTCTCGCGCTCGATCGGTTCGCCGGCAGCCTCACGACGGCGGAACTCGTCGAGCATCGCGGTCGTGGCGGTGGCGCCGCAACGCGTCGCGCCCAGCCGGCGCACGCGAATCAAACCGTCCAGGTCCCCCACGCCGCCCGCCAAGACCACGAGCTCCGGATGCAGCACGGTGATCACGTTCGCGACCCCGATGCCCAGCCACCGCGCCGCCCGCTCAATGGCCTGCGCGACGAGCTCATCCCCCGCTGCGGCGGCTGCGGCCATCGTTTCCGGCGTCACACGGCGCAGATCCCCGCCGGTGATCCCCGCGAGCCTCGGCGCAAGGCCCGACGCAATGAGCCGCACCCCTTCCGCGCGGATCGCGGGCCCACTCGTCACCGTTTCCAAGCAACCCCGGCTGCCGCAACCGCACGACGCGCCGTCGGGCGCGACCGTCTGATGGCCGAGTTCGCCGGCCGCGCCGAGCGGTTCAAGCCGTAGCACACCGTCCACCACCACGCCGCCACCGATGGCCGTGCCGATCGCGAACACCGCCATCGTCGGGCGGCTCCGTCCCCGCCCCCCCACCGAACACGAGCTCGCCGAGCGTCGCGATGCGCACGTCGTTGAGCAGATGCACCGCGCAGCCGAGACGCTCCGAGAGCTATGCCGCAACCGGAACCTCGCGCCACTGCGTCGGCAGGTTCGGCAAAAACCGCGTCACGCCAGCGTCGAGGTCCACGAGTCCCGGCACGCCGAGCCCCAGCGCGCGCGGACGCGCGCCGGCCCCGGCAGTCGCCTCCGTCACGAGCTGTGCGATTCGCTCGGCGACGCGCCGCGGCCCTTCGTAGGCGGGCGTGGGCGCCGTTCGTTCGGCGAGCACCCGACCGTCGCCCGCCGCGAGGATGACGCCGATCGTCGTGCCGCCCACATCCGCTCCGGCCCACACGTCGGCCGCCGTATCACCCTCAGCGCTGAATGAAATTGCGCAGGTGGCGTGCGGCGGTGCGCAGCGCGCGCTGCCGGCCTTCGAGCGACTTGCCGAACGCGTCATCCTCGACCTCGATGCAGACCGGCCCCTCGTAGCCGACCGACATCAATTCGCCGACGAACTCCCCCCAGTCGATCTCGCCGAGGCCCGGGATGCACGGCTCGTGGTACTGCAACGGCGTCGCGAGAATGCCGACCTCATTGAGTTTGTCGCGGCGGATCCGCACGTCTTTTGCATGAATATGGAACAGCCGGTCGCGGAATTCGCGCAACGGCGCCCGCCAGTCCATGTGCTGCCACACCAGGTGCGAGGGATCGTAGTTGAGGCCGAAGTGCCGCGAGGGGATTTCCTCGAACATGCGGCGCCAGATCGCGGGCGCATGCGCGAGGTTCTTGCCGCCGGGCCACTCATCACGCGTAAAGAGCATCGGGCAGTTCTCGATGCCGATCCGCACGCCGTGATCCTCCGCGAACTGCACGAGCGGCCTCCAGGTTTTGCGAAACGCGGGCCAGTTCTCGTCCACGCTCTTGGTCCAGTCGCGACCGATGAAGGTGTTCATCTGGCGTACGCCGAGCAGCTCGGCTGCGAGAATCACCTTTCGAATGTGCGCGACGGCCGCCTTTGCGATCTCGGGGTTGGGATCGAGCGGGTTCGGGTAGTAGCCGAGTCCGCTGATCGCAATGCCGTGCGCCTGCAGCGCCCCGTGGATCTCCTCGGCGCGGCCTTGCGTGAGCGTGGTGACGTCCACATGCGTCACGCCCGCGTACTTGCGCTCGGCCTTACCGACCGGCCAACACATGAGTTCGACGCAGTCGAACCCCTCCGCGGCCGCAAACTTCGCCACCGCCTCAAGGTCGAGATCGGGCAGGATTGCGCTGACAAATCCGAGTTGGATCATGATTGTCTCCTTCTACTGAGGTCAAAACCTCCCATCACACATTCAGCCTGTAACCTGTCTACCCCATTCGTCCCTTCACGGATGGAGGATCGCCGCCAGAAAACGTTTCATTCTTTCTCCTTTCTCTTCAGCGTTCGATGGCCGGCCCCCGCCGGTGTCGGTCGTCGCACCGCCACCCACCGGCGGGATGCGGCGTTGCGCTGAATGGCTTCGCACACCACCACCTCGTCGTGCCCGTCCGCCGCAGTCGCATAGAGCGGTTCGGCGGGCGGCCCTTCGAGAATGGCGCGATCAGTCGCTCGGAAGTTCATCTTGAACGTGTCCGCAAATCCTTCGACGTGGCCGGGCGGAAGGTCCATGAACCCGGCCGCGCCGCGGCCGAACGCGGGCGTCGCGCGCACCGCCGTCGCATTCGGTTCGTCGCGCCGACCGAAGTGCCACACTTCGGGATCCTCCGAGCACCACCCGACCGACTGCTTCGAGCCGTAGATCTCCACGCGGATCCAGTTCTTCCGACCCGCCGCAACCTGCGACACCGCGAGGTTGCCTCGCGCGCCGTTCTCGAACTCGAGCAGCACCGATGCGTCGTCCTCCGTGTTCACCTTGTAGGTCGCGGTCCGCGCGCCGCCGGCGGCCCGCGAAAACGTCGACACCGCGCCGAGCGGGCAGCGTCGGACGCGGTGCAAGGTGAACAGGTCGGCCATCACGGCGCTCACCCGTGCGCCGATCACGAACGCGACCAGGTCCATCAGTGCGTGCCGACGTCCGCCACCGCGCGCAGCGCAGCAAGCGCCCTCTCCGCATGCGAGGGGTTCGGCGCGGCGATGTGGACGACATCCACCTCCGGATCGGCCACCAGCGCGCGCCAGTCCCCATACGCCTTCGGAATACCCAGCCACTTCGCCGCAGCGTCGCCCCTCGGGGCAGGTCGGACAGCGCGGCCACGCGCAACCCGAGCCCGCGCAGAGCCTCGATGTGCACGGGACCGATGAACCCCACGCCGATCACTCCGGCCTGCAGAGTATGACACGACGACTGTATGTCCCCTCTTTCACCTCCTCGTTGCCGGTCGCCCCGCCGCGGATCCACGCCTCGAGGGAGCGTTGTCGCCGCACGTAGACCGGCTCACCCAAGGTCCGACCCGCCGCTGGTTTCGCACGCGCTCGCGCCGTCGGTGGCATTTGGCTCAACCACTAACCCACCCGATCGGCGCCGTCAAACGCCGCGGGCTCCGCCGAGCCGCGAGCAGCCACGGACCGCGCCGACCTCAAGATTCCATGCTCCATCTGATGGGTCGTCGGCCGGCGCCCGATCGGCTGGAGATCAGAGGTGATGCCCTGGAGCCGATTGCGCTGTGGATGGGTTTGAGGAGTGAGACGAGCGAGCTGAAGGCGGGGAGGGTGAACATCTCCGTCATCGAACCGAACCAATCTCGGCTTTCGCCTTCCCCGCCGTCGCTGCCGCCTTCGGAGAGCTGCTTCGAGATCGCCCTCTCTCCTCCCTCGGATCGTTTTGCTTCGAGTTCCGGCCCGCGCCGTACCGGCTGAGAACTCGCGTGGCTTGCGTTCGTCGAACCCTAGGGTCGGGGTCGAACCCGGCCCTCCAACGGCCGCTGTAGTTCCGCCGGTCCTCCGGCGGAAGATTTGCTGTAGTTCCGCCGGTCCCCCGGCGGAAGATCTGGGGCGAGAAAGCTCCGGCGACAGAGCGCCGGAGCGACAGCACAGCGCCGGAGCTACAGCAGAGCGCCGGGCCTGCTGCAACGCGGGGGGCAGCGGATGGGGACAGGCACACGCGCGAGGTTGGGAGTGGAATTTGGGGACAGAGGATGGGAAGCCCACTCTTTGACGACACTTTGATGTACCGCTCATCCCGCACAGCGCTATCGGCTCGCGGCTGTGCTGTGAGGCTTGTGCTCAGCAAAGGGCCCGTGGTAGAAGGCCTACGGCTCGGAACGCTGAAGTGGAGACTCGGCATGAACTATCTGGGTGCACTCTTGATGGGGCTCGGATGCGTGGCCAGCGCGGCCCCGCGTCCCAACATTCTGCTGGCCATCTCCGATGATCAGTCGCATCCGCACACCTCGGCGGCCGGTTGGCGTGCGGTCGCTACGCCGGCGTTTGATCGCATCGCGCGGGAAGGGGTACTGTTCCGCAACGGCTTTGCGGCATCGCCCGGCTGCAGTCCCTCGCGGGCCGCGCTGCTCACCGGACGGCATCCGTGGCAGCTCGGCGAGGCCGGAACCCATGCCAGTGGATTTCCAACCAATTCCGTGGTCCTGCCCGACATCCTCGAGGCGGCCGGTTACGCCGTCGGCATGACCGGCAAAGGATGGGGCCCGGGCAACTGGAAGGTGTCGGGCCGTGTCCGGAATCCGGCGGGGCCGGAATTCAACCGCCGCACGACGAACCCGCCGCATGCCGGACTCAGCCGTGTGGACTACGCCGCCAACTTTGAAGAGTTCCTCGAGTCCGTCCCGCGCGGGCGTCCCTTCTGGTTCTGGTACGGCGCGCATGAACCGCACCGCCCCTACACCGCCGGCTCCGGTCGGGCGCTCCGCAAACGCACGGAGGATGCCCCACCGCCGTCGTTCCTGCCGGATCTGCCCGACGTGCGCGAAGACCTTCTCGACTATGCCGTCGAAATCGAGTGGTTCGACCTCCACCTCGCACGCATGCTCGAACTGCTCGAACGGCGCGGCGAACTCGATCGCACTCTCATCATCGTCACCTCCGACAACGGCATGCCGTTCCCCCGTGCGAAGGCGAACGTTTATGAATACGGGATTCATGTGCCTCTGGCGGTCCGCTGGGGCGATCGCGTGCCGGGTGGGCGCATCGTGAATGACCTGGTCGGCTTTGTGGACATCGCTCCCACCATCCTCGAGGCCGCCGGCATAGCTCCCGCCAGCGACGCTCCGCCGATGGCCGGGCGCAGCTTCCTGAGCGTGCTCACCTCCACCAACGCCGGCTGGGTCGACACATCCCGCTCAGAGGTGTGGGCCGGACGCGAGCGCCATTCCTCGGCGCGCCACGACAACCTCTCCTACCCCATGCGCGCCCTGCGTACGCCCGACTATCTCTACATCCGCAATGCGCGTCCGGACCGCTGGCCCGCCGGCGATCCGGTCGTGTTGCGCGACGACGGCTCACCCGCGGGGCCGCACAGTGGCTATAAGGACATTGACGAGTCTCCGACGCTCACCGCCATGGTCGCGCGGGCCGACGATCCCGAGCTGGGCCTTGTTCTTCAGCGGGCCGTCGCGCGCCGCCCTGCGGAGGAACTGTATGACGTGCGCGTGGATCCTGGCTGTCTATGGAACCTCGCGGGCAATCCCGATTACCGTTCTCTCTGCGAACGGCTGTCGCGCCGGCTCGAAGAGTATCTTCGTGAGACCGGAGATCCGCGCTTCACTGACCCCGACGGCGGCGACATCTGGGAAACCTATCCCCGTTACTCGCCGATTCGCCGCTTCCCGCCACCGCCCGCCGCCTCTCCCTGAAACCGTGCCCGGCACGCCCGCCGCCCGCGATTCTGCCGCGTGACGCTGAATTCCGCAGCGCGCGGCCTGAAACTTGCGCGTGTCCGCGCCGAGCTGGAAACATCTCCCACTTGCCGATAGAATGCCGCTGGAATGACCGGGCGAGCCATACGGATCGGGCCGGTGACGGTTGGCGGGCGCGCTCCGCTGGCACTGATCGCCGGCCCGTGTGTTATTGAGAGCCGCTCCCATTGCCTTCGGGTGGCTCAACGGCTGGCCGCATGGGCACGCGCGGCGGGCGTGCCGCTCATCTTCAAGGCCTCGTACGACAAGGCCAACCGCACCTCGATCCACTCGTTTCGCGGCCCCGGTCTGCGCGACGGCCTCGCGATCCTGGCGGAAGTCAAACGACGGTACGGTCTCCCGATCCTGACCGATGTCCACTCCGTCCAGGAGGTCGGCCCCGCCGCCGAGGTGGCGGACATCCTCCAGATCCCCGCATTCCTCTGCCGCCAAACCGACCTCGTCGTCGAGGTAGCCCGCAGCGGCCGCGCAGTCAATGTAAAAAAAGGACAGTTTCTCGCGCCGCACGACATGCGCCACGTTGTCGAAAAAATCGAGTCGGCCGGCAACCACCGGATCCTTCTCACGGAACGCGGCACCTCGTTTGGCTATCAAAACCTCGTGGTGGACTTCCGAAGCCTGATCTGGATGGCGGAAACGGGATACCCGGTGGTGTTCGACGCGACCCACAGCGTTCAGCGGCCCGGCGGTGCGGGCGACCGGTCGGGCGGCGACGCGGCGCTGGCGCCCGCACTCGCCCGCGCCGCGGTCGCCGTCGGATGCGCGGCGGTGTTCTTGGAGACGCACCCGCAGCCGGCGCGCGCGCGTTCGGACGGCGCCAACTCGTTGCCGTTGAGCATGGTGCCGGAGGTCTGGCGCCAGCTGCAGGCGATCGCGGCGGCGCGCGCACGGGCGGGGAGGCGGCCATGAGCGCGCACGCGCGCCGGCGATGGATGGCCGCCGCCGCGGCGGGTGCCGCGCTCGGCGCCGTCGCCCAGCTCCAGCCCGGCGGTAGCGCGACCGCCTTTCGCGTGCCCGACTACGATGACGAAGGCCGCCTGCGATCTCTCTTGTCCGGCGAACGTGCCACCGTGCTCTCACCGGACGTCGTCGAAATTGAGAACCTTCAGGTGGACATGTTCCGCGACGGCATCGTGGAAACGCGCATTGTGTCGCCGCATTGCCTGTACCATCGTCGAGCACACATCGCGATGTCCACCTCCCCCGTGCGGATCGTGCGGGGCGATGTGGTGATCACCGGTGAGGATTATCGTTACGAACCGCGCCGTCAGCGGTTTATGATCCAGACGAATGCGCGGGTTGTGATTCGGGATGTCCGCAAACTCGCCCCACCGGGGACGTGGAGCGCGGGCACCAACGCCGTCCGTTCGGAGGAAGCGCGATGAACAGCGGTTGGCTGGGGCTGGGCATGCTCGTCGTCGCCTCGATGACGCTGTCCCCGGCGCGCGCCGCCACCTCGGCCCCCCCCGCGCGCGGCGCGGCCAGCGAGGCGCGTCCGGCGGGTACGGCCGAGCCGGCGCTGAACCCCACCGCGGACGTGCCCGAGTTCGGCGAACTAACCGTGATCACATCCGACCGTCTTCTGTATGACGGGCGCCGGCAGATCATCGAACTGTCCGGATCGGTCGTCGTGAGCGATCCGCAGGTCAAGATGAAGGCCGATCATGTTCGCATTGACCTGGCCGGCACCAACGAGGTGCGGCTCGTAACCGCGACGGGGCGGGTGGTGATCAGCCAGGCCGACAAGCACGCCTGGGCAGGCCGCGCGGTGTACGAGGTGGCCGAAGGCCGCTTCGTGCTCGAGGACAACCCTCGCGTGCTGCGCGGCCGCGACATGATGACCGCCGATCGGATCGTGTTCTGGCGCGATCAGGACCGGCTCGAATGCTTTCCGAACGCGCGGCTGATTCTGCAGCCCGATCCGCAGCGGGGTGATATCCTGAAAGGGATGCGCTGAGTGACCGGCGATGGCGCATTGGTCCGGACGGACGGCCTCGTGAAGGAATATCGGGGCCGACGCGTGGTCGACGGCGTGGATATCTCGGTCGGCGCCGGCGAGATCGTCGGTCTGCTCGGCCCCAATGGCGCGGGCAAGACCACGACCTTCTACATGATCATCGGCCTGATTCCGCCCACCCAGGGCCGCGTGTGGTTCGAAGGGCAGGACGTGACCCACATGCCGATGTACCGTCGCGCCCGGATGGGTATGGGGTATCTCGCGCAGGAACCGTCCGTCTTCCGGCACCTCACGGTCGCCGAAAACGTACTGGCGATCCTCGAGACGCTGCCCATGTCGGCGCGGGAGAGGCGGCTGCGGCTGGACCACCTGCTCGGCGACCTCAAAATCGGCCATCTCGCCGCGCAGCGCGCCTACACGCTAAGCGGCGGCGAGCGCCGCCGCCTCGAAATCACCCGCGCGCTCGTTACGAACCCTTCGCTCATCTTGCTCGACGAGCCGTTCAGCGGCGTGGACCCGCTCGCCGTCTACGACGTGCAACAGATCATCATGGATCTCAAACGCCGCGGGCTGGGCATCCTGATCACCGATCACAACGTCCGGGAGACGCTGGCGGTGGTGGACCGCGCCTACCTGATCTGCGAGGGCAAGGTGCTGCGGGAAGGCACGAGCGAGTTTTTGATCAATGACCCCGTGAGCCGGGAACTGTACCTGGGGCCGAAGTTCAGCATGTGAAGCGATTGGATTGCGGGCCGGCGGTGGAGCCGCTGTGCCCAAAGGAGACCCGAGCATGAGGATTCACATTACGGGCCGGCACGTCGAGATCACGGAGGCGCTGCGCGACCACGTCGAGCAGCGGATTCGCTCCCGTCTCGCCGAGTTTCCGCGGCTGATGGACGTGCATGTGGTGCTCATGGTGGAGAAGCACCGTCACATCGCGGAGGTCGTGGTCCACGTCCCCCACCACGGTCCGGTCGAGTCGCGGCAGGAGTCGGCCGATATGTACGGCTCGATCGATGCGGCGGTGGACCACGTCGCGGTTCAGGTGCGAAAATGGTTCGAGCGCCGCCACGTGCGCAAGGGCGACCGAACCATGGCTGACGTCGCCACCGAGGTCGGGCCGCCGCGCGACGGAACCACTCCGTGACGATGACCGTTCGCCAGTTCGTCGAGGGCGGCCAGCGCACGCTCGAGCTGGAGGTCTTCGCGGGCGCCGAGCACCTCGACCGCGCGGTGCCGGAACCGGCGATCAACCGACCTGGGCTGGCGCTGGCCGGTTTCCTGCGCTACTTCGCCCACCGGCGCATCCAGGTGATCGGTCTGGCCGAACTGACCTATCTCAAAGGGCTCGCGCCGGAGGAACGAATGCGGCGGCTCACGGACTTCTTCGAGGCCGAGGTGCCCTGCGTGGTGTTCGCTCGCAGCATCAAACCACCGCCGGAGATGCGCGACCTCGCGGCCCGACACCGAGTTCCGCTGTTGCGGAGCCACCTCATCACGGGCCGGTTCGTGCAACTGGCCGCGGTCGTGATCGAGGACCTCACGGCGGCACGCATGCGCTACCAGGGCACCATGGTGGACATCATGGGCATCGGCGTGATCATCGAAGGCGCACCGGGGGTGGGCAAAAGCGAGACCGCACTCAGCCTCATCGCGCGGGGACACAGCCTCGTGGCCGACGACCTCGTGGAGCTGCGCCGCCTCGGCGTCGGCGAGATCCTCGGCACCGCGCCGGACCTCACGCGCTACCATATGGAAATCCGAGGGCTTGGACTGATCCACGTGCCGAGCCTCTACGGATTGGCCTCAGTCCGACGGGAAAAGCGTGTGGACATGATCGTGCGCCTCGAACGCGTGCTCGACGGCCGCGAGGAGGAACGGACCGGCCTCGAGCAGAACACCCGGGATGTGCTCGGCGTCGAGATTCCGTATTATCGTATCCCGGTAGTGGCCGGACGCGACATCAGTCTCATCGTCGAGGCCGCGGCGCTCAACTTCCGGCTCCGGCAGCTGGGGCACGATGCCGCGAAAGAACTCGACGAGCGGATCATGGCGCGGTTCAGCCGCGAGAGGATTCGCAGCAGTGACTGAGACCCGGATTCCATCGAACGAATCTGCCTCGCGCGAGGTCATCGTGCGCAACCGGTACGGCATCCACGCGCGGCCAGCGGCGCTGCTGGCGAAAACCGCCTCGACCTTTGCCGCGGACGTGGTTCTCTCGAAGGACGGCGCCGAAGTGTCGGCCAAAAGCGTCATGGGCGTCCTCACCCTCGAGGGGTGCCCCGGCTCGAAGATCCGCATCTCCGCCCACGGGCCCGATGCGGTGGAGGCCGTGGACGCGCTTGCACGACTCTTTGAGCTGAAATTCTTCGAAGACAAGGACCAGCAGCCGGAGGCCGATCCACCGCATGGCTGAAATGGGGTCCGAGCTGGAACTGCGCGGTGTCGGCGTCTCATCGGGCGTCGTGATCGGTCCCGCGTTCCTGCTGACGCCTGCGGATGTCCGGATCGTGGAGCGCTCGCTGACGCCGGAGGAGGTCCCGCGCGAAATTGTCCGCCTCGAGGAAGCGCTGATCACCACTCGGGGGCAACTGCGTGAGATCCAACGTCGCGTGGAGCGCGCACTGGACCGCCACAGTGCCAGCATCTTCGACGCGCACCTGCTGGTGGTGGACGACCGCGCGTTCATCGAGGAAGTGATTCGAGGCGTCCAGAGCCGGCACATCAACGTCGAAGCAGTGCTCCACGAGGTGGCGCGACGGTATGCGGACACGCTCGCGCAGATGGATGACGAATATCTCCGCGAGCGCGCGGCCGATGTGCGCGACGTCGCGCGGCGAATCCTGATGAACCTGGCCGGCCACCCGATGTCCGATCTGGGCAGCCTCACCGAACCCCGCGTGATTGTGGCGCCGGATCTGTCCCCCTCCGACACCGCAACGATGAGCCGCGAGCGGGTGCTCGCGCTGATCACGGATCTGGGCAGCCCCACCTCGCACACCGCGATCATGGCCCGCGCATTTGAAATTCCCGCCGTCGTCGGCCTCCGCGACGCGAGCCAGCGGATTTCAAATGGCGACCTCGTGCTGGTGGATGGCCAGGCGGGGCGCGTCATCGTGCGGCCGTCGTCCGCCACGCGCGAGCGCTACAAACGCATCGCCCGCGCCCGTGAATGCGTTCGCGACCGCCTACAAACCCTCCGGGACCTGCCCGCGCGCACCCGCGACGGTTACGAGGTGGTGCTCTCCGCGAACATTGAGCTGCCGCGCGACGTCGACGCCGCGCTCCGCCACGGCGCCCGCGGCATCGGTCTCTTCCGCAGCGAATTTCTCTACCTCGCCCAACCGACGCTCCCCGACGAATTCGAGCAAGCCCAAGCCTATGAGGAGGTCGCGCGACGGGTGGCGCCAGCGCCCGTCATCATTCGCACGCTCGACTTGGGCGGCGACAAGTTCGCCTCGTCGGTCCAGATGCCGAACGAGGTCAATCCCTACCTCGGCTGGCGCGCGATCCGCTTCTGCCTGGCTCAGCCCGAGCTGTTTCGCACTCAGCTGCGCGCCATTTTGAGAGCCAGCGCCGCCCGCAACGTAAAGATCATGTACCCGATGATCAGCAACGTGGAGGAGGTGAACCAGGCCAACGCCCTCCTCGAACGGGCCAAGCAGGAGCTCGCCGCGGACGGCGTCGAGTTTGACCCGCAGATCGAGGTCGGCATCATGATCGAAGTCCCTTCGGCCGCGCTGGTGGCCTCGCAACTGGCCACCCGCGTTCGATTCTTCAGCATCGGAACCAACGACCTCATCCAGTACACGTTGGCGGTGGACCGTGTAAACGCTCAGGTCACGTACCTCTACGAGCCCACGCACCCGGCCATCCTGCGCCTGCTGCGCCAAACGATCGAGGCCGCGCGCCGGGCCGGCATCTGGACCGGCGTCTGCGGCGAAATGGGCGGTCAGGCGGTGCTCGCCCCCCTGCTCGTTGGCCTCGGCATAGACGAACTAAGCGTGAGCCCCGCCGTCATCCCCCTCGTCAAAGAGGTCATTCGCAGCATGACCTATTCCGAGTGCGAAGCGCTGGCGGCGCGCGCGCTCGAACTCGAACGGGGAACAGAGGTTCTCGCGGCCTGCCGCGCGTTGACAGAGCAGCGTTGCCCAGAGATAGTAGAGTACTTGGGCTGACGCAAGAACGGCATGGAGCCAGCTCTGCGCACCCCCGGGGATCATCATATGGACAGTCGTTTGCGAAGCTTCGTGTTCACCTCCGAATCGGTCACCGAAGGGCATCCCGACAAGGTCTGCGACGGCATCTCCGACGCCGTGCTCGACGCCTGCCTCCGGGAGGATCCGCGCAGCCGCGTGGCCTGCGAAGCCCTCGCGAAAACAGGCCTGATCGTCATCGCCGGCGAGATCACCACCTCCGCCCAGGTCGCGTTCGCCGAGGTCGCGCGCGCAAAGGTCCGCGACATCGGATACACCGATCCCTCCATCGGCTTCGATGCGCGCACCTGCGCCGTCCTCGTGGCCCTCGAGAAACAGTCCCCCGATATTTCGCAGGGCGTCGACGCCCGCGCCGCGAAAGGTAAGGCGGGCGGCCGCGAACAGGGCGCCGGCGACCAGGGCATGATGTTCGGCTTCGCCTGCGACGAGACCCCTGAGCTGATGCCCGCGCCGATCATGTACGCGCATCATCTCGTCCGTCGCCTGACCGAGGTCCGCCGAAACCACGTGCTGAAGTTTCTGCGCCCGGACGGCAAATCGCAGGTCACCGTCCGGTATGAAAACGGCCGGCCGGTGGCGATTGACACGGTCGTGGTCTCCTGCCAGCACCACCCGGATGTCGCGTTGCGTACCCTCCGCGAGGGCATCCTCGAGGAGGTCATCCGGCCGTCCCTGCCGCCCAACATGTTGCACCGCCGCACGCGCTACTTCATCAATCCGACCGGACGGTTCGTCGTCGGCGGCCCCCAGGGCGACTGCGGCGTCACCGGCCGAAAAATCATCGTCGATACCTACGGCGGTATGGGCCGGCACGGCGGCGGTGCCTTCTCGGGCAAGGACCCCTCGAAGGTGGACCGCAGCGCCGCCTATATGGCGCGCTACATCGCCAAGAACGTCGTCGCGGCCGGACTCGCCTCGCGCTGCGAGGTACAGCTCGCGTACGCGATCGGCTACCCGGATCCCGTTTCGATCCACGTGGACACCTATGGCACCGGCCGCGTCGCTGACGAGCGCCTCGAACGGGCGATCCCGCGCGTGTTCCGGCTCAAACCAGCCCAGATCATCGAGGACCTGCAGCTGCTGCGCCCGATCTACGGACTGACGTCGGCCTATGGTCACTTCGGCCGCTGCTCCCGCAAGGACCTCGAAGCGTTCACGTGGGAGCGGACCGACCGCGCCGAGGCCATCCGCGCCGCCGTCTGACCCGCTCGCGGCCGGCTTGAGACGCGACTTCGCTCGGGGCAACATGCCCCCGGCGCGGGCGGCCGCGCACCGGAAGGGACGATTCAGTTGATTTTCCGGCTCGTCATCCTGAACGGTCCCCGCCAGGGGGAGAGGATCACGGTCCCGATCGAGCCGCTTCTCGTGGGCCGAGCGCCGGACTGCGGGCTCCGGCTGGACGACCCCGAAGTCGCGGAGCGGCACGCGGTCATTGAACACTTTCAGGGCGGACTGCTGATTCACGATCTCGGTTCGATGAACCGGATCCTCGTCAATAAGCGCGAAATCACCCGTTCCATTCTGAAGCACGGCGACGAGATCGAACTGGGCCGAACCCGGCTGCTCGTGCAGGCGTTCGTCCAGGCGGAGGTCAAGGGCCGGTCGCCCGAGATCATCAACGAGACGAGCGGCGGTCGCGGGAAGGGTGCGATGGCGATGCTGACCGTTGCCCTGTTGGTCGTCCTGGGCCTCGTCTGGATTGTTCGTACGCGCCGACCGCCTGCGACGCCCCTGCCCCCGCCGCCGCCCGCCGTTGCAACGACCGCCGCGCCACCGATCGCCGTCGAATGGCCGCCCGCAACCTCGGCGCCCCCTGCCGGGCCAGTGATGGTGGTCGTCACCAGCGCCGTGCCGGACGAGACGACGGTGGAGGAGATTCGTCGGCTTCGCGCCGAGCTCGCGCTGCTTCAAAGTTCGTTCCGCGCCATGGCCACACAAGCCGCCGCGACCGTGGAATCCGCGCGGCCACCGCCCCCCCCTTCGCCGCCACCCACCGTCACCACGGCCCCGCCAACCCGCGCCGACGTCGCCGCGCACACAATCGCCCGAGCCAAAGCCGAGGCCGCCGCCAACCGATGGGACGCCGCCGACCGCCTCCTCGCCGAACTCCAACGGCAGGATCCCGACGTGCTCGCTGCGTACGAACTGCGCGCGACATGGTTCGAACAGCGCGGCCAAATCGAGGCTGCGCTCGCTCAATGGGCCGAGATGTACCGACGGGCGGCCGACCGCCCCGACGCCGCGCGCGCGGCCGAAGAGTGGACCCGCCTTTCTCTGGAACAGCGCCGAGCCGGCGCCAGCGGCGCCGGCCGTGTCGTTATCCACCAAATCTCAGTCCAACGGTTCCCCGAGTCTCAGGACTACGACGACATGCGCCTCGTGCGCATCGTACTGCGCAGCGCCTCCCCTCGCCCGCCGCCGCCCAACGCACTGCGCGTGGAAGTCGTGATGTTCGATGAATCCGAGGACGGCCACACCATCATGCTCACGCGCGCGATGCCCGCTCGGGTTCGCGCCTGGATCAGCGAGAGCTGGTCCGCCGAGGGCACACTGAATGCGAGCGCGGCCTACGTCGTACCCGCCGGCTTCCGGCAACAGTCGGCGACTCGCTTCCACGGCTGCATCGTGCGCGTCTTCTGTGACAACCGTCTCGAAGACGAGGCTGCCCGCCCGGTGGATCTGCTGATCCGTGGTCCGTCCCAGGCGCGCAGATCGCTATGAGCGAGGAGCCCCGTCCGCCCATTTCCGCCTGCGTGATCTGCTTCAATGAGGAGCGGAAAATCCGCCGCTGCCTCGAAAGCGTCCGCTGGTGCGCCGAGACCGTCGTGCTGGACAGCTTCAGCACCGACCGCACGGTCGAGGTCGCACGCGAATACACGAGCCGAATCTACCAGCACGAATGGCTCGGCTATGTCGGCCAGCGCAACCTCGTGCGCGAGCTCGCCGCACAGCCGTGGCTCCTGTTTCTCGACTCGGACGAGGAGGTCTCGCCCGGCCTCCGCGAGGAGATCCTCGCCGAGTTCCGCCGTGGGCCCGCGCCGTTTGTGGGCTATGAGTTTCCGCGTATGGTCCGCTACATCGGCCGATGGATCCGCCACGGCGAGTGGTATCCGGACGTCAAATTGAGGCTCTTCCACCGCGACTACGGCCGCTCGGAGGGCATCGAGCCCCACGACCGCGTGGTGGTCACCGGCCCCGTCAAACGATTGCGCCAACCGCTCTACCACTATACGTACGACGACATCGAGGATCACATCGGCACGCTGAACCGCTTCTCGACAATCACCGCGCAACAGAAATTCGTCGCCGGGGGTCGATTTCACTGGCACGACCTCCTCCTCCGCCCGCCGCTCAGGTTTCTAAAGGGCTATGTTCTGCGCGGCGGTTTCCTCGACGGCACGCACGGCTTCCTCATCGCGATGCTCGCCGCGATGGGCGCCGCGATCAAGTACGCCAAACTCTGGGAGCTCCACCGCCGGGCCCGCCAGCGTGACCCCATGCCCCCCCACGCCTGACCCAGCCGCCGATCCGGGCGCAGCCCCATGCCGGCGCTTGTCGCACACGAATGTCGGGAGTATGTTCGCGGCCGAACCGAACAGACCCAGCAGATGTTCAAGCGATGGACAACGGCGTCTGCATTTTTGTGCACGGCCCCGAGCTCGACGACGATGGTTATCCGCCCATGTGCCCCTTCAATACCCACCGGGCACAGCGGGCGCGCGACATCGCCGCGCACATGGGTTTGCTCGGCACGCCCGACCGAATCGAACGCCCACCCCGCCCCGCCCGCCGGGATGAACTGGAGTGGTTTCACACGCCCGAGTACCTCGATTTGCTGGAGCGCGGCGAGCAGGAGGAACTCGGCTGGGAAGGCATCGAGGCCGGGATCGGCTCGCTCGACTGTCCCCGATTCGACCACATGTACCGCTTCCCCGCCCTCGCAGCCGGCGCCACCCTCACCGCCGCCGAAGCGATTCTGAGCGGCGAGGCGCGTGTTGCCTTCAACCCCTCCGGCGGGTTCCATCACGCGTTCCCCGATCGCGCGGCCGGTTTCTGTTACATCAACGACGTCGTACTCGGCGCGATGCGTCTGTCCTCCGCGGGACGTCGAGTGCTCGTACTCGATGTGGACGCTCACCACTCGGACGGCGTCCAGCATGCCTTCTACCGCCGCGCCGACGTCATGGTCATCTCCGTCCACGAGAGCGGACGCACCCTGTTCCCGGGCACCGGGTTCGAAGATGAAATCGGCGAAGACGAGGGCGAGGGGTTCACCGTCAACGTCCCACTGCCCGTCGGCACACCCGATGCCGTCTATGAACGAGTCCTCCAACAGGTGGTGTGGCCGCTCGCAGAGGCCTTTGCGCCAGACGTCGTGCTGGTCGAACTGGGCATGGATACGCTCGCGGGCGATCCGCTGGCCCACCTGCGGCTCTCTAATAACGTGCCCGCGGATGTTGTCGCGCACCTCATGCGCATGGGCCGGCCCATCCTCGCCGTCGGCGGGGGCGGCTACCAATTTGAACCGACCGCGCGCGGCTGGGCGCTGTGCTGGAGCATCCTGTGCGGAGCCAACGACGGGCTCGACGACTTCGGGGTCGGCTTCGGTGGCGTGATGCTGCAAAATACTGATTGGATCGGCGGCCTGCGCGACCGAATCCTGATCTCGGACGCCGCAAACATGGCGGAGATCGAAGCCGAAGTCTCCGCCACAATCGAGCAGCTCCGCCGCCGCCTCTTTCCCCTGCACGGACTGCCGTTGTGACACGCGGACGCGGAACGGCGCCCGCACTGTCCACCACGGCCGAGTGAAGCCTCGTCGAACTCGGCCGGTCCACACTACATGGACGCCGAACCAGACGTGCCGATGGATTCTTGTTCGGTGCGATGCCGGTGCCCAGTGCCCACCGAGCCAAAGAGCGTTGTCGAACCCCCGCTCGCTCGTTCACGCCCCCTCAACCTCAGAACGAACCCGCGGACCGGCGGCATTTCACAACGCGCGAACGACCACCGCACGGAGGTTTTTCGAACAGCCAGGCCGCGGTGCACGGACCGACGGCTCTACCGCGACGTAGAAGGCGGCACGACCGGCGACGTCGGCTTGGGAGGCGCGCCACCGCCCGAGGGCGACGGCGTAGAATCCTGGCCGGAGCCGCCCGTGGCCGGACCGGATTTTCGTAGTCCCCGCCGCGGCCCGAGCATCATCACCAGCATCCGCCCCATCGAGGTCGGGACCTGGTCGGGCATCGCAATGTCCTGACAGTCGCTCATCACGCGCTGGAGCAACGCGTGGCCCAGCTCCTGATGCGCGTTTTCCCGCCCGCGGAAGAACAACGCGACCTTCACGCGATGCCCCTCCATGATGAAATCCCGCACCTTGCGTAGCTTGGTCTGATAATCGTGCTCGTCCACGTTTGCGTGGAACTGGATTTCCTTTACGCGACCCGCCGACTGGTGCCGCCGAGCCTCCCGCTCCTTCTTTTCCGTCTCATACTTGTACTTGCCGAAATCCATGATCCGGCAGACGGGCGGAGAGACGTTCGGAGCGATTTCAACGAGATCGAGATGCTCGCGCTCAGCCAACGCAAGAGCATCCGAAGTGCGCATGATGCCAATCTGGCGGCCATCCGGCCCCACGACGCGAACCTCGGGAACCCGGATGCGATGATTGGTGCGGATGAATGTCCTGATGGCGATCCTCCTGGGGTTGGGCTACATGAAGCTCAGGTGGCGAACGGGCGCCCCTTACGGACGATCTCCGATTCGAGGCGCGCCATCGCCTCCTCCAAACGCATCGCGCCGAGATCACCTTCTGTGCGATGCCGGAGCGCGATCGCGCCTGCCGCTTCTTCCTTCGGTCCGACCACAGCCATGTACGGGATTTTGTCCGCTTGAGCTTGCCGAATCTTGGCGCCGATTTTATCGGGCGAGTCGTCCACTGTCACGCGCAACTCACGGGCCGCCATCGCGTCCGCGACGGATCGCGCGTACTCGCGCGTCTTCTCGCTGACCGGCAGCACGCGGACCTGCTCGGGCGCCAACCACAACGGGAACGCGCCCGCGTAATGCTCCAGGAGAATGCCGAAGAATCGCTCGATACTGCCCAGCAGAGCGCGGTGGACCATGTAGGGGCGGTGCGGAGCGCCGTCGGGGCCAATGTACGTCATGTCGAAGCGCTCGGGCAGATTGAAATCGAACTGCACGGTGCTCATCTGCCACTCGCGCCCGATGGCATCCCGTACCTTCAAATCAATCTTCGGGCCGTAAAAGGCACCGCCCCCCGCGTCGGTCTCATACGGGATGCCCTCCGCGCGCAACGCGGACTCCAGCGCCGCGGTGGCCTGCTCCCACCGCTGCGGCTCGCCGACGGCCTTGTCCGGCCGCGTCGCAAGATAGGCGTTGATCCGATCGAAGCCGAACGCGGCCCACATCTCCCGCGCAAAACGGATCACCGACCGAATTTCAGACTCGATCTGGTCCGGCGCGCAGATGATGTGCGCATCGTCCTGCGTGAAGCCGCGGACCCGAAGCAGTCCGTGCAGCACCCCCGCCTTCTCGAATCGGTAGACGGTGCCGAGCTCGGCATACCGGATCGGCAGCTCACGGTAGGACCGACGGCGGCTGCGGTAGATCTGGATGTGGAACGGGCAGTTCATCGGCTTGATGAAATATTCCTGCTCGTCGATCCGCATCGGCGCGTACATGCTCTCGCGATAGAAATCCAGATGGCCCGAGGTCGCCCACAAATCGGCCCGCCCGATATGAGGCGTGAACAGCATTTGATAGCCCGCGCGGAAGTGCTCGCGCCGCCAGAACTCCTCGATCAGGCAGCGCACTCGCGCGCCCTTGGGATGCCAGTGGATCAGGCCCGGTCCCACCGCCTCCTCGATACTGAATAGATCGAGTTCGCGACCAAGCCGCCGGTGGTCGCGTCGCCGCGCCTCCTCGAGTTGCCGCAGATGCGCGTCGAGCTCCTCGCGTGTCGGGAAGGTCGTTCCGTACACGCGCTGGAGCATCGGATTTGTCTCGCGACCGCGAAAATAGGAACCGGCGACACTCAGGATCTTGAACACACCGATCCGACCCGTGCTGGCCACGTGCGGCCCGCGGCAGAGATCCACGAACTCCCCGCTGCGATAGAAGGTAATCGGTTCTCCCTCCGGAATCTCGGCAAGGCGTTCCAGCTTGTAGGTCTGCCCGGCCGCCTCGAGCCGCCGCCTCGCCTCCTCCCGCGTGGTCTCCAACCGCTCGAAAGGATGATCCTCGCGCACAATCGCCGCCATCTCGGCCTCGATGCGTTCGAAGTCTTCGGGACCGAGCCGGTGCTCCAGGTCGAAGTCGTAGTAGAAACCGTCGTCCGTCGCCGGCCCGATGTCGAGCCGCACACCCGGAAAAAGCCGGCACACCGCCGCGGCCATCACATGAGCCGCACTGTGCCGCATCGTCTCGAGATCGTTCGATGTTGTGCGATTCATTCACCGTCCGCCGACGGCCATCCTCCGGGCACGAACCACCTGCGCGCGGCGACCGCCAAGCGTGCGTGCGAAGTATCTCCATTTTTGACCCTTGCGCAAGTGCGCCGCCCCCGTCAGGTTCGTCGTCTGTCCCGCCCACCGCTCGAAGCGCTGAGAGCAACCAGCAGGAAGAGACCTGGCTCGAGACATTCGCGAGGCGCACGCCAACGCGTTTTCCCCTCCCGCACGTCCCTCCAAACTTCCGATCTCCTTCACCAGCAGACAACGCCCCCGAACGGTTGTTTGTGTGTTCAACGGCACCCCTCTCACGGCGAGTACTCCGACGGGTACCCGGTCCGCATCGCGCGGATCTCAATCAATCATCCGCGCTTCATAGGATCAACTCGCGGGCTTCCCCGACCTGGCCACAATCCGCGCCGTACTCGCACGGATGGAGAAGGACGTCGGCGTAACGCACCGGTGGGCAGCCGCCACCGCGGCGACTGCCTTATGCATGGGCTCTGCTCGGGCGCTCTCGTGCAGCCGCTCGTTGAGCTATACCACGATCTCGTAGACGTTTTGGGAGGCGGACGGGCTCGACGACGTTGGACCGCCCGCTACGGAGTGGCGGCGTTCTTGCCCCAACGCAGAAAGCTGCCACGGGCGATGCCCCTCTTGGCGGCCATTTGCCTGTACGTCTGCACGCTCACGCTCGCGGCCCGGGGCGCCTCCGTAGGCGATCCGAACCGCATTCGTGGCGCCGCCATGTTCCTTCGACAGTGTCCCACTGCACCGCAAGCTAAGCGCGGCGCAAATGAGTGCGGAGCTCCGTGGAGCAATTCTTTAGGAACATGGCGACTCACGGGAAGTGAATCGCCTAAGGGCGAACGAGCCGATTGCGCCGTGGATTGTTCTAAGGGGTGAGACGAGGGGGCCGGGTGCGGGATGAAGGAGCCGATTGCGCTGTTGGGGACGAGCGGTACATCTAAGCGTCGGCAAAGAGCGGGCTTCCCATCCTCTGTCCCCAGATTCCGCTCCCAATCTCGCACGTGTGCCTGTCCCCATCCGCTGCCCCCCCGCATTGCAGCTGGCGCGGCGCTCTGCTGTAGCTCCGGCGCTCCGCCGCCGGAGCTTTCTCACGTTGAGAATTTCTCTTGACCGCCGGCGGAGACATCGCGAGGATGCACTGAAATTCACCGACCGGCCCGCAAGCATTCAGGCTGCCCAACGGCCGCGCGGCGGAACAGGTAGAAAGGATGGCCCCACCATGTTGACCCGACGCCAGTTTCTTCAGGCGGGTGGCGCCCTTGGCGCGTTGGGCACGGCGGCCGCCTCCACGGCCCGGCGCGAGCCCGCGAAATGGACGATCGGCTGCTACACTCGTCCCTGGGCGGATGTCGAACTCCCGGCCGCCCTCGATGCGATTGTGGAAGCCGGTTATCAACACGTCGGTCTGATGTCCACCAAGCTGCCGCGACGGCTGGTACTGACGGCCGAAGTGTCCGACGAGGAGGCCGCCCGCATCGCGGCGGAAATTCGCCAGCGCGGCCTCTGTGTTGTCTCCGTGTACGGCGGCGATATCCCCGCTGGGATTTCGCAAACAGCCGCGGCGGACGCGCTTCGCCGGCTGATTGATCTCTGCGCGATCTGCGGCTCGCGGAATCTGCTGATGGGCGGCGTCGGCCGGCGCGAGGTCTATGACGCCTACTACGGCGCGATCGCGGACTGCTGCGACCATGCGCAGGCCAAGGGCGTCGAGATCTCACTGAAGCCTCACGGCGGCCTCAATGCGACCGGTCAAGAGTGCCGCGCGGCCGTCGAAAAGGTTAGCCACCCGAACTTCCGTATCTGGTATGACCCCGGCAATATCTTCTACTACTCGGAGGGCCGGCTAGATCCGGTGGCGGATGCGGCGTCGGTCGCAGGCCTCGTCACGGGCATGTGCGTGAAAGACTACGACCCGGCCGCGCCCAATCGCGTGCTGGTCACGCCGGGAGACGGCCGCGTGAATTTTCGCGCCGTTCTTGACCGTCTCATCGCGGGCGGGTTCCGGAGCGGGCCGCTGGTTGTCGAGTGCCTTCGGCCGGTCGAGGGCTCCGCGAGAGTGGCCGAGGCGCGCCGCGCGCGGGAGTTTCTGGAACGGCTGACCGCCAACTGAGCCCCGAACGGGCCGTCAGTCGGTGCCGCCCGGGGGTTGGTCGTCGGCCGCCTTAGCGGCGTTCCAGCGGGCGTCTAACTGCTCCGGACTCATCTGCGCGAGGTCCGCGCCCTCCGCGGCTGCGCCCTCCTCCATCCGGCGAAACCGGCGGATGAACTTGTCGGTGGCCGCACGCAACGCGTCCTCCGCGTCCACCCGCCAAGCGCGCGCGAGGTTGACGAGCGTGAACAGCACATCGCCGAGTTCGTCAGTGAACCGAGCCACATCACCGGCCGCCGCGGCCTCGCGCAGCTCGCGAATTTCCTCGTTCAGCTTCTCGAGGACCCCATCGCGGTCGGGCCAGTCGAACCCGACACGCGCGGCGCGCTGTTGGATCTGGTCGGCGCGCCGCAGCGCTGGAAGCGTGCGGGGAACACCGTCCATGCGCGAGCCGGCCGACGCGCCCCCTTCGCCTTTCTCCGCGCTTTTGATGGTCTCCCAATTGCGCAGCACCTCGTCCGGTCCGCTGACGGAGACGTCGCTGAACACGTGCGGGTGCCGCCGCAGAAGCTTCTCCGCAATGGCCGCCGCCACGTCCTCGAAGCCGAACCAGCCCGCCTCCGCGCAAATCTGGCTCTGGAACACCACCTGGAGCAATACATCGCCGAGCTCCTCGCGGATACGCGCGGGGTCCCCCGACTCGATCGCCTCCATCTCCTCGTGACACTCCTCGAGGAGATACGGCTTCAGTGTCGCCAACGTCTGCTGGCGGTCCCACGGGCAGCCGCCGGGCGACCGCAGAATCCGCATGATCTCCAGCAATCGGTCGATCGGTCGTTCGGGCAGCGGCATGTGTCTATCGGCGCCCGAACACCGCTGAGGCATCCAGGTCGGAGAGGTGATGCGCCAACACATCGGCGCCGGAAAAATCCTGGTACAATGTGAAGTCGTCCGGCACCACCACGATCCTCAAGCCCGCCGTGAGCGCCGAACGGCAGGCGACATGCGAATTCACTAGCGCCACACTGTCCTGCGGCCGGCGGCCCATCAGCTTCAGGAGTCGAAGCCAACTGTCCGCCCCCGGAAAATCCTGCGCGGCGCTGGTCGGGCAGCACAGAACAGGCGACCAGCGCGAGAGTCCCAGCCGCTCGATCAGCGCGGCGGCGGCCGTCTCCGTCTGCCAGGAGATGAACCCGATGGCGGCGTTGTTCTCGATCCCGAGGTTCAGCACCCGATCGAGCCCCAGCAGGGGCACCGCCGCAGCCGACTCCATGAACCGCGTGGCCGCCGTCTCGATGCGTTCGGCCAGGGCAAACTCCGCCGCCGGCTTCAGCGAGTAGGCGGCGGCCAGCGCCGTGGCGATCCTACGCGGGGTGGCGTGCACGCCATGGCGAATCATCGCCGGCTCGTCGAACGTGATTCCTTGCTCCGACAGGGCGTCGCGGGCCGCATCGAACATGACGCGGCGCAAAGGAATCGCAAACGTCTCCAGCTCCATCACCAATGCGCGATTCGGCGTCCGAACCTCGATCAGTATGTCGTCCGACATGGTCCTCGGAATCCTTTCTTTGCCCCGATCAAAGTGTGCTATGCTAGGTGAGGGCGAAGCCTCAGGTCAAGCAGGCCGCCCTCGCGGAGGAACGCACGATGAGAGGACGATTGGCGGTCATCGGCCTGGCAACCCTCCTCGGCGGGACGTTTTCGATCGGTCAGGTGGCAACCACCGGATCACCGCCGCCCCTGCTTACCGAATATGAAGCGTTGATGGAGCGGCTCCAGCGAAGTGAATTGGAGCGGCTTAAGGCGATGATGGAGATCGAACGGCTTCAGGCCGAGATGCGCCGACTGGACGCCCTGCGCGCGGATGCGACGCAACAGGTTCAACGGCTCGAAGAGGATGTGCGGCGCCTGTCCGCGCGCCTGGCGGCGACGTCCGCCCAAGCGATCGCGCCCCGCACACCGGTCATGGCGATGGTCGAAACGTCGTTGCGTCGAATGGGCACCTCCGCCCCGCCGGTGCGCGTGGAGGCCATGACGATCGCGACGGTCGGCGAGCCGGCGCTCACCGGCGCCTGGCTGCGAGTGACGATGGGGGGTGCATTCTATCTGGCCGATCCCGCCGATTGGGCCGCCGAATCGGAGATCCTGCGGCGCCTCGAGGAGCGGCGGCAATTCGTGCGCCAACAAATCGCGATGGCGCCCGATCAACCCGACGCCCCGGCTACCGATCGCCTCGAACGCTACGAGCTGCAATTGGAACGTCTGAGCGAAACGATTCGGAAGGTGCAAGCCGCGTTTCAGCGGCATCGCGCGGGAGCCGGATCGGCGTCGGGCGGCGCGCCGGTCACCGTTTTACCCCGCTGAGCCCACCTCCGGCGGGGCCGGATACCTCACGATCCCCTCAAACACACGCACGGCCGGCCCCGTGAGCATCACATTGTGCGCCGAGCCGTCCGCACCCCATTCCGCCGCGACCGTGAGCGTGTCTCCGCTGGCCGGCACCACGGTGGCGGGAAGCGAGATCCTCCCGATCCTCGCCATGCATACCGCAGACGCGACGATGCCAGTGCCGCAGGCGAGCGTCTCCGCCTCGACCCCGCGTTCGTACGTGCGCACACGGATCGAGCATGGGCCAGTTGCCTGCACAAAGTTCACATTCGTGCCCGCCGGCTGGAAACGCTCGTGGTACCGAATCGTCCGCCCCAACCCCGCAACATCAGCGCCCGCCAGATCACCCACCTCGATCACGACGTGTGGAACACCGGTGTTCACAAACTGATACTCCACCCACCGATCGCCCACCGCCAGATGTTGCCGCAGGGCCCAGCCCGTCGGTGGAGTCATGCGCAGCCGAACCTGTTCGCCTCCCTCCAGAACCTCCGCTTGTAGTTCGCCCGCCACGGTCTCAATCCGCATCGCGGATGGCGCGATCCCGAGCTCAAACGCGAGCCGGGCCACACACCGCGCGCCATTGCCGCACATCTCGGCCTCTCCGCCGTCCGGATTGAAGAAACGCATTCGGAAGTCAGCGGTGTCCGAGGGCTGTATCAGGATCACCCCCTCCGCGCCCACTCCGCGACGTCGCTCGCACAGGCCAGCCATCCAGGCGCGGTCGCGCACGGGAAAGGTCTGGGCGCGGTCATCCACAAGGATGAAATCATTCGCGGCCCCATGCATTTTGAAAAAGGGGATGTTCATCATTTCGGATCCTACTTTATGCGATGCTCAGCTTCGTGGCGACTCGCCCTACCATGGCGAGTCCGATTGCGCTGGTGGGGAATGGGGAATGAGCGGCCAATACAGGCGTCGGCGAAGGGAAGGAAATAACGTTTGCCCCTGTTGCCGGTGTGTCTCGACCCTCCCAAAAACACGAATGCCTCCCTCGGGACAGGCACCTCGGACAACTCCTGGGGACAGGCACGTCGCTGGCAGCTCGGCTTGGCATTGGGGCATTGGGGACAGGAACCTCACTGGACCTGCGATCGCCGAGCCGTAGGGTCGGACTGGAAGCCGGCCGCTCTAGTTCCGCCGGTCCCCCGGCGGATGATTTCGTGAAGAATCCTCCGGCGGCAGAGCGCCGGAGCTACAGGGCAAGGATGGGGACAGGCACGCGCCAGCCCACGGCCCCTGTAGTTCCGCCGGTCCCCCGGCGGAAGATTTGGTGGAGAAAGCTCCGGCGACAGAGCGCCGGAGCTACAGCAGAGTGCCGGAGCTACAGTGCGCGGCGGGGGACAGAGGATGGGAAGCCCACTCTTTGCCGACACTTTGATGTGCCGCTCGTCCCCAACAACGCAATCGGCTCGCTTTCAATCCACTGTGACTTCTTGTCGGGTGCCTGTCCCCATGTGGTGCCCCCGTTTGGAGCCGCGACCTATGGCGAGCGCCCCCGCGCCGGAGTCCGCGACCAGCGAGTCCGCCGTCTGCGGCGCGCAGTATTTGGTTGGGAACAGGCGTATGTGTACTTTAACCCGAATTCAGACCCAGCGTCTCACCCCTAAATACGCCACAGCCTCATCGGCTCCCACGGTTCGTCCGGAGGCCGCAAGTCGCTCCGCGATGAACAGCGCGCGCTGTGCGCGGTGTCTCGCGAAGTGCAACGCCGGCACGTCTATTCGCGCCTGGTCCCGATCGTGTCCTGCGCCCGGACGGTGCCAATGGCCACCGCATCGTCGCACAAGTGGCGCCGGCAACGTCGGCAGCACCCGTTCGACCCCACCGGTCATCATCGGCTAGGCCGGTGGAGTGAATGGCCCCTTGCGACGCAACGTCTCGCGACCGGACCTCCGGACCTCACGGCACTCAAACACGCCGACGGGGCCAGATCGATCCCCTGTCACACCAGGGATGATGACCTGCACCCGAGTCCGGCAGGCTCTCCGCCTTACGTCCACCATCGCCGTTGGCAGCCGCGGATAGCAGCGGTATGCTGCAATCCGCGCCCCGACGAGGCATGGATTCGCGTTTCATCATCGCATGGGTCGCATGGACGACGGTCATCGCGGTTCCGTCGCCCGGCGAGGTGTCCACGCACGTCACAACCTTACGGGACCTGCGCCGATTAACCGGATCGCACCTTGCCGCGTCACCAACCGTGTCGGTCACGGGCGTGGTCACGCTCGCCTGTGTGCAGCCGGCGGACCTCGTGCTGCAGGATTCGACCGACGCGGCGGCGGTCGCCTCGGACGACCTTCGGGCCCTGGCGCCGTTGCCCTCGATCGGCGAGATTGTAGCCGTCCGGGGCGTCGCTGGCGCTGGACGTTTATCCCCCGTCATCCGAGGCGGACCCGACGGTCTGCATCTGGAACGCCTCGGCCGAACCAACCTTCCGCCCGCGCTTCCGGTGGCCGCCAAGGATCTCCTCGGCGGCCGCCATGAGTATCGCCGCGTCGAGATCGAAGGCATGGTCCGCGCCGTTCATGCGCAAACCGAGCCCTCACGAGCGGAAATCGGGACGGGTATTGGACGCGTCACCCTGCTGCTTCCGTCTCAGCCATCTCCGTCCCCTGAATCGCTGCCGGAGGGCGCCCGCGTGCGGATTCGTGGGGTCGTGCGTTCGATCGTGAATCCACGGGGCCAGTGGGTCGGCTGCATCTTGCACGCCGCCCTATGGGATGACATTGAGATCCTGGCCCCGCCGCCCGCTCTGGAGGAACTCCCGCAGAGTTCGATTGCGGAGATCGCGCGTTGGGGAACGGCCGGGGCCGACTCGCCTCCGATCCGGCTGCGCGGCGTTGTACTGGCCGTCGAGAGTGGCCACCGACTGTTCATGCGCGACAACGGCGCCAGCACCGTGTTGTTTTATGGGCAAGGCGTGTCCGAACCGATTGCCCCCGGCGATGAAGTCGAAGCGGTCGGCTACCCGATTCTGCTCGACAAGCGCTGGGTGTTACAGGATGTCGAGCTCCGACGCATTCGCCGCGTTGATCCCCCCGCGCCGGTCGATCTGGACAAGTCGGACGCGGATCCCGCGCTGCACGACGCCGACCTCGTGCGGATCAGCGGCACGGTGATCAAATACGTCGACCGGCATCCCGGCGTCCGCCTCCTGCTGGACACCTCGCGCGGTCTCGCCGAGGTGGACGTGCCTCACGCGCAGCAAGCGACTCCCGACCGTGGCGCCCGCGTCGAGGCGACCGGCATCGCGGAGGTCCTGACCCGGATGACCAGCGCCGGCATCACCGAAACCATTGGTCTCCGTCTCCTGGCCCTGCCCCCCGGCGGTGTGCGGGTGCTGCGTCCCGCTCCCTGGTGGACGCCGCGGCGGCTCTGGACCGCTAGCGCTATCGCCAGTGGCGGAATGGTTTGGTTCGCGGCATGGGCGCTCGGCCTGCGCCGCATTGTTCGCCGCCAAGCCGCTCGCCTCCGCGCGAGTGTCCGCGCTGAGGCCGTCTGGCAGGAGCGCACTCGCATCGCGCGCGACATCCACGACGACGTCGGCGCCGTACTCACCCAGATCGCGCTCATGAGCGACATGAGCCGCGACGAACCGGATCCCGCCGTCCGCACCGAGACCGTCCTTCGCATCGGCGAGGCCGCGCGCCGGGCGGTCGAGGCGCTCGATCAGATCGTCTGGACCGTGAACCCGTCCAACGACCGGGTGGACCGAACCATCTCGTACTGCTGCCGGATCGTCCAGAGTCTGCTCGAAGGCCTCCCAATTCGCTGTCGGCTCGACGTCCCCAGCGAGCTTCCCGCCTCCCCGATTCCGGCCAGCGTGCGCCATCACCTCGCTATGTCGGTCAAGGAAGCCGCACGCAACGCGGTGCGCCACGCCAACGCCGGCGAGATCCGGCTCGTGGCGCGCTGGCAGCCCGACCGTCTCATTCTCGAAATCGCCGACGACGGCCGAGGCCTCGATCCCGCCGCGCTCGACGGCAGCCGATCCGGACTGGCGAATATCCGTCAGCGGATGACAGAGATCGGCGGTTGCACCCGCATCGAGACGCCCGCGGCCGGTGGCACCGTCGTCATCCTCGAAGTGCCGCTGGCGGCTGACCTCCCCAACTTGAGGGATGGTCAACCAGCGCGCCATCCGTCAGCATGACGCGTATGACGGCAGCCAAATCTGAGGTCATCCGGGTTGCGATCGTCGAAGATCACGAAGCTCTGCGCGCAAGCCTGGCGCGTTTGATCGGTCGCACCCCCGGATATGTTTGCGTCGCGGCGTGCGCGGACGCCGAGTCCGCTCTGCGCGAGCTGCCCGCCGCGAAACCCCATGTCGTGCTCATGGACCTCCAGCTGCCCGGCATGTCAGGGGCGGAGTGCATCGCGCGGCTCCGCGAGCGCATGCCCTCGGCGGAGATTCTCGTGCTCACGGTGTACCACGACGAAGATCGTGTGTTCGAAGCGCTGAAGGCCGGCGCCAGCGGCTACCTGCTCAAACGCGCCGACAGTCGCCGCATCCTCGAGGCCATCGCGGAGGTACGAGCCGGCGGCGCGCCGATGACAAGCGAAATTGCGCGCATGGTGGTCCGCTCGTTCCGCCAGGACTCGCCGAGCGCATCCGTCAAAGGCCGCCTTACTGCGCGCGAAGAGGAGATTCTCGATCTGCTGGCGCACGGCCTCGTGCCGAAGGAGGTCGCCGCGAAACTCGGCATCAGCTATTTCACCGTCCAAACGCACATCAAAAGCATTTACGAAAAGCTGCACGTGCGCTCGCGGACCGAGGCTGTTCTCCGCTGGCTGCACTGACGAGTGCTCGCACGAAGGGAGCTCCGAATCATGTCCCCTACCCGCTCAGTTCGTTGGCTCACTCTAGGCACGCTCCCCATCTGGCTCGCTCGCGCCGACGTCTCGCCCGCGCCGCGCATCACCCGGCTACAGTTCGGCGGCCCGGATCAAGTCGTCACGAACCTCGACTCAAAAGGCCATCCGAAGATTACGATCCACGGGGATGAAATCCGCGATCTCGCCGTCGCTGCGGGCGGGCGGCTGTGGGCGGTCGGACAGTTTCAAACCGCCGACGCGACCCCTGCGGCCCACCGCATCTCGCGCCACGGCGACAGCGCCGGCCCCGCGACGTTCGCTATGAAACTCGCGGCCGATCTCTCCGCCGTGACCGCCGTGGCGCTCTGGCCGACCAGCGTGTTCACCGTGAGCCGGTGTGCCGCCCTGCCCGACGGCGGCGCCCTCCTCGCGGGCTGGCTCGGACCCGACGGCGGCAACCGCTGGCCCTCCGCAAAAAGCGACAAGACGCAAACTGCCCTGCTGCGGGTTTCGCCCGAGGGTGACCGTGTGCTCTGGGCAATCCCCGGCGGTCCCAACCAGAGCGACGTCACCGGACTCGCCGTCGCACGCGACGGCCGGCGGTTTTGGTGGACCGGTGGAACCGTCGGCCGCGGAATGGGTGCCTATGTGATCCAGGCCGACACCGAAACCGGCCGCACCATTCCATTCGACGGCATCGGTGAGTGGGCGTTCGGCCTCCACCCGAGTTCTAAGCACCTCTCAGGACCCGGCCAGTACCTCTCGCTGTACCAGAAAGGGACAACCTCCCCCTACGATTACGACGGCCCCGAGGGGTGGGCGCCCGTCCGCTTCTGGCTCCACGGCTTTCGCAGCGACGGTCGCCTTGCCGTCACTCCCGACGGAGATTTGTTGATCGCCCATACGCTCCAGTACGACTTCCAGATCCAAGGGGCGAAACGCGAACCCGGCTTCGATCTCTTCGTTGCTCGAATCGCGCCGGACGGTCGCCCACGCTGGTCGGTCAATGCTTACCGCGACGGCGACAGCGTTCACACACCCGACCAAAAGCCTCAGGACATCCTGCTGCATCCCCGCACCGGTGAGATCCTCGTTGCGGCCTGGCAGCATGGTTCCAACAAGTACCGGCTGATCGGCGATCTCATCGGCGACAGCGGCAATATCTCCGTGCCATGGATCGGCCGGTTTGACGCCGCCACCGGCCGCGTCCTGGGCGGCTGGTACTTCCACTGTATCCGCGAACGTGGCGAGTTCGATGCGCAAGGCCGCCCGCAGCGCTGGCCGAAACTCTCCGGCGCCCGCATCGCGCGGCTCGCGGTCGACCGCGCCGGCCGCATCTGGGCCGCCGCCACCGGTGGACGCTATGCGTTCACAACGCCCGACGCGGCACAGGCTTGGCCAGTCTCCGCCGCCGGTCAGCCACTCTGGGGCCAGTTCGGTGTCCTCATCGCGCTTTCACCCGACCTCAGCCGAATCGAGTACGCCACACTCGTGCGGGGCCAGGGCGCCGATCGGGGCGACGGCACCGCGTCCGGATCTAGTGAGCTCAATGCCATCGTCGAATCGGACGGCACGCTCGTCGCGGCCGGCTGTGTCGGCGATGATGGCTTCCCGACTGACGACGCTCCCGCCTGGTCACGAAAGCCCTCCGGCGATCGCCGCGACTGCGCGCTGGTTCGCGTCGTCCTTGAACCACGCTGACCACGCGCTGCCTCGAATCCCACGAAGAGCAGGGCGCGGCAAGTTGAGGCAACCGCCGCTCTCACTTCAGCGCGCCAAAGCCAGAGAGTTCAAGCACATGCCCGCTGCGTCGCTCGCAGATTGGCCCCATCGTGGTCGGTCGGGTCATCGTTCCGATCGTAGGTGCGGGAACTACCGCCGGACGCGCTGTCGTCCGCAGGGCGCCGGCCGCGGGTGGAACCGCGGCCGAGCGGTCCGCTGGCCCTCGCCGAGAACGGTGCCCCTCCGAGTTGCGATATCCGCCCGATCCAACTCGGGCCGAATTGGCCGCGGTTAGCTTCCTTCGCCTAATATTGGCGTAAGCCCAGATATTGCAGTTGACTTGCCATTAAAAATGCAAGCGCTTCCCTGTGATCTTGTTACAACGAAGGAAAGGAGCACGAAAGGGAGCACAAAAAAGTGAAGCACGGCCCCGAGGATACGCGAGCGGATTAGGTGGGGCACGTACAAATCACCCTCACGCACAAGCAACTGACGGCGTGGGGCAGGGCGTGCGCAGTGGCGGCGAAGTTTCGGAAGCGGATTCGGTTTCGGGAATGGGTGCTGGGGCATGTGCGCCGGGGAGGAACATTCGCCCACAGTTCCCTATGCCCACCGCGCCCAGAGAGGTGCCTGTCCCCATGACGACTACTTGCCGGCCGACACCGAGGCCACTATCCCCGGCTGCCCAGCCAACAGTACGTGCCAACAGTACGTGCCTGTCCCCACCGGATCCCCAGCTCATGTGCCTGTCCCCAACGGGCTCCCGTCACGAAGCCGCAGTAGATTCAATACGTGATTGTTCCGTCGTCGGAGCTTGTGCCCGGCGCTTGTGCCTGTTCCCAATCAAAGGCGGTGGACAGGCAGCGGGGGACAGGCAGCCGGCACCCCTTGGCAACCCCCTCCAGTTCCCTATGCCCACCGCCCCAGAGAGGTGCCTGTCCCCATGACGACTCCCAATCATCACAGGGTGACAACACCATGCCGACCTTCGTTCGATGCCGGCGCCGGGAACGTCGTCCCCCCGCGAATGGCGCTGCGGTAAACGCATCCATGTGGAGCGCGGCGCCGTTTTGGCTCGGTCAGGCCTGCCGGGTGGAGTGACAAGCTGCTCGAACTGAGGACGCCAGAGGCAATCGCACCATCAGTGGAGCAGGATCGCCCGCGAACGGCAATACGGCGTTGCCGCCGGACCAACATCACACCTTGGCTCCGCACTTCAAGGCACGCAGCCGCGCCCGTGGTGGATCGTGCGGGACCATCGCTGGCATTGCCATGGAGTTCCATGCTTGAACCTGGCTTCTCAGGTGCCGTCCGATGATGGGACCGCCCACAGCCACGCGACGGCGCCTTCACTGAGCCTGACGCCGCGTGGGACGCCGCGACCGCCTCCCCCTGCCAAGAACCGTGGCCGAAAGAGTTTTCTTCGTAAGGTGGCGGTGACCCGAAAACGGAGATGCAGTCCGTGGAGAATCAGGCGATCATGCCGTTCACGAAGGCCGCCATCCACCGCTCGCCCCTCACCACGCATCCCGCGCCAACGGCCGTCTCGGTTGACAATCCCGCTCCGGCGAGGCAGGCTATCCCCCGCTCGGTTGGTGAACCGCCGTCTGCGGTCCAGTGTCGTACAAGGAGGCGAGTGGCCTTCATGATCGCAATGTCGTTGCACGGGCACTTCGGCCATGTTCAGCAGGTCGCACAACAGGCGCGCTGGATCGGCGCATGTACGCTCGTCCTCGCCCTCTCGGCCCGTTCGCAGCCCCCGCCGCAGCCCGAGCCGACGGGTCTCGTCCGCATCCAGAACGGCATCGTCACCGTCGGCGTCCACCGCGGCATGGGCGGCTCCATTTCGTGGCTGTCCTGGACCGAGCATCCGCAGAACGTCGTGAATCACAGCGATCCTGGCCGTCTGATTCAGCAGTCGTACTATGCGGGCCGTCCCCTCGACCGGCGGTCGGAGGGACAGTCCCCCCACTGGAGCCCCTGGCCGTGGAATCCGATCCAGGGCGGCGGCTTCGGCTCCTGGGCGCATGCGAAGATCCTGCAACGGATGGGCGATGGGTCGCTCTTCGGAGAAACCGCGCCGAAGCTGTGGGACATGCCCAACGAAACCGCCGCGGCGATCATGCGGCAGTGGACAGGATTCGAACCGGCTTTGTCCAACACGGTCGTGGTCCGATGCGAGTTCATCGCGCTGCGAAACCCGACGAACGATCGCTGGGGCGTCGCGAGGGCTAGCCCACAGGAGATCCCGGCCTGTTATTTCACGCGAGAGTTTGACCGCGTTCGCAGTTACCTCGGTGATGGCCAGTGGCGGGACGAGATCGTGAGCCCCGGTCCGCCCTGGCGCCGCGCCTCACCGCCGCGGAATGCGATGGCCGTGTTCAACGCCGACGGCCGCGGCATCGCGGTGTTCAGTCCGGCCGCGACTCAGCCTTGGAACTACGGCGTCCACGGCCCGCCCCAACCCTCCGCGCCGGAGGCCGGGCCTTGCGTCCATCTCGCCCCGATCGATCGCGCGCTGATGATGGGGCCGCGATTTGTCTACCGCTACCGCTATTGGCTGGTCGTGGGCACGGCGGCTGAGGTGGCCGCAAGCCTCGACCACCTTCTCGCGAGGCACGCCAACGAACGGGCCGACGTCCAGCCCCAACCGCCCCCCCAGGACCTCGCCCGATAAACCGTCTGATCTCGATCGCATGGCTGGCCGGCATAGCCATCACAACCCTCGCCGCCCCATTGCCCAGCCGGCTCAACGTCGTGTTCATCCTGGCCGACGACCTCGGCTGAGGCGACACAACGCTCCACGGCACGACGAGCTTTTATCGCCCGCCCAACATCGAGCGTCTCGCCCGCCGCGGCATGACATTCACTCGCGCGTATGCCGCCAAGTCCCCTTTGTTCCCCCACTCGCGCCGCGATCCTCACGGGTCGAAGCGCCGCACGAATCGGCATCACCGCGCCAGTGTGCCATCAGCCCGAGGAGGTGTTGGCATCGTCCGTTGACCGCTCCGGCTCGCCAGAGTTGCCCGCGCGGCCCGTGCGATCGGTCACGCGTCTCGCCACCACATACCGCACGATCGCCCTCGCGCTCAAGGAGGCGGGCTACGCGACCGCTCACTTCGGCAAGTGGCACCTCGGTCCCGAACCGTATTCCCCCCTTCAACATGGCTTTGATGTGGACCTACCGCACTGGCCCGGGCCGGGCCCCAGCGGCGGTTACCTCGCGCCATGGAAGTTCAAGAATTTTGCCGCCCGATCGCCCGGCGAACCTATTGAGGCCCGCATGGCGACGGAGGCGGTTCGTTGAAAGGAGGCAAACCGCGACCGTCCATTTTTCCTCAATTATTGGGCCTTCAGCGTCCATGCGCCCTTCGAGGCGAAGCCATCGCGAATCGAGGAGCCGATTGCGCTGTGGATGGTTTTGATGGGTAAGCCGAGAAGGCTGAATGCGCGTAGGGCGAACATCTTCGTGATCGAGCCGAACAACCTCGGCTTCCGCGTCCTCAACCGTCGCTTCCCCCTTCGGAGAGCCACTTCGAGATCGGCCTCCTCCCTCCTCGCTCGTGTGCTCCAAGTTCCGGCCTGCTGCGATCGTCGAGCCGTAGGGTCGGACTGGAAGCCGGCCGCTGTAGTTCCGCCGGTCCCCTGGCGGATGATTTCGTGAAGAATCCTCCGGCGGCAGAGCGCCGGAGCTACAGCAGAGCGTCGGAGCTACAGGGCAAGGATGGGGACAGGCACGCGCCAGCCCACAGCCGCTGTAGTTCCGCCGGTCCCCCGGCGGAAGATTTCGTGAAGAATCCTCCGGCGGCAGAGCGCCGGAGCTACAGCAGAGCGTCGGGCCTGCTGCAACGCTGGGGACAGATGGGGACAGGCACATACTGTCGCGCGCCAGCCCACAGCCGCTGTAGTTCCGCCGGTCCCCCGGCGGAAAATTTTGGGAAGAATCCTCCGGCGGCGGAGCGCCGGAGCTACAGCAGTGCGCCGGAGCTACAGCGGGCGGGAGACCATCCGCTAGAGCTGCGCGCCGCAGACGGCGGCCTCGCTGCTCGCGGGCTTCGGCGTGGAGCCGTTTGTCATCGCCCGCGGCTCCACATGGCCACATGGCCACATGGGGACAGGCACCCGCCATGAAGTCACAGTGGATTGAAAGCGAGATCCTTGCATCGCCTGCGCATGTGCCTGTCCCTATCACGGCTGCGGCCCATGACGGCTCCATGGCGGCCGAGGCGAGGCGACTGACGCCCAGCGCCCGATCGGCAGTACGTGCCTATCCCCAACTGCCCGCAACTACCGCGCTGCTTGCCCCAGCAACCCCAAAGCGGACAGGCTGCCGGCCTCCGATCGGCGCCCCCAGCATCCCGCGCGACGTGCCTGTCCCGAAGGAGGCATTCGTGCTTTTGGGGATGCTTTTGGGGAGGGGCGAGAAACACTGGCGATGGGGCAACCGCGATTTTCCTGCCTTCGCCGACGCCTGAATTGGCCGCTCATTCCCCAACAGCGCAATCGGCCGCGTTTCCGGTTCATAGTTGACGCTGCTGCCGTCCTCGCGTAGGTTGGCGTTGGTCGCTGGGGGAGCTCCGAATCAAATGGAGCTGAGACCGCCGGTGGCGGCGGAAACCCCGCGAACCTGATCCGGATCATGCCGGCGTAGGGAAGCGACCGCCTTCCGAGGCCGTTGCCTCCGCCCGGCAGTTTAACCCGGAGGTTCCGATGGCCGACCGTACGTTGATGGAGTTGGCGCGCGACGGCGAAACACCGTCGGCGGTGGTGGAGGTCGCGCGCAACGAAGGGTTGCCGCCGGAGAGCATCTGTGAAGGATTGGCCGCGGGCCGTATTGTCATCCCGGCCAACCGCCGGCACTCGAACCTTCGACCGGTCGGGATCGGGCGGGCGTTGCGCACGAAGGTCAATGCGAACATCGGGACCTCCGCTCAGGCCGGGACACTCGTCGGCGAGCTGGAGAAACTGCGAGTCGCACTCGAAGCGGGTGCTGACGCAGTCATGGACCTGAGCACGGGCCCGAACGCCGGAACGATCCGCCGCGAGCTGCTGGCGCGCTGTCCGAAACCGTTCGGGACCGTGCCGGTGTACGATGCCGCCGCCGGTGTGGAGGATCCGGCCGACCTCGCCGCCGACGATTGGCTGCGGGCGATTGAACGGCATGCGGCCGATGGCGTGGACTTCATGACCATCCACGCCGGCCTCCGTCGCGCGCACATCCCGCTGGCGCGCCGCCGCCTCGTGGGTATCGTCAGCCGCGGCGGCGGACTGCTCGCGCACTGGATGAGTCGCCACGGTGAGGAGAACCCACTGTACACGCGGTTCGACGACATTCTCGCGATCTGCCGCGCCCACGAGGTGACGCTCTCGCTCGGCGACGGTCTGCGGCCGGGATGTCTCGCCGATGCTTCCGACGAGGCCCAGTTCGCGGAACTGGCCGTGCTGGGCGAACTCGTGCGGCGCGCGCGCGCGGCCGGCGTGCAGGCGATGGTCGAGGGGCCGGGCCACATCCCCCTCGATCAGATCGAATCGAATATGCGTCGCGAGCGCGAACTGTGTGATGATGCGCCGTTCTACGTCCTCGGTCCCGTCGTCGCCGACTGCGGTGCTGGTCGCGATCACATCGCGGCAGCGATTGGCGGCGCATGGGCCGCGTTCCACGGCGCCGCGATGCTCTGCTACGTGACGCCGACCGAACACCTCGGCCTGCCCGACGCCGCCGACGTCCGCGAGGGCGTCGCGGTGTTCCGACTCGCCGCGCACGCCGCCGACACCGCGCTGCGGCGTCCCGGGGCTCGCGAGCGCGACGATGCGATGTCGCGAGCCCGAAAGCGGTTTGATTGGCCCACGCAGTTTCGGCTCGCGCTCGATCCGGACCGGGCGCAAGAGGTGTGGCGACGAACGCGGACCGCGGCCGGTCTCTCCTCCGAGCCCGCCGAGGCCGAACCTTGCACCATGTGCGGTCCGAAGTTCTGCCCGATGCGGGGTCAGGCCGCCGCGAACGACTGAGTCCGGCGACCAGACGCCATTCGGCACACGGATTGCCGACCCGCGCGGCTTGGCCCACCCCGAACCTTGTGCGATGCTTCCAGCGTGAAGCGGATCCTCGTGGCGGTGGATTTTTCTCCGGTGACGGGCGATCTCATCCGCACCACCACGGCGCTGGCCCGGGTGCTGGGCGGCGAGCTGCGACTCGTTCACGTCGCACCGCCTGAACCTGATTTCGTCGGTTACGAGGCCGGCCCGGCCACTGTGCGCGAGCGTGTCGCGGATGAATACCGCGCCGCGCGACGGCAGTTGCACGCGCTGGAAGAAAGCCTCCGCGGCGACGCCGCGAAGGTCAGTTCGATCACGGTGCAGGGTGATCCCGTCGAAAAGATCCTGTCCCTCGCGCGCGAATTCGGAGCCGACCTCATCGCGCTGGGTTCGCATGGGCACGGCGCGCTCTACGAACTGCTGGTCGGCAGCGTGGCCTCGGGCGTTCTCAAGGCTGCGCCCTGCCCAGTGCTGGTGGTGCCCACGCGGCGCGCGCTGCCAGGGTAAACCGCATTGCGCGCCGTGTGGCCGCCTCGTAGAGTGACCGAGAACCCGCCGCCAAGAGCGGAGGAGTTGAACCCATGAAGATTGACCTTCGAACCCAAGCCCAGATGGGAGCGGCCGCCGCGCTGCTGCTGGCGGCGGCCGCCGGCTGCGAGATCGGTTCGCCCGACGAGGTCGTCCGCGAAGTCGGCCTCAACATCTCCGGCTTCTATGCGAACAGCAATGGTCGCCTCGTCTCGCAAAACAGCGGCGCGCCGATCATCCACATGAACCTCATTCAGCACGGTGAACAGCTTCAGGGCATCGACAACAACGGCCGGGTGTTCCGCGGCCGCGTTCTCTCCGCCTCGCCCTCCTCCGCCTCCATCACGCTAGAAGGGCGAACGAGCTCCGGGGTCTCCGGCGTGATTCAGGCCAACGTGGACGTAAGCGGCGGCCTGGCCACCATGCGCGGCACATGGATCGAAGCCACCCTCTACGGAATCGTGTACGGACAGGCGACCGTGCCGACCAATCAGGGCGGCGGCGGTGGCAACCTCGCGATCAATCCGTCCGGCTCGATCACCGTCGCGCGCAACAGTTCCACGACCTTCACCGCTTCGGGTGGAACCGGTTCTTACTCGTGGTCCGTCGGGAATCCCTCGCTCGGCTCGATCAACGGCAGCGGATCTTCGGTCATCTACCTCGCCGGAAACGTCGCAGGCACGCAAACCGTGCGCGTGAGCTCGGGCGGTCAGACGCGCTCCACGACCGTCGTCCAGCAATAAAGGTAGGGTTCAGCCCGAAGAGGCGGGCGGACTGTCCGTTTCGCCGGCCGTCATTCCGGGTGTGGCTTTCCTGCGACGAGCGCGGCCCCGGCGACGCTTCCGATGTTCGCGGACGGCCATCTCACGCGCGGCCGGCGTGCCGAACAACTCATCGCCCGGCACCCCGTCCATCGCCAGCAGCGCCGCGCCATACGCCGCGCCCGCGGCCGGTACGTCCGCGCACTCCACGCGAATCCGCCGCTCCGCGTACCATGGGCGCACCCGCTCATTCACGCGCGCTTCGAACAAATTCAGCACCGTTCGGTTGCGCCAGTCCACTGTCCCCCCGAGAACGATCGCGTCGGGATCGATAAAGCCCGCCAGCATCGCGGCTAGCGGGGCCAGAGACTCCACCACGGCCTCGATGCGGTCGTTGATCGCGGCCTCCGAAGTCTCAATCATCCGCAGGTCATTCGCGGTGATCGGCGGTGGCAGTGCCGGCCGAAGATCACCCCAGATTTCCCCCGCTCCGCGATGGCTGCCCCGAAAAATTCGGCCGCCCAGCACGATCGCGGTGCCGACGTCGGTAAACTCGACCTGCCCACCCTCCTCGCGATGTCGGACGTACAGAAACAGAAGATCCGCCCCCGCTGCAACCTCCGGTTGATTCAAATGCGCAATCGCCTCCGCCCGGGCGTCATTGTCAATAACCGTGCGCACGCCAAACACGCCCCGAACGGCCTGCGCCAGCGGATGATTCCGTACCCGAAAACCTTCGGAATAGATCACGATCCCGGCCTCCGGGTCGGTCACCCCCGTGACGGCGACCCCAACCCCGAAAAAACGACCGGCCGGCGCGGAATTGGCCGCCAGCCACTCGTCCGCCCGGGCCTTCAGGATGGCCGGCACCTTCGACAAATCCGGATCAATCGGAAACTGAGTAGCCCCCATCACCCCTCCGGCTACGTTGACCACCGCCATCCGCGACGTTCCGGGACTCAGCCCGAAACCGAGCGTCCACCCCGCCTCACCACACAGTTCAAGATGAATCTGCCGCTTGCCCACCCGACGCTTCGGCGGCTGAACCGGCCCCACCTCCCGGGCGAGCCCACTCGAAAGAAACTCCGCCATAATTTTCGAAAGCGTGGACCGATGCAGTCCCGTCATGTCGGAGATTTGTTGACGCGAAGCTCGGCGGTAGCGCCGTAGAATCTGAAACACAAGCTTCCGGTTGTGTTCACCCGCCATTCGTAGCGTCGCTTTACTTTGTCCGAACGTCATAGTCATGTCTCCTCAATAAGTTTAAACACAATTAAATGTTCTCATCAAGTGCAAATAGGTGCACTCAAAAGTTGACGCAAATTCTGCTCCGACGAGATTTCTCCCGCACCACCTGGGCCATTCGTCGGCGCAGGGACGCCATGCAGGTTGTACAATCCTTCCACAAAGGCGAAGCCATGGGACTTGGGGTGTCTTGCCGCACCCTGGACGTGAAAGCCGGGTTGAGGCACAGCGGCGACCGTTTCTTCGGCCGATGGGGATACGGGCGGAGTCAACCAACGGCGTTTCAAAATCGGCACGCCGAGGAGCGCCGGGCCGGCTGCGAGGCTCGGGAGGCTGGGGACAGAGGATGATCGCCTCCGATACCGCCGCAACCTCGCTCGTCGCGTGATCCGCTGCGTTCAACACCGCCTCGGCGCCCTGCACACAGCTCACTCCCTCGGCGAGTGTCTCGGTTGTCCGCTCTGTGTTGTGCTAAATCTGATGCATCGGAGCCCATTACGCTGTCGGGGACGAGCGGTGCATCAAAGTGTCGTCAAAGAGTGGGCTTCCCATCCTCTGTCCCCAGATTCCGCTCCCAACCTCGCGCGTGTGCCTGTCCCCATCAGTCCCGCGACCGTGGGCTGGCGTGTGCCTGTCCCTATCCTCGGCGACCGTGGGCTGGCGTGTGCCTGTCCCTATCCTCGCACTGTAGCTGCGGCGCTCTGCTGTAGCTCCGGCGCTCTGCCGCCGGAGCTTTCTCCCCCAGATCTTCCGCCGGAGGACCGGCGGAACTACAGCGGCGTCCATCCGCTGCGACCGCCGTCACGCGCGACTCGAATCTTCCGCCGGAGGACCGGCGGAACTACAGCGGCCGGCTTCCACCCCGACCACGGCGCGGCGATTGCAGGGCACGCGAGCTCTCACCCGGTACGGCGCAGGCCGGAACTCGACGAACAACGATCTGAGGAGGAAAGAGGCCGATCTCGAACCAGCTCTCCGAGGGCGGAAGCGACGGTTGAGGACGCGGAGGCCGAGGTTGTTCGGTTCGATCACGAAGATCTTCGCCCTTCGCGCAGTCCGCCTTCTTGTCTTACCCATCAAAACCATGCACAGCGCAATCGGCTCGATGCATCGCCAATCCACACACGGCTCATCGTGCCCCTCCGTTGTTCACGGGAAATGTACGCTTGCTGGGGAACGAAATGTCCCGGAGGAGACGAACCGAAGCCATCGGCAGAAAGGCCCCGGTCAGGCGCGCAGACCGCTGGTCAGATCGAACACGGCCGCAAGCATGCTGATGGCGACGAACCCCACGAGTGTCGCGATGGCCACGATGAGCGCCGGCTCAAGGATCGTGATGAATAGCTTGAGCGTGCGCTCCAGTTCCGCCTCGTAACGGCGGGCGATGTGCGCGAGGGCGCCGGGCATGTCGCCAGTGCGTTCTCCCACGGCGAGCATGTCGGTCAACAGCGAGGGAAACACCTTGCCCGCCGCCAGCGGCCGCGAAATGGTCGAGCCGTCGGTCACTCGTTCTCGCGCCTGCCGGATTTCACGGGCGATGACCCGGTTGCCGATCGTCCGCTCGACGATCGAGAGCGCCGACAGCACCGGCACGCCGTTGGCCAGCAGCGAGCCGAGCATCTGCGCGAACTGCGCGAACGCGGCCGCGCGGACGACCCGCCCCACCAGCGGCAGCCGGAGCTGGACCCGGTCCCACCATTCGCGGCCCGCTTCGGTCCTCAGTGCGCGCCGTAGCGCGACGATCGCCACGACGACGACCGCCGCCAGCACCAGGCCCTGGACGCCCGTCAGCGAGCGGCTGATGCCGATCAAAATCCGCGTGGGTAGTGGCAGCGTGCTGCCCAGCTCAGCGAACATGCTCGCAAAACGCGGGATCACAAACACCATGATGAACACCACGGTGAGGCTGCCGACGAGCAGCACGATCCCGGGGTACGTGAGCGCCATCAGAATCTTCTCTCGCGTCTCCTGCGAGCGCTCGAAATGCGCCGCGAGCCGCTCGAGCGAGGCGGCGAGAGTGCCGGCCGCCTCGCCCGCCCGCACCATGCTCACGTACAAGGGCGGAAACGTTTCCGGGTGTGCCGCGAGAGCATCGGAGAGGCTGCGCCCCTGTACGATCTGGTCCCGCAGATCGGTGATCACTCGGGTGCCGGCGTCGCCCTCGCCGCCGCGCCGCGCGAGCGCGTGCAACGCCTCCCCCAGCGTCATGCCCGATCCGACCAGGTCGCTCAGCTCCCGCGTGAACTGCAGCATCTGCCGCGTGGACATCCTGGCCGAACCCCCTTGGCGTCGCCAACGGAACCGTCCTGCGGCGGGAGCGGCCGCGGGCACCGAACCGCTTTCCTCGACCCGCACCGGCACGCAGTTCATCCGGGACAGTTCGGCCAGCACCGCGCCGCGGTCCGCCGCCTCGAGCACCCCCTCAAGCCGATGCCCGTCGCGCGTGCGGGCCACATAGCGGAAGGTCGGCATCGGAGCGGTGCGCTCAGCTCTCCGCGAGCGCCTCGTCCTCCTCCGAGACGCGCAACACTTCTTCGATCGTCGTGACGCCCTCGAGCACCTTGCTCCATCCATCGTCGCGTAGCGTCCGCATACCCCGCCGGATTGCCTCCGCCTTGATCTCGTTTGCCGAGGTGCGCGCGGTGACGAGCGAACGGATCGCATCGTCCATCACGAGGATCTCGTAAATCCCTGTGCGGCCGCGGAACCCCGTGCCGCGGCACTCCTCGCAACCCACCGGTTCCCAGATACGCCCCTCCCCCATCCGGCCGAGCGGGAATCCGATCTTGCGCAGGAATGATGCGTCCACCGAAGCCGGCCGCTTGCAGGCCGGACACAACCGCCGCACGAGACGCTGGGCCACCAACCCTTCCACTGACGAAGCCACCAGAAACGGCTCTATCCCCATGTCGAGCAGACGCGTCACGGCACCGGCCGCGTCATTGGTGTGCAATGTACTGAAGACGAGATGGCCGGTCAGCGCCGCGCGAATCGCGATCTCCGCGGTCTCCTTGTCGCGAATCTCACCGACCATGATCACGTCCGGGTCCTGACGCAGGATATGCCGCAGTCCCACTGCGAACGTCAGCCCGATCTCGGGCCGGATCTGCACTTGGTTGACGCCGGGCATCTCGTACTCGATCGGATCCTCGACCGTGATGATCCGCAGGTCCGTCTTGTTGATCGTGTGCAGCCAGGCGTACAACGAGGTGGATTTGCCCGAGCCGGTCGGACCGGTCACGAGCAAAATGCCATGTGGCTTTGTGATCAGTCGCCGTAGAATCGCCTCGTCTCGCGGCGAAAGGCCGAGCTTGTCCATCCCGAGCAGTCCGCTCGATCGCATCAGGAGACGAAGGCTGACGCTTTCCCCGTAGACCGTGGGCATCGTCGAGACGCGGACGTCAATCTCCTCACCGCGGATCCGCAGGCTGATACGGCCATCCTGCGGCAGACGTTTCTCGGCGATGTCCATTCCTGCCATCACCTTGATCCGCGAGATCACGGCCGACTGGAACCGCTTGAGTTGCGGCGGCACCGGCGTCTGGTGCAGCACGCCGTCAATCCGGTAGCGCACGCGCAGATCGAATTCCTGCGGCTCGATGTGGATGTCCGTCGCGCGGTCCTGATAGGCCTCCCAAATGATCTGGTTCACGAACTTGACGATCGAGGCCTCCTGGTCCAGCGAACTCAGATCGAGCTTGTCTTGTGCCTCTTCCGGCTCAACCTCGATGCGGTCGTCCTGGCTCATCCGTTCGAGCGTGTCCGCGCCGACGCCGTATAGCCGCTTGGCCGCCGCCTCGATCTCCGCGGCGGGGCTCAACGCGAACCGCACACGCCGCCCACTCGCCAGCCGGAGCGCATCGGTCAGGCCCGGTGTCCACGGGTCGCTGGTGATCACCCACAGCGCCCCGTTCTCGATGCGCCACGGCAACGCACGGAACTGCATCACCGCCTTCGCAGGCAGCGCGTCGAGCGATTCCCGAGGGATCGGCACCTCCGAGGCGCGCAGATACGGCACATTCATCGCGCGAGCCAGCGCCTCAAGCAGCGCAGGCTCGCGCGCAAACCCCGCCGCGAGTGCAGCTTGAAGCACCGTCGTGCCGCTCTCCCGCGCGCGCCGGAACGCCTCATCGAGCTGCGATGGCTCGAGCAACCCGCATTGCTCCAGCAGCGCCCGAATCCGTCCCGCGCGGACCGCAGCCGGACTTGTCGAAGATGCCGACGAAGACGTCGAATTGCTCATGCAATGGTCACTGCTCACTCAGCATAGGCGCGCCCGCGCCGCCACGTCAATGGCCCCGCCCTGCGCTGTCAACGTCGCGCGGCCAGGACGGCCAATGACCCGGAAACTATGGCTCCAATGCCCCATGCCACTGCCCTATCTCGCCCTCCCGCTCAACCAGCACGGGCTGCGTTGAACGCCGCCGGGCGCATGGCACAGAGCCAGGCCGCGGATGTGGAAGCCCCGAACGCGATTGCCGTACCAAGCGACGATGACTGCCTCTGGCGGCCGCTGCCGCTGTACTCACCCACACACCGAACGCGATTGCCGTACCCAGCGACGATGACCGCGCCCCCCGAGTCGTCCGCCATGTCACCGTCGCCGATGTCCAAATTCGAGTATGTCGGCGCGAGCGTGCTGCCGCTGGCCTTCGGTCGAGAGCGGCCGGACGTCTGGACGGGAATCGCGACGGTGACCAGTGGGTGCCGTACACTGCACCGGTTCGTCGGCGCCGGTCGATCGCCAACGGTGGAAGTCAACCCGCTCGCCGGAATACCCGGTTCGGGTTGCGCGCGCCCCGATCGCGCGCGCACCCCATGAGGGGGCATCCGGTTCAACAATCGTTCGCCGCCGACGGGTCGAGAAAACCAGAGCGTGCAAGCCGGCACTGCGGGCGGGGCGTTCATGGGCCGGCGACCGCGGCCACGGATCGGCGATCGGTATGGTTCCCGCACCTGCGCCAGGATATGCTGCTGGCGGCGGCGCCGGGAGCGCGGGCGAGGCTCGGCGCCTGGCCGAGGAGACTCCAGGATGCCAGACGAGCAGACGCCGGTGACGGCCGCGACGATGCGGCGGCGGGATTCGGATCTGATCGTGATCACGGGCGCAGGCGGCTTCATTGGCGGAGCGCTAACTCGCTACTTTCGGGAGCAAGGCTTCGAACGGATTCGCGCGGTGGATCGCAAGCCACTGCCGCTCTGGTACCAGCGCGTGCCGGGGGTCGAATCGCTATGCCTCGACCTCACCGATCCCGAAGCGTGCCGCCGCGCCTGTGAGGGCGCGGTGGAGGTCTACAACCTGGCTGCGGACATGGGGGGTATGGGTTTCATCGAGCGGTTTCGCATCGCGTGCATGCGCAGCGTGTTGATTTCGGTGCACATGCTGGAGGCCGCCGACCGGGCGGGAGCCGAGCGATATTTCTTCTCTTCCTCCGCTTGCGCATATAACACGCAACTACAGCAGGATCCGAACGTGCGCGCGTTGAAGGAGTCCGACGCCTACCCCGCGATGGCCGAGCGCGGCTACGGCTGGGAAAAGCTGTACTCCGAGATGCTCTGTCAGGAGTATACCGCTGAGCGCGGGCTCAAGACGTTCATCGCGCGATTCCACAACGTCTACGGACCGTGGGGTACCTGGGACGGCGGGCGCGAAAAGGCACCTGCTGCGATTTGCCGCAAAGTGATTGAGGCGCGGGAGACCGGGCAGCGGCGCATCACGATCTGGGGCGATGGCCAACAGACGCGCAGCTTCATGTATATTGACGATTGCGTGTACGGCATTGACCGCATCATGCACTGCGATCGGCTCCTCGCAACGCCGACCAACCTCGGATCCAGCGAGCTGGTCACGATCAACGAGCTCGTGTCGATCGTGGAAGCGATCGCGGGCGTGAAGCTCGAACGCGAGTACGATCCCACCGCGCCGCGCGGTGTCGCGGGCCGGAACAGCGACAACACGTTCATTCGGTCGGTGCTCGGTTGGGAACCCTCGACGCCGCTACGCGAGGGGCTCGTACCCACGTTCCGTTGGATCGAGCAGCAGTGGCGCGACCGGCGCGCCGGTCGCCCAACCGTGCGGGATCTGCCGTGAGCGATGCGCGGCCCGCCGCCCGTCCGCCCGCATGGGGGTTCTGGCCGTACCGCGTGGCGCTCGCGGGCGGCTGGATGGACCAGCCATGCGTTTCCTCGCGGAATCCGGATGGCGTCGGCTCCAGGGTGGTGGTTAGCATTGAGCCGATCGCCCCCGATATGGGACGGTCCGGCCTGGTGACCGGCACCCGCCGAGCTGCGCTGCAACTGTGGCCCGACGGTGTGCGCGCCGCGCCACCGGCTGACGTGGTGCGCGTTCTGTATGACGCCGAGAACCGCGGACGACCCGATCCCTCGGGAGCGCAGGACATGATCGGTCTTGTCAACCCCGGCATCTCGCGCCTCGACTACGACGCGCGCGTCTACGGCGGCATCTTCCCAGCACGAGTCGAGCGGCTCGATGATCCCGCCGCGGAGAACTGGCTGGAACGTGTGCTCCAGCTGGTGCCCGCGGCGCCCCGACCGCCCGGCGACCATCCGCTCGGCGAACGCCGGCTCGATCCCGCCTGGATCCGACGCCTCGGTCGCTGCGGCGCGGCCTGCGGTGACGCGATCGCAGCACGCGATCTCGATGCGCTGGGGGCGTCGTTCCAGGAGTGCATGCGCGGCTGGGCCGCCCTGCTGCCCCATACGGTGCGACACCCAACCCTCACCATCGATCGTGAGGCGGTGTTGCGCGACTATCCGGCGCGGTGTGCCGGCGCCATGTACTCGGGACGTGGTGGCGGTTACCTGCGGGTGGCGTTCAACCCGCCGGTGCCCGGTGGCGCGCACATCGTGATCCGACGGGGTCGCCGGTCGTGAGGAGGCCGGGCCGCGGTTCGAGAGAGGATATGTGAGATGCGTCACGCCATGATTATGGCCGGCGGGGCAGGCACCCGGCTATGGCCGATGAGCCGCAAGGGCCGCCCCAAGCAACTCTTGCCGTTGGTGGGCGGTCGCAACCTGCTGCAATTGGCCTTCGAGCGACTCGATGGCCTGGTGCCGGTCGAGCGCCGCTGGGTCTGTGCCGCGCGCGAGCACGAAAGCGCCGTCCGCACCGCGCTGCCGGCGCTCGCCCCGCTCCGCTATCTTGACGAACCGTGCGGGCGCGACACGCTTCATGCGGTGGGTCTCTCTGCGCAGGTGATCGCGTGCGAGGACCCCGATGCGGTGATCGGCGTCTTCACGGCCGACCACGTGATCGCCCCCGCTGAGCGGTTTCGCGCGGCCGTCGAGACCGCCTTCGCGGCGGCCGAATCGCTGCCAGCGTCTCTCGTGACCTTTGGCGTGCGGCCGAGCGGTCCGAGCACGGCCTATGGATACCTCGAGCTGGGGGAATCCCTGGGCAGCTCGGTGCGGCGCGTCGTGCGGTTTCGCGAAAAGCCGCCCGCCGAGGTCGCACGGGAATACGTCGCGGCGGGACCGGAGAGATTTCTCTGGAACAGCGGGATGTTCGTGTGGCGCGCTCGCACGCTGTTGGACGCGATCCGGCGGTACCGGCCCGAGAGCGCCGCGGCACTCGAGCGGATCGCGGCGGCCTGGCACGGATCGGATCGGATCGCGGTGCTCGATCGCGAATACGCCGCGCTTCGGCCGATCAGCGTAGACTACGCCGTGATGGAGCCCGCCTCGCGCGACCCTTCGTTCACCGTCGCCGCTTGTCCGCTCGAGGCAGAGTGGGCCGACATCGGTTCCTGGCCCGCGTTCGCCGGGATCGCGCCAAAGGACGCGGCCGGGAACGTGCACGTGGGCGGGCGCGCTCTCTTTCTCGACGTGCACGATTCACTGGCGGTGTCCGAGGATGCCGATCACTTGATCGCGGCGATCGGGCTGGCGGGGGTCGTCATCGTGCATACGCCGCGCGCGACGTTGATCTGTGCCGCCGATCGCGCCGAAGAGATCAAGCGGCTTCATCAACGCCTTGCCGACGAAGGGTTCTCCGACTATCTCTGAGCGCCTCGGCCGTTCCATCCGACGGCGTTACCGCGCGATCCCACAAAAACGGCCGGCCCGGCCGCCCGCAGCCGAGGGCCGGCGTGATAACACCGCGGTAGGAAAAAAGCGGCGAAACCTGGCCCACGTTCAAAGTTCATTAAACGATCCACCCTGCTCAGCCGGCGGGACGCAAGCGCGGGCGGCGGCGAGAGCTGGCCATCGCTCGACTCATCGTTCGCGATGCCCCAGCGCCCAAGGCTCGTCAATCTGTCCTTAGCCAGTCCAACCAGTGACCCCGCGCGGCGAACAGTCGGTGCGCCCAACGCCGGATCTCCGGCTCATCCGCCGACCGTCCCCAGAGATCGGACAGCGCGGCGGCCATGGTCTCCTCCCCCTCGGGTACCGAGGCCTGACCCTCGGCCGCGCCGGCGCGCCATACGGCGACGCCCCCCAGCGCCGCCGCCTCGAGGTTGGGCGCCCAGACGCCGTGCTGGTCGCACACCGCCAGCGCTCCGAACAGACGGTCGTCCCGAGCCAGTTTGCGCGGCAAATCCCGAATGACCCTCGTAACCGCATCGCCGAGCCAGGGATTCATCATTCGATCCACCAGCTCCATGGCGTAGCGCCGGAGCGTTTCGTCCGACGCCAGCTCGCCGTCTGCCCCCGGCCAGCGCCGTCGCAGCGCGGCACCGCTTTCGAGGAAAATCATCCGCCGCGCCGCCTCTACCACGGCCGGCAGTTTTCGAAGGCCGGGCATCCACGGCACCCCCCGGGCACGCGCCACCAGGCCGAGCAGTACGTGCGCGGCGTTGTGGCCATAGAGCTTCAGCTCCTGATGCGGCCGCAGGTCATCGGCCTCGATCAGGCGTGAGAGTCGCCCCACGCGACATGCATCGGGCACGCGCCCCGAAATGATTCGATCAAACGATTCAACGAGAAACGCGCGCGGCACCCCGGGCGCGATCGCCGCCAAACCGCGACGGCGAGCCGCATCCTCGCCGCTCACGATCTGGCTCATCTTCCCGATGACCGTCCCGACGAAGACCGCCGTTCGAGCCGGCACACCGCCCAAACGCTCTCGAACCGCGCGCTCGAGCCGCGTCGGTGCCTCGGGGTGATTCTCCGCCGTATACACGACCACCGGCGGACCTGGTTCCCCGAGCGCCGCCGCGATGCGCGCAGCCACACTCGCCCCGCCGCCGGCCGCGTAGGCGGCCGGCGAGGGCAGCGCAGTGACGACGGTCGACGCCTCGCGCAACCGGCGCGTAAGTTCGCGATCATCGTCCAGATCGAACGGATTCAGAATCTCCACGCGGTGCAGCCACATGGTCTCCAGCCGGTCCGCGTGGGCGATGTTCAGCGCGTAGGCTCCCTCGTTCGCGCGCACCGCGCGCACGAGGTCGGCGTCAATCTCGGCGACCGTAATGCGGTCGAAGCCGTCCGCACGCGCGAAGGGCACGAACAGCCCCGCCTGGATCGGCCCGAATCCAAAGCCGACGAAGCCGGGGTTCACGCACCGGCCGTCCCGCCGACCCCCAACGCCGCCGTCAACGCCGCAAGGTCGTCAAACGAAGCCCCCGTCCGGACCACGTTCAGCAGCTGGGGTAGCGGCGCAACCAGAGCGCAGCGGTCGCGCAACGGCGACTTGATGAACAGCGACGCTGTGAGATTGCCCAGTTGCACCGCCTCCTCGGCATCGAGGCGCCCGGAGCGGAATTCCTGGGCATGGCGCGCGAGCCACCCAATGATGCCTGCCCGGAACGCATCGCCGGCCCCGACGAGGTCCACCACTTCGCCGGCCAGGAACCTCGACCGCACAAACACTGCGGGAGCCGCCCTGCCATCCGGCCCCACAGCCCGCGCCCATGCGCCGTTGGCCACGGTCATGCCGATGAGTCGCGTCCGGGCCGGGTCGCTCGGGCGCTCGATCCGCGGCAGCAGCCAGTCCAGAAAGGCCGGCCCCAACCGCGATGCGTCGTCCATGGGCACGCGGTGTCCCGGCTCGAGAGTGTTCAGGATCATCCGCGCTTCGTCTGCCGACGTGAAGAACACGTCCAGCTCTGGCCAGAGCGGTTCGAGCAGCCGATACGCCGGCACCGCTTCGCGCCGACGGATGATCTGCGCGGGGTTGCCCGCCAGCGTATGACTGTCCGCGATGGTGATCGCACCCAGCGCGCGACAGTCAGCCATGAACCGGGCCAGATCCCGTCCCCCGTTCGCGTCGCCCCGCGTCGACAATCCCGAGTACATGTAGTGCACGACACTCGGGCGAAGGCGCACCACATGCGTGCGGAACCGGTCGAAGTCGAACTCATCGTTCGCGTTTGGAAAGTACGCGATGCCGCCTCGTTCGCCCGCCGGCGCCTCGTGGATGAACGTGGTGCCGGTGGGCAGCGCGGGATGCGCCACCAGCGCCGAGAGGTCAACGCCCGCCGCGGCCAGCTTGTCCGCGAAGAGGCGCCCGACCGCATCGAGGCCGCCGAACGGCCCGCGCCCCACCATCGCGCCGACCGCAACGCGCAGACCCGCGCGCGCGAGCAGCGGAGCCACGTTGCCGCAACCACCCGCCGTCGCCGCGCCGGCCCGATCGAGGGCGAACACCGTCTCCGGGTCGAGCGGCGGCAGGTCGCTCGCGGGGCACTTCGCGAGGCCGCCGGCGCCCACCAGCGCATCCACGAACCCGAACTCGCGGCTGCGCAGATCCAACACCGCGGTGTTCAGAATCAGAGCATCCATCGCGGCCATGCCCGGCGCCGCCGCCTCAGCCTCGCCCCATCAAGGCGCGGATGATGAGCAGGTCGAGCTCCTCGTAGTTGCGTTCCGCGATCAGCCGGTCGACGGCCGCACTGTCCAGACTGCGCACCACATCCAGCAGCATCAGGAAGAACGTCCGGCTGTTCGAGAGGTGTTGCGTGGCGGGCTCGCCCCGCTGCGTGCGCAGCGCCTTGACGTCGAGCCCCACATACTCGCCGCGCCGGCCGTAGTCGTACCGGTCCAGCACGCGCACCTGATTGAACGCGCGGCGCAGGTCCACGCTACCGAAACTGCGGTCCTCGTCGAACTTGAGGCCGTTCTGGTCGTTCAAATGCACCGTGTAGAGCTTCTCGAACGCGAGCGCGAACCCCATCTCATCGGACGGGTCGAGCCCGGCCAAGATCGCGTGGGCAGTTTCGATGTTGACGCCGACCCGGCTGGGATCGCGCGTCAAATACCCAATCGCCATCGCGTGACCGGTTGTCGGGATAAAGGCGTGGTCCATCGGCTCGTTCGGTTTCGGCTCGATCGCGATGCGGATCTCCGGATCGTACTCGAGCATGCGGTCGATCGCCTCAACGATTTGCTCGACCGCGCGGCGGCTGTCCTTCGACTCGCGCACGTACGTGCCCTCGCGCGCCAGCCAGAGCACAATCAGCTTCGTGCCGACCTCGCGGGCGATGTCGATCGCACGCAGACTTCGCTCAATCGCCCACGCCCGGCAGGCCGCATCGTTCGAGGTGTAGGCTCCGTCAACCGTCCGCGGGTCTTCCCAGAGACGCGGCGCGACGAACTCGGCGGCGAGTCCCTCGGCGTCCAGCAGCCGTTTCACCTCGGCGGCTCGCCGCCGGATGGTGATCGCGTCGAGCTCGCTCATGCTCGGCACGACGTCGTCGTCGTGGAACTGCACCGCGTCGAACCCGAGCGGTTTGAACAGCCGGAATTTCTCCGCAAGCGAGATGCCGCGGCGCACGGTCGGGCCGAACGGATCGGCCCCCTCATGGAGGTTCCAGGGACCGAACGAGAAACGATATTCACCGCCCATGACTGCTTCTCCGTTGACGGTCGAGCCCATCCCGGCCGTCCTTGGGTCATGGTCCCCCAATGCGCTTGCAAGGTCTTGTCCGCGCGAATCAAAAATGTGTAGAAATGTCTCACGTTGCGAGGCACAACGGCATGAAACTGCTCGCCGAGAACATTGACGTGCCGCCGAACAGCTCCTTCCGCCTGTTGCGCTGGCGGCGTTCGCTGGCGCAAGTTGAGGTGCTGGACCCAGCCGGTCGAGCCCACCCTCTGGCGGGCGCCGGACGCCGGTGGCACTACCATGCCCACACGGAACTCACGGCCCTCGTTCAGGGCTCGGGGCTTCGGTTCATCGGCGATGACATCCGACCGTTCCACGCACCTGACGTTGTGCTGATCGGCGGGGGGTTGCCGCACTACTGGCACGAGGCCGGCCCGACCGTCGGGTATGCGATCCAGATGGGCCCCGAATTCGAGGAAAGCCTGCGGAGGTTCGGCGAACTTGCGCTGCTCGGCTCGATCTGGCTCGAGGCCGAGCGCGGCGTGCAGTTCGTGGGCGGCGGCGTGCCCGCCCTGATCCGAGGTCTTCGCGAGGTGGAACGGGCGCGGGGACCCGAGCGGCTCGCGCGGCTGTTCGCGGTGTTGGCCATGATCGCGAGATGGCCGGCTCGCGAGCGCCGTCCCATCGCCCGTTCCTCACCGTCCACGGCGCCCCGCCGCACGCCGCCGTACCGCGGCATTCAACTGGCCGTGCACGCCGCGTTCGATCGCTTCGCCGAGCCGCTGCATCTCAGCGAAGTCCTCGCCGAAGCCCACATGAGCAAAGCCACTTTTTGCCGGCAATTCCGTCGCTTCACAGGCCGCACCTTCACCCGCTTCGTCGCGGATGTCCGGCTCAACCATGCCGCGCGGCGACTCGCCGAGACAGAGGAATCCGTGAGCGAGATCGCGTTCGCCTCCGGCTGGAATAACCTCTCTCACTTCCACCATCAATTCCGCGCGATGTTCCGTTGCTCGCCCCGCGAATTCCGCCGGCGCCTGCGCATCGGAGAAGGATGCGAGGGCGCCCGCGCGCCTCGTGATCCGACGGTCCGCCGTACATGCTGACCGGACACGGCCAGGGACGCCCGCGAGGGCAAACGCATCGCGTGCCGCACTGAACTCGGGCTGGGGCTTGAACCGGGCGCGGACGAACCGCGGACGCCATGGCCGCCCGCTCACCGGTCTCGGCTCAGGGCTCGACGAGGGTCCGGATGTGTACCTCGCGCAATTGCTTCGGATCCGGGCGGGAAGGCGCCCCCATCATCAGGTCCACCGCCTTCTGCGTCTTCGGGAACGCGATCACGTCGCGGATGGACGCGGCGCCGGTGAGCAGCATGACCAACCGGTCCAGCCCCAGCGCAATGCCGCCGTGCGGCGGCGCGCCGTACGAAAGCGCGCGCAGCAGATGCCCGAACCTCTCCTCGATTTCGGTATCGGGCAGGCCCAGCCGGCGGAACATCTCGCGCTGCACGTCAGGCTGATGAATCCGAATGCTGCCGCCGCCCAATTCGACGCCGTTCAGCACGATGTCATAGGCGCGCGCTCGGACGCTCAAGGGATCCCGATCGAGGCGATCGAGATCATCCGGATGTGGGGCCGTAAACGGATGATGCATCGAAGTGAGCCGGCCATCCGGGTCGCGTTCGAACAGCGGGAACTCCGTCACCCATGTGAACGCCATCGCCTCAGGTCGGATCACCCCCGCATGGGCGGCGGCCTCCAGCCGTAGCCGCCCGAGGAACGAGTGCACGCGGTCGGCCTCGTGAGCGGCAAACAGCACGAGGTCTCCGGGTTGGATACCCAACCGCTCGCGCAACGCCGTCTTTTCACCCTCGCTAAAAAATTTGGTGATCGGAGACTTCCAACTTCCATCGGGCTGAACCCGGATGTGAGCGAGCCCCGCAAATCCGGCCGACTTGGCCGCTTCGGTCCATTCATCGGTGACTCGCAGCGGCACCGTCTCAAGACCGCTGGCGTTGATCGCCTTAACCACGTGGCCCTGCCTGACGGCCTGCGCAAACACCTTAAATCCGCTGTCACGAAAGACGTCGGTCAGGTCGGTGATCGGCATCCCAAACCGGAGATCGGGCTTGTCGCTGCCGTACCGGCTCATCGCCTCCGCATAGGTCATGCGCGGGAGCGGCAACGAGGGAGCGGGACGGCCGGCGGCGTTGCACAGTTCCACCAAAAGACCGTCCACGAGGTCGTAAATGTCCTCGGGCTCGACGAAGGACATCTCGACGTCGATCTGCGTGAATTCCGGCTGGCGGTCGGCCCGGAGGTCTTCGTCCCGGAAGCAGCGCGCGATCTGCACGTAGCGATCGAACCCGGCCATCATGAGCAGCTGCTTATACTGCTGCGGCGCCTGGGGCAGCGCGTAAAACAGGCCGGGATTCACGCGGCTGGGCACCAGGTAGTCGCGCGCACCCTCGGGCGTGCTCTTGGTGAGAATCGGGGTTTCGATCTCGACGAAACCAAGCCGGTCGAAATAGCGGCGGGCGGCCATCACCGCCGCATGTCGGAGTAAGAGATTCCGTTGCATCGAGGGCCGCCGGAGGTCCAGATAACGGTAGGTGAGCCGGAGATCCTCGCCGACGCGCTCTGAGCCCGCATCATCCAACGGAAACGGCGGCGTCGCACTGCGGTTCAACATCTCGATGAAGGCGCACCGCACCTCGATCTCGCCCGTCGCGAGCTTGGGGTTGACCATGTCCGCGGGCCGGAGCTCGACGACGCCGCGAACGCGAATCACGTACTCCGGCCGCACCTGCTGCGCAAGTGTCCACGCCTCGCTCGAATCGCGCGGATCGAACACAACCTGCGTGACGCCGTAGCGGTCGCGCAAGTCAATGAACACCAGGCCGCCGTGATCGCGGATCGTGTCGGCCCAGCCGCACAAGGTGACCTCGCGGCCGGCGTCCGCCGACCGCAGTTGTCCGCACGTGTGGCTTCGCATCATGATCCATTCATCCATCCTGCGCATGAAAGTTCAGCACACTAGGGGGCCGCCATCGCCGCGTCAAATCGCGTCGCCGGCCGTCGGGCCGCCCCTAACGGGCCGCGGGCGGCGTACCGGCGGTCACTTCGATCGTGAGCTCCGTCTCGTCCCGCAAAACCTCCAACTTCACTTTGTCGCCCGGCTCATGCACGTGCATGTACTGTTTGATTTCATTCAACGTCGGTGTTGGGTGCCCGTCCACGCGGAGGATGATGTCGCCGGTCTTCAGCCCCGCGGCTTCGGCGGGCGACCCGGGTGCGACGTTCGCAATCCGCACAGCTTCGCTCAAACCGCGCGGCAGGGGTGTCCGGGACGGCACCATCTGCTCGGGCACAATCCCAATGTACGAGCGGACCATCTGCCCGTGCCGCGCGAGAATATCGGCGACACGCCGTGCGATCGCGGACGGGACCACGAAGCCGATGCCCACGTTGCCGGCGTTCTCGCTTGTGGTTTCGATCATCACGCTGACACCGATCCAGCGGCCATCCGCATCGAGCACCGGTCCGCCACTGGTGCCCGGATTGATCGAAGCGTCGGTCTGGATGAAGCGTTCGTACGTCAGTTTGCCGACATTTCGGCCCTTCTGGCTCACGATGCCAAAGGTTGCGGTGTTCTCGAGGCCGAGCGGTGCGCCGAGCGCGATCACCACCTCGCCGACCCGGATCGCATCCGAATCGCCCGCCGGCAAGGGCGGATACCGCCGCCCTTCGGGCGCCTCGACGGCCAGCACGGCCAGATCGGTGTTCGGATCCGCCCCCACGACGCGCGCCGGCAGCACGTCGCCGGAATGGGTCCGCACCACAATCTCGACCTGCCGCCCCTCGACCACGTGGTGCGCGGTGAGCACGCGATTCTGGTCATCGAAAAAGAAGCCGGACCCGATGCCGACGACGACACCCTCGACATCCTTCAGTTCGTTGCGTTCCCGGTCCACCACGGCGTGCCTGACGTGCCGCGCAACCTTGACCTGCACGACGGACGGCACCGCCCGTTCGATCGCATCCGCGAGCGACTCGCCGAGCAGTCGGGCGAAACTGCGTCCCGACGGCACATGGGTCTGCGCCAGGGCCGCGCCGGCCCACGCCGCCACAACGCTCGCCACCCCGCATTTCATTGTTGAGATGTTCATGATCAGCCTTCGAGCGCCCCGCCGGCTTCACCGCCCGCTGCCTTCATCATACAAAAGGGCCGCGCCGGCAACGATCACAGCGCCCGTTTGCCCCCTCGCGTGGTCGCGGTCCACCAGCAGCGCCGCCTGCCACTGGAGCGGAGGGGTCGGTACTCCGTCCCGGTCGCCGCCCCACCAGCCCCCGCCATCACCCGGCCATGGTAGCCGAAGGAGCCGCCAGCCCTCGTCAGCGCGCAACTGCGCGGCCCGGGGCTGAAACACCTCGCCACTCGAGTCCTCCACCCGACACGTCAGTCGCAGAGGATCCCCCTCAACTTTCGCCCAAAGCACCAGCGCAGTGGGCCGCCCCTCGATGCGGCGGTCGGCCAGATGCTCGAATCTCACTGGGAAATACTGAAAACCGGCCGCCGTAGCGATGGAAATCCGCACCGCTTCACCGGGTGCGCCGGGACAATCAGCGGGCGCCGTGATGCGCTCCAGCAAAATCTCATGGGGCACAGCCGGTCGACCATCGGTGTTCGCTCCGATCTTCATCGGTGCGCGCCACCACGCCGTGATCGGTTTGAGCCGGGCGCTCGACCGCCGCGCCACAATCACGTCGTCATCGCGGGCCACCTCGAGACGGATCGGTATATCCGCCGCCGCCATGCCGGTCGCCACGCGCACCGCCGCCTCACCCTCCCCCGCCGACCATGACCACGTGCTGGTCGGCCCCGCCGTGAGCACTCTGACGATCCCCCGCATGGCTGGGCCGTAGCCCTTGCGCAGCTCAACCCACACATCGCCGCCGGCCCCCAGCCCCGCCTCGACCGACTCGATGCGTCCATCGCTCCAGTCCCAACGGCCCGGACGGACCAGCTCCGCGGCAGCCGCGGCGTCCAGATCGGCGTACACGGGCGCCGGACCAAGCCGCACCTCCAGAGCCTCTTGGATGGTGCTCGTGCCCGCCAGTCCGTGGGGCTGGCCCAGGTGCGTCCGCAGACCCAACACGCCGGGCACACGGACCACCGCGGCCCCACCGGTCGAGGTCGTCCACATCACCAGCCGCCAGCGCCCCGTACGCTCGAAGAGCAGCAGCCAGTCGGCCGGGTCCGCCTCGCCCGACGTTCGCTCCAGACTCACGCGCCGCACGAAACGGTGCCCGTCAAGCTCACCATGGAACGCGCGCATCGCATACCACGCCGGTTTCGGATCGAACGGGGGCCATCCCGCGAACCAGCGATGGCGCACAGTTCCGAAATTGTGCTCCGGCTCGGTCGGATCGGCACCGTCGTCCCGCCAGTCGTACCAGATCGAGAGCGGAATCCCGGCCGCCGCATTCACGAGCCACTGCCGAGCCAACAGCGTTCCCTGCCGCTCAGCATTCATGCCCCGCCACGCCGTCGAATACCCCCACTCGCTCGAAAGTATCGGCAGCTCACGGCCCGCCGGCGCATAACGCCGGATCATGTCGCGCAACCGCCCGTAGTCCACCATCACGGTCTCGGGCTCCGTCTGGCGGTAGGGGTGAACCGACACTGCCCACCAGTCTTCGAGCACGCCGCCGCGGAAGCACTCCTCGAGGAATTCCAGATCAATCGTCGACGTGGCCGGTCCGATCAGCCGCTCGTCCGGCGCTGCCTCGCGCACCGCTCGGCCAACCGCGCGGGCCAGCGCCACGTAGTCGGCGACGTGTGGCTGCGGTTTCCAAAAATTCGCATGGTTGGGTTCGTTCCAGATCTCCCAGAGATAGCCGCGTCCCCGATAGCGCCCGACCGCCGCCGCCGCCCACCTCGCGAACGCCGCCCGCCCCGTCTCCGTATGCGGCGCCAACCCGCCGTCGTAGAGCGGATTCCCGTAGTCGAGAATGAAGAGCGGCCGCAGACCGTGCCGATCGAGTGTCGCGACCAATCGGTCGTACGACGCGAAATCATATTCGCCGCGCTTCGGTTCGGTCCGCGCCCACGTTAGATCCATTCTCACCCACCGACATCCCGTGGCGGCCAGCATGTCCATCTCGCCTACACGCGCGTCGGTGAAGTGAATATTGACCCCGTGTTCGGGCAACGCGGCCTCCGCCGCGCACGCGGCCGCCGCCATGAGCAAGGCCATCGCCGCGGCGCACCGCCCCCGCGCGCGCCCCACCATCGCCTCCGCCGTCGTTTGCTTTCGCTCTCGCCTCATACCACCCCTTCTCTCTCTCTCTCGGCCGCGTGCTCCGCGTTGTTCGGCGGAACGCGCGCCGCTAGAATGTCGAAACCATGGAGAATGTCCAGAAGATGAAGATTCTCGCGCTCATACCGTCGGTCGTGTGCATCGCCGCCGAGGCGATCGATCTGCCCGCCACCCGTCCCGCCGACCGGCTCAAGGAAGAGTGGTGGCGCACCCGTCATGAGGCTCGCGTCGCCGAGGCCCGCGCTCGCAATCACGACCTGATCTTCATCGGCGATTCCATCACGCAGGGCTGGGAAACGAAGGCCAAATCGGTGTGGGAGACGTACTATGGCCACCGCCATGCGTTCAACCTCGGCTTCAGCGGCGACCGCACCGAACACGTGCTCTGGCGCCTCGACCATGGTGAGATCGAGGGGCAAACCCCAAAACTCGTCGTGATCATGCTCGGCACGAATAACACCGGCCATCGCAAGGACCCGCCCGAACACACCGCCGAAGGCATTCGACTCATCCTCGAACGGCTCCGCAACCGAATGCCCGAGGCAAAGGTGTTGCTCCTTGCCGTGTTTCCTCGTGAGGAGCGACCAGACGGTGAGCTGCGCCGGCTCAACGACCGCCTGAACGAGCTGCTCCAGTCGTTGGCCGACGGCCAGCGCGTCGTGTTTCTCGACATCAACCGGGAGTTGTTGCAGCCCGACGGCACCCTGTCGCGCGACATCATGCCCGACCTGTTGCACCCCAACGAGCAGGGATACCGAATCTGGGCGCGTGCAATGGAGCCCACGCTCGCCCGACTCTTCGGCGACACACCCGTCCCCACACCCTGACGTAGCGTCGATGCGTGACAGTTGCGCCGCTCCGGCGAAGGCATGGCGGACGAGCGAACCTTCGTGCACAGCGGCGAGAACTGCTCGGAACGCCCAATCGCCGTCCGCGCGCGCCTCAAGGGGCGCCGCCCAACGCGGCATGCGCCGTCCCCCGCGAGCCCCACCCCCTGGAGCTTACCATGGCCGGTTCAACGGTCGGTCGCCGTCGGGTCGATCTCTCGTGCTCCGGGCGTCCACCGCGGACTCGCCTCCCGCGCCGTGCACGCGACACGAGATGCGCAGATGGACGATGTGCACACACGGCCGGTTGAGCATCTTCGCGTCCACGCCCAGTGCGCTGGACAATCCCTCCCCCTCCTTCTCGCCGCACCGCTCGGACCCCTTGCCGAGTGCCCATGGCAACGCGTCCCCTGGCTCGCGCGCAACAGTGGAATCATCCGCATCCGCCATCTACCCGACGCGAACGGTGATCGACGGCCGCGGACGGCACCGATTTCTCTGATGCATTGGCCGAATGCGCCGGTGCTGGCGGGCTCCAATGCCGGCGATCCTACTCGTAAGGGACCACGGCGCCTGGCCCAATCGCCAGCCCCACCGACAGCCCCCAACGGAGTGCCGAATTGAGCGGACTCCAAAGTCCTCCGATCGCGCACAGCGCCGCAGCAGGTTCGCACCCCACGGCACGGTTGATCGGGGCGTCGCTGTCGCGACGCTGAACGAAGGCGCCACAGAGATGAGCGCTGCGCGCTTCGAGAGTGACGACCACGAAGATGTCGGCACATTTGGTCGGTATCCGACACCCTCTGTGGTCTTGACCGCGGCGGAATTCACCACAGCGGCGTCCCGCCAACGTTCCCCACCTGCTCCGGCCTGGGCGATTCGGGATCCTTCGACCTCGCGGGCAACGGCGCGCAGACGTTTTCCCCCGACCGGGCCCCATCGAAACCGCCGGCCAGAACGCGTTTTTACCGACGACGCGAACGACGAGAACCGAAGGGCACATCCGTACGGACGGCGAGCCGCTGGCGCGTCGTTGTCCCGTCCAGCACGGCGGCGCGCGATCGCCGTCGCCACGACCATCCGGCGTGTTCGCTGATCGATTCACCCGAGCGAATTCAGGTTGATTCACCTCGCTCCAGGATGTTTTCGATCGCCGCCAGAAATGCGTCCATTTCAGAATCGGTGCCGATGGTGACGCGCAGAAAATCTCCCGTACGGCGCCCCGGGAAATGCCGCACGAGGATGCGCCGCGCACGCAGGTCGCGCTGCACCTCGGACGCGGGCCGGCCCGGAGGCCGGAACCAGAGGAAGTTTGTCTCCGACGGCCAGACTCGGCAGCCTAAGTTGCTCAGCCGCGCGCGGACACGCTCACGCGTCGCGCGGATCCGTTGCGTGGTCTCGCGCATCCAGTCGAGGTCGCCGAGCGCCGCCAGTCCGAGCGTTGCCGCGAGGCGATCCACGTTGTAGGAGTCCTTCACGGTCATCATCGCGCGGATCAGCGTGGGCGGCCCCACGACGTAGCCAAGGCGAAGACCGGCCAGCGAAAAGGATTTCGAGAGGGACCGGAACACCAGCGTGCGATCGTCGTCGAGCGCCATTCGCATGAGGTTCCGCTCCGCGAAGTCCACGTAGGCCTCGTCGATCGCCAGCACGCCACGGAATCGTCGGCGGAACGCTTCGATCGACGCCACGGGATAGACGCATCCGCTGGGCGCGTTCGGATGCGTGAGAAAGAAGAGCGCGACATGCTCGGTCACCGGCTCGCGCCACTCAAACTCGGGTCCGAGCTCGGTCGGCACCGCACGCAGCTCCTCGATCGCGGCCAGCACGGGATAGAGCGAATAGGACGGTTCGAACCATCCCACCGCCGCGTCGCGGGGCACGAGTGCGCGGACACAGAGCGCGAGCAGCTCATCCGAGCCGTTGCCCACCAACACCTGGTCCACCCGCGCCCCGTGCATCTCCGCGATACGCGCGCGCAGATCCTCGCATAAGGGGTCGGGGTACCGTCGCAGCGACGCCGGATCGAACTCGCGCAGTGCGCGCACAACCGCCGGTGAAGGCGGATACGGATTCTCGTTCGTGTTGAGCTTGATGATGTCCGGGTCCCGCGGCTGTTCGCCCGGCGTATAGCCGGTCATCGCTGCGATCGCCGGCCGGATTGGAATCGGGTCCATGGACGATGCTTACCAGACTCGCCGCCGTGCTCCAAGACGCACACCGCTCGAGTCGCACGCGTCACGGCACTCGCCCGTGAGGTGCGGACAGAGGGCACATTCGCGTCATTTCCAATCTTGGAACGAATCGTGCGGGCCCGCGTCCCACCGTTGGACGCTCACGGCGGGCTTGTCGCGCGGGAGCAGCTGGGCCAGCATGTGCGCGTGAACTGGCACGGGATCACCCTTGCGCGGGTGGCCGGAATACCGATCCGGCTGCACGCCACCCTTTTGATCGCACTTCCGCTGATGCTCGTTCAGTTCCCGTTGTCGCTCTGGCCGTTGGGACTCACGTTGATGGCCGGATTGTTCGGAAGCGTCGCACTGCATGAGCTGGGTCATTCCCTCGTCGCCCTTCGCTACGGCTGCCGCGCACGCGAAATCGTGCTGCTGCCGATCGGGGGCATGGCGCGCATGGACTGCCTACCGCGCTCGCCGCGCGAGGAGATGCAGATCGCGATCGCGGGACCGGCGGTGAGCCTTGGGCTGGCCTGGCTCTTCGGCGTTCTGCGCGGCTCCGGAGGCGCGGCTCCGCCCACCGCTGGCACCGCCATCGCCGATCAGCTCCATCGCATCAACCTGATGCTGGCGTTGTTCAACTTGATCCCCTCGTTTCCGATGGATGGGGGCCGGATTTTCCGGGCCTGGCTCTCGCCATGGATCGGCCGGCTCGCCGCCACGCGCCTCGCCGCGTGGATCGGCCAGGGGTTCGCGATCGCGCTCATCGTGTGGGCGCTGTGGCCGCCGCTCTCGCTGATGACCGCGGCCCTCGGTGTCTTCCTTTATCACGCCGCGCGAATCGAATGGGAGGCGACGCTGCGACAGGAGATCCTCGAGTCGTGGTGGGGCGGCATGCACCGGTGGTGGGGCTGGCAGGACAGCGGAGCGGACGACCTGAACGACGACATCATCGTCGGTCCGCCGCCGTACGGCCGCGAGTCTCTGTTCGACCGCTGGCGACGGCGATGGAACGCGCGCCGGCCCACGCGCTGGCAAGACGAATGAGCGAAACGCCGCCGATGAAGGACCGGACCTTTCGATGTGCGGCGGCGGCGATCATCGTGGTTGCGCTCGCGAGGCCGTCGTGGGCAACGCCCGGCGAGTTCGTGCAAGGGAGTCGCCGAAACCCGCGCTATCGCGAGACCGCCGACGGGCTTCCCTTCATCCCGAACGGCCTCCACCTGGCCCACCCACTCCACGGCGGGCCCGGTCATGAACGCGAGAATAGGACCGCATGGGTCAATGCGCTCGCCAACCAATGCGGCCACCGGATCCGAGTATGGCGGGGGCATTCATGGTGGTGTCCCGAGACTGCGCTGGGCGTGTTCGATGAGTCCGCGGCGCACCGACGCCGCGATCTGCTGGATCTCTGCGGACGCCGCGGCGTGCGCGGTCGGACGCCCTTCACACGCTTGCGACGGTCGCCACGGATCGGCCGCTCCGACTGGCCGTGGGAGGCGCCGTGAAGCCGAACCAGATCGGTCCGTTCCCTCTCTGCACGCGGGACTGCGAGGGGACGCTGTTGCACGACGTACTGTTCGCGCCGTTGTTCACGGGCTCGGCGGGCAGTGGTCAGCCGCGGCACTGGGACGCAGACATCGCGACGCAGGGACTCTGGTGGCACGTCGGGCGCTTCGCGAGTGGGATCGAGGAGTTCGATCCCATCGCGGAGGCGCGGCGCGCCATACTCCGGACCTCATCCCCGCCGTTGCGAGTGTCCGCATGGGTCGGACGCTCCGCGACATTGGCGGGGTGTCGCGAGGGACGAGCCGACGGGCGATCGGAACTCGAGCGTCGAGCACCGCCGCGCGCTCTCGCGGGGCTCGCGGTCCCGCTCGAGCCGCTCCGCGGCCCGCCTCACGAGGGGCGGGTGGACGTGTACGACCCATGGGCCGACCGACGTTCCGCGCTGTCGGCGGATCGCGCGAACGTGCCCCTGCCCGAGGGGCGGCGATCCCTCGTGCGTCGATGGCGACGGACGGCCAACGCACGCGCACCATGAGTCGACGTCCTCCAGCGCCCTCGGAGGTGCGGCGGATCCTCGTGGTCAAGCTCAGTTCGCTGGGCGACGTGATCCACGCCCTGCCCACCGTGCGCAACCTCAAAGCGGCGTCGGCTGCGACGATCGACTGGCTTGTCCAGCCCGAGTACGCGCCGCTCGTGCGTGCGTGCCCCGACGTGGAGCGGGTGATTTTGTTTCCGCGCCGCGGAAGTGGGCGCGAACGCTGGCAGATGCTGCTGGATTTGCGGCGCGAACGCTATGACCTGGCAGCGGACCTGCAGGGGCTGCTCAAGAGCGCGATTCCCACCTTCTTGGCGCGCGCGCGGCTTCGCGTGGGGCCGTCGTTCGCGCGAGAGGGGGCGCGCTGGCTCTACGACGCCGTTGCGGGACCGACCCACCGCAACCGCCATGCGGTCATGCAGGTCGCCGATCTGATCCGCTGGCTCGGTTGGCCGGAGATGCCGATCGAATTTCCGCTGCGGTTTGCGCCAGGTACGCCGTTGGGCGCGCCGCCGCGCGTGGTGTTCGCACCCTGCTCTCGGTGGCCAACAAAAAACTGGCCACCGGAGTTCTTCCGCGCACTCGCGGCGCGACTGTTGGACGCTGGCGCGACGGTGTTGATCGTCGGCGCGGAACGCGACCGCGCGGCTGCAGCGTCCATCGCCGCCGGCCTTGGTCCGTCGGACCGTGTGATCAATCTGGCCGGCCGCACCACGTTGGAACAATTGGGCGCGCTGCTATCTCACGCGGACCTCGCGATCACCGTGGATTCGGGCCCCATGCACCTGGCCGCCGCACTCGGGGTGCCTGTGCTTGCGATCTTCGGCCCGACCGATCCTGTTCGCACCGGCCCCTACGGCCCATTGTCGCGCGTCTTGACCGCGCCCCCCCTGCCGTGCATGCCGTGTTGTTCAGACCAGTGCGCTCGTGGAGATCACGCCTGCCTGCGCAATATTCACCCGAGCCGTGTCGCGGACGAGGCGCTCGCGATCCTGCGCGGCGCCTCAATCTGAACCGCGCGGCGGCCCGGGATCGCGCTCGGCGATGATGATGTCCTGCAGAGTCGGGCCGGGCCGATCCGCCCACTGTCCGTAGGCGATCGGTTCACGGATGCGCAATCCACGCGCCGCGAATGCCGCCCTCACCCAGGCTTCGGGAAATGCGATCGCGCCCTCGGGGTCCGCGCGACTCACCACGCGATCGTCGCCGAATCGTTCCGTGAGCTTCACCCGACCGCCTCCGCGGCCGAGCACGGCTTCGGTCTCAGACGTCAACAGAAACATCGTCGCAAAACAGCGTCCGCCAGGGCGCAGCACGCGCGCGATTTCGTCAAGATAGTGCTCGACCGCCGGCCGCAGCATATGGGTGAACACCGAGGTCAACAACACGAACGTCCGGTCCGCATCCGGACACGGAAATTGGTACTCCTCTGCGCGCCGCCGCCCGCGCGGGTTGTAGTGCCAGTTGAACACGTCGGCGTGTTCGAACCGCATGTACGGGTAGCGCGGAGTGATGTTTCGTTGGCACCAGCGGATGCCCGCACGGACAATATCGAATCCCAAATAGTCGCCCGGCGGCCGCAAAAACGCGGCCAGTGGCACCGCCATACGGCCGATGCCGCAGCCCACGTCCAGTACCCGATCCTCGGACGTGAGTCCGCCGAACCGCACGAACAAATCGAGAAACTCGCGCCCGGTGTGCTCGAAGTCCGAGTCCCCCACAAATCGTAAACGCCGCGGCGGTACAAGCGGCGGACGCCGGCCAGTCAGCGCCTCCCACACATCGAGTGGCCAGTACCGCCACCGTCGCGCAGCATCCAGCGCCGCGGGGGTCAACCAACGGGGCCGCCGCCGCCGTGCCGCCACGACCTCGGTGTCGTCGGTGGATATCATCGCCCCCATTGCTGGCGCTGGTAGCTCCATGCCAGTACCGCCACGATAGCCGCCCCACCCCCGAACACCAGCCACCACCGTCGGCGCGCACGAGGAGCGACGCGCTCGGCGGGCGATGAAGCGGCCGACGGCGGGGGAGCGGCGGTCACCTCCGCCGGGCTCGTTCCCGCCACCGCGCGCACAGCCGTCGCCGGCGCCGCGACGGCGGCCGAAACCGACGCCGATGGTTTGGCAGCCGCAAGCCCGCGGCTCAGCAGCTCGCGCGCCGTCCGGTCCCGCGTCTCCTTACTGGTCGAGCCGAGCACGACTGCGATCACACGCGCCCCATCGCGCTGCGCGGTGGCCGCAATCGAGTAGCCGGCCACCCGGAAGTACCCCGTCTTGAAGCCGTCGCACCCCGGGAACGAACCAAGCAGGTTGTTGTGCGTCTGCATGAGCATGTTCGTGCCGCGGAACGGCCGGGCACGAACCGACGTGTAGCGGAACACCTCGGGACGGCGAGCCAGATTTACACACAGTCGCGCGAAATCGCGCGCCGTGGTCGTATCGGGCAACTGACCCACGGCGGGCGGCAGACCGTGCACCGAGTGGAATCGCGTCGCCGTCATTCCGAGCTCGGCTGCGCGACGGTTCATCCGCTCCACGAATGCGGCACGCGTACCCGCGCAGTGGATCGCAACCGCCGCCGCCGCATCATTGGCGGATTGGATCATCATGGCATAAAGAAGCTCGTCGAGCGGGAACACCTCACGCTCCTTGAGATAGACCTGTGAGCCGCCCATCGAGGCTGCCTCGGCGGTGACGATGACGAGCTCGTCGAGCCGCCGCCGCCCCGCCTCGACATCCTCGAGCACCAGCAGAAGCCCCATCAGCTTCAGCATGCTCGCGGGATAACCCGGCGCGTCAGCGCGATCCTCGAACAACACCGTGCCGTCCGCCGCATCCACCACGATCGCGCCGGCATACGGATCGCGCGCGAGGGTCGGGATGGACGCGCGTTGCGCAAACAGGTTCCCAGCCGCCATCAGGCCGACCAGCCAGATCGCACAAGTTCGATGCATCAAAATCTCCGTTGCTCGACCTTCGCACGATGACCGCCCCGCCCGCATGCTGTCAAGCACTCGGCGCTGACGATTCCGCGGTTGGAAACGACGCGGCCAATACCGGCGCCCGCGAACGGAGGCGAACATCGTCATTCGCCAGTCGCTCTCCCTGCTCCTCCGAACCACACGAACGTTTCGACCATTCAGTCCCGGAGGTAGGTAGGGATCGCGGGTATAAAACCCGCATCAGATTCAACGACACCCCTCGCGCTTCGGTTAGGATCGCCTCGACAATTCTACCGACCTCCCAACCCTTCGGCGCTTGTTCCAGACCCGACCGGTCGAGAAGCTCCTGAGCGCGTTGCGGAACGGCTGAACGTGGTCTCGGGAATGGATGGATGACGGGACCGTGAGGGGGCGGGGCGGCGGTTCATGCGCGTGGGGGCCGGGTGATGCTCGTCCACATCGGACGGGCGAAGGTATTGGCGCAAGGGTAGGCAAAGGTCGAAACAAACTCCTGGGATAGACGCGATGATCGCAGGTCGCGCAGGGTAGAACGGGTTGTTCGGTGCCCCGCCGGGGACCGGTACCCAGGACGGCCGCGGGAGATAGGCACCTCGCGGGTTGCTGGGGAGTGGCGCTGGGGACAGGCACGTGTGGTCGCGGGGAACAGGCACCTCTCTGGGCGCAGGCCGGGGACAGGCCGAATACCGGCCGTATGGGCTCATAAGCTGTCGGACGCATCACTCCATTGGCCCCGGGACCGACAACCCGGCAAGAACAACCGCCAATCCTGGCCGCGTCCCTTTCTTGCCACCTGGTTTGCGTCGCGCATCAAGGCGGCCTGGGAGCGTCGGGTGAAGCGTGACGGTCGGGGTCTGTTCTCGGGCGAGTACCTCTCCCAGGTCTTCCCGAGTGCCTGTCCCCGTCTTCGTGTCCCCGTCTTCGATTGGGGACAGGCACAAGCAAACTTCTTCTCGCATCGAGACCTCTGGTCTCATCCTCCAAACAATCCAGAGCGCAATCGGCTCGACTCGGAGGGAGGCCCAGTTTCCATCCCGGTTGACATATCGCGGCGCCCCCCCTAGGCTCGGCCGCCCTTGCGGGCTTGTGGGCCGCTCCGATCACGACAGACCCGTGGCGGGCCCAATGGCGAGCGGGGCGAACAGCATGAACGAAAGGGTCAAACGATGACGATTCGACACAATCGGCTGCGGGCATGGGTCGAGGAGATCGCGCGGATCTGCGAGCCCGACCGCGTGCACTGGTGCAACGGTTCTCGTGAGGAATACGCCGAGATGATCGGGACCTTGCAGGCCGCTGGCTCTGCGATTCCGCTGAATCCCGCGTTGCGGCCGAACTGCTACCTGTTCCGTTCCGACCCCAGCGACGTCGCGCGCGTCGAGGAGCGCACGTTCATCTGCTCGCGCCACCGCGATGATGCCGGCCCCACGAACAACTGGGCTGACCCGGAGCAAATGCGCCGTGACATGCTCGCTTCCTACCGGGGCTGCATGCGAGGGCGGACGCTCTATGTCATTCCGTACAGCATGGGTCCCATCGGCAGCCCGATCGCGAACATCGGCGTCGAGATCACCGATTCCCCTTACGTCGTGGTCAACATGCACATCATGACGCGAGTCGGTTCGCGCGTGCTCGACCAGCTCGGCGAGGATGGCGAATTCGTGCGCGGCTGGCACTCGGTCGGTGCTCCCCTCTCGCCCGGCCAGCCCGACTCCACCTGGCCGTGTAATCCGGACCTCTCGAAGAAGTACATCACTCACTTCCCTGAAACACGCGAGATTTGGTCCTACGGCTCCGGCTACGGCGGCAACGCGCTGCTCGGCAAAAAATGTCATGCGCTGCGCATCGCCTCCGTCCAGGCACGCGACGAGGGATGGTTGGCCGAACACATGCTGATCCTGAAGGTGACGCCGCCCAGCGGCCGCCCTCACTACATCGCCGCCGCCTTCCCCTCCGCCTGCGGCAAAACGAATCTGGCAATGCTCGAGCCCACCTTGCCCGGTTGGAAGGTCGAAACCATCGGCGACGACATCTGTTGGATGAAGTTCGGCCCCGACGGCCGGCTGCACGCGATCAACCCCGAGACCGGCTTCTTCGGCGTCGCCCCGGGCACCAGCATGCGCAGCAATCCAAACGCGATGCGCACCCTCCGGCGCGACTGCATCTTCACCAACTGCGTGCTCACGCCGGACAATGACGTCTGGTGGGAAGACATGACCGAGACGCCCCCGCCCCGCGGCATTGACTGGCAGGGGAAAGAGTGGACGCCCGACTGCGGCCGCAAGGGCGCGCATCCGAACGCTCGGTTCACCGCCCCGGCTCGACTTTGCCCGGTCATCGCGCCGGAGTGGGAAGACCCGGCCGGCGTCCCGATCAGCGCGATCCTGTTTGGCGGGCGCCGTGGTGCGGTGGTACCCCTCGTGGTCGAAGCCCGCTCGTGGTCGCATGGTGTATTTCTCGGCTCGATCATGGGCAGCGAAATGACCGCCGCCGCGTTCGGCAAGGTGGGCACACTCCGACGCGACCCGATGGCCATGTTGCCCTTCTGCGGCTACCACATCGGCGATTACCTCGCCCACTGGCTCCGCATCGGCACGCGAACATCGGCCGATCGTTTGCCGCGGCTGTACTTCGTCAACTGGTTCCGCCGCTCAGCCGACAACCGGTTCCTGTGGCCCGGCTTTGGCGATAACATTCGCGTCCTCAAGTGGATCGTCGAGCGGATCGAAGGCCGCGCCAACGCGACTGAAACTCCGATCGGTCGTCTGCCGACCCCCGAGAGCCTTGACACGAGCGGACTGAACCTGCCGGCCGAGGATCTGCACGAGTTGCTGCGGTTTGATGTCGACGGTTGGCGCGGGGACATCTCAGACATCGAAAAATTCCATGCGAGTTTTGGCGATCGCCGCCCCGCGCAGCTACGCGAGGAGCTGGCGATGCTCGCCCGCGAAATTGGCGCCCTCTGAGCCCCATCCGCCCGGTTCGCTCTGAGCGTGCCCCAGCGTGTCATGCCGGAGGTCCGCGCGCGGCATCAGTCCAATGCCGCGGAACCGCTGGGCGTGCTGTTCGAGTGCCTGCATGATCGAAGCGAGCTCGGAGCCGCTTGATGGAATGGCATTCAGATTGGCGCCTCTCCGCGCCAAGTGTGCGCCGGGCGGCCGAGAGTTCGACGTTTCGGGCATGCTGCCAGGTCTGTGCATGCGGGCGCCATCCCGGTGCGCCGTGCCACTCGACGCTCGAGTTCTGGCATAAGAGTCCCGGTCGTACGGCGGAATACGGCACGGTCGAACGTGGAGAGCCCGGCGCTTTGCCATGGTCACCGTCCTTCGAACCGCAGGCGCGGGACTGCGGGGGGGAGCAAACCGCTTGCGGCAACCAGAGCCACGCTGCAACCGCACGCGTTGAGCGCGGTTCTCTCCCCGAAGCGTATGCGACCAGCCTTCAACGCGCGGCAACCGGCGGAGCGCGGCACCGCTTTGCCTCGCCGCGGCCTGACCGGTGCTTGCCCCAAGCGGCGGCAACATGAGTCCGCGTGGCGTCGCGGTCCAACCCACGCAGGCCGCCTCTGCCGAGTGGAGCATCGTTCCGTCTCTTGCCCTCAACATTTGGACGGTCCGCCTCGACGGCTCTTCGAGAGTCGGACTGCCCGCGAACGCACCGCCCCCCTGGATGGATGACGACGTCCTTCACCACCCACCACCCACAAGCCCGTTGATCTATGGATGGTTTCGAGGGGTGGGACGACGAGTCTGGAGGGACATGTACCCGGACATGTACCTGTCCCCAATCGAACACTGCTCGCCGCAGAAGGGGCCGCGCTGCTCGCGGGTTTCGGCGCGGTGGCGCCCGACATCGATGGCGGCTCCGGATGGGGACAGGCACAAGATAAAGTAAAGAGTAAAGAGACATGGAAAGCGCGATCGTTGCGTCGTTTGCGCATTCGCCTGTCCCCAATCACGTCCCCAATCGCAGACTGGCGAAGACTGGGGACCGGCACTCGCCCGAAAGGAAACCCCGAACGCCACGCTGGGCTCGACGCTGGTAGGGAGCCTTGTTCCGCGCAGCCCAATGGGCCCAATGGGGACAGGCAACCGACAGCCTTTGAGCTCGTGTTGTGGTTGGAGCCCGCGAGGTGCCTGTCCATAGCATCTGCATCTGCATGTGTCTGTCCCCATCTGCATGTGTCTGCCCCCAAATCGCTCCACCTGCCCGCTCACGAGTTGCCTTTGTCCAAGGAACTGCCATGTGTCTGTCCCCAGGGCTGCCTTGTTCCGCAAAGCGAGAGAAAAATGGGACGCCGCAGGGATGCAAGCTTCGTCTTGTCAGGTTTTCGGGCCCGCGCCCCAAGGGGGACAGGCACCCGACAGCCTACCTGGTGTTGTGCCTGTCCCCAACCTGCGCCGCTCACGAGTTGCCTGTCCCGATGACGGGTCCATGACGGCTGACACGAGGCAACTGACGCCGAGTACCCAGCCGACAGCACGTGTCTGCCCCCAAACGGCCGTCCCAAGTGCCTGTCCCCAGAGAGGGTCCCCAGAGAGGCAGCGTCGGGGGCTGGATGGTTGCAACATTCGTGTGTTTGGGGTAGCGGCGCGAACACCGGCGACTGGCACGGCGGCGTTGGGGTCAACAATATTCCCCTTCCCCTTCCTTCTCCGACGCCTGTATTTGCGTCCGTCCCCAACCGCGCAATCGGCTCACCGCCCTCCCCCGCGGCCAAGCGGCTTATGGTGTCGGGGCTGGGGTCGCGCGCCTCCGGCCGTCGTACGGCGCCGCCTCTTCACTCCTGGAGGCTGGGCGTTGGCCTCTGGCTCGCTCTCATGTCAAACCGTCCGTTGTCGGGTGCTGTTTTCCGTCAGCGTCGAGCCGGAACTGCATCGCTCGCTTCGCTTGGTCAGCCGGAGGTCGGATCCACCCACCGTGCCACACCGGTGGCCACAGAACGTCCGCGGATCCTCCCACCCTCCGACCAGGCCACGTGAACAGCCGGCATGCGAGTCGCACAGGTTCACAATCGGTCTTCGGCGGGCGGCGATGACGAGCTACCGGCTGCGGCCGCCAGCCAGGCGGGGAACGGACAGCCCGCGCATCGGGAACGGTCGTTCAGGCAGAAGTCCGTGAACATCTGGATCAATCCTTGACGGCGTAGCGCGCCTCGACACCAGGAGGGCGGATGGTCGCGACCCAATAGTGTGTGAGCCATCTGCCGTTCGACAGCATTGGGCGTTTCGTCGGGAAGCATTTGAAGCCAGTGCGGATCGGCCAGCACCGGTAGGCCCGAAGCTTCCAGAAACGGAACAGCGACATTGATCAGTATGGAGACCGCACGGGAACGGCCCACCGCCGCCGTGCGGATCTCGCCGGCCGGGTCATGGATGGCCAAATCCCGTAGTATGTGTTTCAAAAAATCCTGGGGCCCAACCGCGGCGGCGGCAAGCCACCGTTCGGCCGGCGGCGGGTGCCGCAACGCCCAGACCGCCGCGGCGCGGATCCGGATCTCGGGCCGGTTCAACGGCCGAACTCCGTCCAATCGCCATTCATCCCTCGAAAGGGCGCGCTCTTGCCAGCGAGCGCGGTGTTTCCACCATCGGTCCCACACGCGGCGCGTCGTACCGCGGAGGGACGGCCCAGCTTCGGGCAACAATCCTGACGTGCCCCAGAGGATCGCCGCGGCCGTCTCGACGTCACTCTTCGCCGCCGCGAAGAGCTCGGTCCGGGGCACGCGTTGCGCGAGTTTGCGAGTGGCGGTCTTATTGTGTTTGTAGCCGAGCGCAGCCATGAGCTCCTCCCACAGAGCCTGATCAGCGCCGACCATGGTGGCACGGAGTCGGATTCGTTGGGCTTTCCGGCGCAAGCGTTCCACCCCAGCGGATTCGAGCAGCCGCTCGATGTCGTCCGCCGACCATCGGCGCAGCGCCAACTCGCAAGGCGCCGGTTCGGGGCGCGACGCGTAAGGATAGGCCGTGACATCCACGGCAGCCCAGGAGAAGTCGGGGCATCGCGAAAGCGGCCCTGCCAGCGGAATGCAGATGGCGCCGACGGGCGCGAGCGCGTTCACCGGCGGCGTCAAGGTCACGTGAACCCGAACGGACGAGTATCGTGGATCGTCGGAGTGTCGGTGGTGGGTCCAGTCTGCGGGCCGCAGGTGAATCTCGACATCGCCGCAGATCCGCCGCCGTTCAGAGCCCACGCGAACGACCGCACCGAGGAAGTCTGGTCCCGCCTCGAGGTTCCACACGCCGGGATTCTCGATCTCCACTGGCTCTCCCTCATTGGTGGCGAGCCCGGGCGGGCGCAGGGCGGGATCGTACCAGATGCATTGTAGGTGGCGTTCGGTCGGCGTCTCCGCGTGGTGGCGGCTCACGGGTTCTGAAACGAGGCTCGTCGAGACCGTTTGCCGGCGCGAGTGGATCCATTCGAACGTTCGCGTCGTCTGCATACTTCGCGATCTCCGCGGCGTGCCGCTCGACGTTCGCGGCGTCACGCCTTTGAACGGAAGGCGTGAGCTCGCCAGATTTCCGCGCCGTCGTGCTGCTCCGACCGACACGTGGCAAGGGAGATTCAGACTGATCGCGGGGGGTGCGAACGGCCGGACGGACTACGGTGGCGACCGGCGAAGGCCCCGAGGCTCAACGTCGCCAGAATGCCGGAACAAACAACACGAGGACGGTGAACAATTCGAGGCGTCCCAGTAGCATTAGCACGGTGAGCAACGCGAGTCCGGGAGCGGGGATTGCCGCGTAGTTGAGCGACGGCCCCACCGCTCCAAACCCGGGGCCGACGTTTCCAAGGCAGGCGGCAACCGACGAGGCCGCACTGATCCAGTCGCTGCCGAAATGCAACCCCATCAGCAGAGAGCCAGCCGCGAACATGAGCATATACAACACAACGAAGACCAGTACATTCGTCACTAGCGGCGGATCCACGGCCTCGCGGTCCACCTTCACGCTCACGACCGCCTCTGGCTGCAACCAACGGAACAGCTCGCGCGCCATAACGCGCAGTGCGATCAGCACTCGCACCACCTTAATCGAGCCGCCGGTGGACCCCGCACAGCCGCCGACGAACATCAGAAGAAACAACACCCAGCGCGCAAGCGACGGCCACTGGTCGTAGTCGGCAATCGTGAAGCCAGTGGTGGTGGTCATCGAGGTCACCGCGAAGGCGGCCTGCCGCACCGCGTCGCCGATCGCGGCATACGTTCGCGAGGCCCACAACACCGACGCCACGACGGCCGTCGCGGTCGTGAGCACCACCAGGTACAGCTTGAATTCCGAATCGCGCACGTAGGCATCGAAGCGGCCCGTCCCCGCCCGGTAGTGCAGCGCGAAGTTGACACCGCTGAGCAGCATGAAGACCGTCACGATCCAGTGGACGGCCGGCGAAGCGAACGCGCCGACCGACTCGGCACGGGTCGAGAACCCGCCGGTGGCGATCGTCGCGAAGGCGTGGCAGACGGCATCGAACCATTCCATGCCTGCGATGCGCAAGGCAACGATTTGGGCCGCGTTCAGCGCGAGATAGACCAGCCACAGCCGCTTGGCGGTACCGGCGATCCGAGGGGTGAGACGGTCCTTGGTCGGCCCCGGCATTTCGGCCCGGAACAACTGCATTCCGCCGGTCCCGACCAGGGGCAGCACGGCGACGAACAGCAGCAGCACGCCCATGCCGCCGAACAAATGGGTCATCGCGCGCCAGAGCAAAAGGCCTCGCGGCAAAACGTCCGGTCGGTTCAACACCGAGGCGCCGGTCGTCGTAAAGCCAGACATGGTTTCGAAGATCGCGGCGGTCCAGTTCGGGATCGCGCCGGCGAGTCGGAACGGCACTGCGCCAGCCACGCCGGCCGCCACCCATCCCGCCACGACTACGGCAAACCCCTCCCGTCGCGTCAGTTCGCCGGACCAGCGGCACCCCACCCCGAGCAGCGTGCCGACACCGAGTGCCCCCACCCCGCCGGCCAGCAGGGCAAAGACGGCCACCACCGGATCCCGCATCCATTGCGCCACCCCCGCGCAACCAAGCATGGCCAGCCCGATCGCCGCCAGCACCCATCCGACGAGCCGACCGATCGCCCTGAACTTCATGGCCGCACGCGCGCCACCGTCAACGGTTGAATACGGCCCCCAGCTTGCGCGCCGCGCCAGGCAACGCAAAGACAGCCACCCGGTCCCCCGCGGCAAGCCGCGTGTCGCCCGTCGGCACGATCACATCGCCCTCGCGCTGCATCGTCGCGAGGATCGTGCCTTTCGGCAGCGAGAGGGAACGCACACTGCGGCCGACCCAGGGGTGTTCCGCACCGAGTTCCAGCTCGAGCAGTTCGCCGGGCAGCGTCTGAAACAGCGTCGCGGCGCGCACGCTGCGTCCCCGCATGAAATGCAGGATCGCGTTCATCATCGAAAGATGGGGGCTCACAGCGCGGTCGAGCAGACTGAGGCTGTTGATGATGGGCACGTACCCGGGTTTCGAGACGCTGCCGATCGTGAAGCTCGCGCCCGCCTTCTGGGCGAGCAGGCACATGATGATGTTGTTTTCGTCGCTGCCGGTGGTCGCGACGAAAGCCGTGCGCTCGTCCACCCCGGCGCTGTCCATCATTTCCATCGTCATCGCGTCGCCGTGCAGAACCAGCGCGCGGTTGACTGCCGCGGAGCAAGCGTTGGCCGTTTCCTCGTCGCTCTCGATCAGTGCGACGTCCAGATCGCTCGCCTCGAGCTGGCGCGCGGCGGCCAGACCGAGCGTACCGCCACCCGCGATCACCACCTTGCGCAGGTGGGGGCGGTCCGGATAGACCACATTCAGCAGGTCGAGCAACGCGGCCCGGGGACCCACCGCGTAGAGGTCGTCGCCCACCATGAACGTGGATTCGCCATACGGAATCTGAACCTCCTCGCCGCGGCGGCAGGCGATGAACCGCACGGCTCCGGCCAGCTCGGGCGGCAAACATTCCCGCACCGTCCGCCGCAGCAGCGGACTGTCGGCCGACACCTTGAAACCCATCGCGAGCACGCGACCCTGCAGGAGATCCACCACCTCTTCGGCGCCCGGCAACTGCAACAGATAGGCCAGTTCAATCGCACATTCGGCCTTGGAGTTGACCGCGAGGTCCACCCCGAGATCCTCGAGCCGGAGAAGATCCGATCCCTCGCGGAAATCCATGCGCGAAACACGAGCCACCCGGTGGCGCACACCCGCCGCCCGCCCGCAGGCGCAGGCGAGGATGTTCACTTCGTCGTTGTCTGTAACAGCAACAAGCAGATCCGCACCGGTCACGCCGGCCTGACGCAGCACAGAGGGACTCGCGCCGTGGCCGACCACCGTCTGGACATCCATCTCGCCCTGAACGACGTTCAGCGCGTCCTCGTTGGAATCGATGAGGACGACATCGAACCGTTCCGCGTACAGCCGTGCGGCCAGCTCGCGCCCGGCGCTTCCGGCACCCACGATGATGGCTCTCATCAAACAGTTTGGCGGCCGCACCACCGAGGCTCGGAGGATCGCCCGCCGTTCTCGAAATCATACACGAAGACGGGCGCAGTCACCAGCCGCCCGCCGTCCGGCCAAACCAGTTCGAACGCGGTACGAGCACCCGCTGCACCGGGCTCACCCCATCCCCCTGCCCCCGCCAGCGAAGAAACGCGGCGACACCCGGCATCTACCCCGCCTCGCCGTCGAGTCACAGACGCCGGTACAACATCTCCCCGTACGCCTCCCGAAACCTCCATGATTGCCCCTGGACCTCCACCACTCCGCTGCAGGATGGCTGTGGCAGATTCACTGGGCTTGGCCGCTGGGCTTGGCCGCGCGCGAAAAGTCGCCAGCGATGAAGCTGATTGCGCTGCAGCGATCAACTCGACAAAGAGGTGTCAGCGAAGGGCGGGAAATATCGTTCCCCCAACATCCCCGTTCTGTTCCCCTCTGCCTCCCTCTGGACAGCACGTCGGAGGGTGATGGGGAGAGAGGGTGATGGGGACAGACAGGTTGACGGGGACAGACATGTATTGTCCGCCAGGCACTCGGCGATAGTCGCTTCGCGTCACCGCCACAGGGCCGTCACAGGGACAGGCACCTCGGGGCCGTCACAGGGACAGGCACCTCGCTGGACCTGCGATCGCCGCGCCGTAAGCTCGGGGTGGAAGCCGGCCCTCCAACGGCCCCTGTAGTTCCGCCGGTCCTCCGGCGGAAGATGGGCTGTAGTTCCGCCGGTCCCCCGGCGGAAAATTTTGGGGGAGAAAGCTCCGGCGGCAGAGCGCCGGAGCTACAGCACAGCGCCGCGCCTGCTGAGGATGGGGACAACGCTGGGGAAGCGGATGGGGACAGGCACGCGCCCTCCAACAGCGGATGGGGACAGGCACGCGCCCTCCACCGGCCCCTGTAGTTCCGCCGGTCCCCCGGCGGAAGATGGGCTGTAGTTCCGCCGGTCCCCCGGCGGAAAATTTTGGGGGAGAA
>CALLFZ010000015.1 GCA_938010045.1 uncultured bacterium
CCGTACCCATCGGCCTACCGTCAGCGAACCCCCGATCCGCTCCGCCCGCCGGGCCGCTTCCGCGGCAGCGTCGTTCCCCGCCCAATTTGATCCACCACCTGCCGCGGGAACGCCTCCCTGAACCGCACGTTCACCGTGTTCCTCCCGTCCCGCCCGTCGCATGCATGTCAACCTCTACCAGGGTGGGACATCCGGGCCGTTCGCGGGAGATCGTCAATGCGGGCGGAGGGACTGGGCCTGGACGCAGAACATTGGCGGACCCACGATCGGTGACGGGGCCAAAAGGTGGAAGGAGGGGGCGTTGGAGTCGCCGGGATGGATGTGGTGCAGGCTGGATTGAGGCGTTGGGGCCGCTCTCACGGTGGGGGGGCGACGATGTCAACGGCGACACGGCGGGCGGTCTCGGAGCCGCAGAGGCACTGGATCAGGGTCAAGGCGAACGCGACGGCCGTGCCGGCGCCTTGGCTGGTCACGATGCGTCCGTTCACCACCACCGGCTCGTTCTGCCGCACCGCATCAGCGAGGCGCGCGGCGGTGGCGGGATGGCAAGTGACGGACCGTCCGCGAATCACTCCCGCGGCTTGGAGGACGAGTGGACCGGCGCAGATGGCGGCGATCCAACGGTCGGCTGCCGCGGCCGCGCGCAACGCGTCGAGCACACCGGGGTGGGTGGCGAGGCGCTCCACACCGTGCGCTCCGCCGGGCACCACGATCGCATCGTACTGGGCGGGATCCACGGTCTCCCAGCGCGCATCGGCCACCAGCCGAGTACCGCGTCCACAGGCGACGACCTCGCCATCCACACTTGCGATGCATACGTCGCAGCCCGCGCGGCGGAGAAGGTCGGCGGGCGCGACGGCCTCGATGTCCTCGGTGCCGTCGGCCACCGGTATGAGCACCCGGATGCGGCGGTCGGTGGTCTTTCCGCTCATGGCCCGACCGAGGAGTGGATGCGCGGGCCTATTCGCCCAGCGTCCAGATCAGATACCGGCGGACGCCGATGGGGCCGCCGAGCTCGCGTCCTTTTGCTTCGAGCCATTGTGCGACGCTCAGCTTGTCGTCCTTCACGAACGGCTGTTCCAGCAGGCACACGCCGGAGAAGTATTTCTCGATCTTACCCTGAACGATCTTCTCGACGATCGCCGCCGGTTTGTTGGCGACTTGTTTCGCGTAGATCTCCTGTTCGGCCGCGAGCACATCGGCCGGCACATCCTGCCGGCGCAGGTAGGGCGGGCGGCAGGCGGCCAGATGCAGCGTTACGTCGCGCGCGACCTCGGCGAATCCGGGCGCGGCGGCCACCGTGTCGGCGGCGTCGAGTTCGGCGAGCACTCCGAGTTTGTCGCCGAGATGCACGTAGGCGGCGAACCGGCCGCCGGGCGCGGCCTCGAGCCGCAGGTGCCGGCGCACCACGATATTTTCGCCGGTTTTCTGAATGGTCGCGCGAACCGCCTCGGCGGTCTCGGCAGTGAGATCACCGGCCGACGCCAGCGCGCGCTGGATGAGATCAGCCACGAACGCACGAAAGATTTCGTTGCGCGCGACAAAGTCGGTCTCGCAGTTGACTTCCAGCAGCACGCCGACGCGGCCGTCGGCCGAGACTGACGCCGCAATGACGCCGTTGTTGGCGGCCCGCGCGGCCTTCTTGGAGGCGACGGCGAGGCCGCGCTCGCGCAGGATTTGAATCGCGCGGGCCTTGTCCCCGCCCGCTTCCAACAGTGCGCGCTTGCATTCCATCATTCCAACGTTCGTTTCGTCGCGGAGTTCCTTGACCAGTGCGGCGGAAATCTCATTCATCGTCCTTCACCTCTTTCAGCAGACGGCCGGGCAGTTCCTCTTCGGGCGCTGCGTCGGCCATGGACTTCCTTAGGGCGCCGGCTTCCTGTGCGGCCTCGGAAGAGGCAGCGCCGGCGGCCTCTTTTGCCTTCGCCTTCGCGAGCGCCTCTTCGCGGCGGCGTCGCTCGTCGCGTTCGCGCTGACGGCGCAATTTTTCGGCCGCCTCCTGTTTGGCGCGCTCCTCGGCCTCTTCAGCAGCACGCTGACGTCGCCGTTCCTCGGCCTCGCGCTCGAACTCCTCGAGTCCCTCGCGCATGGCGGCGGTCAGGTCGGCCAGGATCACCTGGATCGAGCGGATCGCGTCGTCGTTGGCCGGAATCGGGTACCGAACGAGGTCGGGGTCGCCGTTCGTATCCACCATGGCGACAACCGGAATGCCGAGCCGATTGGCTTCGGCCACCGCGATCGCATCGCGGCAGACGTCCACGACGAACACCGCGCCGGGGAGCTGCTCCATGTTCGCGACGCCGCTGAGGTTTTTCTGCAGTTTAACGAGCTCGTGCCGGATCGCCGCGGCCTCTTTTTTCGGCATCGTGTCGATCTGACCGCTCGCGACCAGCTCCTGAAGTTTCCGCATGCGGACCACGCTCTGACGGATCGTGCGGTTGTTCGTGAGCATGCCGCCGAGCCAACGGTTGACCACGTAGGGCATGTTGAGCGACTCGGCCGCTTGGCGGATTTGTTCCTGCGCCTGCTTCTTGGTGCCGACGAAGAGGACCTGGCGTCCCGAACGGATCGTCTGGCGCAGAAAATCGCGCGCGACGGCGAGCCGTTCGAGGGTCTGTCCGAGGTCGATGATGTAGATGCCGTTGCGTTCGCCGAAGATGAAAGGCTTCATCTTCGGATTCCATCGCCGGGTGCGGTGCCCGAAGTGTACGCCAGCTTCGAGCAGCGTCTTGAGGTCCACCGGCACATGCGGCGCCGGCGCGGTTGTGTCCATGTCGTCCTCCGTGTGTTCGGCCCCGCAGGGCCAATCCGCTTTGTCCCCGGGAGGCGACACCGGGGAACTCGCTTCCGTTCCGCGCGGCCGTACTAGGCGGCCACCTGTCGCGGAACTATCGGGCCGCGATGGTACATGGAAGACGCGCAGATCGCAAGCGGCGGCGCAGGTGCCTCGCGAACGCCCGCGTCGGAGGCGATCACGTGGTGCGGCGCGTCAGCAGCGCCGCCACTTCAAGGTGGCCGGTCTGAGGGAACATGTCGAAGGGTTGCACCTCGATCAGGTGCCAGCCGGCCTCGGTGAGGGCTCGTAGATCGCGCACCAGCGCGGGCGGGTGACAGGACACCAGCACGAGTCGGCGGCCCCATCCGCCTGCGAGTTGCTGGCGAAGTCCGTTGGGAAGGCCCGCGCGCGGTGGATCCGCAATGACGAGATCCGGCGACCCGTCCCGGGCGAGTTCGCGCGCGATGTTCTGGGCGTCGCCGCAGATCCAGCGAATGTTGTCCGCGCCGTTGCGGCGCGCGTTCCGTGCGGCGGCCGCCACCGCGCCGGGATGGGCTTCGACGGCAGTCACCGAGCGTGCGGTCCGCGCCACAAAAAGGGTGATGGCGCCGCACCCCGCGTACAGTTCCACCACCGACTGGGGCGCGGCGTGGGCGGCGTGTGTGGCGATCCACTCCATGAGGCGCTCGGCCTGGTCGGTGTTGGTTTGGAAAAACTCGTCCGGCCCGAGCTCGAACAGGAATGGGCCGAGCCGTTCGCGCACGGCGCCATCGCCTGTCCATCCGCGGGAGCTGAGCGGACCTGGCGCCGTTACGACGACGGACGTACTGCAGCCGGCGAACCGTTCGGCCCACGGCTCGGCGTCGACGGGTGTACGGTCCCATCGCAGAACGATCAACCGCTCGCCGGTCCGGCGCCCCTCGCGCACCGTCAAGCGCACCGGCCACCGCCGGCGGTCCCCGCCGGTCTCGTCGAGGACCCGTTCTACTGTGCGGACGACCTGCTGCGACTCGGGTGACTGCAAGACGCAGTCGCGAGCGGAGACCAGTCGCGAGGGCGAATCCTGCTCATGGAATCCACAGACGGCCCGGCCTTCGCAGGCTCCGATTGAAAACGAGAGTTTGTTGCGGTACCAGAACGGAGCGGGTGCCGCCACGATCGGGCGTAGGGTTTCGGGTGCGAGTCGCAGGGGGAACAGGAGCTCCTCCAAGATCGCCTGCTTGGCGGCGGTTTGCACCGGGTCGGCCAGGTGGAGCCAGTCGCATCCGCCGCAGCGGCCGAATGCGGAACACGGCGGGGGGCGGCGATGCGGCGACGGTTCGAGAATCCGCATCGCGCGCGCCCGTGCGTAGTGCGGGCGCTGCTCGGTGAGGCGGATTTCGACGAGCTCGCCGGGTGCGACGGCCGGCACGAACACGGCGCGCCCATCGAGGCGTGCGAGGCCGTCGCCTCCGAACACGAGCTTGTCGATCCGAACCGTGTGGAGCGGGGACGACAGATGCGGCGTCATCATCGGCCGGCTCGCCGGCGCGCTGGTGCCGGAGGAGGGACTCGAACCCCCATGCCCTTGCGGGCGGCAGATTTTGAGTCTGCTGCGTCTGCCGATTCCGCCACTCCGGCGCGGCACGGCTCGTATTGCTTCGTAGCAGGATCGCGCTCGCAGGGCAAGCGGCCCATGTCGGAGCCCACGGCGCGGCGGAAAATCAGCTGGACATCGATGCGTCGGCGAAAGGACGAACCTTTCCGTTGCTCCAGGGCCCCCCACGCCATTCGCCGAGTGCCTCCCTCGGGACAGGCACGTGGGACGCCCGCTGAGGACGTGCACGTCGTGGGCCCCGCTGTAGCTCCGGCGGTCTGCTGTAGCTCCGGCGCTCTGTCGCCGGAGCCTTCTTGCCCAGATCTTCCGCCGGGGGACCGGCGGAACTACAGCGGACGTTGGAGGGCCGGGTTCCACCCCGAGCCTACGGCGCGGCGATCGCAGGGCACGCGAGCTCTCACCCGGTATAGCGCAGGCCGGAACTCGACGAACAACGATCTGAGGAGGAAAGAGGGCGATCTCGAAGTGGCTCTTTGGGAGGCGGAGACGCCGGTGAGGGACACGGAAGCCGGGGTTGTTCGGTTCGATCACGAAGATGTTCGCCCTCCGCGCAGTCAGCCTTCTCGTTTTACCCATCAAAACCATCCACAGCGCCATCGGCTCCCGGAGGCGCGGAGTCTCCGGTCCTGGGATGATCGTCGAGTCGGACCGTCCCCGCCGAGAACGAATGTTCGGTTGTTCCTTGAACCATGAGGCCGGCGATCGCCACCGTCTGCTGTTCATGCCGTTCGGCGGCGATCCAGAGCGGGAGCGTCACGTGGCCGCGCACTCGAAGGTCGGCCGTGAGATGACGGGGGGCGTCGGTACCAGAGGATCGGGCCCGCGGCGACCACGGAGAACGAAGAGCGCGCTGTTTGCGGAGACGGTGTAAGATGAAGGCATGATTCGAGTGTCGGCGCCGGGCAGCATCATGCTGTTCGGGGAGCATGCGGTGTTGCACGGTCACCCCGCGGTGGTGGCGGCGGTGGAGCGGCGGGTGTGGGTGAACCTGGCGCCGCGGCGGGATCGCCGGGTGCGGATTGTATCTGCGCTGGCCATGCGGGAGACGGCGCTCGAAGAGCTGGTTCCGTCGCCGCCGCTCCAATTTGTTGAGCAGGCGATTGTGAGATTCCGGTCGCGACTTCCCGGCGGCTTGGATCTCGACATCCGCGCGGATGTTCCGCCGACGATCGGCCTCGGTTCTTCGGCGGCGGTGACCGTTGCCGTGCTGGCCGCCGTGCATGCGTTCACGGGTCGGAGCGTTACGCCCGAGGAGCTGGCGCGGGAAGGCGGGGAGGTGATCCGCGCCGTTCAGGGGGTCGGGTCGGGCGCTGATGCGGCGGCGAGTGTGTTCGGCGGTGTTCTTGTGTTTTCGGTTGATCCCACGCGACCAGTGCGGCCGCTGTCGGGGCGGCCGCCACTTCTGCTGGTCTATTCAGGTCGGAAAACGCCAACGCCGGAGGTGGTGGCGCGTGTGGAGGCTCTTCGCCGGCGTTGGCCGGAGGTGGTCGGCGCGATTTTTTCCGCGATGGGATCGCTGGCGCTCGAAGGGGCGGCGGCCATCGAGGCGGGCGACTGGCCGCGACTGGGCGCCGCGATGAACGTCGGCCACGATTTGATGGCGGCGATCGGGGTGGACACGCCGGAACTGCGCGCGATCGCGAACGTGTTGAGGTCGGATCCCGGCGTGCATGGCGCGAAGATCTCGGGGTCGGGGCTCGGGGACTGCGTGGTGGCGGTGGGCCGGCGGATGGCGACGGTTTCGGACGAGCGCGATATCGAGGCTGTGATCGCGCAAGACGGTGTGCGGTTTGAGGATGGGCGCCCATGAGCGGTGCGGACTGCATCGGAGCCGAGGCGGCGGCGCGGCGGCGCGCGGCGGTGCGCGCGGTGCTCGGCGAGCGGGCCACGTTCGCGCCGCGAGCGAGCGCGGTTGCCTATGCGTGCGCCAACGTCGCGCTCGTGAAGTACTGGGGCAAGCGCGATGAGACGCTTCGCCTGCCCGAGACCGACAGTCTTTCGGTCTCGCTCGGCCGGATCGGGACGGAGACGCGGATCGAGCTGGCCGATGGCGACGAGTTGCGGCTGAACGGCGCGAGAGTGGCGCCGGAGGATCCGGTGGCGACACGGGTCTTCGACTTCCTCGCGCTGTTTCCGGTACGGCCGGCGGGCGGATTCCGGGTGGTGACGACCAACACGGTGCCGACGGCGGCGGGTGTAGCGTCGTCGGCCTCGGCATTTGCGGCGCTGGTGCGGGCGCTGGATGGCGTGTACGGGTGGAGGTTGTCCGAGCGGGAGATGTCGGTGCTCGCGCGGCTGGGCAGCGGCAGCGCCTGCCGTTCGCTCTGGCGCGGATTTGTGCGCTGGCGGCGGGGCGAGCGACCGGATGGCCTCGACAGCCACGGCGAGCCGCTGGACGCGAACTGGCCGCAGCTGCGGGTGGGGTTGTGGCTGGTGGACGGGGGGGCGAAGGCATGGCGATCCGGCGACGCGATGGCGCACTGCCGCGCCACATCGCCGCTGTACCGCGCGTGGCTCGACGTCGTGCCCACGGATCTGCACGAGGTGGAGGCCGCGATCGCGCAGCGGGACATCGAGCGGTTGGGCCGCGCGGCCGAGGGCAATGCACTGGCGATGCATGCGGTGATGTGGGCGGCCCGGCCGCCGGTTCGCTACTGGACCGCCGCGACACTGGAGGCAGTCCGCGAGGTCGAAGCGGCCCGCGCCGAGGGGGTGCCGGTATGGTTCACGATGGACGCGGGGCCAAATTTGAAACTGCTGTATGAGACCGGGGCGGGCGCGCGAGTGCGCGAACGATGGCCGCACATTGAAGAGATCGAGCCGTGAGCGGCCGCCGAGGCGCACACAGCGACGGAGGGGGGCACTCTGCCCGCGCGGCGCGGTGCCGGCGCTTGACCCGTGCACGGTGGCCGCCGATCATGTAAGGTTTTGGATCATTGAATGAAGACATTCCTTGAAACCGTGGGGCCGTGTCGGGTTCGCGTGCGGGTTGCGTTCGACCCGCCCGAGGTTACGGAGGTACGCCGCGGGGTCGTGGAGCATCTCTCCAAGGTGGTGAACGTTCCCGGTTTTCGTCCGGGCCACGTGCCGCCGAACGTCACCGAGCTTCGCTACCGAGACGAGATCTCGCGGCGCACGGGTGACGAACTGCTGCACCGAGCGACGCTCTCGGCCCTGGACGCCGTGCCCGACCGGGCGTTGCTGGTCGTCGATCGCGGCGCGGAGGCGATGGGCGCGCTGGGCGAGCCGCACGAGTGCTGGGTCGTGGTCGAGACGGTGCCGAGCTTCGAGTTGCCCGACTACCGCGGCATTCCGGTGCGCGCGCGGTCCGCGACCGTCAGCGACGAGGAGGTGGAGCGTGCGGTCGAGGCGTTGCGCGAAGAGCGCATGAGCTACCGCGAGGTCGCCGACCGACCGGTGGCGCCGAAGGACTGGGTGAAGGTCGAAGCCGTCGGGCAGATGGAGGGGCGGCCGTTGGCGGAGATGGAGGGCGCGGCGCAACGGCTGGCCCGGATCGCGGGGCAGTGGCTCTCGACCGATCCGGATGCATTCCCGCCGGGCTTGGGCGCCGGCCTTGTGGGCGCCGCGGTCGGCGAGACGCGTACAGTCTCGGTCACGTTTCCCGAGCGGTTCGGCGTCGCCGAGCTGGCGAGTCGGACGGTCGAGTATCGCGCGACCGTGCAGGCGATCCGCGAGCCCGTTCTGCCGGCGGTGGACGAGGCCTTCTGCGCGGCGTTCGGCGTGAGCACGCCGGAGGAGCTTCGCGCGAGACTGCGCACCCAGTTGGAGGCAGCGCGCCGGCTGCGCATCCGCGAGGAGATCCGGTCGCAGATTCTCGAGTATTTGCTGGCGCGGACGCCGATGACGCTGCCGCCGGGGGCGGTGGACGAGGAAACCCGCGATCTGGTGGTCGAGATGGTCCGTGAGGCGATGAACCGGGGCGCCCGGGAGGAGGAGATCCGGAGCAACCGCGAGCAGATCGAGATGGCCGCGCGCGCGCGGGCTGAACAGCGGCTCCGCCTACGGTTCATTTTGGAGCGGATCGCGGATGCGGAGAACATCACCGTGAGCGATGAGGAACTCGAGCGCCACGCGCGCGAATTGGCGCGTGAGGGCGGCCGGGACCCTGCGGCCTGGCTGCGCGAAGTGCGCGAGAACGGCCGCATCGAGCAGTTGCGCGCGATGCTCCGGCCCGAGAAGACGCTCGATCATCTGGCGAGCCTCGCGCGCATCGAAGAAGGAGCGCCGTCGTGAACGAATCCGCGCAGATCTTGATCCCGATGGTCATCGAGCAGACCGGTCGGGGCGAACGCGCCTATGACATCTATTCTCGCCTGCTCAAAGACCGCATCGTGTTTCTCGGCACTGCGGTCACCGACGAGGTGAGCAACCTCGCAATCGCGCAGCTTCTGTTTTTGCAGAGCGAGGACACCGAGAAGCCGGTGCGGCTGTACATCAATTCGCCGGGCGGTTCGGTGACGGCCGGGCTGGCGCTGTACGACACGATGCGGGTCCTCAGTTGTCCGGTGGAAACCTACTGCGTTGGGCAGGCGGCCAGCATGGCGGCGGTGCTTGTTGCGGCCGGCACGAAGGGACGGCGGTTCGCGCTGCCGAACGCGCGGATCATGATTCACCAGCCGTGGGGGGGCGTCGAAGGTCAGGCGGCGGACATCAGCATTCAGGCCAAGGAGATTCTCCGGCTGCGGGACCGGCTGAACGAGATCCTCGCGGTCCACACGGGTCGGCCGGTGGAGGCGGTTGCGAAGGACACGGACCGTGATTTCTTCATGTCGGCCGAAGAGGCTCGGCAGTACGGCCTGGTGGATGAGGTCTTGCGCCCGCGCGAGGCGCCGGCTGGTCGGGGGAGTTGAATCGAATGGCCGATAAAACATCTCGCCGCTGTTCGTTCTGCGGGCGATCGGAACTGGATGGACTCCGGATCTTCGCCGGGCCGCGCGCCGCGGTCTGCGAGGAGTGCATCCGCACCTGCGCGGCGTTGCTGGAGGCCGAGGGGGGAGCCGTGGCCTCGACGGTGTCGCTGAAACGGCGGCCGCCGCTGGAGATGGACGTGCCGCCGCCGCGGGAGATTCACGCGTTTCTTGATCGCTACGTGATCGGGCAGGAGACCGCGAAACGGGTGCTCTCCGTCGCGGTGTATAACCATTATCAGCGCATCCGCCAGGGCGAGGGCAAGGAACCGCCCGAGTTCGCGGAGGTGGAGATCGACAAGAGCAACGTGCTGCTGATCGGTCCGACGGGCTCCGGCAAGACGCTCTTGGCGCAGACGCTCGCGCGGATGCTCAAGGTGCCGTTCAGCATTTCGGACGCGACGACGCTGACCGAGGCGGGCTACGTGGGCGAGGACGTCGAGAACATCCTGCTGCGGCTGATCCGCGCGGCTGATGGCGACGTGGCCCGGGCCGAGGTCGGTATCGTGTACATTGATGAAATCGACAAGATCGCGCGAAAAATGGAGAACGTCTCGATTACACGGGATGTGTCGGGCGAGGGGGTGCAGCAGGCGCTCCTGAAGATCCTCGAGGGCACGGTGGCGAATGTGCCGCCGCAGGGCGGGCGGAAGCATCCGCTGCAGGAGTATATCCAGATTCAGACGCGGAACATTCTGTTCATTTGCGGCGGCGCGTTCGTGGGGCTTGAGGACATCGTGCGACGGCGCATCGGCACGAGCCGGCTCGGATTTCCGACGTCGTCGGAGCCCGTGCGGGCGCCAGCGAGCGTTGAGCCGGAGGACCTGCGCCAGTTCGGCCTCATCCCCGAGTTCATCGGGCGATTACCGGTGGTGACGGTGTTGGATCCGCTCACGGAAGACGACCTATTCCGCATCCTGACCGAGCCGCGCAACGCGATCGTGCGGCAATACCAGAAAATGCTCGCGCGGGAGGGGATCCGGCTGGAGTTTACGGAGCCGGCGCTGCGCGAGCTGGCCCGGAGGGCGGTGTCACGCGGGACCGGCGCGCGAGGGCTCCGGGCGATGCTGGAGACCGTGATGCTGGACGAGATGTATCGCGCCCCCGACCACCCGGGCTCGCCGGAGCACCCGCGGCGCCTGCGAATTGACCGCGCGGCGGTCGCGCGTCGGCTCGACGCGCACGAGCGCCCAAACTCGATGAGCCGTTGCGCGTGATCGGGGGGTGTCTACGCGGCTGGCTGCTCGCGATCGGCCTCGCGATCGCGGTGCGTGGAGGCTCCGCGCGCGAGGTGCCCCTCGTGCTGCTGCACACGACGGATTTGCATGGCCGGCTGGTCAACCTGGTGCCCGATCCCGGTGTGGCGCCCGAGGCGGGGCTGTGGCGCTGCGCGACGCTCGTACGCCGCATCCGCGAGCGTGAGCCGAACGTAGTTTGGGTGGACTGCGGCGACACGGTGCAGGGGACGCTCGAGAGTCTGGCCAGCGGCGGCCGCGTGATCGTGGAGGCGCTGGGGCAGGCCGGATGCGACGCCTGGGTGATTGGAAACCATGAGTTTGATTGGGGCGTGGCGGCGTTGCGCGCTCTGGTGGAGCGAGCTCCACTGCCGGTGCTGGCCGCCAACATCGGAGCCACACCCGGCGCGCCGCCGCCGCTGCCGGGCCTGCGACCGTGGGTGGTGCTCGAGCTGAGTGGGGTGCGGATCGGGCTCGTCGCGACGACGCATCCCACGACGCCGCGCTGGCAGCCGCCCGGGGCGCTTGAGGGTCTTCTGATTCGCGCGCCGCAGGATGCGATCGCCGAGGTGCTGCCGGCGGTGCGCGCGGCAGGGGCCGACGTGCTGGTGCTCGCGATCCACGAGGGATTGCGGGCCGGTCGAGAAGACCCGGCGCCCGGCGCCATCGCGCTGGCGGGGCGATTCCCGGAGTTTGATGTGATCCTCGGCGCCCACACGCACGAAGCCATCCCCGAGCAAACACTGGGCGGCGGCGTGCTCTATGCGCAGGCGGGGTTTCATGGTCAGTGGCTGGGGCGGGTGGATTTGGTCTACGACACGGTGCAACGGCGCGTGATTCGGAAGACCGGAACGCTGTTGCCGGTGGACGCATCGGTCGAACCCGACGAGAGGCTGGGGGCGCTGGCGGCACCCGCGGTGAGCCGTGCCTCGAATCAGCTCGAGCGGGTTCTTGCGCGGGTGGCGGGACCGTGGACGACGCCCATAACAACGGCTGGCGATGAGCCCGCCGCCCGTTTGCTTCGCGCGGCGATCGGGGAGGCCTGCGAGGTGGACATCGTTCTGCACGGTCGCCTGTCCGAGGCGGACATGCCGGACGAGGAGTTTCGTTTGCGGGATGTGTGGCGGCTCGTGCCCTACGAGAATCGGATCGGCATCTGCCGGTGGACGGCGTCGGAGATTCGGGCTGCGCTCGAGGAACTGCTGGGAACTCCCTCGAGGACGTCCGTGGGCATCAGCGGGCTGCGCGTACATCTGGACCCCAATGCGCCGGCCGGCGCGCGGGTAGTGAAACTCGAGATGCCCGACGGGACGGCGCCGCATCCGCGGCGCCGGTTTCGGGTGGCGATGAACAGCTACACGATCGCCTCGGCCGGCGGTCGGTGGCCGCGCGTGCGGCAGATGGCGACCACGCCCGAGGCGGCGTTGGAGCTGACCAGCGTGGACACGCGAACCGCGTTGACGCGGTGGCTGGAACAACGACGGCGGATTACGCCTGCCGATCTTCCGCCGCCGGGCTTTGTGGTGTCGCGCCGTTCGCCGGATTGACCAGAGAACACCTCGCCTCGGGAGGAGGCGAGACGGGGATCAGCATCGTGACGCGAGTGCCCTGTTCGCAGGAATCCACCTGCAGACGGCCGGCGTGATCCAGCACGATCCGGCGGACGATCGGCAGGCCCAGGCCGAGCCCCCGGGCTTTGGTGGTGCCGAAGGGCGAAAAAATGCGATCGCGCACGCTGTCGGCAATACCGGGGCCGTTGTCGCGCACCATGAGCATCAGGTGGTCGGCGCCGCCGTGGGATGCGCGTCCGGCGGCCACCACGACGTGCAGTCGGGCGGGCTCCGGCACGCTTTCGAGCGCATTCACAATCAAGTGCGCGAGAGCCTCAGCCAGCGCGTCGGCATCGCCCTCGATCGAGGGGGCGTCGGGCGCGGCGCAGAGCTCGATGTGCGCACCCGGCGCCTGCACGCGGGCGCGAGCGCGCGCGAGGGCGGCATGGAGCACTTGCGTTGGATCCACCGGCCCGAGGTGCCGCTGCGGCGGATGAGCGAAGGCGTGGATGGCGGCCACAATTTGTTCGAGACGCCCGATCTCCTCCTCCACGACGCGGCGGAATTGCTGGTGGAAGTCGGGATCCGCCTGGCGTTCGGGTAACAGCTGCGCGAACGTCTTGATCGCGGTGAGTGGATTGCGGATCTCGTGCGACATCGCGGCGGCGAGATCCGACCAGAAGGCGGCACGCTCGGCCTCCTCGACGCGCTGGACCATGCGCAGCGCCGCGGTGCGGTCCTCGAGCAGGGCCACGGCTCCATGGCCGGCGCCGCTGTCCGCCGCGAGCCGGCGGGTGGTGACGAACACGCGGTGGGCGGCCGAGGGCTCGCCCCATTCCGCCCCCGCGACTTCTTCGCCCGCGAGCGCCCGTCGCAGCGAGTCGGCCAGCCGCACGCCGGCGGCCTCGGCGGGACGGCCGATCAGGCGGTCGGGCGGCTGACCGAGGATGCGGGCCGCCTCCTCATTGCACCACTGGATGGTGCCGTCCGGGCCCGCGGCGACGACGCCGGTCGGCAGGCTGCGCAGCAGGGTTTCAGCAAGGGCGCGCTGCCGGACCGCTTCGTCGTACAGGTGGGCGTTGTCGATGATGATCGCGACGTGGCCCGCGAGCACGGAGAGCTCCTCGAGATCGGCGTACGTGAAAGGGGCACCCGTGGCTCGTCGGCCGACGAAGAGCCAGCCGTACAGGCGTCCGCGGGCGAAGAAGGGGGCGATCGCTTCTGCGCCCATGATGTCCAGCGCGCGTGTGAGCTGTCGGATCTCTTCGGGGTGGTGCAGGTGCGCCAGCAGCGAGCGGGAAATCAGATGGGCCTGGCGCGACATCCAGACCACGAGCCAATCTCCGGGCTCGTAGATCGCGGTCCGCGTTTCGTCGAGACAACCGGCGCCCGCGACAAGGCGGTACGCGCCCACCTCGCGCACGCGGGCGAACACGCCGACTCTCGAGAGCAGCATCGCGGCGGAGATGCCCTCGACGATGCGCGTGAAGAGCGCATCGAGATCCTCGATGTTGCGCATCGCAAGCGAAAGATGCCACAGAGGGGCTGCGGAGCGACGGGGCGGCGCTGCGGCGTCGGAGGGAAGAAGCGATGGCGCGCTCCGATCGACGGCGGCCTGGCTGCGAAAACGCTCGAGTTCGCCTCGTAGGCTGAGTGTTTCGAGAGCTCGTTCGACGAGTTGTTGCAGGTACCCGATCTCGGGATCCAGCGGTGCAATCGCGAAGCCGCCGGCCTCACGAGCCTGGCGGGCGGGCTCGGACCGATGGTCCCCAAGCACGATGAACAGCGAGGCGGGCCAGCGATGCATTAGCTCGAGGACCGCGAGACCGCGCTCCCCGTCTCTGAGGTCGGCCAGCACGAGGGCGGGATCGTGCCGGCCGAGCAAGCGTTCGAGAACCTCGACCGAGTCGGCCCTCAGCACGCGCGCCGTCGTGCTGAGCGCGCCGCCAATGCGCTCGGCGAGCTCGGGCACGCGGGTGAACAGCAGCGTGATCGGGAGGGGATTCATTCCGGTTGGCCGTCCTGCTCCGACGGTCGCATGGGGTGAAATAGCACGTGAACGACCGTGCCGACGCCCGGTTGGCTCTCAATGTCCATGGCCGCATGGTGCTCGTGAAGGATACCATGGGCGATGGTGAGACCGAGGCCCGAGCCGTCGGGTTTCGTGGTGAAAAAGGGATCGAAAATCTTCGGGAGCACTTCGGGGGGGATGCCCACGCCGGTGTCGGCGACGGAGACGCGCAAACGCGGCACGCGGAGCCGCTGGCCCCAGAGGTCGCGTTGCCCGGAGTCGACCTCGACCCGCGCGCTGCTCAGCGTGAGCGTGCCCCCCTCGGGCATGGCTTCGATCGCGTTGAAGCACAGATTGACGAACACCTGCTCCAGGAGACGGCGGTCGCCCAGGATACGGTCGTCGTCGGCCTGCAGATTCGTCACGATCCGGATGCCGCGCGCGCGGCGTCGCGGATCAATCAGGCGGAGAGTGCGGGTGAGGACCTCATGTAACCGGATCGGCTCGAGCGCGGGGTGGACGGGGCGGGCGAAGTCGAGCAGGCGGTTCACGACCGAATCAATGCGTTCGACCTCCGCGGCGATCAGCGGGCAGACCGAGGCACGGAGGTCGGGATCGTCGAACGCTCGTGGGAGGAGCTGGATGAAGGTTTTGATGGTGACCAGCGGGTTTTTGATTTCATGAGCCATGCTTGCGGCGAGGGTGCCGACGCTCGCGAGGCGGTCGGCGCGGCGGGCGCGCTCTTCGAAGCGGCGTTGGACGGTGATATCGTGGAGCGTCGCGATGGCGCCCAGCGGGGTGCCGTCGGCCCGCCGCAACGGGCTGGCGCTGAGACGCACGATGTTCGGCTCCGGCTCGTGATCGAGACGCAGCTCGATCTCACCGGGCGTCGGTTCTGCCGCGAGGGCACGGCGTAGGGTGTCCCGCAGCGTTAGGGGCAGGTCGTCCAACGTCGCGGGCGCGGTGACGGCACCGGCATGGAGCAGACGGCCGGCCTCGCGGTTCAATGCGGTGATCTGGCCGGCCGCGTCGCAAGCGATCACGCCGTCGGCAATGTTGTGGAGCAGGATTTCGTTGTAGCGGCGCGCGTCGTCAATCTCCGTGTACAGCCGCGCGTTCTCGATCGCGAAGGCGAACTCGTCGCACAGGTGGCCGAGCAAGACCATATCGTTGGTGTCGTAAATCCGGCCATCCGTGCGGGGACCCAGCATGACCAGATGGAGAGTCTCTCGGGGGCCTACAGCGAGGGCCGCAAGGTCGGCCTGGGCGGCTTGAAAGGTCGCGAGGAGTTCGGGCCAGTGGGCACCGCCGAGACGGCCGCGCTCGATGGCATATCGAGGCACCGGTGCGGCCTCCGTACGCAAGAGGTCGACGAGCGGATGCTCGACCGGTAGATCAAAATTTGGCAGACCGACGGGATAGACCGCGATGGTTCGCAGGCACCCCTCCGTGAGTCCGCAGATTCGGACGTGGTGGGCCTGGAGCGTTTGCGCCAGCAGGGCGGGAAACTCCGCGAGCAGGCTGGTCAAAGCCTGGACCGTCACCAACCTTCGGCTGGTTGCGCCCTGCAGCTGGGCCATCGCGCGATCGCCATCGGCGGGCCACCACGATTCGACCCACGACTGCGTTGACCTCAGGACGCGGTGTCCGCTCATTGCGACCACGATCGCGGCCAGCCAGTGCGAAATACCGTGCGCGTCCACCTCGACGAAGTCGAACAGTTGGAGCGAACCACGAGATGTTGCGACGTAGATGCCGCTCAGCAGGAGAACAGCCAGCGCTCGTGCGATGAACATGCGGCCCGCGCGTTCGACGGCCATGACCCGCTGCACGACAAGCCCATACGCGATTGTGCTGGAGAGCGTCAGAATCGTGACCGCATTCGAGAGCGGGACATGCCGCGAGGTCCCCAGCACCCACACCGTGCCGATGCCCGCCGTTGTGCCCATGGCCATCGCGATGGCGGTTCCGGAGAGGAGATAATCCATTTCCACACGCGCGATGCCCGTGATCCGGCGGCGATCCCGCACGACGGAGACGAAGAACAGCAACATACTCGCGAAGAGATAGAGGCCGTACCACGGAAAGAGGGGGCCATAGCGGGGCTCTGCCATGGGTGGGCTGTTCGTAAACTCGACATACGGCAAAAAGGCGGGATGAAGACAGAGCAGGGTCACGCCGGCCCCGAGGACCGCCAGTCTCAGAATCGGGGCGGCGAGCATCCGTCCGTGACCAGCTGTCCGTCGAATGGCGATGCGCAGGCCTTGAGCTGCGACCGGAACCCAGCCGGCGGCGATGGAGGCAACGATGATGCTGGCTCGAGCCTGATCCGGGGTCAAGGCTTGAAATGTGTATGCATTGGCGGCAAGCCACACGGCAATGATCGTCCCCATTACGGCATAGGCGATGTTGGGTGGCCGTCGCGGATTGGCGGAGATGACCAGCAACGTGATCCCAGAAATCGCGACCAGCGCGAGAAGGACTGCGAGCTCCGCTATGCTCATGGCCCCGGTGGCGCCGCCATGACGAGGGCGGCGTTGACGCCTCCCATCCCATGCGCATTGACAAGGACCCGACGGACCGCGGCGCGCCGAGGAGCCCCCGAGATGAACAGAAGGTCACAATCGGGATCGGGGTGCTCGTAGTTGGCAATCGGCGGCAGCCAGCCGCTGTGCAACGTTAAAGCCGTGGCGACCACCTGCATCGGGCCACCCGCCGACAGAGGGTTGCCAGTCACCCCCTTGATCGAAGTCACCGCGACTCGATCGGCATCCGCACCAAAGACATCCCGAATGTGCTGGACCTCCCACCGATCAATGTCCTGATCGCTGGGGCCGTGGGCAGAGATGACGTCGATATCGGACGGCAGAAGGCCCGACTCGGCCAGCGCGCGACGCATCGAGACGTTGAGCCCCGAAAGTGGGGGTTCAGAACCATCGCTGGCCGAACCCGCGCCAAGGACTTCGGCATAGATGTTCGCGCCCCGCGCACGTGCGTGCGCCAGAGTTTCCATGGCGACCATCGCCGCGCCTTCGGCCAATACCCCCCGGTCTCGCATGGCGTCGAACGGTCGGCTGGCTTTCTCCGGCCTCGCATTGTGCGTGCTCAGCATTCGTGCGGCACAAAACCCCGACATCAGACAGGACACGATGGGCGCATCGACGCCTCCGGCGAGACCGATGACCGAAGTGCCCGTGCGCAGGGCCTCGGCGCACTCGATGATCGCGTCCATGCCGCCTACGCAACTGTTGGAGACGGTCATCAGTTCGGCGGTGAGGCCCAACTGTTGAATGATCGTAGCGCCCGGATGGACGTTGACACAGCCGATCACGGAGGGAAGCATCGCCGTGAGCCCGCGGGCGGCGATCCTGCGAATCTCGCGCTCGATGAAGTCAAACCCTCCCATGCTGACGCCGATCACCACACGGATGGGGTGAGCGCGTTGGAGGTCGTGACTCGCCAATCTCGCATCGGCGACGGCGAGCCGGGCGGCCGCGACGGCCAGTTGGGTAGTTCGGGTCATGTGGCGCGCGGCGCCGGGCGGCTGAATGAAGCGCCGCGGGTCGAATCCATGCACCTCGCCGGCGATTTGTGAGTCGAGCCCCGTCACATCGCACAGCGTGATGTGACGAATGGGGCTGGTGCCGTTCAACAGGTGCGTCCAGAAAGGTTCGATGCCGATGCCGGTGTCGGCCACAATGCCGAGACCGGTGATGACGACGCGCTCGCGCATGTTCAACCGCTCACCGCCATCGCGGCCGCTGAGTCGCGGCCGTGGCTGAGGATCTCGCCCCTCGCTTCTTGTTCAAGCTTCGCCATGGCGATAGAATTGATTTATGGCAAAAGCGGCCATTGAACGCAACGGAGCGTGATCATGAAGTTCCTTGTTGGTGGAACCACGGTTATCCGAACGCTGGGTGTGGGATTCGCATGGCTGAGCGCCGTGGCAACGATCGCGCGGGCGGACGGCTTCCGGAATCCCCCGCCGGGCGCGGCGGGGCTTGGGCGAGCGAACGCATTCGCCGCGCAGGTGGACGGACCGCTGGCTCTCTCGTACAACCCGGCGAACCTTGCAGGGATTCCGAACTGGCAGGCGGAGGCGTCCCTGAGTTGGGCGCGGTCGGAGAACCGGTGGCGCAGCTCGCTCGGGTTCTCCGCGGCGACGGACGACGAATGGCTCGCGCTGCCGAACCTCTACGCGGGCGGGCCGATCGCGGAACGGTGGGCGCTCGGTCTGGGTCTGACGACTCCCTACGGTCAGGCGGTGGACTGGGGCGCGCTCAGCCCGGTCGCGCGCGTGTCTCCGTACTATGCCAAGATGGCGTTCGTTGAGATGGATTCGGCGGTCGCCTGGCAGGTCAACGACCGGTGGTCGGTCGGCGCCGGTCTGGCGTTGGCGGGTTCATCGTTGGAGTTTCGGCAGGTGGTTCCCTGGGATCGAATTTTGGGCCAGCCCGGCCTTCCGGCTGGCGAGGCGCGGGTCGAGACCAGTGGCGGCGGACTGGGCGTGCAGGCCGGCGTGACCTGGACGGTGGCGCCCGGGCACCGACTGGCGCTCGCCGCCCGAACGCCCGTCAAGGTCGAGTATGAAGGCGATCTGAAACTGCGCCATGCGCCCACTCTTCCGATGATCCGAAACAGCGACTTTGAGACTGAGATCACGTTTCCGGCTCGCATCGTCCTCGGGTATGGCGTCGAACTCGGATCCAGGGTTCGGATCGAGGCCGACGTGGAATGGAATGGATGGTCGTCGGTGGACGAACTTCCGCTGAAGGCCGGGCCGAACCAGCCGCTGATCGGCGCCGACTCGCTGCGCTACGACTGGTCGGACACATGGACCGTCAATGCGGGCGCCGAATGGGAGTTCCTCGAGGGCTGGCGGCTGCGCGGCGGCTACAGCTACGTGCCCACGCCGGTGCCCGACGCAACACTCTCGCCGACCTTGCCGGATGAGGATCGTCACGTCGTCACGGTGGGTGTGGGTGTCCGCTATGGACGTCACGAATTCGGCGCGGCGTGGGCATGGAGCATCGTCCCGGATCGCCGCGTAAGTGGGAACCAGAACCCGACCTACGACGGGGTCTACGAAATCGAGCCACAGTTGTGGGCGCTCAGCTACCGCCTCGCGTTCTGGTGAGATCTGGATCATGGTGGAGCGACGCTGTGTTCTGATCGTGGATGACGAGGTCGGACCGCGAGAAAGCCTACGCATTCTGCTGAAGCAACAGTACGATGTCGTCGCCGTGGACTCGGTGGCCGCGGCGCTGGAGGCGATCAAACGGCGGCGCCCCGACCTCATCATCAGCGATATTCGCATGCCGGGCGTCAATGGCATTGAGGGATTGCGACGGATTCGCGAGATCGACGCCGATGTGGCCGTCATCATGCTCACGGGCTACGCGGATCTCACAACGGCGCGCGCCGCGATGCAGTTGGATGCGACGGACTATGTCTCGAAGCCGTTCGACGTGGACGAGATGCTCCGGATGGTCGAGCGGGGCATCGCAACCACCGACCGCCGTCGTGCGCGGTCGTCGGCGACGACCCAGCTGCAGCGGCTGAACGAGGAGCTTCAGCGGCGGCTCGAGGAGAGCCAACGCATGGCGATTCTCGGCATCACGTCCGCGCAGATGGTGCATGACATCAGCAATCCGCTGACGATCGTGATCGGATATCTCGATCTCTTGAACCTAATGCTCGAACGGAATCCGCAGGGCACTGAGCGCGGCGAGGCGCAGGAGTACCTTGAGTCGATCCAAAGCAATCTGAAGCACTGTACGGAGGTTTTGCAGTCGTGGCGCTCGCTCGGGAACAAGGCCGCGCTGCGTCGCGAGCCCATCCCCATCATGGACCTTCTCGGCACAATCGTGCGGGACGTGCGCGTGCCGGGCGCATCGCATGTGGTCGCGTTGAGCGGCGACGAGACCATGCGACGGATCGCGTTCGTCGGCGACCGCGTTCATCTGCGGCGGGCGATCGAGAACATTGTTCGGAACGCGGTGCAGGCGTTGCCGAGGCACGGCGGGCGCGTGGATGTCGAGGCGACGTGCACCAATGACGAACTGGTGATCACGGTGAGGGACACTGGCTGCGGCATCGCGCCGGAGGATTTGCCCCGCGTCTTCGATCCATTTTTCACCAAGGGGAAAGGAGAACGGGGGACAGGGCTGGGGCTGTTCATCGCGCGGCAGGTGGTCGAGGACCACGACGGTCGGATTGAGATGGAGAGCCATCTCGGCCAGGGCACGACGGTGCGGATCCATCTACCCCTCCCCCGATGAACGGGCCGGACTGGGCCGCGGCACTGCGGGACTGGCGCTCGGCGCTCGGCGAGGACCGGGTCGCGTCGGATGAGCACTCCGTGGCCGCCATCGCGCGCAATGTCAGTGGGCTCACGCGGCGGATCCCCGCGATCATCCGGCCGCGTAGCGTGGACGATGTCGTCGCGGTGGTGCGGATCGCGCGGCAACATCGCGCTCCGATCCACCCGATCAGCCGGGGCCGCAACTGGGGCATGGGGTCGAAGCTGCCACCGCGCGACGACACCGCGGTGCTCGATCTTTCCGGTCTCAACCGCATTCGCGAGATCCATGCGGCCGGTCGCTACGCGGTGGTGGAGCCCGGCGTGACGCAGGGCCAGCTCTATGAGCACCTACGAGCGGAGCGATTGCCTCTGCGGTTCAACGTGACGGGGTCGTCCGCCGACACGAGCCTCATTGGCAATGCGCTCGACCGGGGCGTGGGCTACTTCGAGTCGCGTGCGAGTTGTCTTTCCGGTCTGGAGGTGGTGCTCGGGACCGGTGAGGTGCTGCATACCGGCTTCGGCCACTTCGACGGTGCCCGCACCACGCACCTCTACCGGCCGGGCGTCGGGCCCTCGCTCGACGCGCTGTTCACGCAAGGAAACTTCGGCATCGTGACGGCCGCCGGCGTGGAACTGCTGCCGCGGCCCGAGGCGGAGACGGCGGTGATCGCTCGAATCGACCGGGAGGAGGCGCTGGCGCCGCTCATTGACGCGCTCGCGGATCTGCGGCGACGCGGACTCATCGCCGGCGTGGCCCATGTGGGGAATCGGGAGCGGAGCTGGATCACGCTGGCGCCGCTCGTGGCGGAGCAATTGATCGCGTCGGGCCGCTGTACGCCGGAGCGGGCCCGAGAAGCCGCGGAGGCCATCCTGCGGGCCGAGGGATTCGGCCCCTGGAGTGCGGTGGCCGCGGTCTACGGTCCGCGCGCGGGGCATCGGGCGAAATGCCGAGAGGTGCGCCGTGCGTTGGGACCCGTGGCGCGGGTCACGATGCTGTCGCCTCGGGCGCTGGGAATCGCGGAGCGGGTGCTCCGGTTCGTCGCGCGTTGGTCGGCGACCGCGGCCGATCAACTTGCGGTGGTGCGCGCGATTCAGCCGCTGCACGGGCTGGCCCACGGCATTCCAACCAACGATACCCTTCCCGCCGTGGAATGGCCGCTCGGCGGGGCGCCGGTGCGGTCGGAGGATCCGGATCAGGGCACCGCGGGACTGCTCTATTGCCTGCCGATCCTGCCCGCCGAGGGCCCCTTTGTGGCCGGCGCGCTCAAGGACGTGCGCCGGATCTTCGCGGCGCAGGGGTTCGAGGCCGCGATCACCGTGAACTTGCTCGACGATCGCTCGATGGAGGGCGTGATCAGCCTCGCGTTTCGCCGCAACGATCCGGCGCAGGTCGAGCGGGCGCAACGCGCGATTCGCGAAGCCGAGGTGGAGCTGCTGCGAAGGGGGTGTCCGCCGTACCGCGTGGGCTTGGGCAGCATGGACCTCGTGGTGCGGCCGGAGGATACGTTCTGGCAGGTCGTCGCGCGCCTGAAGGACGTGTTCGATCCGGACGGCGTGATCTCGCCCGGCCGCTACAACCTGCGCTGAGCGCCGCCACTGCGCGGCCGCGGGTGTTCTCGTCGCGTCCAATGTTGGGACCAGCGGCGGCCTTCGGCGCCCCATGTGGGGACGAAGTCGGTGGCGGCGGCGTGAGGACGGCGGCGCGGGGGCACAGGCGGCAGCGCGCGCATTTACGCGACGCATCGTGGCGGCGCGGCTTCCGCACAGCCCAATCGTCGAGCGAGCGCAACCGCGGCGCGGAGGCTGAAGATCAAGGGATAGAGCTCCTCGGTGTACCAGAGGCGGGCGAAGTAGAGGCCGATCGGCGCGGGAGGCGGGGGTGCGTCGGCCGACCATCGTTCGTCGAGCCATTCGAGTGCGCGCTGGATCGCGCGCCAGGGCGTCTCGGCACATGTCGCGAGCGCGGTGAGGGCCCAGGCAGTTTCCTCGACGGATGGCTCGATGCCGACTGCCGGCCCCCATCCGCCGGCTGGATGCTGCGCATCGAGCAGCCATCGGAGAGCGCGGTTGCGCGCCTCTCGACCCACGTTGGAGTGCTCGAACGAGGCGAGGGCCGTGAGCGTCATGGCCGTGCCGAGTGTCCGGTTGGCCGCGTCGGCGGCCAGCGGGTGACCGAACCAGAGCGGCTGCCACGTGCCGTCGTCACCTTGCGTCGTGATGAGAAACCTCGTCGCGCGTGCGTTGGCGTTTTTGATTCTCGGACGGAGCTTCGGCGGCAGGTGATCGGCCCAGGCTGAGAGAGCGCGCAACGCATGGGCTGTGATGTCGGGGCAGCTTCGGTCGAACGGCAGACGGCTCCAGCCGCGGCAGAACGTCGGCAGGCCGCCATCGGAATTCTGTAGATCCAGGAGCCAGCGCACGCCGGCCTCGGCGGCGCGAAGAACGCGCGGATCGTGCGGAGCCAGCGCATGGAGCGCCAGCAGCGCGGCGGAGGTGTCGTCGGCGTCGGGGACACCGCCGTCGTGGTCCGTCCACGCCCACCCGCCCGGCGCCGCGCCCGTGAACGGGTGGGGACGGGCCCACTGGCTGTCCAGCGTTCGCGCGAGAACAACGGCGCGTTCGGAGGCCGGCCAAAGTTCGCCCCGCGCATCGGCGGCGGCCAGAAGAGCTGCGGACTGATGGGATAGCCACAGCGCGAGATCGCGATCAATGGGCCAAGCTCCGTGAGCACGTTGAAGTTCGCGCAGGAAGGTGAGCGCCCGCGGGACCACGGGATGGTCGCGTGCGCCGCCCTCGGCAAGTGCGATGACGACAAACGCGGTCAGCGGCACGGCCTCCAAAAATCCACCGGTGGTCGGTTGAAGACGCGCAAGCCGCCGCAAAGCCGCCGGCGCGAACCGTTCGCGCAGCCTCGCGAGGCGGGCGGGACGTGCGGCGGATGTGCGGCGATGGCGGGCCCAGCCGAGCGCGATGAGGGCGGGCAGGGCGTAACTGACCACCGGCACGCCCAGTCTCGCGAGGAGACGGTGCGGCAACACGCCGAGTTCAAAAGGTAGCGGCGGCACCCGGGCCCACTGTTCGGCAGGGACGGAGCCGCCGAGCTGACCGGTCGCGGCGCATACGGCCAGGATCGGCGTGGAGAAGGTGCGATCGTCGCCGTAGGCGCGCAGGATCGCATCGGCGAGTGCATCGGACGATGGCGCGAAGCCGAAGCGCCGGGCGATCCAACGATCGGCGGATGCGATGGCGGCGGGGTGGGGCGCAATCGGTTCGAGCGCGCAGCGAACGAGCAGTGTCGCGCTGAGGTTGGAGGGGGCCGCCGGGCAGTCGCCCCAGCCACCGTCGGGGTTGGCGTGGGTGGTTAGCCACCGAACGGCTCGCGCGATGCGCGCGGAGTCAGCGTCGTCGCCAGCCCGAGCCAGTGCGAGCGCCGCGACGGCGGTCGCCAGTGCGCTGTCGGCCAGGCGGCCACGCCAGAGCCCGTCGGTTCCGCGCGCGAGTACGAGCCGCTCCGCGAGCCTTCGGCGCAGGCGGGTGGCGAGAGCGATGGCGGCGGACTCCATTCGCATGGGCGGCCATCATGCCGGACGCCTGCCGTCGTCGCAAACGGCGGGTCTCGTGAAGCGGACCACAATCCGCGCGATGTTCAAACGTTCGATGTTCACAGCGTGATGCTGGAATGGAGATCGTCATGCGCGTGTGGTTCAGGTCGATGATGAGCGTGGCGGCGGTACTCGCCGCGGACAGTTGGGCCGACGGCGATTGGCCGCAGTGGCGGGGGCCGAATCGCTCCGGCGTGGTGGACGGCGCGGGGCTGTGGACGGAATGGCCTGCCGGCGGACCGCCCCTTGTGTGGTCGTCACGCGAGGCGGGCCGGGGTTTCTCGACGCCGTCGAAGGTGGGAGACCGGCTGTTTCTGCTGGGCGCGATCGAGGGTGAGGACGAAAGCTTGATCGCGCTCGATGTGCGCGACGGGCGGCGCATTTGGGCGACCGCCGTCGGACGCATGCGCGGCGGCTATCCGGGGCCGCGTTCGACGCCGACGTGGGCGGATGGGCGGCTCTACGTGATCAGCTCCGACGGCAAAGTGTTGTGCGCGCGAGCGGAGGATGGCGCGCGGGTATGGGTTCGCGACCTCGTGGAGGAGCTGGGCGGGCAGTGTGGGCCCTGGGCGTATGCGGAGTCGCCCCTCGTGGATGGCGACCGCGTGATCTGTACGCCCGGCGGGCCGGCTGTCACGATCGTGGCACTCGACCGCATCACGGGCGCTACGGTGTGGACGTGCGCCGTGCAGCGTGTGCGCGAGACAGAGCCCGGGGCGCGGCGTCCGCGCCGCGCCTACTCGACGGCGGGCTATGCCTCGATCGTCGCGGCGGAGATCGGCGGCGTACGGCAGTACGTGCAGTTCCTCGATGGGGGTGTGGTCGGCGTGGCCGCTGCGGATGGCCGTCTGTTGTGGGCGTGGGATGCGCCCGCCAGCCCAGTGGCAAATTGCACCACGCCGATTGTCGAGGGCGACATCGTGTTCGCGGCATCCGCATACAACACGGGCGGCGGCGCGGCGCGAATTGTCCGGCGGGGCGAAGAATTTGAGGTGCAGCCGCTCTGGTTTCTCAAGGAGTTCCAGAACCATCATGGCGGCGTGGTGTTGGTGGATGGCCATTTGTACGGGACGGGCGCGAGCCAGTTGTGGTGTGTGGAGCTCCAGAGCGGCCGCGTGGCGTGGACGGCGCCCTCGGTGGGAAAGGGGTCCGTTTCGGCGGCCGGCTCGCGTCTGTACGTCCGCAGCGAGAACGGCCCGGTGGCGCTCGTTGAGGCCGTTCCGACGGCGTATCGGGAGCGTGGGCGGTTTGAGCAGCCGAATCGGAGTAGTTTGAAGGCCTGGCCACACCCGGTGATCGCGGACGGCCGACTGTATTTGAGGGACCAGGAGCTCGTCCTCTGCTACGACCTCCGGCGGACCCGATGATCCCGCGCTGGCTCCCAACGCCCACCGCGGCGACCACGGGGTGGCGCCGCGCTGTTTCTCGCCGCGCGTTCCGTATCGCACGTAGGTGACCACCCGCACAACCCGAGCGAGTTGCCGGGACCTGTGGGAACCGCGGCGGACGTCCAACGAGCGATGAGCTGTTGATTTGTTCGAATTCCAGCGTAGGTTGTAGCATTAACGGTGTCGGCGGTCCGTTCACGAGAAGGAGAACCTGATGAATATGTCCATAGGTGCTGCGGTGTTCGCGTGGCTGGTGGCCGTGGCGACAGCGGGTGCGCAGAGGCCGGCGAGGAACCCCGCGCCGCCGCCGGAGCAAGAGGCCGTTCAGCAGGGGCTCGATGCTTTGTTCAAGGCGATGGGTGTCGCGAAGCAACAGGCGGCACCGACCGCTCTGCTGGACCATCGGGAGCTCAAGGGTCTGCTGCCGGCCGAACTGAAGGGATGGAAGAGAGTGGGCGCCTCGGCCGAGCGAAGCGGCGCGATGGGCATGACCGTCTCGCGGGCGGAGGCAACATATGAGGGGGCGAACGGCGCCCGCATTGAGGTCGAGTACAGCGATCTGGGCGGCCTGGGTGGACTTGGCGCATTCGCGCAGGCTGCCTGGGTGAGCGCCGATGTTGACCGCGAAACGGATCGAGGATTCGAGCGGACGACGAAGTACAAGGCGTACAAGGCTCATGAAGAGTACGACCAGCAACTCCGTTCCGGAAAGCTGGAGGTACTCCTCGGCGGGCGTCTGATGGTCTCCGTTCGCGGATCCGGCGTGAAGTTCGAAGAGATCCGCGCGGTGATGGATCAGATTGATCTGGGCAAACTCGCGGCGCTCCAACCGACCGAGTCGAAATAATCAACCCACAGGTTGGGGTGGGCAGGCCGATGGTCTGATCGCGCTGTGCGCGTTGGGGGAGGGAGGCTCGTCTTCGATCCGCAGTGGCATGACGTGGTCTGCGCCCGACCCGCTTGACGCACGGCGAGTCGTCGCCCCCATCGGCGCGGATGCGTGTATCGTCGCTCGATGGCCCGCGCCGCGGATTGCCAATAACTGGTCCATGGGTCTTCCACGGAACCTACCGATCATTGAATGCGTACTTTGTCTGCAAGCCCCACGTCCTCCAGTTCGCAGGGCTGTGGGGAACCCGTCGCGATAGGCCCAGGCGATCCACTGGGCGAGCATCGCCAAGGTGCCGCGGGTCTGCTGGTGCTGGGGAAGCGCCTGCCACTTGCGCTGAACGACCGAGAGCGTGGCCGGATGGAAGGGGTAGATCCCTCTCATGCCGCCGCCCATTCTGCCGATAGCACCTCCGCCTGCTCCAGCACCGTTTGCGTCGCCTTCTTCTGCTTGTCGGGCGGATAGCCGTACTTGCGCAAGATCCGCTTGACGAGCACGCGGAGCTGGGCCCGCACGTTCTCGCGCAGGGTCCAGTCGATCGTGACGTTGTTGCGGACCGTCCGAACCAGTTCGCGAGCGAGAGCGCGCAGGGTCTCGTCGCCCAAGACCTTGACCGCGCTGTCGTTCGTCTCCAGCGCGTCGTAGAAGGCGAGTTCCTCCTCGGTGAGACCAAGTTGCTCACCGCGGGCGTCCGCTTCCCGCATCTGTCGAGCTAGCCGAATGAGTTCTTCAATCACTTGCGCCGCCTCGATGGCGCGGTTCTGGTCGCGGCGGATCGTCTGCTCCAGCATCTCGGTAAAGGAGCGCGCCTGCGCGACGTTTCTGCGACGACGACTGCTGATCTCCCCTTTGAGCCGCTTCTGGAGCAGCTCCACGGCGAGGTGTTGCTGGGGCATGCCGCGCACCTCGGCCAGGAACTCGTCGGAGAGGATGGAGATGTCGGGCTGCTTCAGGCCCGCTGCCGCGAAGATATCCACGACGCCCTCAAGGGCCACGGCGCGGGAGACGATCTGGCGAATAGCGTGGTCAAGCTCCTCCTCCGTTCTGACTTCACCTGGCGCTCGCTTGGCGAGGACGGCCTGGACGGCCTGGAAGAAGGCCACGTCGTCGCGTATGCGAAGCGTTTCCTCGTGCGGCACGGCCAGCGCGAACGCCGGAGACAGCTCTCGCACGGCGCGCAGATAGCGATCCTTCCCGCTCTCCTGTACGAGGATGTGCTCCTGGGCAGCGGGCAGGAGCGATAGCCTTTCTTGGGGTGTCCCCGTCTTCCACGCCGACCAATCAAATCCATAGAACAGATCGCGGCAAACCTCGTACTTCTCCCGCAAGACCGCTAGTGCTTCATCCTGTGCGATCGCTGTGCGGCCAGTCCCGCCACTTTCCGTATACGTCCCAAGGGCCGCCTTCAATTCGTGCGCCAGGCCCAGGTAGTCCACCACCAGTCCCCCGGGTTTATCACGAAATACGCGGTTGACACGCGCGATCGCCTGTATGAGGCCGTGTTCCCGCATGGGCTTATCCAGATACATCGTATGCAGGCTGGGGCAATCAAACCCAGTCAGCCACATGTCCCGGACGATCGCCATCTTGAAGGGATCGTTGGGGTCGCGGAAACGCCGGGCGAGGAACTCTCGCCTCTCCTTGCTCCGGATATGCAACTGCCACTCCGGGGGGTCCGAGGCCGAACCCGTCATCACGACCTTCACGACACCTTTGTCGTCATCCTTGTGGTGCCAGCGGGGCCTGAGCTTGATGATTTCGTTGTACAAGTCAACGCAGATGCGGCGGCTCATGCATGCGACCATCGCCTTGCCGTCCATGACCTCCAGCCGCTTCTCAAAATGCTCTACGATGTCTCGTGCAATGAGCCGAAGCCGCCCCTCGGCCCCGACGATGGCCTCCAGCTGGGACCACTTACTCTTAAGCTTCTCTTTGCGGTCGACCTCTTCACCCTCTGTGACTTCCTCGAACTCCTCCTCAATCTTCGGCTTCAAGTCCTCGGGAAGGTCGAGCTTCGCAAGCCGGCTCTCGTAGTAGATCGGGACAGTCGCACCATCCTCGACCGCCCGCTGGATGTCGTAGATGCTGATGTAGTCGCCAAAGATCGCGCGAGTGTTCCGGTCGGCCAGTTCGATGGGCGTTCCGGTGGAGGCGATGAACGAGGCATTGGGCAGCGCATCGCGCATGTGGCGGGCGAAGCCGTCAATGAAGTCGTACTGGCTACGGTGGGCTTCATCCGCGATCACGACGATGTTCCTTCGTTGGGATAGCGGATCCTGACCCCGGGCCCCTCTTCCACTGGGAGAGGGAACGGGTGAGGGGTCAGGCGGCAAAAATTTCTGAATGGTCGTAAAGATCACGCCGCCAATCGCAATCCGAAGCAGCTTCCGAAGATGCTGTCGGTTTACCGCCTGAATGGGCGGCTGGCGTAGCAGCTCCCGGCAGCGGGAGAAGGTGCCGAAAAGCTGGTTGTCCAGGTCGTTTCGGTCGGTGAGCACGACAATCGTCGGATTTTCCATCGCTGGCTCGCGGATGATGCGCCCAGCGTAGAACGCCATCGTCAGGCTCTTGCCGGAACCCTACGTGTGCCAGATCGCACCGACGCGCCGGTCGCCCGGCTTGCCGCCGGGCTTGCCGCTTGCCTCGTAGTGGCCGCCGAGCTCGGCCACGCGGCCGTCCCGCGCCAACGCCGCTGCGCGCAATGTTTCCTCCACCGCCACCTGCACGGCGTGGAACTGGTGGTAACCCGCCATCTTCTTGACCAGCCGGCCGCTACCGTCGTCCTCGAAGACGAGGAAGTCCCGCAACAAGTCGAGGAAGCGCCGCTTGGCGAACAGCCCCTCGATGACCACCTGTAACTGCGGAAATGTCTCCGGAGCCAGCGTGTCGCCGCCGATCGCGCGCCAGGGTTTGAACCACTCACGCCCAGCGGTGAGTGTCCCGACGCGGGCCCGACCCCCTCGGAGATGACCAGTACCTCGTTGTAGCCGCCAGCCAGTCGTTGTTGTCGGGATCATCGACATCAATCACTCGCACCTGAGCCCTGCGGATCGCGCCCTCGGCGTCGCGGTATTCGACCGTCACGCTGTCCACCAGCATGCGGTGCAGCGCGCGGTTACGTGGAATCAGGTCCGCCCCTTCGGGCCGGGTAATCTTGCGGACGGCGTCCTCCAGCGTCTCGGCGGGAAGATCGGAGTTGAGGCGCGCCAGCGCCTCGCGCAGGCGCCGGGCCAGCACCACTCGAATCTCCAGACGTCGTGTTCCGTCACTTCAGCATCCCGGCATTCGATGATGGGCAATGGCCGACATGCTTGTACTCGGCGGCGTCCATCGACCCGCGCAGGGCGTCGGCCATCCGCCAGAGCTCGGCCTCGTAGCCGACCGTGGCGCCGTTGGTGGTGGGAGCGTGGTTCTTTTGACTTGCCATCTTCTACCTCATGCAATCATGACCGGTTGTGAACCACTCCAGGTTGTTCGCCTCGGTCGTCAGCGTCAAAGGTGTGCTGCGCGTCCAGGATGGTGAGGCTCTCGAGCTCGTGCCGCGTCAGGGTGACCTTGCGGAATTGCTCCGATTGCGTGCCGACGAGCCCAACCTCCCATGTCTCGGGGCCGTTCTCGCGCACGGTCTCCACCCGCATCGGCTCGCTGTAGAGCGGGCCGGTGAAGATCTGGCCTGCGCGGAGGCGCGGTGCACTCATCCTGGCGATGTCGGCCATGGACCCGTCGCGACTTGTGCGCCCGGTTCCCCCCGACAGCGCACGCGGTGGACGTTCTCATCGGAAATGGGCACGAAGATGCTGCCGCTCTCGGTCAAGAGTTCCCGCGCCAGGAGCAGCCGGTCGCGCAGATACGTGAGGTGGGAGTGGATGCCCAGCTCCCAGGTGTCGCGGAAGGCGCGGATCTGCTTCGGCTCTTGGGTCAGGTCTTCGTCCTTGCCGTCCGTCACGTCGCGCTTGTTGGCGAAGGGCTGGAAGTGGGAGCCGTATTTGAGGCGGCCGTTTTTCTTGCGCACGGCTTCGATGATGGTCGTGGGGGCAATGCGCTCGTGGACGTGCAGCGAGACAGTCGGCACCTCAACGGAGGTGTGCTTGGCCTTGCCGGCCCAGACCAGTTGCGGGGCGAGGTGCGAGGCGTAGGCGTGGGTCGTTTTCTTCGCTCCCGCGTCGGGGGCGGCCTCCGGCGTCGCGAGCC
>CALLFZ010000016.1 GCA_938010045.1 uncultured bacterium
GGAGGACCGGCGGAGCTACAGTGGCCGTTGGAGGGTCGGGTTCCACCCCGAGCCTACGGCGCAGCGATCGCAGGTCCAGCGAGGTGCCTGTCCCCATGATCCCATGATCGCTGGGGACAGGCACTTGCGCGCTAGGGACAGGCACTTGCGCGGGCACTTGCGCGGCGCTCCGGCGGCGGAGCGCCGGAGCTACAGCGGCGGCCGGTGTTGTGCCTGTCCCCAACCTGCGGTCCCCAACCTGCGCAACCTGCGCCAGGCCGCCTAACGGATGGCGAGGTGCCTGTCCCCAGAGGTCCCAGAGGTGGCGAGGTGCCTGTCCCCAGGGAGGGCGGATGGTCGAAACACTCGTGTGGTTTGGGGAAGCAGCGGGAAACACCGGCGAATGGCGTGGGGTCGTTGGGGTGAACGATGAGTGCCACCCTTCGCCTTCGCCAACATTTTTATTTGCCGCTTGTTCCCCATAGTGTACTCCGCCCAATTGAATCGATTTTGCGAGGGTTTCTCAGACTGGAACAGAGAGTAACGTTGGCTGGATGCGTAGAATAGCCGGCCGGACTGGAGGAGGCTCACCGGCTGGGGAGGGACCGTTCTGCTTCGGGCGAGCGAAACGCCGAAACGCGAGGGTGTCGCCGAGGCGGCCGAGACTCCGAAGGGCCTAGCTGTTGGAAGACGAGCCGCTGTCGGCGGGCGAGGAGCGCGCGAGTATAGAAGAGTTGCCGCGTAGACCGGCGAATTCTTCTGCGTGGGGGAGGACCGGAAAAGTGGGGCGGACGTGGGCGGCCGACAACGCCTCGCGCCTGCTACACGATGCGGGCGCCGAGGGGCTCGCCACGCGCGGTGATGAGGGAGTAACCGAAGGTTTGGCAGAGATCGGCGAGGGGTACGTCGCCGACAACCCACACGATGCCGGCACGGTCGCCTGCGACCGCGCCCGCCCCGCACACCTTTGCGGCACCGCCGCGGCGCTCGACGGCCTCGACGAAGCTGTGCACGCGGTCCGGTACCACGCCGATGCGGCGCAGCAGCACGTGGTTTTCGCGCACCACGCCGCGGAGCGCCTCGAAATCGTTGCGGTCGAGCGCCGTCTCCATACGCGCGGTTACCGCGCCGAAGTCGTCCCAGATGCCAGAGGACTCGCCCACGCGCCGGCGCACTTCGGCGACGCATTCGCCGGTGGAGCACTCCGGCGTGCCGGTCTGGACCAAGGTGAGCGTTAGTCGGGGCAGGGGACGCCGTTCGGCGCGGCCGGCCTGAAAGCGCGCGCAGCCCCCGTGGAGGGACATATAGGTGTCGACCCCGCTCGGGTGACCGTGCTGCAGGCGTTCCACCTCGAGGCTGTACTCGTAGTACCAGTCGGGCCGGAACTCCACGCGGAAATAATGACCGATGCCGCGCAGCACGGACAGGATCGTTGCCGCGGAGGAGCCCAAGCCGCAGCCCATCGGGATGTTGGATCTCAGACGAATGTCGAGGCCGTGGCTGAGCTTCAGGTGCAGGCCGTCGAGAAGGATGATGAACGCATATTGGATCAGCTCGATCGGCTTGCGCAGCACTTGGCGGATCGTGAGGCGACCTTCGAGAAACAGCTCGTAGTTGCGACGTATGCGCCGCTGAAAATCTCGAAGCGCCATCACCGTATACGATTCTCGCACCTGGAAGTCGCCAAGCTGGAAGCAAACGCGCGCGTCGCCGCCATCGGTACCGGTCTCGATTTCAGCGACCGCGCTGCGATCGATCGCCATTGCAAGCGCGGGCCGGCCGTATACCACCGCATGCTCGCCGCTCAGGATCAATTTGCCCGGTGCGATCGCCTTCATAGCCGTTCGTATACCCGCTTGTGCAGGCTCATGCCCGCGAACCGGAAGGGGCCCGTGCGGTACTGCGCGAACACATGGTCCCGACCGTCCCGCGGCAGCGGTAATTGAACGATATCCTCATACTGGCGACAGTCGAGTTCAAGGCGGTCCTCGAGTCGTCGCGCGTGCGCGGCCGCAAAGAGGGCGTCGTGGTAGCCCGGCTGTACGACGCCGCTGAAGAACTCCGCGGCGCAGCCAGAGCCGTAGCTGTAGAGGCCGATCGGCGCGCCGGAGAGGTCCTCTGTGGCGGTGTCGAGGGTAGCGGCGAGGGACTCGTACAACGAGGCTGCGTAGGTGTTGCCGGTCTGCCGGTTGTAGCGCAACCCGTCGGCGAGGCGGGCGACAATCTCCGCGTCGGTCCACGCGGGCCAACCTGCCACACGTTGAAGCTGCGCGACGGCCTTTTCGGCGATGCGCGTGAACGGCAGGTGCACGCAGAGGCGGGCGAATTCCTCCGGCGCGCGGCCGCCGGCGGCGCGGTAGCGTTGCCAGGCCGCCGCGAGGCTGTTCAGATACACGCGCGTCGAGTATTGGCCGTCCACCAGCGCCTCCTCGCGGTAATTGGGTCGCCAGAAGTCCATCACGTCCTCCGCGTGCGCGCCGCGGACGGGATCGAGCGCCAGCAGCCTCGGGTTGGAGCAGACGCGGAACGCGACTGCGCCGGCGCCCTGCGTCGGTTCGCCGGGGCTGCCGAGCTCGTAGCGCGCGATGTCCGCCGCCACAATGAGCACGGCGCGGTCAGGGTGGGCGGCGACCCACGCGCAGGCGAACTGCAGTGCCGCGGTGCCGGAGTAGCAGGCCTGCTTGATCTCGATCGCCGCGCAGGCCGCGGGCAATTCGAGCAATCCATGCACGAACATCGCCGCGGCCTTGGACTGGTCCACACCGGTCTCGGTTGCGAAGAGCAGCCAGTCAAGATCGTCTGCGCCGTCGGCCTCGAGTATCGGCAGGGCGGCGCTCGCGCCCATGGTGACGATGTCCTCATCGGGCGGGGCAACGGCCATGCGTTCCTGCCCGAGCCCCCGCAAGTATTTGGATGGATCCGCGCCGCGCGCGGCCGCAAGGGACCGCAGATCGAGAAAATACGCAGGACAGTAGAAGCTGATCCGGTCAATGCCGACCTTCATCCGCTCCATAGAGTCTCCTCTGGCAGCAACCGGTCGTCACGACCGAACAGGTCCTCGAACCGGGCCGCACCGCAGAGCCACATCGCGAGCGCGAACTCGCGGCGCAACCGTTCGATCACGGCGCGGACGCGTTCGACCGAGTCCATCGCCGGCGCCAGCAACGGCCGGGCGATGCCCGCGAGCGTTGCGCCGAGCGCGACGGCCTTCGCGATGTCCACGCCGTTGCGAATCCCGCCGGAGGCGATCAGCGTCGCGCGGGGGCGAAACGGCCGCAGGAGCCGCAGCGCCAACGGCGTTGGGATACCCCAATCCTGAAAGGTTTCACCTAAGTGGTCGTCCATGCCCGCCCCACGGCGCCGGTGATCTTCGATGCGGCTCCAGGAGGTGCCCCCCGCGCCGGCAACGTCGAGGATTCGGACTCCGACCGCCAGCAAACGTTCAGCGTCGGCCGGCGAAAGCCCCGCGCCGACCTCCTTTACGATTACGGGGACAGGCAGGGCGGCGGCGATTTCGCCGATTCGCTCGAGGGCGCCCCGGAAGCGCGGCTGTCCCTCCGGCTGAATCGCCTCCTGCAGCGGATTGCAGTGGATGATCAACGCGTCCGCGCGCAGGTGGTCCACGAGGCGGCGGCACTCGTCGATACCCCAGCCGCGCGCGAGCTGGGCCACGCCGAGGTTGGCCATGAGCACGGCGGTCGGCGCCACCGGTCGAAGGTCGAAGCTGTCGGCGGCCTCCGGGTGCTCGAGCATGACCCGCATGGAGCCCACACCCATCGCGACGCCCGTGGCCTCGGCGGCGACGGCGAGATTCCGGTTCACGCGTCGTAACCGATCGGACGACCCGCCGGTCATGGAGGAGATGAGCAGAGGGAACGACAGTCGCCGGCCGAGGAATTCGACAGAGGTATCCACCTCATCGAGGTTCACCTCGGGCAGCGCGCGGTGCGTTAGTCGAATGCGGTCGAAATAATGGCGTTCGCGGTCGGTGGCGGGATCTGCGCGGAGGATTTCGATCGCCTCCTCCTTGCGGCGCCGCGTGGCGCCGTCGGCGCTTGGGGTGTTCGGCAGGTTCACCGGCCGGTCCTTTCTGCGCCGCCGCGGCCCCGCCGTTCGATCGCGAAATGCGCGCGGACCAGCTCGCCGGGCGTCGCGAGCGCTGCCAGCAGCGACAGCTCTCCACATAACACCACGCCGGCCGCAATCGCGGCCAGCCGCCGCGCATTCTCCCCTAGGGGCCGATCGTCGAGGCATCCGAGCCGCCGGAGATGTTCCCGCACCGGTTCTCTATCTTTACCCGCGCCCACGGTTCCGACGATGAGGTTAACGAGTGTCACCGAGAACCGCAGGGTGCCGTTCTCCACAAATGCGAGCGTGGTTCCCTGCGAACCCTCCACGATGTTGGCCGCATCCTGGCCGGTCGCGAGGTAGAACGCCAACAGCATGTTTGCGAAGTGGGCGTTGGCTGAGCGGACCGACCCCGCCAGATGGGATCCGATCAGATTTTTTCGAACGTTCAGATCGGCGATCGCCTCGGGATCGGTTTTGAGAATTCGACGGCAGGTGTCCCGATCCACCACGAGCTCTGCAACGGCGCGCCATCCGCGGCCGAGTAGGCCATTGATGGCCGAGACTTTTTTGTCTGTACAATAATTGCCGGACACCGAAACCGCGCGAAGGTCCGGCCAGACGCCCACCAGCCAGTCCAAGACTTGCTGCGCGGCGCGGGTGGTCATGTTGTGGCCGGCGGCGTCGCCGGTGAGCATGGCGAGCCGAATAAAGACCAGGCGGCCGCATGTCTCGATGTGGAGGGCGCGGAACCGCGCATGTCGGCTGCCCGCTTCGGCCGCCTGGGCAAGCTCCCCCTCTCGCGCGCGGATACCCTCCGCGATGGCCACCGCGCGCAGCGCGTCCGGCGCCTCGACCACGACGGATCGCGTCATGCCGGCGGACTGGGCGGCAACTGCGATGCCATCGCCTGCGCACGTGACCCGCGCACCCCGTTGGACCGACGGCCACAGCGGAGCTTCGTAGGTGGCCAGTGGCACTCGGATCTCGCCCGACAGCGCGCCTCCAGCAAACCGGATCGGTCCTACCCAGCGCATCGGCACGGGCAGGAGGGCGAGGTGGTCGCGGTCGGTCATGGTTTCGCCGAATCCCGTCATGCTCACAATCAAGTAGGATGGTGCCCCGACCATGGGGCAAAATCAAACAGGGGGTCGCAAATTGGCGGTTCTTGCGCGTGTGGGTCAAACAATATGTACCTGTCCCCATCATCATCAGAACAATATCTGCCATATCTGCCTGTCCCCATCAGCGTTCTCCCCAAAATCTTCCGCCGGGGGACCGGCGGAACTACAGCGGCCGTTGGAGTGGACTGGGGACTGGACTGGGGACAGGCACTGGCCCAGAAAGGTACCTGTCCCCATGAGGGCTCCATGGCGGCTGATGGGAAGGCGTCTATCACCGAGTGTCCGGGCGACAGTTCGTGCCTGTCCCCCCAGCCGTCCCCACCAGCCCCCAATCGAAGACGGGGACCGAACACTGGGGACGGGCACTTGCGCGTTGCTCCGGCGGCGGAGCGCCGGAGCTACAGCGGCGGCCGGTGTTGTGCCTGTCCCCAACGCCGTCCCAACAGTCCGCGAGGTGCCTGTCCCTTCCGGCCCCTACCGGCCCAGGGAGTCCAGGGTGCCTGTCCCCAACGGCCTCCTTCGTCGACACCGGTATTTGCCGTTTATCCCCAACAGCACAACCGGCTCACGTTCTTCCCAGTTGAAAAGCGCGCGAACGCGGTTAGATTCTGCGATGGATTGGTGCAAAAACGAAGAAAAGAAAGGAGAACATCCCATGGTGCGAATCGGACACGTGATTCCGGACCTCGAGCTCGAGGCCTACCACAATGACGAAGTGAAGACCGTGCGGCTTTCAGACTATCGCGGCCGCTGGCTGGTCCTGTTCTTCTATCCGGCGGACTTCACGTTCGTGTGCCCGACGGAGCTGGAGGAGATGGCGGACCTGTACCCCGAGTTTCAGAAGTTGGATGCGGAGGTGCTCAGCGTCAGCACCGACACTGTTTACGTGCACAAGGCGTGGCACGACACCTCGAAGGCGATCCGCAAGATCCGCTTCCCGATGATCGCGGATCCCACCGGCAACCTCTGCCGCGAGTTCGGCACCTACATTCCGGAGGCGGGCCTGTCATTGCGCGGGACGTTTCTCGTGGACCCGCAGGGCGTCTTGAAGACGATCGAGATTCATGACAACAGCATTGGCCGCAGCGCGAAGGAGCTGCTACGCAAGCTCCAGGCGGCCCAGTTTGTCGCCAAGCACGGTGAGGTTTGCCCGGCGAGCTGGGAGCCCGGCAAGAAGGGACTGAAGCCCGGGCTGGATCTCGTCGGCAAGATCTGATGCCGTGCGCGCGGCCGACGACGCCGGCGCCGTCGATGGGCGGCGCCGGTGCGTCATTATCGCTGTTCGATCTCGAAGCGCGGCGTCGGCGAGCGGTCCTCGCGCGGCTGATCCGCTGGTTCGAGCGGCAAGCGCGTCCGTTGCCGTGGCGCCGTTCCCGGAGTCCGTACCGCGTGACGGTTTCCGAGTTCATGCTCCAGCAGACGCGGGTCGAAACCGTCGAACGATACTACGGCCCGTTCCTACGGCGGTTTCCATCGTGGAGGGCGTTGGCGGCGGCGGATCTCTCGGAGGTGCTGAAGGCGTGGGAGGGTCTTGGCTACTACGCGCGTGCTCGGCGGCTGCACGCGCTGGCGCGGGAGGTGGTGGCGCGACACGGCGGTCAATTGCCCTCCGATCGGGTCGTGCTCGACCGTCTACCGGGCATGGGCCCGTACGTGGCGGCGGCCGTCGGCAGTCTCGCGTTTGGACTCCCCACGGCGGCGGTGGACGGCAACGTCCGCCGTGTGGTTTCGCGACTTGCCGGCTCTGATCTTTCGCCCGGCGACTGCCGCAGGCGTCTTGAGCCGCTCGTGTCGCGCCGCGACCCGGGCCGGTTCAACGAGGCGTGGATGGAACTCGGCGCCACCGTATGCCAATCGCGCCGGCCGCGATGTGGCGTCTGCCCGCTTCGTTCGGTTTGCCGTTCCTTCCTGTGGGGCGATCCGACGGCCGTGCCCCGTCCGCGCTGTCGAGGTCCGCGCCCGCACTGGGTGGTGGGAGCGGCAGTCACGCTCGATGTGCGTGGCCGCATTCTCATTACCCGTCGCCCCGACGAGTCCATGCTCGGGGGCCTCTGGGAGTTTCCCGGCGGCAAGGTTGAGCCGGGCGAGACGCTCCCCGAATGCATTCGGCGCGAGCTGATCGAGGAGCTCGGCATTGAGGTCGAGGTCGGTCCCGAAGTCACTCGGGTCCGCCACCAGTATTCGCATTTCGGGATCACGCTGCACGCGCACGTCTGCCGTCCCGTGCGGGGCCGCGCGAGGCCGCGGCGATGCGCCGCGGTCGCTTGGATCCGCCTCGAGGAGGCTGCCTCCCGCGCATTTTCTCGCGCAGACCTGCACGTGCTGGCCGCCGTGCGCGAGCAGTATCCCCGCCTGCGCCCTTGGGCCGCCGGCCTTCATCGCATCGAAAGAACAAGCCGGGGTCGCATCTAAACATTCGATTCCGCTGAAAAACCCCTGAAATTCTGCAATGTTGAAATCCGATGACGTCCGACGTTGGCGATGGCGAAAAATGCAAATAAGGCCGGCAAGGCCCGGCGAAACGATACATCGGACGCCCGAGGCGTATGCTTCATGGGTAAAGCCCTCGCGCACGGCCTCAAGCCGCCTACGCGGGTGCGTATCGCTCGCCGAGAGGCCCATTCCTTTCGAGTTCCCAGGCCGCGCGCCGCGCCCAACGCTTGAGATTGCAGGCGGCGGCAATGAGATAATTCCGTAAGCGAGCCGATTGCGATGTAGAAAAAGAACGGCGAATACAGGTGCCGGCGAAGGGAGGCGAACATCGTTTGCCCCAACGACCCCGCGCCATTCGCCGGTCAGGCCTGAACGCGCGTAGTGGGTGCGGTGGATCAGGCCCGCATGAACTTCGAATCCACCCCCTCGCTCTTCGGTTGGGATCGGCTCGCCGACTCGCCCCACCTCCC
>CALLFZ010000017.1 GCA_938010045.1 uncultured bacterium
GCCGCGGCCGCGGCGGCGGAGGAAGCATCGGGCGAGACGGTGCAGCAGCTCCAGCAGCAGCTCGAGCAGGCGGTGGCCGAGGAGCGGTATGAGGATGCCGCGCGTCTTCGAGATCGCATTGCGGCCCTGCGCGGTGGAACGACGTCGCACAGCCGGACGAAGGATACGCCGTGACGCTTGAGGAGTTCCTTCGTTTGGAGCCCGCGGAGGAGGGGTGGATCGGCGGGGGCGAGATAGCGGTGAGCAGCCGCATCCGGCTGGCGCGAAATCTGGCCGGGCGCCCGTTTCCAGGTCGGGCGGGGGAGGAGGTATGTGACGAGATCTGGGCTTCCTTGCGTCCGCGGCTGGCGGCGCTGCCGGTGATGCATCCGTCAGTGGCGGTAGGGGGCGAGGAGCTCGGGTCGTTACAGCGTCAGATTCTCGTCGAGCGCCATCTGGCCAGCCGTGAGTTTGCGATGCGCAGCCGCGGCAGCGGGATTGTGGTTCGGACCGACCACACCTTATCGGTGATGGTGAACGAGGAGGACCACCTCCGGTTGCAGGCGCTGGGGCGCGGGTTGTGTCTTGGTGAGCTCTGGGAGCGCATGGGCGCCCTCGACCGCGCGGTGGAGGGCATTGCCCCGATCGCATTCTCCGACCGATGGGGGTACCTGACGGCGTGTCCGACGAACGTCGGCACGGGCTTGCGCGCGAGCGTGATGTTGCACCTGGCCGGACTGGGAATCTTGGAGGAAATGGGCCAGGTGGTGCGTGGCATTCAGAAGATCGGCATGGCCGTGCGGGGGCTTTGGGGTGAGGGCAGCGAGGCGGTGGGCCACCTGTATCAGATTTCGAATCAGGTGACGCTGGGCGAGCGTGAGGAGACCCTGATCGGCCGCTTGGATGGTCTCGTCCGGGAAGTGATGGAGCACGAAACCAATGCGCGGCGGCGTTTGCTGAAGAGCCGGGAGACCGCGCTGCGGGACCACGTGGGGCGGGCGGTGGGGATTCTCGCCAACGCGTATTTGCTCAGCGCCCGGGAGGCGGTGGCTCACCTGTCGACCTTGCGGCTGGGGGTGGACGTGGGTATGTTGGATCGGCCGGAACGGGTCGCGGTGGACCGTATGCTGCTGTGGGTCCAACCGGGCCACGTACAGCTTCTCGCGGGTCGGGAGCTCGATTCTCGTGAACGCGACGAGTTCCGGGCGAGTCTGATCCGTGGGTGGTTGAATCCACCGCGGCGGCGTCGAACGACGAAACGATGAACAACTTTACGGAACGGGCACAGAGGGTCCTGCGGTTGGCCCAGCAGGAGGCCGAGCGGTTCAACCACGGGTTCGTGGGGACCGAGCACCTGTTGCTGGGACTTCTCGCGTTGGGCGACGGGGTGGCGGTCTCGGTGCTGCGCAAGATGGGCGTGGACCTCGACATGCTGCGGATGGAGGTCGAGAAGGCCCTCGGCGTGGGGCCGGAGACGAAGACGATCGGCAACATCCCGTTCACACCACGTGTGAAGAAGGTGCTGGCGTTGGCGGCGAGCGAGGCGCGCGCGCTGAACCACTCATACCTTGGGACGGAGCACATCCTGCTGGGATTGCTTCGCGAGGGCGAGGGCGCGGCCGCGCAGATCCTCAAAAATCTGAACATCGATCTCGAAAAAACCCGCATCGCGATCATGAAGGAGCTCGATCCCGACTTCGAGCCGGGACCGGCGGCGAGCGGCGAGTCGGCGGACGACGAGGGCGATGTGGCCGAGCCGTTCGGCGCTCCACCGGGCGGTGCGCCGTCGCGCAAGGCCGGCAAGACGCCGGCGCTCAGCACGTTCGGCCGCGATCTCACCGAATTGGCGGCCAAGGACGCGCTCGATCCCGTCATCGGTCGCGGATCGGAGATTGAGCGGGTGATTCAGATCCTGTGCCGGCGGACGAAGAACAACCCGGTGCTGATCGGCGAGGCTGGCGTCGGTAAGACGGCGATTGTCGAGGGCCTTGCGCAGGCCATCGCGGCGGGCGATGTGCCGGAGCTGCTGCGCGACAAGCGCGTCGTCACGCTCGACCTCGCGCTGTTGGTGGCGGGGACCAAATACCGGGGGCAGTTCGAGGAGCGGCTGAAAGCGGTGATGGATGAGATCCGCCGCCTCAAGAACGTGATTCTGTTCATTGATGAGCTCCATATGCTGGTTGGCGCTGGCTCGGCCGAGGGCGCGATGGACGCGGCCAACATCATTAAGCCAGCCCTTTCGCGCGGCGAGATCCAGTGCATTGGCGCGACGACGCTCGCGGAGTACCGGAAATTCATCGAGAAGGACGCGGCCCTCGAGCGGCGGTTCCAGATCGTGATGGTGCGCGAGCCAACGGTCGAGGAGACGATCCAGATCCTCGAGGGGCTCCGTCCGCGCTACGAGCGACATCACCACGCCAAGTTCAGCGACGAGGCGGTCCGGCTGGCCGCAGAACTTTCCGCGCGATACCTGACGGACCGGTTCCTGCCCGATAAAGCAATTGATGTCATCGACGAGGCCGGGGCGCGGGCCCGCATCCGGACCATGACACGGCCGCCGGAGATCAAGGCACTCGAGCGTCGCATTGACGAGGCGAGGCGCGCGAAGGAAACGGCGATCGCACGGCAGGATTTCGAGGAGGCCGCTCGTCGGCGCGACGAGGAGCGGCGGTGCCGCGAGGAGCTCGACTCGGCGATCGAAGCCTGGCGGCGCAAGCGGGACGAAACGATTGTCTCGGTGGACACCGACGACATCCTGAACGTCATCGCGAAGTGGACCGGCATTCCTGTGACGCGGATGGGTGAGGAGGATATGACGCGGCTGCTTCGCATGGAGGCGGAACTGGAGCGGCGCGTGGTGGGCCAGTCGGAGGCGGTTTCGGCGGTGGCGAAGGCGTTGCGGCGTTCTCGGGCTGACCTGAAAGACCCGCGGCGGCCGATCGGTTCCTTCGCGTTTCTCGGTCCGACCGGCGTCGGCAAAACGCTGCTCGCGAAGGCGCTCGCGGAATTCATGTTTAACGATCCCGACGCGCTGATCCAGATCGACATGTCCGAGTACATGGAGAAGTTCAGCTCGTCGCGGCTCGTGGGCTCGCCGCCGGGTTATGTCGGATATGAGGAGGGGGGGCAGCTCACCGAGAAAGTGCGCCGGCGACCGTACTCGATCGTTCTTTTTGACGAGGTCGAGAAGGCGCATCCGGACGTCATGCACATGCTGTTGCAGATCCTCGAGGAAGGGAAACTGACGGACGGTCTCGGCCGCACGGTCTCCTTCAAGAATACGATCATCATTCTCACCTCGAACCTCGGCGCCGAGCTGGTTCGCAAGGGCGGCACCCTGGGCTTCGGTGCGTCATCGGCCGATGAGAGCTATGAGTCGCTCAAGCAGCGGATGCTCGACGAGGCGCGGCGGATTTTCAAACCGGAGCTGTTGAACCGGATTGACGAGATCATCGTGTTCCGTCCGCTCGGGCGCGAGGACATCGTGAGCATTCTCGATCTCGAGCTGGCCAAGGTTCGGGAACGGATTGCGGCGCGCCGCATTGAGTTGATCTTGACGCCTGAGGCTCGTCAATTCCTCATGGACAAGGGGTTCAATCCGCAGTTCGGCGCCCGGCCGATGCGCCGCGCGATCGAGCGATACCTTGAGGATCCGCTGGCGGAATACATCCTGAAGGGCGGCGTGCAGGGCGAAACCATCGAGGTCCGCGTCGAGGGTGACCATTTGATGTTCTCGCAGCCGGCCGGCACGGCCGCCGGCTGACCATGTCCGCGTTCGATTCCGACCGTACCGTCCCGACGGGCTACCCGAGGGCGGCGTTGATCGTGTGGTTGAACCGGCTTCAAACCTGGATACAGGCTCGTCCGTACGAGGCAGCCCTCCGGTGGGGTGAACGGGTGGGCAGAGTTTGGTGGTGGGTATCCCGCCGGCGTCGCACGGAGGCCGAGGCGGCGGTGCGTCTCAGTCTGCCCGACGTCGGCGAGTGTGGGGCACGTCGGATCGTGCGAGATATGTTTCGGCATCTGGGCACGAACGTTGCCGAATCCCTCTGGTTGACGGCCGAACGGATCGGCGGGTTCGTGGAGGACCGGATTCGGATCGAGGGCATGGAGCACGCCGAGCGGGCGCGCGCGCAAGGGACGGGGGCCCTGATCCTGACCGCGCATCTGGGCAATTTCGATCTCTTGTGCTGCGCCGCGCCGGCGATTGGGTTTCCGTTGTCAACTGTCGCGAAGCGCATGCGCAACACGGCGGCGGACGCATGGATTCGCGATCGTTGGCGTTCGTTTGGTGTGGACGTACTGCCGCCGCGCAATTCGATCCGGGATTGCATCCGGGCCGTTCGCGAGGGACGTCTGCTGGGGTTCATGTTGGATCAGAACATGACCCGCGATGAGGGCGTGTTTGTGGAGTTTTTCGGGCGGCCGGCGTGTACGACCACGGGGCTCGCGGTGCTGGCGGCCTACACGGGGGCGCCGGTGATGCCGGTGTTCGTACACCGCGAGCACGACGGACGGCACCGTATCCGCGTGCTGCCGCCGTTGGAGCCGCCGGCGGGGCGCGAGCCGGAGTCGCTACGGGATGCCACACAGAGCTACACGCGGGTGATTGAAGCGCAGGTCCGCGCACATCCGGAGCAATGGATTTGGTTACACCGACGGTGGCGGACCCGCCCGCCGGCGCCGCACGATGAACGCGTTTGAGCGTCCATGGAGCCCGGTGGAGTGGGCCGCCAGCGGGTGGGGGCTCGGGCGGGTCCCGTGGATGCCGGGCACATTCGGCACGATTCCGGGCGTGTTGATCGTCGCCGCGCTTTGGCCGGCGCTGCCAGGCGGATGGGTGGCGCCGGCCATCATCGCTCTCCTGCTGGCATGGGCGGCGGTGCCGCTGTGCGGGGAGGCGGAGCGTCGGCTCGGCGTGAAGGACGACCGACGGATCGTCGCCGACGAATACCTATCGTTTCCCATTGCCATGATCGGTCTTCCCGTGACGCGGGGTGCGTGGTGGGTGCTGCCGATGGTGTTTCTGGCGTTTCGGTTGTTTGACATTCTGAAGCCGTGGCCGGCACGCGAATGCGAAAGGCTCCGCGGAGGGTGGGGAGTGGTGCTCGACGACGTCGTGGCCGCGCTGTATGCGTTGGTCTGTTGTCACGGGTTGTACAGGACAATTCTGTATTACCAGACGTGATGGCTTGGGGTCGGGCGACGGCGTGCCGCGGGGCGGTTTGACCATGTGCGGGCGGTACAGTTTTGCATTGCGCAAAGACGAGGTCGCCGCGGCTCTCGGTTTGGATCCATCGGCGCTGCCAGACGAGATCTATCCCCGTTACAACATCGCGCCCGGTCAAATGGCTGTGGTCGGGATCCCCGAGGCGGCCGGCTGCCGGTTGGTCCACGCGCGATGGGGGATCCGGACCTCGCGGAGCGTGGCGTCGGGCGTGGCACCGCTGATCAACATTCGCGCGGAAAGTGTGCTCGCGGGGCGGCCGGTTGGACGCTGGCTCGCGGGTCGGCGCTGCGCGGTGCCTGCGAGCGGTTTTTTTGAGTGGAGCGCTCGGGGACGGGTTCGGCAGCCATGGTACTTTTCCCGCGCGGATGGCCGGCCGTTTGTGTTCGCAGGTTTCTGGGCGCCGGCGGCGCCGGACGGCGCGATCGAGTATGCGATCGCGACGACGCGGCCGAATTCGGTGGTGGCCCGCGTGCACGATCGAATGCCCGTGATCCTCACGGATGAACGATTGAGCGAATGGCTCGATCCCGCGATCGCGTCGGCAGATCGTGTGCCCGGCTGGGCGGAGCCATTCCCGGCCGAGGTGATGCAATCATGGCCGGTTTCCCGTCGGGTCGGCGATGTGCGCACCGACGACCCTTCCTGCATCGCTCCACTTGCGGGCATGACCGAAGGGGACGAGGCGGATCTATTTGATGGGCACCGCTGCCCGTACCGCCGCCACGTTCCGCCATGCTCTTGATCGGTTCGGTCACTTTTCTTGATATTTTTCGCTTCATAATTTCAAAAACGATAGAGGCCGACGAGCTTGCGAATGATGGTGTGTATTTATAAGTTATTCGTAATCAGTGTAGTAAGGTCCATTGTGTGGATTTGAACCCGCCGGGGAATGACGGGTTCTGCGCCTCGATCCGGCATTTGGCACGCATATTGCTCCACCTGCGGCAGGGTACGGGAATGAGGGCTGTGCGATGAAAGTGAGCAATGGGTACTCGGCGGACGGTGTGTCGCAGGTGACGATGTCATCCGTGATGAGGGAGCCGATCGCTCGTCCGATTCGCGGTCCCGCGGCGCACCAACATCATTGGTCCGTGTATCTGGTGTTTGCTTCGTTCTGTTTGCTCATCGCGGGGTTGGCTTCCGATCCCCGGTTCCAGCAGATCGTGCGTGAGTGGTTTCTGAGTCGGTAAATTCCCACAATCCCTCCCCAGCCCAGACCCCCCGGTGGCTCCCACCGGGGGGTTTTTTGCCGGTTGGGGCGCGAAGAGGGGCGATCAGGTGCCCGGCTGAGCGGTTGGGATACGGGGCGAACTGAAATCTTAACGCGGGCCATCGGCGGCGGGCGTGTGCCACTCGGTATCGTAGTTCGCGAAGATCGAGGCGGCCTCGCGGGGCCCCCAAGTGCCGGCCGGATAAAAATACAACGGCGCTCCGGTGTCCATCGTCTCCCAGGCGTGGAGGATCGGATCCACGACGCGCCACTGGGCCTCGACCTCGTCTGAACGGGTGAAGAGCGTGGAATCTCCGCGAATCGCATCGAGGAGGAGCCGTTCGTAGGCCTCGGGCAACGCGCCGGGCCAGCGATCGGCATAGAGGAAATCCATCACGACGTCTTCCACCTGAACCTGCATACCGGGCCGCTTCGCTGAGAATCGCAGCGCGATGCCCTCCGCAGGCTGGATTCGGAAGATCAGCCGATTCGGCCGGGCGGCCGTGAGGTCGCAGACATCGCCGACACATTCGACGGTCTCAAACAGCTGGAGCGGCGGCACGCGGAACTGCACCACGATCTCGGTCACGCGCCGCGCCAGCCGTTTTCCCGTACGCAGGTAGAACGGCACGCCGCTCCAACGCCAGCTTTCAATGTCGAGCCGGAGGGCGGCGAAGGTGGGCGTGTTCGAGTCGGGCGCGACGCGTTCCTCCGCGCGATACGCGGGGACGGCACGGCCCTCGATCGTACCCTCCGTGTACTGGCCGCGAACCGCAACGCTGTCCACGCAGCCAGGCGCAATGGGTACGATGGACTGCAACACCTTCACCTTTTCGTTTCGGATCGCATCGGCGGTGAGGCGGGCGGGCGGCTCCATCGCAACCAGGCACAACAGTTGCATCAGGTGGTTCTGCACCATGTCGCGAACCACACCGGTCGCATCGTAAAACGCGCCGCGCCCGCTCTCCATCCCCACGGTTTCCGCGGCGGTGATTTGGATGTGGTCCACGTACTGACGGTTGAACAGCGGCTCGAAAATCCCGTTCGCGAACCGAAACGAAAGGATGTTCTGGACCGTTTCTTTGCCGAGGTAATGGTCAATGCGATAAATCTGCGACTCGTCGAGATAGGTGAGCGACATGCGATTCAGCGCACGGGCGGTGGCCAGGTCGCGCCCGAACGGTTTCTCAATGACCACTCGGCTCCAGAGCGGGTCGAAGGGCGTGCGGATCAGACCGTGCTCGCTGAGCGCGCGGATAATGACCTCGAAGAGATCGGCTTTGACCGACAAATAGAACAGATGGTTGCGCGGAAACGGCGGGGTGTGCTGAAGCCGTTCGCGCAGCGAGTCGAAGGCCTGCGGGTCGGACTCGATGTCGCCAACGTGGTAGTAAAGGTGGCGCAAAAAATCGTCGAGGGGAGGCTCAGGAATCGGACGCGACGCAAAGCGCCGGATCGAGTCGGCCATCCACTCGCGAAACGATTCATCGGTGTAGGAGCGGCGGGCGAAGCCGACGATCGCGTAGTCGGGGGGTAGCAGGCCGCGGCTGTGGAGCGAGCAGAGCGCCGGCAAGAGCTTCCGGTGTGTGAGATCGCCGGTGGCTCCGAAGATCACGAGTGTGAACGGATCGCGCGCTCGCAGGGAGGACGCCGGGGTAGCGGAGGCCGCATCGCTCGTCATGATGTGTTTCCCGGCCGCGCGGACGGCGCGGCCGTCGCATAATGTAGCGACGGGGGCAGGCGCGTCAACCGGACGTTTACGCGAGCCGATGGCGCGGTTGAGGAGTGAGCAGTCAATACCGGCGCAGAGGAAGGGAGGCATGTATTGTTTGCGCCAACGCCCCGGCGCCATTCGCCGATGTTTCTCGCGCACTCGAACAACAACAAATGTTTCGTCCATCCAGCCCTTCCCGGGGACAGGCACGCACCGCCGGCACGTACCATCGGCGGGGCACTCGGCGATCGTCGCCACGCGTCCGCCGGCATGGAGTCGGCCTGGGGGGCGACAGGTACTTCACTGGGGGCCGTGGTCGCGGTGAACCGTAGGGGGTTGCCAAATGCCGCTCCCGATGGGGCCCGGTTGGTCCGACTGCCACTGATGTTCGCAGACAGGCGAACCGCTGATCCTTTGCCGCTGTGTTCGTTTCACACAACAGGGAGGCCTCCACGGGTCGAGCCGAGCGTGGCGGTCGGAGTTTCTCCGGCCAGTGTCTGTCCCCGGTTTCGATTGGGGACAGGCGCATGCGCAGGCACATGCGCAGACGTCGCGACGAATTGATTTCCAAGTGGCTGTGATTTCTTGTCGGGAGCCTGTGCCCATGGAGAGCCGCGGTCACTGTTGAGCGATTCCGCGCCGAAGTCCGCGAGCATCGAGGCCATGCTTTGCGGCGCGCAGAGCTGGCTGGTGCGGTACTGGGAAGAGGCACACGTGCTCCTCACGGCATCTAGAGCTCTCGTCTCACCCCTCAAACCCATCCACTGAGCGATCGGCTGATGTTCATCCGGGCGCGATGAGATCTCATGAGAGGGCCTCGTCTGCGCGGGCGCTGGCCGGCTTTTTTTCGTGGCCTGGGGTGTGCCGGAGAGGCTGGGGCGCACCTCTCGGCCGAGGAGCGGCGATTCCGTTGGCTCCCTTGACAATTCAGGCGGGTGGAGAAATAGAATCGAAGAGAGGGCGCACCATGACCGCAGGGTGTGCAATATGGAGGATGCATTCATGAATCGACCGTTGCGGGTTGGAATCGCCGCTCTGGTCCTGGCGGCGGCGGCGGCTGTCGCGGCTCCAATCATCAGTTATCAGGGGGTGGTCACCGTACACGGGACACCCATCACCGGCACGGGTTACTTCAAATTCGCGTTGCTCGATGGGAACGACCATGTGGTGTGGACGCACGACGGATCGCCACCTGGCTCGCCGCCGGCGGGTTGGCTTGAATTGCCGGTTAGCCGTGGCCTCTTTCAGGTGCCACTGGGCGATACCAACGTACTCGGAATGACGGCGCCGATTCCGGCGGCCGCGCTACACACGCCTCCGATTCGATTGCGCACATGGTTCTCGACGAACACAACGTCATTTTCGCTTCTCAGCCCGGATGTTCCGTTGAACGTTCCCGACTGGTCGGTGTTCGACAGCGGCGCGCTGCTGGTGGTGGATGTCGGCGGTCGCGGCGATTTCAGCAGCCTCAATGCGGCGATGAACTATGTGGCGGCGAGCGCCTGGATTCAGACCGTATGGCTCATGCCGGGCCACTATGAGTTGAGCTCAACCGTGGAGATGCCGTCGAACCGGTGGGTGGTCGTCCGCGGTTTCGACGAGGGGAGCGTGACGATCCGGCGCGCGGGCGGACCGGCTCTGCGGTTGGGGAGCGGCCGCCTGGTTCATCTCCAGATCACCGGTTCGCCGGCGGCCACGGACGCGGGTGGGGGCACGAATGTGTACGTGGAGCTAGCGGACTGCCGACTCTCGGGCGAGGGGACTGCGGCAGCTTTGGCGCTCTCGGGCACGGGCACGGTGGTGGTGGCGAGGAATGTCTTGTTCGAGTCCGAGGCCGGTGTCGCGGCCCAGCTGCAGGGTCGCGTGTGGTTATCGGCGCGGGATTGCCGCTTCGATGTGGGCGGCGGCGGCGCAGGAATTCGACTCGGCGGGGCGGCGGGCGCACAGATTGTGGACAGCACGCTGAGCGCCGAGAGCGGTCGCGCCGTCGTGCTGGGCGGCACCGAGGACCTGGCGTGGTTTGAGGCCGCGAATTCAGTGTTGCGCGGCGGCATCGTGAGGAGCAACTCCCTCGGCGGAGCGATCCTGCGGCTATGCACGGTGTCGGCGGACGAGGCGAACGGCGCGGCGGTGTCGGTGACCGGCGCTGGCGCGTGGAACGAGACGCGATTGGAGCAGTGCGTGGTGGACGCGGTTCGAGTTCCGGCGGTGGCGGTCGCGACGCCGGCCGGCCGCACGGCCAATCTCGTGCTGCGAGATAGCCGGATCCGGTCGTTCGAACTTCCCGCGGAAGAGGCAGTCGTGGTGGCGACCAACGCGAATGCGGGCGCCGTAGGTTTGGAGCTGGACGTTCGCGGCTGCGAAATTGCCGACATGAGCTCCGAGGATACTGTCCGGGCTGTGCAGCTTCACGGGGCGGAGTTTCATTCGTTCGGGACCGAGATTCGCGGTGGCATCGGGATCGAGGCGGGCGCCCACAGCGAGGTCTCCCTGCGCATGTCGGCGGTCGATGCGCGGACCACCGCCGTCTGGCTGCGGAGTGGGTCCGAAGGATCGGCAAGCTCGTGCGACATCATCGGCGGAACGGACGAGGCCGATGGGGCGGGTGTATGGGCAGAGGCGGGTACGATGGCGGTGCTGATCAATTCCTGGGCCGAAGGGCAGGGCCGCGGCGCTGGTGCGATCGGCATCCGGTGCGCGGCGCAGGGGAGCGACGGGGCCACGGTGTTCGTGGTCGGCGGGGGGGTGATGGGCGACGCGAGGGCGGTGCTGGTTGAGGGGGGTGTGTGCTTCGCGGGCAACGCTACGTTTCTGACCATGGCGGGCATCCCGTTGGAAGTACGGCGGACGACGGCCAATCCCGATGCCGAGTTTCATTCTTGTCAGATCATGCGGTTAACGGAGGCCCCGACCCCCGCCGTGTTGCTCAGCGGCCTTCCTGCACCGGTGCCGAGGCTGGTCGGCTGCAGCCTATCCGCGCCGGGGGCGAGCGCATCGGTGTCGCTCCACACGGCAGTGAACGGGCAGATCGGACTGATCAACTCGGTGCTGAGCACGAACCTTGGTCCGGGGGTCATGATCGTGCCGGCGACGAGCTTGGGCCAGGGGAACTACATTCCATGAACGCGCGTCTCTGTAGGACATTGGCGGGCGTGCTCGCTGGGCTAGCCCTGCCGCTGCGGGCGCCGGCCGCGGTGCAGAGCGGCGGACCGTATGCCGTGGAGCACGCTTCGTTTGGCGGTTCGGCTACGCTTCTGCCGGTGGGCGCGGCGCCGTGCCAGATGCTCGCGGTGGCCGCTCAACCCGGACCGGTGGGTGAACGTGCCGCGGGCGGGGGAAGCGTGATCATCGCTGCTGGTATTCTTTCTAGCCGCCCGGTGTGGGACACGGATGGCGATGGAGTGCCTGATGACGAGGATACGGACCTCGATGCCGACGGCATCCCCAATGCGATTGATCCTCTCCCCTATGACACCGACAACGACGGTCTGAACAATCTCGTCGACGAGGACGATGACAATGACGGTCTGAGCGATCTCGACGAGGCGATGCTCGGCACGGATCCGCTGCGCGCGGACACCGACGGGGACGGTTACGACGACGGCACGGAAGTGCGGGTGTTGGGCACGGATCCGCGAGACGCGGGCGACGTTCTGCGATTCGCGGAGGTGCGGATGGCCGGCGGTGCCGTCATTGTGACCTGGCGCGCCTCTCCGGGAATTCAGTACTGGTTGCAACGAGCTTCGACCCTGGCGCCGGGCGGCTGGAGCGATGTGGGCGGACCGCGGTCGGGTCCGGGACCCTGGCTCACAGTGACCGATGCGGCGCCGGCCGGTGCGGGGGTCTGGCGGGTGCGCGTCTCGGCGGGTGGTCCTTGACGAGTCCTGCGGTTGTGCGGGGGTGGCCGTGACGTCGTCCACACGGAAGGGGCGACGCGCAACATTAGCGTGCGGGCTGACCTAGCCCCACTCGGTGGCCGTGACGTTGTCCACACGGAAGGGGCGAGGCGGGCGGTGGCGCGGAATCCAAGGGTTGGACCGCGAATGGACCGTGGCGTCCCAACCTTGGAGATGAGGCCGCGACGAGTTCGGACCTGAGGGTGTTGAGCCCGCGGGTGCAGAATCTCGGCTCTCAGCGGAATATGCCGACGACGGGGGTATGGTCGGAGGGTTTTTCCCAAGTGCGCGGCTCAAGATCAATCCACGCGTCCAGCGCCTCGGCTGCGAGCGGTGGTGTTGCGAACAGATAGTCGAGACGCCATCCGATCCGCCGGCGGACGGCATTGGGCGTGCGGTAATCGAAAAACGAGTAGTGGCCGGGTTCGGGGTGGAAGCGGCGGAAGACATCCACGAATCCCCAGTCGCGGCAGGCGGCGAGCGCCCGTCGGGCGTCGATGTGGAAGCAGACGTGGTCCGTGTACTGTTCCGGCGCGTGGACATCCTCCGGCTCGATCGCGACGTTGAGATCGCCGACCCAGAGCACGCGATCGCGGTCGGGGCGGACGTAGTGTTCCCAGAAGCGGCGCAGGCGTGCGAGCCACTGAAGTTTGTAGCGGTAGTTGGGATCGGTGATCTCGCGGCCCTGTGGCACATAGGTGTTCACGATCCAGAGGTCGCCGAAGCGCGCGCGCATCATCCGCGTTTCGTCCGGCGGTTCGGCCACGGGCAGGCCAAAGGTGACCTCGTCGGGCGGGCGGCGTGACAGGATCGCCACGCCGTTCCACGCCTTCTCGCCGCGGAATACGCAGTGATAGCCGAGCGACTCGATCTCGGCGCGAGGAAACTCCTCGTCGCGCACCTTGGTTTCCTGGACGCAGAGCACGTCCGGTGCGGCGGCGGGCAGCCATCGAGCGAGGATGGGTAGACGAGCGCGAATCGAGTTCACGTTGAAGGTGGCGATCTTCATGGTGACACCTCGCGAGGCACGGCGTGCGTTTCGCGAACGCGCAGGGTGACCCGTTCGGGGCGGGGCGGAGTTTCAAGGTCGATGTCTTCGACCACCCAGCGATCGTTGACCTTGGCGACACTTTTGACGGAGAGGCGGCGGACGACGTGACCGGAGGCGTCGCGCCCCTCGGCCTGAAGCAGCAAGTGTTCGCGTACGTCCACCCAAATGCGGACCGACGCGTAGCGGGCGCCGGCCGGTGCCGAGAGGTCGGCGACCCAGCATTCGCGGGCGCGCTTCAGTTCAAGGCCGAGGACGCGACCGCGGGTCCACCAAAGGAAATCGAAGAAGAAATCGGACCAACGGAGGCCGGTGTCGAGGGCCTCTGCGTCGGACGGCAGCGAACGCGCCGCGCGACCGTCTGCTGCGAGTTCGTGGAGCGTGACGGTGCCGTCGGGCCCTATGCTCGCGATGACGGCCGCGAGCGGGGCGCCGAAGGCGTCCGTGAGCCGGGCGTCGGCGGAGGGGGGGTGTGCGCGTAGATCGAGGCGCAGTTCGAGCCCGAGGGTGCGAACGGTTTCGCCGCGGGCGTCGCGCAAGAGCAATTCGCCACGAACGATCCAGAGGGCGTCGGGGAAGGTGGAACGGACGCGTTCGAGCAACTCGGAGGCCGTCGGCGGGGGAACGGCGGGGCGGTCGGTGTTGGCCTCCTGCGTCATTCCGCGTGAGGCCGGCAGCCCGCTCAGGAGGATGGCGAGGAGCCGGCGTTTCATGTTGGCGGGGCTCCGAAGATGGCGGCGAGCGCTTCTTCAACGTTTCGGACACGAAGGATCGAGAGCTGTCGGCGGACGTCCCGCGGCACTTCGACGAGATCGTCGCGGTTTGCGGCGGGCAGGATCACGCGGCGAAGGCCGCCGCGGGCCGCGGCGAGCACCTTCTCGCGAATGCCTCCGACGGGCAGCACACGGCCGCGGAGTGTGATTTCGCCGGTCATCGCACAGTCCGGAGGGACGGGCTGCTGGCGCAGGAGGGACACCAGCGCGACCGCGATGGCGAGGCCGGCCGAAGGGCCGTCCTTCGGCACGGCGCCGGCGGGGACGTGGATATGGAGGTCGTGGTGTTCGGTGAAGTCGGGGGGCAGGTCCCACGCCTCCGCGCGAGCGCGAACGAGCGAGACGGCGGTTTCGGCGGACTCCTTCATGACGTCGCCGAGCAAGCCGGTGAGGATGCGGCGGCCCTGGCCGGGCATGGTGGCGACCTCGATGGTGAGGATGTCGCCGCCATCGGGGGTCCAGGCGAGCCCCTGCGCGAGGCCCGGCGGTGGGTTCGAATCGCGACCAGCGTCGGGAATGCGCGGCGGCCCCAGCCATCGCCGAAGGTTGTCCGGCGCGATGTTCACGCGGGTGGTGGGACGCGTGAGGATGGCGCGCGCGGTTTTTCGACACAGGGCAGCGAGATGGCGATCCAGCTGGCGGACGCCGGCCTCGCGGGTGTAGCGGGTAATTATCGCGTCCAGCGCCTCATCCGAGACATCGAGCTGGCCGGGGCGCAAGCCGTGCTGCTCGATCTGGCGGGGCAGCAGGTGGAGGCGAGCGATGCGGACCTTCTCGCGGGGCGTGTAGCCCGGCAGTTCGATCACCTCGAGTCGGTCGCGCAAGGCGGGCGGCACGGGATCGAGCATGTTGGCGGTGGTGATGAACAACACGCGGGATAGGTCGAAGGCGACTTCAAGGTAATGGTCGCGAAAGGCGCGGTTCTGTTCGGGGTCGAGCACCTCGAGCAACGCCGCGGCGGGATCGCCACGGAAGTCGCGTCCGATCTTGTCGAGCTCGTCGAGCATGAAGACGGGATTGCGGCTGCCGGCGCGGCGGATGCTCTGGATGATGCGCCCCGGCAGGGCGCCGACGTAGGTGCGGCGGTGTCCGCGAATCTCGGCCTCGTCCTGGAGGCCGCCAAGCGAGAGGCGCACGAAGTGTCGCCCCATCGCATCGGCGACGGCCTGTCCGAGCGAGGTTTTGCCAACGCCCGGCGGTCCAACGAGGCACAGGATCGGCCCGCTGAGATCCCGCTTGAGGCGGAGGACGGCCAGAAACTCGAGGATACGTTCGCGGACCTTGTCGAGCCCGTAGTGGCGGGAGGCGAGCACGCGCTGCGCGGCTCGCAGATCGAGTCGGTCGGGGGTTTCGACGGTCCAGGGCAGCGAGAGCAGCCAGTCGAGGTAGGTGCGAATCACGCCGTACTCCGGCGACGCAGGGGGCACAGTGGCGAGGCGGTCAAGTTCCTGCTGCGTCGCGGCGGCGGCCTCGGGCGGCAGGTTGGCCTCGCGCATCCGGTCCCGGAGCCGTTCGACCTCCGAGGCGGACGACTCGGTTTCGCCGAGCTCTGCCTTGATTTGTCGCAGCTGTTCACGGAGCACGTGTTCGCGCTGGGTTTTCGAAAACGTTTCCGACACGCGCGCCTGGATTTTGCGGCCGAGCTGGAGAACCTCGCGCTCGCGGTTGAGTAGGACCAGAATGCGTTCGAGGCGGGCGCGTACGGAGAGTTCAGCGAGCAGCGCCTGCCGTTCTTCGATCGGCATCGGGAGGTTGGCCGCAATCAGGTCGGACAGTCGCGCCGGGTCCTCGGTATTGAACAACGCGATTTTGAGTTCCTCCGGCAGTACCGGCGAGAGACTGATGACCTCCATGAACTGGTGCGAGGCGGTGCGCGCGAGGGCCGCGAGCTCGGGTCCGGTCTCGATAATGTCGTCGAGCAGCATGACCTCGGCGCGCAGGAAGGGATCGCCGGTGGACGTCCACACGCCGAGGCGGCAGCGACGTTCCCCTTGAACCAGCATTCGGACGGTGTCATCGGGGAACCGGAGCATCCGCAGCACTCGACCGAAGCAGCCCACATCGTGCAGATGATCGGGGCCGACTTGGTCATCGGGCATTTGACCCTCCCGTTGCAGGACGCCCGCGAAGAGACGGTCGCCCGCCGCGACGTGCTCCGCGAGCCGTTTGGAGCGGGCGGTATTGATCAGCAGAGGGGCGATCATGGCTGGAAAGAGAACGACGTCGTTCAGCGGCAGGATTGGAACGGACGGTAGGACCGCGCCCCGGGCGGGCACGGACGGCGACGGGGATTTCGATCCGGCAGGCGAACGCGAACTTGAAGTATTCACGAACGCATTCTACGGCAGGCGGGGCCGAACGGCGATGCGCGGATGGCTCACGGGAAGGCGGCGCGCCAGGCGGCCATCGAGTTGCGCAGATGGTCCTGCTTGAGGCCGGCCACTCCCCAGAGCTGCAGGCAGATGGGCCCCGTGAAGCCCCGCCGGTCGAGATCGCGCACGAGCGCCGCCCAATCGAACGTGCCCTGGTCGAGTGGCTGGATGAGGCGCGTCCACGAGCGGTCTCCGTCGGGCGTGGCGCCATTGATCGTGACCGCGTCCAGCAGCGGTATGGCGAGATCCAGGCGCTGTTCCAGATCGCGCCCGTCCACCTTCAGCCAGTGAGCGAGATTGAAGGTGACGACGACGTTGGGCCGCGCGGTCTGTTTTGCGAGCCGGACGGCGTGCTCGACCCGCTCGAGCCAGAAGCCCGCGTGGGGGTACAGAGAGATCGAGACGCCGGATGCGGCGGCCTGATCGGCGAGTCGGCGCAGACCCTCCGCGGCGGGTTCGTCGCCCGCTTCCGCGGAGCGCGGGAATTCCGAACTTTGAATGGCGAGCCACAGCCGGGGGCAGAGTCCCTTCATGGCCGCGAGCATGCCTTCGACGCGGGGATCCGGGGCCAAGCCGTCGCGGCCGAGCCGCGCAGTCGCGTACACCGCGACGAGTCGCAATCCGATGCGTTCGGCGCTCTCGCCGACGTTGCGCAGCATCTGCGGCTCCGTGGCCGACCAGGTGACGCCGGCGAACCCGATGCGTCGCGCGAGGTCGAGCTGCTCGGTTTCCGACATGCCGGCCACGCGGAAGCCGGTGTCCATCACGATGAGGTCGCGGCCGGCAAGAGCCGGTGTGGACCATGCGGCGAGGGCGAGGCGCAGCACACAGCGCGCGGCGACGCGTGACGGGCGGGTCAGAACCGAGAAGTGAACGGTATTCATGGTCGCGGAGCGCGAACCTCGTTCTCCCATGCCGCGATGGCGTTGGATAACCGGCGTACGTCGTCCGGTCGGCGCAAGAAGAGGTTGTCGCGTTCGCCAGGATCGGCGCCGAGATCGAAGAGACCTTCGAACTCGGTCTGCATGCCACGGGCTCGTGTGACGAGCTTGAGGTCGCCGTCCCGAACGGCGCGCCATGTGATGTCGCCGCGTCGGACGCGCCAGAAAAGGCGGCGGGCCACGTTTGGGCGGCGCTCGCGCACGTGGGCCAGAAGATCCATACCGTCGAGCGGCGGCTCGCGGGACAGATCTGCGCCGGCGACGCGCAGGAGCGAGAGGGACCAATCCATCGTGATACCGACCTGATCGCTGACAAGGCCGGCCGGCAGCACGCCCGGCCAGCGGACGAAGCAAGGCACGCGGATGCCGCCGTCCATCAGCGAGCCCTTCCAGCCCGAGTGGGGGCCGTTGGAGCCCGGTCGGATGGCGCCGTTGTCGCTGGTGAAGACGACGAGGGTGCGGTTTGCGACGCCGCCGCGCTCCAACGCTTCGAAGATCCGGCCGACACATTCGTCCAAGCGGCGGAGCATCGCGGCGTAGCGCTCGGGGGTGCCACGGTTGACCTCCGCGTGTGGGACGGGTTCGGGCGATGAATCATCCGGTCCTTGAAACGGCGTGTGCGGCGCGGTGTACGGAAGGTAAAGAAACCACGGTTCGCGGGGCGCGAGGGAGAGCCATTCGATCGCCTCTTCGGTGATCCAGTCGGTCATGTAGACCCCGGGCCGTCGGACGAGTTGGCCATTGCGGTAGATCGCGCACAGCCGGACGTTGTTCTCGTCGATCTCCACGTGGTGAAAGTAGTCCACGCCCCCGCCGAGGATACCGAACCAGTGGTGGAAGCCGAGGCGGTCCGGCCAGAAGGCGGGTTCGTAGCCGAGATGCCATTTGCCGATCGAGGCGGTGATGTATCCGGCAGCGACGAGCGCCCGGGGCAGCGTTGCGAATGAAGCCGGTAGTCCCAGTTCGTTCTGTTCGCGAAGACGAATGGCATCGTCGTAGCGGCCGACATTTGCCAAGCCGATCGCGCATTCGAGGCCGCCGACCCGTTGTGGGTATCGCCCGGTCAGTAGCGCGGCGCGGGTGGGGGTGCATTCGGCGGAGTTCGCGTAGAACTGGGTGAAACGGACGCCCTCCGCCGCTAGGCGGTCGAGGTGGGGTGTGGAGATTGAACCGCCGTAGCAGGAAAGGTCACCCCACCCCAGGTCGTCGGCGAGGATGAACAAAATGTTCGGGCGCGGGGACGAAGTTGGAAGGAGGGCGGCTGTGGCGCCCGCCGCGAGGAGAGTGAGGAATGAACACCATCGAATCATGGGGAAAGGGCGGGGCCGCGGCGGGCAACGAGGTCGTCGCGGTTGCCCACTTGCCCATCGGGGCCGCCGGAGCGCAGTTCAAATGCGCCCGGCCCCGTGCGGCGGTACTCGAGCGAGCGTCCCCAACGGTCGGTGAAGACGAGCGAGGGTTCGTAGCTTTGCAGGCGGGCGCGCACGTCGGGGTCATCGAGCGTGGCGGGGTAGTCGGCGTGTTCGAGGCAGTAACGGTCCAGCGCGGCGATGATCACCTGGAGATCGCGGGGAGCAGGATCTCGCACCCGCGGGCCGCAGGCCGCCAGCCACAGGGCGGCACATGAAAAGAGACTAATTTTGGCGAACACTCGGCGAGGCAATCTCATGCAATGCGATGTCTCCGCGTCGAGCCCTTCGTGGCTGCCCCCACGCGGCTCGAGACCCGATGAAACCACGGGCGGGCCGTTGGAGCAAGCGCGATGTTGAATGGCGGAAGCGATTGCGCTGCGGAGAATCAGCAGGACATAGAGGCAGCGGCGAAGGGGGAGAACATTGTTTACCCAACGTCCCCGCCCCGTTCGCCAGTGTTTCGCACCCCTTCCACAAAAAAAGAATCTTTCGACGATCCGGCCCGTCCTGGGGACAGGCACCTTGGAGAGGTACCTTGGAGAGCCCTTGGGGACGAGCCGTTGGGGACAGCCGTTGGGGACAGGCACGTGCCGGCCGGTTGGAGCGGCGCTGGGGCGCTGGGGACAGGTATGTGGGGCGAGGGCTGTTGGACGGGGGCCGTTGGAGAGGTGGCCGTTGGGACTGACACGGCGCAGGCGGTTGAGGACGGGGCACGTACGGTGGGCCGGGCACCTGGCGTTAGCCCCCATCTTGCCCCCGCCATGGGGACATGCACAACTCTGGGCGCAGTGGGCGTAGGCCTGAGTGCCCATCCCCAGTCCGCTGCTCCGGCGAGCGATTGGGGACAAGCGATGGGGGACAGGCCCATACGCTCAAGCGATGGGGGACAGGCACATACGCTGGTACATACGCTGGTACATACGCTCGATATATTGTGACTTTTTACGGGTGCCTGTCCCCATTCCCATGGTTGCCTGTCCCCACATTCCCATTCCCATGGTTGCCTGTCCCCATTGGGCCTCCGTAAGGACAGGCTTGTGGAACGGCTGTTGGGTGGGACGGCTGTTAGGGACCGTTGGGGCCGTTGGGGACGGGCCGTTGGGGACAGGCCCGTGCCGGCCGGTTGGGGACAGGTTCGTGCCGGCCGGTTGGGGCGGCCTGGGGACAGGTATGTGGAGGCGAGGGCTGTTGGACGGGGGTTGCCACTTGCCTGTCCCCGGTTTGTGGCCCTGGTCTTCGATTGGGGACGGCACAAGTGGGCGCCTACCGGTATCCGGATTTTTCGTCTCACCCCTGAACGTAATCCACAGCGCTATCGGATCTGGATGGAGGAACCGCGGTGAGCGGCCGGCCGGGCATCGGCCCGGCCGGCGGGCAGCCTCGCGAAATTGTGGAGGTCGCGTATGATGGAGATTCAACTGGAGAGGCGATGACAATGAATTGGCGTTGGGCAGCGGTGGTCAGCGCAATCGTTTGGGTGTGGGCGTCGAGTGTGGCCGAGGTGATGGCGGGCCAAGTATGGTTCGGCACCTACAGCCGGCGGGGCAGCGAAGGGATCTATGTGGCGGAGTTTGACGCCCTCACCGGCCGTTTGGGCCAACCGCGCTGCGCGGCGCGGGCGACGAATGCCTCGTTTCTGGCGCTGCATCCGTCACGTCCCGTCCTCTATGCCGTCCACGAGGTTGGACGATTCGACGGGCGGCCCGCGGGTGGCGTGGCGGCGTATCGCCCGCAAAGCGATGGTGCGTTGGAGCCGCTGGTGGTTCGGCCGACGGACGGCCCTGTGCCGTGTCATGTGGCGGCGGACCCGCGCGGGCGGTGGCTGGTTGTGGCGAATTATGCTGATGGCAGCGTTGCGGTGTTTCCGCTGGACGCGGAGGGGTGGCTGGGACCGCGGTTGCAGCGGCTCCAGCACGAGGGGCGGGGGCCCAATGAGCGGCGCCAGCAGGGTCCGCATGCGCATGGGGTGACCTTTGACCGAACCGGAGAATGGTGCTGGGTGCCGGATCTTGGTGCGGACCGTGTGTTTGGATATCGGGTAGGCGCGCGTGGATTGGAGCTGGCGCCAGGAGCGATCGGCGTACCGCCGGCTGGATCGGGGCCGCGCCACTTTGAGATTCACCCGAATGGTCGGTGGGCATACTCGGTGAACGAGCTGACCTCCACGGTGACCTTCTACGAATGGGCGGCGGAGCGGGGAACGATGGAGGCCAAAACGACGGTGGGCGCGCTGCCAGTCGGCTTCGAGGAGGCGAACACCGCGGCGGAGATTGCGATCCATCCGACCGGGCGGTGGTTGTACATCTCGAATCGCGGCCACGACAGCATCGCGCAGTTTCGCATCGAGCCGGACGGGCGGCCGGTGCGCGTGGGGCACACGGCAACCCGCGGGCGGACGCCTCGGCATTTCGCGCTGGATCCGGAGGGGCGGTGGCTGCTGGCAGCAAATCAAGACACGGACAACGTTGTGGTTTTTCCGATCGAGCCGGCCAGCGGCACTCCGGGAGAACCGGTGTGCGAGATTGCGGTCCCGGCGCCCGTCTGCGTCGTGTTTCGTCGCTGAAGGAAGCGCCCGTGCATTCGCCCGCCCCGCGACAGCCGACGCTGCCCTACAAGTGTGGCCATTGCGGTGCGGCGTATCCTGAAACTTCGCTGCCGTGGTGTTGCGCCCGCTGCGGCGGGTTGTATCGCCGATGGGCCGACAACGTGCGCCTCGCGGGGTCGGGGACCGCGCGAGGGCTGGCCCAATGGGCCGAATGGCTCGGGGTTCGGGCGGACACCTTGGACCGGATTTCGCTGGGGGAGGGGGGAACGCCTCTGGTATGGACGCGCACGGGGTGGGGTGGGGAGGTGGCGCTGAAGGTGGAGGGATTAAATCCAACGGGTTCGTTCAAGGATCGTGGGGCGGCCGTGCTGGTGGGTGCGGCGGTGGAACGGGGCATCCGGACTGTGGTGGAGGATTCTTCGGGGAATGCGGGCGCGGCGCTGGCGGCCTACGCAGCTCGTGGTGGGGTGCGTGCGCACCTTTTCGTGCCTGAGATGGCCTCCGGATCGAAGGTCTTTCAGATTGGGCTGCACGGCGCGGACGTAACGCGCGTGCCGGGATCACGCGCGGCGGCGACGGAAGCCGCGAGGACCGAGGTGGACCGCGGTGCAGTCTATGCGAGCCACGCGCACCAGCCGTTTCAGATCGCGGGGTATGCGACAATTGCGTTCGAACTGGCCGACCAGCTCGGCGGTCTGCCCGGCACGGTGGTGGCCCCGGCGGGCCAGGGTGGGCTTCTGTTGGGCCTGTGGGATGGCTTTCGTGCGTTAGCATCGGGCCGGGGGAGGGAAGCGGGTCCGCGGCTGGTGGGGGTGCAGGCGGCCCGTTGTGCAACGCTCGCTCGCGCGGCGGGCGTTGCGGTGCCCGAGGACGGCGGCGGACCGACCTGCGCGGAGGGAATCCGCGTGGACCGGCCGGTTCGCGGCGCCGAGCTATTGGATTTGGTTCACCATGGCAACCTGGAATTCGCGATCGCAACGGAGCGGGAGATCCGAGAGGGGCGCGAGGAGCTGGCGCGGCGGGGCTTCGGCGTGGAGCTGTCCTCGGCGGTGATCTGGGCCGCTGTGGGACGCGGCCTCGCATCGGGGCAGTGGCGGCCGCCTGTCGTGGGCGTCCTCACGGCCCACGCGCTGAAGACGCCCACCGCCTGAGTCGTCGCCGAAGCCTTCGCGGCCCCTGGAATGCACCGGCCAGACACCGCACGCGATGCCGGTGCACAAAGGCATTTGCATTCGGGCTGGCTTTGTGTAGACTCTATTCCGCCTGCATGCGGAAGGTAGCTGCAGTTCGGTTGGTAGATTGCCCACCTGGCCGGTGTTCGTGCCTCGGTGACAGTCCGAAACCCGAAAGCGTCGGGAACAGCCACTGAGGCATCCGCAGAGCTGGCAGAAAAGAGAGAACACAACATGGCCACACGGTTATTCGTGGGGAATCTGTCCTTCGATACGACGGAGGACGAACTGCGCAGCCTGTTCGAGAAATCTGGACAGGTGGTGAGCTGCGAGATCGTGCTCGACAAGTTCAGCGGGCGTTCGCGCGGCTTCGCGTTTGTGCAGATGGGCACAGACGATGAGGCTTCGCGGGCGATCGCGGACTGCAACGGCTACCGGCTGGGCGGCCGCGCGCTGACGGTCAACGAGGCCCGTCCGCGCGAAGAGCGTCCGTCCCGCGGCGATTTCGGTGGCGGGGGCGGGGGTCGGTTTGAGCGCGGCCGCGGCCGGCGGTTCTGATCCGGTCGTTGTCTGATGCTCATGGCGCGGGCGCCCGGTCGGGCGCCCGCGTTTTTTTGTTTTTCGTTGAGCTCGGCTCAGGCTCACTCCGCGCTGCGCAGTGGATTGCACGGAGGATGGATGCCCGCGGCGTCCGGCAGCGGACGCGCGGCCACACTTTAATCCCAGACCGGTTCGTTCTCGTCTGTGGGGTTGGTGGGACCGCCTGAAGCGGCGGGCTCGGCGGTGGACGGCTGGGGCTGAGTCGTATAGCGTTTGAACATGGTGATGGGAGCATTGGCCGGGCGGCGGGGCGGTTCACTGACGGCCGGCGGAATCGCGGGAGCGGGCGAGGGAGCCGGCATTGCGCCGGTCGGGCGAGCCCGCGGAGGCGATGGCATAAGGGGTGCCGTCCCCACGGCCGGATCTCTGGCCGGCTCCGTCGCCATCGCCAAGGGCTGCGCCGACGACTGCTCACGCGCATCCAGCATGCGCCGTAGCGCCAGCCGTTCCTTGGCGCGCTTGCTCGTCGAGGCATGGGCTGCGACCGCGAAGAGGAGGCTGAGAAACGTCGCGATGAGGCCGGTGACGGTGAGTGCGGCGGGATCCCAATTCATACGGCGGTCTCCCCAGCGCTCACCTTCGCGCCGGACGGCGCGGTGAGACCGGCTTCGGTGATGGCCTGCAGCATGATCTGGCGCGTGACCTTGGTCGCCTTCAGCACGTAGCCCATCATCAGCGCGATATCACAAATGTTGTTGATCAAGCGGGGAATTCCGCCCGAGGCGACCGCGACCTCGCGGAGCGCGTCCTCTTCAAACACCCACATATCGCCGCCGGCCGCGCGCATGCGCAGCTCGACGTATTCGATCACCTGGCGTTCATTCAGCGGGGCTAAATGCCAGATCATCGCAAGACGTTGGCGGAGGGCAGGCTCACGCGCGAGGCTTGAGATGAGCTGCTCGTGGCCAGCCAGGATGATCGTGAACGCGGCCGAGTCGGGCCGGCCGGCGGTGGCGGGTATGCGGATGTTCGTCAGTAAGTGCAGCAAATCGATCGACGCGGAATCGCGAATCAATTGAGCTTCGTCGATTGCGAGAACCGTGTGCACGAACGGCGGGCGATTTGATGCGACGAGTTCGTGCAGCGCGTCGAGCAGCGAGGCGACGTCCGCGAAGCTGGCCGAGGGAATCAGCGCCCGGCCGATTTGACGGGCGAGCGTATCCACCCCGCCCGGCGGCACGTCCATACGGACCATTCGCGAACTGCCGACGCTGTCGACCTGGCGGGCGAGCAGTTCGAGGACCATGGACTTGCCGACGCCGTACGGTCCAGCGAGCACGCCGCCGAGCTTTCGGCCCTGGACCACGTAAATCAGACGTGCGAGTCCCTCCTGGTGTTGGTCTGAGAGATACGCAAAGCGCGGGTCCGCCACATTCTGGAAGGGTTCTTCGCGAAGATTCCAATGGGACAGGTACATGAGCGTATCTCAGCCGCCGAGCGTGACTCCGAATCGAAATCCGCGCGGGGAAGGCCGTTCGGAGGGGTTCTGAGGAGACAAAAGGACCTGTGAAAAGCGGACGCGGGCTGGAGGGGCGAACGCGCCGGGCGACGGCGCGGCGGCAGAGGCGGGCGCGCCCGTAGAGGACGCCGCCCCGCCGGTTTCGGCGGCGACAATGGGCGCCGCGTTCCGCGAGTCCTCAGTCCCCTCCACTGCTCCGCGACCGGGCACCAGCACGTACGGCATTGGGAGAAGCGTACGCGTGGCGCCGAGATACTTCGTGGTGGTCCAGGTTTTCTGTGAGGTTGTGGGATCGACGCTCAAGGTGATGGAAATCGGTACGACATCATCGATCGCGTTCTTGATACGGACGGCGGCCGACGAGACCGGGCGCGGAAGTGTGAGAAGCGTGGTGCACCGCAGCCGCTCGAAGGCGCGGACAAACGAGAAGACGTGTTCAGAGACAAGATCCGGCTGCGCCGCGGCCACCCACGGGACGACCGTGTCGATCGCCATGCGTCTGACCGCCTGGCTTTCAATGATGTCCTGAAGCTCGAGAAACCCCTCGGTGGGCAGCATCATGTTGGTTTCGCGGTCGCGGCCGGGGACGTAATGGCTGTACTCGAGCAGAGTGAGCGCTCCACTCTCCACCGCGTGTTCCATATCCGGGCCATAAGCGGCCGCCCAGATCGCGGAGTCGGCGGCCGGACGCGCGGAGAGCAGGAGCGCTCGCTGTCCTGACCGAATCCCCTGGGCGAGAAACTGGAGTGAGATCGCAGACTTGCCGACGCCGGAGGGACCACACAGCAGCCAACAGCGGCCGGCATAAACGCCGCCCGTCGAGGCGTCAAAAAACTCAATCCCTGTCAGCTCCTTATGCACGATCCGCTTTCTGCTCGCTCCGTTGTTGTTCGGGGGATTGGTTCGCGAGCCACCGATTCACCACAGCGCGAACAAAACCCATCTCAAAGGGTTTCGTTAGAAAATCGCGCACGCCGAGTTGGCGGCATTCCTCGACAAAGGCGGGGTTCGGGTATCCGGAGATCACCACCACGGGGCAGTCGGGACGCAGCGAAACGAGACGCCGAATGAACTCAATGCCGCGCGGTTCGCCGGGCATGTATACATCGGAAATCACCAATTGAATGTCTGGGTCGGCAATGGCATGGAGCGCCCCGCCCGCATCCGATGCGGATACGATTTCATGATTCGCGGAGGCCAGGACGCGCTGGAGGTACCCCAGCACGCCAGGGTCGTCATCGACGATCAAAATCTTCGGCATTCGGTACCCATCCCTAACCCAACATCCATCCGCATCATAAGCGGATGGTCCGGAAACGCAAGCCGAACTCGAAATCGCTCTGATGATTCTAGGTGGTTGGTTGGGACCCGGCCGCTCACGGAGCCGCCGCACCCGCCGGGCCAATCCAAATGCAACGAGATGGATGGCGCAGTTGTTGCAGGAGGTCACGCGGCTCATGGAGAGCCGAAACCAACCTCACGCCGGGTTCGAACTCGATGCGCCGGCTCCAGCGCGCGGAGCCGTCATCCTGGCGCTGAACCGTGACCGACACACGGTTGGAACTGGCGGCGGACGATGTGAGCGGCAAGGGCGCGCTGGGGATCCAATCGACCTGCGGAGGGGGACGGAGGCAGAGCGAGATGTTCTCGCGGATGGGCTGTTCTCAGTGCAGGGGTTGAGTGCGGGTGTTGCCCTCGACACCGGGCCAGACGGGACGAGGAAGAGGGGGTTCGACCTACCACCGGGGGTCAGCCCGTTGGGCCAGGCAGGGGATCCGAAGCCGGAGTTCCTCAACCGCTGGATATTCGTCGAGGCGGCGGATGGGCGCGCCCTCGGGATCCGCATGGAGCGAGATCGCGGCGAGCTTGGTGCGGTCGGTGCGGCGCAGCTCCTCGGGCGTGAGCTCGCGAATTTCGCGGACGTAGGCGGCATGGTGCCTGCCGTGGAAGCGACGGCGTCGCAGGATGCGCGCGGCGCCGTCCGGCTCGATCTCGATCTCGAATTCAATCTCCGTGCTGTGGCGGAATTCCGCGGGTTCTGGCAGCGCAATGATGCGCCCGGCCGATACAACCAGGGCCAGATTGCCCCACGAGGGAGTGGCGCCCAGCGCCGCGTCGTGGTCGGTGTCATTGCGAAGGATGGGGCGCCCATCCGCATCGTGGACACCGCATCGTGGACACGGATCAAAACCCGGTCGAAAGGATAGAGCCAGGGCATATCGCAGAGCGGTGCATATTGGGCGAACTGATGGGACAGCGTGGTGGCGGGTACCCATTCGGGATCGAGGCCGATGGCGCGGAGCATCGCGAACAACAGGATGGCGCGGTCGACGCTGTGACCGTAGCCGTCGGCCCAGACACGGTCCGCGGACGACGCCTCGCCCAGGGGCAGGGCGAACGGATTGGGGCCGGCATCGCGGATACGTTGCGCCACCGTGTCACGGATGGCGCGGATGCGCTCGAAGAGCGGCCGCGAATCGGGGGCAATGTGGCGAGCGAAGGAGGTGAGTTCGTCGCTGGCTTCGGAGACCGTTATCCGCAAAGTGGTCTGCAGCCGGCGGCCATACTCCTGACAGTCACCGTCGCTAAACAGCCAACAGCGACCGGCCAGCCATGCCGGCGGCTCAGCGGGTTCGCGGGGTGTCGGGGGGATGCGCTCGGTGCGCCAGGTCGGGGTGTGGCTACCATTTGCGACCGTGTCACGGCGATCCCGATGGGGTGCGGCGGCGGGTTCAGCGATGCGAGTGGCGATGCCAGTGGGCGCAGGGAGGCGCACGATGCGTTCGCGCACCGGGTCTTGTGAGGACAGCGCCGGGGCTTCGGCGAAGAATGGCGGTTTCGGACGACTGCGACCGTACAAATCGGATGCGGGCGCCCGGAGCGATGGCGGGCAGCGCGGCGACGAGCACGCGGCCGGCCGGGTAGCGCGGGGCCGAGGCTCTCCACGCCTGGTCCATGATCTGCACGTCGAGGGGACCGGGTGAGTTCGTGGCACCTTCCGGCGAGATCACTTCCGCGAAAATGAGCCGCGCCTCATTGTGGTTGTCCAAATACGGGAGCTTGATCTCCGCGCAGGCTGTGGCGCCCGCATAGGTGAGGGGGACTTCAACAACTCATTGGTCACGGCCCAGGCGCTGGGTGCGAGCCACGCGACATCGGTGGCGTGACAGACCACTTCAACGTCCGGTGGGGATGGCCGAAAGGGAAGGGCCGGCCGAACCGTGGCCGGAGCGAATGGGGCGGCCGCGGCAAAAATCCAGCGGTGACGTTGTTCGGCCACAACCGCGCGCATGGCCTCGCGAACGTTGAGGTAGTCGCGGGACGAAATCTCGATCTCACGGAAGTGCCACCATGTTCGGCCGAAGATTTCGTTGGAGTGCGCCTTCCACTCGGTCCACCAGGGCATACTGGGAATCGTAATCCGGCGCGCGGGGGGCAGGCTCTGAACTGGTCCAAGAACTGGCGCCGTGCGAACGCGAAGCGTTTCCTCGACACCGCCGGTCGATCGCAGGCGAAGAGGGAATCGGCGCCGATCGAGCGATACGGCGTCGAGGTCGCGATGCACGACGCCGAACGCGGCGCCGAACGACGGCGGCGCCACGAGCACGGCCGACCCGCGGGGGATGGCGGGGGCGGGGGCGTCGAACCGCCACCGGGCGCGCAGGGGACGCGAGCGGTCGCACAGCTCGGGCGGATCGAGTTCGAGCTGGCTGATCCGACAGCCGGACAGCGCCAACTGAGCGGCGGGTTCGAACAGGCGGCGGCGTTCTTCGGCGCTGCGGCGAGCCAGATAGTTACGGTAAACGTTGTCGTTGATGCCAGAAACACCGCCTCACAGCGGCCGCGCATTTCTCGGTTCGGCGACAGTTCGCTGTCTGTTGTGATTCGGACCACGTTCGAGACAGCGGGCGGCACCGGGGAGATCCGGAGAGGTTCGCCCTCGGGAGTGGCCATTCAGGTAGCTGCGGTGTGCGAGATAGGCCGGCAGCCAGTCCCGGCTGGCTTCGTCGGTGGGATCGAGCAGGGCGGTGGCGCCATCGGAGAACCGGATCGCGGCGATGGCGTGATTGAAGTAGGGCATGGGCACGTGGGGGTCGAGCAGCGGGCCGGCGTGGATGAGAACGGGGAATCCGCTGAGCCCGGCGGCCGAGGCCATCGCGGCGAGCAGGGCGGCCTTGTCCCGGCACACGCCGTGTCGCTATCGCAGGGTGAGGGCGACGTCATGCGGCTCGTAGCCGGGGGCCTCGGTCTCAGCGGTGATGCCGAGGTAGCGGACCGGTTGTGAGACGAAGATGAAGAGCGCATCCGCCTGCGCTTGTTCGTCGGTTCGGCCGCGGAGGAGTTTGGCAACCACGCTGGGCAGTTCGTCCCCTGGCGTCATGTGCGGTTGGCAGAGGTTCCAACACCATCGTGAAATTGAGGGCCAGTCCTTGCCGGTGCTCACGAGCACGCGCTGGAGCACGCCGTATGGCTCGGGCATGAAGGGTTCGTGGTACATGCGCGGGACATAGGTGGCGGTCCTGCGGTGACGCGTGCCACCCGCCCACGGCTCCTTTTCGCAGTGCAGAGTGCCGGGAATCTCATCCCGCACAACGCGGTGCCGGAACGGACGAACCGACGGCGCTTCCACTTCGTATACTGCGCGAAGGATCGGCGCCGCGCCTTCCCGAAGGCATATGTCGAACCACTCGTTCGGGACGCGCACGCGGTGTCTCCGTTCGACGAGCGCCACGTGCACAACGTCACCCGTCTCGACACCGGGCACCCCCACCGACAAGAGTTTTGCCAACGGGTCATAACTGTTGTTCGCCATTTGGTCCGGATGCGCGGCCACGCGAGTGGTCCGCGCCACATCGACCGGCCAGCGGCGTCCATCGGGCTTTAGAATCTCCCCACGTGCGACCTCAATTGTGGAGTCCACCGAGAAGGCCGGCCTTTTTGGCGTCAACACCCGCATGCAGCTCTCGTACCAGGAGGTCGCTGTGCCATCCGGCGCGTAGCGCGCCCGCTCGAGTTGATCGAGTGTCACAGTATCGGCGTCGGACCACCACGATCTGTCCACGCCTGCGACGGAACAGCGAGCCGCGAGAGGATCGAGCGTCGGCCCTGGCGGGGCCGATGGTGAAGTGGTCAGCCCCGCGGCGGCGAGAGAAAACCCAACTGCGACGAGGAACGACAACGTCACGGGGCGACGAAACCGTTCGCGGGGATCCCTCCAACGGCCGAAGGCGGCTTCGCAGCGTGGCCCGACGTGGTGCGCTCCGACGGCGGCGCATCCGGGATTTCATGTCGGCAACGGCTTCGGCTATTCTTACCGCCGAATGTACTGGCTGGATATTCTAAATGGACCCGCGCGCGGCCGCCGAAAGATTCAGCGTCGGTCGCTGGTGTTGGGATCCGATCTTTCGTGTCAATTTTGGGTAGACGCCCCGGGGGTCGCACCGCGGCATGCGGAAATTGTTGAGCGGGCGGGGGCGGTGGTGTTGCGTCTTCTGGCGCGGGCTCCGTCCGAGCGGCTCAAGCTGAATGGCGAGATTGTGGCCGGTGAACGGTTGCTGAGCGATGGCGACACCATTGAAATTGCGGGTGTGCGCATCCGGTATCGGGCCCGGCTGCCGTGGGTGGAACGAGCGGCGCCGGCGTTACGCTGGGGGATTCCGCTAGCCATGGTGCTGGGCGGACTGGGATGGTGGGGTGGGCGATGGTGGATGCGGGAAACCGCGAAACAGGCGGGGGCAACGCGATCGAGTGCGATTGAGCCGATGACAGCGCCGGCGGCCGAGCCAGCCCTCGTGACGAGCGCGGAGCCGCCTCGTTTGGCCCGCATGGAGGCGTTGGGGGAGGCGGTCCAAGCGGCGGCCAGCAGTCCGAAGGCCCCTTCGACGAACACTGAGAATCCGGTGGAATTGCCGCCGCCCATTCCGGCGCCACCGGCCGAAACTCCGTCCCTGTCCTCCGATGGCGAGCCGGCGGCCGAAGCGACGGTCGCCATGCGGCTGCCGACGGAGAGCGATGCAAAGACCTCGTCTCTTCCCGTGGCCGCGGGACAGTCGGGGGAAGTCGCGCCTGCGGTGGCGGAGCGGGCGCCAACGACAGTGGAGTCGGCGTTTGAGCCGCAGATCAAGGCCGCCGAGGCGCTTGGGCAGGCGGGGGCATGGGATCGGGCGCTGTCCCTCGTCGCGGAGGTGCCGCCGACCGATTCGGGGTATGCGCGAGTGCTGGCGGTTCGCGCTCGTGCTGCGGAAGAGGCGGGGCGTTGGCGCGAAGCGGAGGCGCTCTGGACGGATGTCTTGCGAGTGGGCAGTGGAACGCCATTGTATGAAACGGCGTTTCGCGAATTGATTCGCCTGGCCGAGCGCCAGGTGTCATTGGCGCCACCGCCGCTGCTGGAGCGAGCGGCGATGATGACCGGCTCACCGCCCGCCAGGGTGTCGCCACCGCCGGTCGTGCCGGAATCGGTGTTGGACGCGATGAGGTCGGCGCGCCCGCCACCCGCCGCGTCGCCGCCGATTCCCGAGCCGCCCGCCGTGGAGCGCACGTCCCCGACAACGGCATCGGTCGCGAGTCGGCCGCCGGCCACGACTCCGCCGGGCGAGACACCGCGTCCGGAACCGTCGTGGCCACTTCTCCGAACCAACGCGGCGGCGATAGTTGATTCGGAGCGTCGAGCCGCGACGGCCGCTTCGGCTCCCAGTCCAGGACCGGCGAGCGGGCCGGGCCAGACGGAGGCGCCGCGCCCGGCTGCGACCGCGGCGGCGCCGTCGCAGGTGACGGCCCGGGTTGCGCCGGCCGTGGCCGAAGCGCGGACCAGTCCGTTGTTTTCGGTGGTGCGCGCGGATATGACTCGTTTTCCCGCGGACGAGGGTCGAGACGATTTCCGCGTGCTGAATGTGCAGTTTCGACTCGAGGGAGGGCGCGAACCGATTCCTCTGGACCGGTTGGCGGTGGAGTTGACGTTTTTCGATCGCGCGGGAGATCCGCCTCAGGTGTTTGCGAGCCGTATAGCGCGCGGCGCGCAACGATACCAGTTGACGGGGGCCCCGTGGCGGCCCGGCGAAGTGAGGCAACTGACGTTCAGTTACACGGTGCCGAAGGGCGCCCGAGAGCGCGAGTATCAGGAATACGGCGTCGCCGCCGCCTACCATGGCTATCGGTTGCGTATAATCTATGAGGGGCAAGTCGTTTTGGTCCATGCGCGGCCGTCGGATCTCGCCGATCTACGGTGATCCGAGCGTGAACAGGTTCGCGCGGCGTGTCGACGGTGATACGATCTGAACGCCCGGCGCGGTGGGCCGGCGGGAGTCTTGCATGATCGACATCCGGATCATTCGAGAGCGTGAGGCCGATGTGCGCGCGGCGTTGAGGAATCGCGGATCCGACTTTGACCTGGACGGCTGGCTCGCGCTCGACGCGAGGTGGCGGGCGCTGGTCACCGAGCGCGATGCGCTGAACAGCGAGCGGAACGCGAGGTCGAAGGAAATTGGTCGTCTGCGCGCGTCGGGCGCCGACACCGCGGCGGCTCAGGCGGCGGTGCGGGCACTCGGCGAACGGATTGCGGCGATTGAACGGGAACTCCGCGAGATTGAGGCCGAGCGCGACGCGCGACTCTTGTGGATTCCGAACCTACCGCACTCGACAACGCCGGTGGGGCCGGACGCGAGCGGCAATATCGTGGTGCGCACATGGGGGCGTCTGCGTGAGTTTCCGTTTCCTCCGCGACCGCACTGGGAGATCGGCGAATCGCTTGGGCTGTTCGATTGGGCGCGCGCGGCGAGGATGTCCGGCGCCGGATTTCCGTTGTTCAAGGGGTTCGGCGCCGAGCTGCGTCGAGCGTTGATCCGGTTTATGCTCGATGTGCACACGCGCGAGCATGGCTACACCGAGATTGCGCCGCCGTATCTGTGCACGGCCGCGGCGATGACCGGCACGGGTCAGTTGCCGCGGCTGGCGGCGGATATGTACCGCGTGGCGGAGGAGGACCTCTATCTGATTCCGACCGCGGAGGTCCCGCTCACCAACCTTTACCGCGAGGAGATCATCACCCAGCCGCTGCCGATTTGCGTGACGGCGTACTCGCCGTGTTTCCGGCGCGAGGCGGGCGCGGCCGGCCGCGACACCCGCGGCATCATCCGGGTGCACCAGTTCGACAAGGTGGAGCTCGTGCGGTTCGTCGAGCCCGCGCGGTCGTATGAGGAGCTGGAGATTCTGACGGGGCATGCGGAGGCGGTGCTCCAGCGGCTCGGGTTGCCGTACCGTGTGGTCGCATTGTGCACCGGTGATCTCAGTTTCGCCGCCGCGAAGTGCTACGACCTTGAGCTGTGGGCGCCGGGCCACGGCGGCTGGCTGGAGGTGTCGTCGTGCAGCAACTTTGAGGATTTTCAGGCTCGCCGCGCCGGCATCCGCTACCGCCGGGCGGACGGCAAGGTCGCGTTTGTCCACACGCTGAACGGCTCGGGCGTGGCGCTGCCGCGTCTGCTGGTGGCGCTGCTGGAAAACGGGCAGCAGGCGGATGGTTCCGTCGAGCTGCCCGAGGCGCTGGCCCCGTATCTGAATGGCCGCACGCGCATCGAGCCTCTGGCCTGAGGACGAGGCGGGCGTGCGCGGGGAACCGCGATGGATCCGGAAGGTCCGGCACGCGGTGGAGGAGCATCGTCTTCTGGCGGGGTGCTCGACGGTGCTTGTGGGGGTGAGCGGCGGTGCGGATTCGGTGGCGTTGCTGGTGGCGCTGCGGCGTCTGTGCGGCGAGGGGCCGCCTCGATTGCACGTGGCCCACTTCAACCACGGGATTCGGGGCCGTGCGGCGGCGGCCGATGAGGTTTTCGTGCGGCGTCTCGCGGAGCGACTGGGGCTCGCGTGCAGCATTGGCCGAGCAGATGTGCCGCGCCAGGCGCGATGCTGGCGGCTCTCCATGGAGGCGGCGGCCCGCGAGGCGCGGTTGCGGTGGTTCTCACGGGTCGCGAAGCGCGTTGGAGCAGATCGGATCGCACTCGCGCACACTCGCGACGACCAGGCCGAAACGGTGCTTTTGCGGCTGTTGCGCGGGGCGGGCACGGAGGGGCTGTCCGCCATGTCCCGCGACACCGTGGTCCGCGGTCTGCGCATCATCCGGCCCATGCTCGATCTCTCGCGCGAAGAGATACGGCGCGCGCTGGCCGCCGAGGGCTGGAGGTGGCGGGAGGACGCGACCAATCGCCGTCTGCGGTATCTTCGCAACCGCGTACGGCTGCGATGGCTGCCCGCGATCGAGCGAGAGCTCGGGCGTGACGTTCGAGCGACGCTCGCCCGCGTGGCGGAAATTCTCGCCGCCGAAGACGAGGTACTCGCATCGCTGGCCGAGCGCGCCGCACAGCGACGCATCGGGAGTCGAGGATTCGCGCTACGCGGCGTTGGAAGGATCGCGCCCGCTCTTCAGCGTCGGATGCTCCGGCTGTGGATGCGCGGTGCGGGCGTACCGGAGGGTGGGCTCACATGGTCGGCGACGGAACTGGTGCGTGCGCTCGCGACGGGCGCCGTGGGGACATGTGTGGCCCTCGCCGGTGGCTGGAGCGTGCGGCGCGACGGCGACTGGTTGCGGCTGGTCCGCAGGGCGGTCACCCGAAACCGCCACCGTTGGCATGCCGTCCGATTGCCGTTGCCCGGCGGTGTGCGGCCGTCCGGTGCGGACTGGACCCTCGAGGCGGTTCCCGACCGGGGCTGGCAGACCGACGGTGAACACGGCGTGGGTGTGCTGCCCGCGGTGGCGTGGATCCGGCGCGACATGGGCGCCGAGTTTCTCACGGTGCGTCCGTGGCGGCCGGGTGATGCCTTTCGGCCGCTCGGTGGACCCGGCACCGCAAAGGTTTCGGATCTGTTGACGAATGAAAAAGTGCCCCACGAGCTGCGGTCCGGCTGGCCCGTGGTTCTCTGCGGAGACGACATTGTGTGGCTGCCGGGGTATCGCATCGCTCACTCGGTGAGAGTCCAGCGTCGCGGCGACCCAAGCTGGCGGCTGACGCTCCGCCGTTGCTTGGAAAGCGATCGTGCGGGGGCTATAGTCGGTCCAGGCGGAGCGCGGTCCGCTTCGACGAGGAGACTATGAAACGCTGGTGGGTGACGGGTGCGATGCTGGCCGGCGGGCTGGCGATGGCCGCGGAGCCGATCACCGCGACCGTCAAAGGCGAACGGGTGAATGTGCGCGCGCGGCCCCATCCCCAGGCCGAGGTCGTGGGGCAGTTGAGCGAGCCGGCGAGGGTTCAGGTCCGTTCGATGACCAACGACTGGCTGGAAATTATTCCGCCCGCCGAATTCGATCTCTGGGTCCACCGTGAGTTCGTCGAAAACGGCAACGTCACGGCGTCCAAACTCGTCGTGCGGGCGGGGCCGGGCATCAATTATCCGAAGGTTGGGGAACTGAAGCGCGGCGATTCGGTCCAGGTTCGGGGGGAGTTCGGTGAGTGGTTGAAGATCGCGCCACCCGCGGACGCGTCGCTGTGGATTTCGAAGTCTGTGGTTCGGTTGCCCGAGCCGCCGAAACCCCCGGCCGTGGTCGCCGCGCGCCCGCCATTGGGTTCGGCCTCCGGTGTTCCATCCGGTCCGCCCGTCGCGACAGGGCGGCCGCCCGTGGCAGTCGCTTCGCCGGCGGTGCCCCTTGCGGTTCCGGCGTCGCCGCCGCCCACGCCCGTGCCGCCGCCAGTGGTCGCGGTGCCGCCCCCGCCCCCGACACCGCCGCCGTATGTGCCCGAGGACCTGCGCCTTGCACCGGTCGAGAATCAGGGCGCGGTGGTGCAACGCGAGGGGCGAGTGCGAGCGACGATGCTCACACTGGGACGCCCGTCGCGGTACCAGTTGGTGGACGAAACCGGCGGCGTGCCGGAGACCAGCTGCTATCTACGAGGCAATGACGCACAGTTGCGCTCGTTCCTCGATCGGCGGCTGCGCATCCGTGGCCGGCAGTACTGGGTGCAGGGCAGCCGTTATCCGGTCGTCGTGGTGGACCAAATCGCTGTGCTGCCCGATTGAGCGATTCGGTGGGCCGGCCCGCCCAACGCGGGGAGATGGACCGGTGCGCGGCGGGACGGTCGAAGGCGCAACCTCACGAGGAGAAGATCGAATGAAGATTGTTCTGGCGTATTCGGGTGGTCTGGACACGTCGGTGTTGCTGAAGTGGTTGCAGACGACGTATCGCGCCAAGGTCATCGCGTTCTGCGCCGACATCGGGCAGGAGGAGGAGCTCGGCGGGTTGGACGAAAAGGCGCGGACGACCGGGGCGGCAGAGGTGGTGATTGAGGACCTTCGAACGGAGTTTGCTCGAGACTATGTGTTCCCAATGTTGCGAGCGGCGGCGGTCTATGAATCGGGGTATCTGCTCGGCACCTCGATTGCGCGTCCGCTGATCGCGCGCCGGTTGGTGGAGATTGCCCAGCGGTACGGCGCCGACGCCATCGCCCACGGCGCCACGGGCAAAGGCAACGATCAGGTGAGGTTCGAACTCACGGCCATGGCGCTCCAACCCGACATCCGCATCATCGCGCCGTGGCGAGAGGAACGGTTCCGCCAACAATTCCGGGGACGGATGGACATGATCGAGTACTGCCGGAAGCACAAGATTCCGGTCGAGGCCTCAGCGGAAAAACCATACTCGATGGATCGAAATCTGCTCCACATCAGTTACGAGGGGGGCATCCTTGAAGATCCGTGGGCCGAACCGCCGGACGACATGTTCAAACTAACTTCTGCGCCCGAATCCGCGCCGGATCGCGCCGAATACGTGGAAATCGAATTCCGGCGCGGCGATGCGGTCGCGGTCAATGGACGACGCATGAGCCCGGCGCAGATTCTCCAGCATCTGAATCGGGTGGCGGGGCGGCATGGGGTTGGGCGCGTGGACATCGTCGAGAACCGGTTTGTCGGCATGAAGAGCCGCGGGGTGTATGAGACGCCAGGCGGCACCGTGCTACACCGGGCGCGCGAGGCGGTGGAACAGATCACGATGGACCGGGAGGTGCTGCACTTGCGCAACAGTCTCGTGCCACGCTATGCGGAGATGGTGTACTACGGCTTCTGGTTTTCTCCCGAACGTGAAATGCTGCAGGCGGCGATGGACGCCGCGGCCTCGGCGGTCACAGGCACGGCCCGAGTCAAGCTGTTCAAGGGGAATTGCATCGTCGTCGGGCGGCGATCGCCCCAGTCCCTCTACAACCCTGGCGTCGCCTCGTTCGAACAGGCGGGCGGGTATGACCAATCTGATGCGACCGGCTTCATCCGACTGCAGTCATTGCGGTTGCGTATGCGTGCGGCGATTCGCGAAGCCGCTGAACAGTCCTGATGGTGGCTACGGGCACAGATGCAGAGGGGTCCGATCGCCCTGGCATCCCGGCGCCGTTGGTGGCGGCCTCCACGGCATGGGCGTTTCAACACACGAAGGCTAATCCATGGCGCGGGTAGATCTGTTTTGGGACGCCATTCGCGTTTTTTGTGATTCTAGTGAAATGTATTGTTACTTAGGTAGCGTAAGATTGGTTGACTGGAACGTAATGTGGAACTATAAACTGATGACGATGACTCATCCGTGCCGAGAGAAAGGGTGGTGAGGCGAGTGGTTGGTGATGGATGGCCGGCAGAGGTCTGAGGCAGAAAGAGGGTCGACCATGAAGAAGGTACTGATTCCGACTAAGCTGGACAAGGTTGCCGCGGAGATTCTTCGGAAGCACGGCGGGTATGTGGTCGTGCAAGACGATTCGGTCTCGGCCACGGAGGACGCGCTGCTGGCATTTGCGAAATCGCATCCCGATGCCTATGCCCTGATCGTTCGGAGCGAGCGGGTGACACCTGCGCTGATTGACGCGCTTCCGTCGCTGAGGGTGATCATTCGGGCTGGGGCAGGCGTGAACACGATCGACACGCGGTATGCGCGCCGCAAGGGCATTGACGTGATGAACACGCCTGGCGCGAACGCGAACGCCGTGGCCGAGGAAGTCATTGCAATGGTGCTCGCGGACATGCGGCACATTGTCAAGGCCGACGCCTCCTGCCGCGCCGGGCAGTGGGAAAAGAAGGCGTTCATGGGTCGAGAGCTCGCGGGCAAGACGGTGGGCATTGTGGGACTCGGGGCGATTGGCCGGTTGCTCGCACGACGCCTCAGCGGATTCGAGTGCCGGCTGCTCGGCTATGATCCGTTTGTCTCACCGGATTTGGCCGCCGAGCACGCGGTGACGCTCGTGGACCTGCCGGAGCTATTCGCCGAGTCGGACATCATCTCGCTCCACGTGCCGGAAAACGAGAAGACCCGCGGGATGGTCAATCGTGAACTCCTATCGCGAATGAAGCCCGGTGCGACGCTCGTGAATTGCGCGCGGGCCGGCATCGTGGTGGAAGCGGATTTGCGCGCGGTGAAGGCCGAGCGTTCGATTCGCTTCCTCAACGACGTGTATCCGAAGGACGAGCCCGGGCCAAAGTCGGTGGCCGACATCGCCGACCTGATGCTGCCTCATCTCGGCGCGAGCACGCGCGAGGCGAATGCGACGGCGGCGCGGCGCGCGGCGGAACAGTTGATCGATTTCGACGACAAGGGCATCACCTCCTACATCGTGAACCGCGACATTCCGGAGGGACTCGACCGTGCCTACGCCGACCTCGCGTTCCGGCTGACGCGGTTCTGCCGGGCGCTGTCGGGCTCGGACCGCCCCCTGAAGATGATTGAGACCAGCTTCTACGGTGCGCTGAAGCCGTTCGCCAGCTATCTGCTGGTGCCGATCGTCGCGGCGCTCGATGAGACGTTCGACCGTTCCATGGATCCCGCGGCCGCGCTGAAAGTCCTGCAGAACCGCGGCATCGAGTACACCGATCGCGTCACGGACGATTCGAAGGGCTATCGCAACTCCATCACGATTGATTTGACGGTGGACCGAGGCGGCGGGGTGTTGCGCCGTACGAGCGTCCGCGGGACGGTCACCGAAGGCGCGCTGATGGTCTCGCGGGTGGACGACTTCCACAAGCTGTACATTGAGCCGGCCGGAAACCTGGTGGCGTTCTCATATCGCGACCGGCCCGGCGTGCTCGGCCAGATCGGCGCGATGCTCGCCGGCGCGGGCATCAACATTGACGACGTCCGAAATCCGCACGATTCGAAGGGCGAAATGTCGCTCGCGATCCTGCGGGTGAACCAACCGCTATCCGCGGACGTGGTGGAGCGGATTGCGCGACAGATCTCGGCCGACATCGCCTGTTCCGTGACCCTCTGAGGGCGGCGTGCGGCTGCGATCGTTGCACGACTCGATCGGCCGGGCGATACTCACGTGGCGCGGTTGAGCCGCGCGCGGGAGAGACTCTGCATGTCGATTCGCACCGTCGCCTGCATCGGCGCCGGCTACGTCGGTGGCCCGACGATGGCCGTCATGGCCGAGCGTTGTCCGGATCTCGAGTTCGTGGTGGCCGACCGCGACGAGTCGCGCGTGCGCGCATGGCAAGCCGGCACGCCGCCGATCTATGAACCGGGGCTCGAGGAAATACTGCGCGTGGCGCTCCGGCGCAACCTGCAGTTCACCACGGACGTCGTTTCGGCCGTTCGGCAGGGCCAGATCATCTTCGTGAGCGTAAACACGCCAACGAAGACGTTCGGCGAGGGCGCCGGCATGGCCGCCGATCTGCAGCACTGGGAGGCCTGCGCTCGGGCGATTCGCGCCTTCGCCGACGGCCCGCGGATCGTGGTCGAGAAAAGCACGGTGCCGGTGCGGACCGCCGAGGCGATGGACCGTATCCTGAACGATGGCCCCGGACCGCGGAAATTCGAGGTTCTGTCGAACCCCGAGTTTCTGGCGGAGGGAACGGCGATCCAGGACCTGTTGGAGCCGGATCGCGTTCTGATTGGCGGCCCGGATACCGCACAAGGGCGCGAGGCGGTGGAGCAGCTCGTCTCGATCTACGCGCGGTGGGTGCCCCGCGATCGAATCCTCACGATGAGTGTCTGGTCAGCGGAGCTCGCGAAGCTGACCGCGAACGCGTTCCTCGCCCAGCGGATCAGTTCGATCAACTCGATCGCGGAGCTGTGCGAAGCCACAGGGGCTCGCATCGGTGAAGTGGCGCGCGCGATTGGGCTGGACCGGCGCATTGGCCCGAGGTTTCTGGAGGCCGGCATCGGATTCGGCGGTTCGTGCTTCCGCAAGGATCTGCTGAACCTCGCGTATCTCTGCCGCGTGGCCGGCCTGGACGAAGTGGCGGAGTACTGGACCGCGGTTGTGCGCATGAACGAGCGGCAACAGACGCGGTTTGTGGCGGGCATGTTGCGCCGCATGTTCAACACGCTCGCGGACAAACGGATCGCGCTCTTCGGTTTTGCGTTTAAGCCCGACACGGGCGACACGCGCGATAGCCCCGCGATCGCGATCGCCCGCGCGCTGCTCGCCGAGCGGGCTCGGCTGGCGATCACGGATCCGCGCGCCCTCGAGAACGCACGCCGCGAGCTGGCCGACGTGACCGACCGGATCGAGTTTTGGGCCGACCCCTACGCGGCCGCTCGCGGCGCTCATGCGATCGCGGTGCTCACCGCCTGGCGCGAGTATCGGGATTTGGACTGGTCCGAATTGTACCGCCACATGGAACGGCCGGCCTTCGTGTTTGACGGGCGGAATGTGCTGGACGTGGACGCCCTGCACGAGATCGGCTTCAATGTCGTGCCAATTGGGGCGCCGGCCCGAATCCACGGCGGTGACCCCGCGGCCCATCTGGCCCTGACGTGAATTCGCTGCTTCGCAGACGAGTGGGCTGGGTGTTCGTCGGAGTGGGGGCCGTGCTCGCGGCGCTGCTCGTGTTCGGCTCTCTCGCCGGGCCCCGGCTCGCGCGCTCTTGGCTACAGACCGTGTTTCGTGACTCGAGCGGACTTGATGTGCGCATTGGACGCGTGAGTGCGGGCATCCGGCCACTCGGGCTGGGAATGTACGACGTTCGCCTGATGAACCCGGCAGAGTTTGGCCCGGGGGAAGCGTTGGTGATTCGCGAGCTTCGCGTGGAGCTGCCGTGGCGGGCGGTGTGGCGTCGAGAACCCACCCTCGATCTGGTTCGGTTCGATGTGCCCAGTCTTGTGATTGAACGCCGAGCTGGCGGGACGTCGAATTGGCAGCGCATCCAGGAGATTGCATTCCCGAGGCTCCGGCCCGCGGCGGACCGCGATCCGCGGCCGCCCAGTCCGCCGGAACCGCCGTCGCCCTCGGACTCCCCGCCCCCTCCTCCCTCGGAGCAGAGACCCGCGCCAAGGTCGGCGGCGCCCGTTGAAGACGCCCCTGCGCTCAGGATCTCGCGACTTCACCTTCAAGTGGGTGTGGTCGAGATCCGTGAGGTGCGGCCGGATTGGCCCCAGCCCAAGGTTCAGCGTCTCGAGCTGAATCTCGACCAATCTTGGACGAACGTGACGGATCTGAGTGTGGTGGGAGCCGAACTGGCCGGTGTGGTGATGATCCGGTCGGCGCCGATTCTGCTGAACGAGTCGGTGGCCGAGACCGTGGGCGAAAGCGCGGCTCGGGCGATGGACAAGCTCGAACGAAAGGCCGCGCGGCTCCTCGAGAAGCTGGGGGCCGGCGGAGAGGCGGCGACCAATTGGATTGATCAGGGCCTGGAGGAGCTGCGCAAGGCCTTGCCGGGAACGTTCTGAAGCGCTGCAGCCAGCGCCCCCGCGCCTGGAGATGGGGCTTCACGCCGTCCGCTCTCCCCTGCTGGATATCGCAGGCCGCAAAGCTCGGGACCATCGGCGCACGATGCGGCGTTTATTCTGAACACCATCGGCGACCGGCGGCGCAAAAGACTACGGCGGGCCGACGGGCGTAAGATCGAAACGGTCAATCCAGAGTCGCATCGCAGCGTTCGTGTCGCCGCAGGGTGCCAGCCACAGAACGGCGTGGCGCACCCACGCGAGGGGCGGCAATTCGATCTCGGTATACGCGTCCGGCCGCAGCTCGTCCGCTCGCCACACGCGGTGTGCCAGTCCGCGGCCCGCGGTTCGATCGTAGACACCGAACCGCACGGCCTGATGGGTTGGCGAGCCGCCGGGCTCGATCCGGAGTCGGGCGCTGGCGCGATAGGTCACACCACTCGCGGCCTGCGTGGGCGCCCACTGAATCAACCACTCGACCGTGTGGCCGGCTGCTTCCACGGCGATGCCGTCCTCGGCGAGGGGATCCGGAACCCGACGGGCGAGCGTCCCGAGAAACGCAACCGACAGCGCGTCGTCCTCGCCCCGGAGAACACCCGCGGGAACGGCCGTGGGCCGACGGGAGCCCTCGAGCTCGATCTGGGCCAGTTCGAGGGCGATCGAGTGCGTGTGCTCACGCAGATGGGTGAGGTTGTGGCGGCGCACAGCGTCGGCGAGACGCCGCGCGGCCTCGGCGCGACGTGCCACATCGGCGCGCGAATGAAGGAGGGCATACCAGACCGGCATGCGCAAACGCTCGACCCGCAGCGCCAAGGCCCCGTCGCCGGCGGCTGTCTCTTCGGCGCGACACAAAATGTCGTCCCACTCCGTGATTGCCGCTGGCGGCAGGTCCGGCCGCTGGGGGCCATCGAAAATGCGGACGTGGGCGCCCGATTCCCGCGCGACACGTCGGCGGGACTCGAGATACGCAGTCACGTGCTCCGCGGCGCGACCGTAGACCGCGCGCACGAACTCCGGAATGAGCGCATCGGGATCGCGGGAGGGATCCCACAATAGCTGCGCCAGCACCCATGAGCGCAGTTCCGCCAGTTCGCCCCCGCCGCCAGGGGAATAGTTGCCCTGCTCGAAGACACCCGATACGCCGTGCGCGGCGAACGTCCGCACGTTGGGTGCCAAAACGTCGAGGTTCGGGAACGGCAACAGGTAGTGGGCAAAATCGGTCGTGTAGTCCCAGACGTAGAGGCGGCGCGCGCTACGCTGCCATCCGCGCAAGTCCTCCATGAACGCGCGATTCGTGTCTTCAGGGCAGCCATCGAGAGGGTGGGCGAAGCAGCACTCGATGCTGCAGAGCCGGATGATGACGTTGGGACGGGGGCGGATCGTGCGGGGCGGCCGTCGGGTGTACTGGTAGGCCAGCGTCTCGATACGGATGCCCGGGTGTTCCGATTCGATGGCGGCGGCAACGTGGTTGACGAAGTCCAGCAGCGAGCCGGCGTGACTGCCTTCGGCCTCATCGAGCGCCGCACACGAGGGACACTGGCACGGGTTGTGCCAGTCGTTCTGGGAAACGGAAATGATGGTGGCATCGGGACGCTCGCGAATCCAGCGGCGGACGGCTTCGACTGCGATGCGGCGAACCTCGGGATGGGTGAGACAGAGCTGGGTATTCTCGCGGAGGCGGCGACCGTGGACCATGGAAAACCATTCGGGGTGGGCGTCGAAGTGATCGGCGGGATTGAGAATCTGTTCGAAGGTGTGCACGAAACGCCCCCACACGACGCGACCACCGTGCTCCTCCTGCAACCGGGCGTTGTTGGAATTGAGCCGATTGCGCATTGCCCAGTCCCCGTCGAAGGCCTCGGTCCAGAAGACCTCGCGGTACTCAAATGCCGGCCGCTCGCGTTGGTCAAGATCGGCCGGCAGCACCGGTTGAGCGTGGCTGGGAATGCTAGCGACGTCGCGAGTGTACCAACGGCATCCGAGGTGGTCGTGAAGGAGACCGATGGCGCCGTACAACACGCCGCGCGGACGACCGCCCGTGATGCGGAGCGCGGTACCGGTGGGTGCCCACGCGAGGCGGTATTCTTCATCGCCCAGCGACGAATCGAACACGAGCTCGATCGCGGCGGGCTCCGCGCGTTCATTCGGGAGAATGACGAATGAGCGCCCGGTCATGTTCGAGAGCGCGCTCGCAAGTTCGCGAGCCGCGCGCTGTTCCGCGGCGGTTGGGCCGGATGGTAAACGAATGGCGGCCGGCACCGCTGCCGGCGGCAGCAGCGGACGCATGTCACCACTCTGCGCACTCCCCACCCGAATCATGGCGATTAGGGTCACCGCGCACCACGGGTGGTGGTGGGGGGTTCGGGACATGGTCTAGATCACCGGACGAACGGTTGCAGCGCCCCGGGCAACACCACAGGCGCGCCGCCGCCTGAGGGCGGCGCGAGAAAGCTTTCGACGTCAGATCGCCGTCGCAGTTGTTCGAACCGCGGATCCTGGCGCACCTGGTTGCGCACGGCATCGCCGCCGACCTGGACCGCATTGCGGAGCGCGGCCACGGCGTCGTCGCTGCGGCCGAGCAGCAGCCGCACCGCGGCGAGTTCCATCCATCCGTTCGCATCCGTCGGCCGTGCCATCACGTAGCGTTGGAGCGCCATATCGAGCAGCGGCGCCCGCTGGGCCTCATAGGCGAGCCGCCCCAGTTCGAGGTACACCTCGACCGGCAGTCCGGTTTGATTCAGAAGACTGGCGCAGAGCTGATCAAACTGCGCCATGCGGCCGTGCCGTCGGTAGAGCTGGGCCAGTTCGACCGCTTCCCGCAGATCGAGATGTCCGCCCTGGGCGCGTTCCTCGATCTCGGACATGCGTTTCAAGCTGCCCTCCATCTGATCAATGAAGCCCAGGAACTCTCGAATCTTCTCGTTCTGGGGGTCGCCCTTGAGGAATTCGGTGATGATCGACCGGGCCTCCGCGTAACGGCCGCGGGCGAGGTAGACGTCGGCCATGCGGAAATTGGCCTCGGGACTGAGCGGATAGAGCGCGATGGCCTGGCGGAACGCGTATTCGGCTTCGTCATACAGTCCGCGCGCGGCATAGAGACCCGCGATCGCGCCGCGCAGTTTCGAAAAGGTTTTGCGGGCGACTGCGTCGCGAAGGAACTTTCGGTCGTTCAGCAGGCGTCGGCAGTACCAGTCCCAGAAGGCGCGGTCCTTCTCGATGAGCGGAGGTTCGAGCCGCGACGGTTGCCGGCAGATTTTCATGATCAGACCGTGCGGCTCGAGAAACTCGTACATCCACGGGATCACGTAGCTTTCTTCGACGTAGAACTCGTGCTGGGGATTGTTGTCGTAGATCTGTCGCGCGAGGATGCCGTTGATCTGCATCACGCCCTGGACACCCTGGACGCTGATGCGGCCGTCTTTGACAGCGATGTCGGCGCCGGCGGCCAGCTGGCCCGCGCGGACCATGTCAAAGTACTGCTGGAAGGCCATGTTGCTGTCGAGGATCGAGGGGATCCAGATCGTGTCGCCATACAGGTCGCGCATCACGTTCAGGTAGGTGTTGTCGGCCAGCGCGTTTTGGGTGATCAGATACACGTCCGGCCGAATCTTCGCGGAATAGATCATGTAGGTGGGCACAAACCGTCCCGGATCCGTGCCGCCGAAAAAGATCGCGTTGGTGGCCATCGCGGGCGGCCAGGAGGGATCCGGGTAGTCCGCCCACGCGCGCTCGAATTCCTCGGGGGGAAGAGTTTTTTGAAGGTATTCGCGGATGGCCTCGGCGCCGCGCAGTTGCCAGTCGCCGAACTGCCAGCCGTAATCGTGGCCGTTTTGCTCGGCGCCGCCGACGGTCCGGATCAGCTCTTCATCGTAGTAATTTTGCCACAGCATGAGGCCGGGCGGACCGATCAGCGCGGCGGCGATCGCGGCCCACCGGAGCAGCGGGATCGCGCCCACGATCACTTCGATCATCGCGAGCGCGAGCACAAGCCCGTAGCCGAGCCAAAGGGCGTACAGCGTATGTGACTGGATGAATTGGACGCGACCGATGAACAGCGTTTGAACGTCGAGCGAGGGGTTCCAGAGCATGATGAAGACGACGCTGACCATCACGAACCCAACGGCAGTGGTCAGCAGCCAGCTCCGGTTTTCCGGCGTCGACTCGTAACCAAATTCGATGCGCCACAGCCCACCGTGCTGGGCCGCGTATATGAATCCACCGAGCAATGGCAGGAGCATGATCACGAAGATGATGAGCCGTGCGGTCGCTCCCATCGGTTCGCGCGAAAACAACATCCGGCCGAGCTGGAACTCGGCGAAGAGCAGTGCGAGGACGCTCAGACCCAGCAACACTCCATACACGACCGCGGTGAACAGGGACCGCGACCGGCACTGCCGTGCGATGTGGGCGACGAATTCCGCGGCCTTGGCCAGCACACCCACGCCCCCGATCGCGAGCGCCGCAAACGCGACCGCCCGATACAGGGCCACCAGCACGGGGGGAATCGACCGGCCCGCTAGGGCCAGACCCATTTCCAGCGTCACGAGGACACCGATCATCACCGCGAGCAGAAACGCGACACTAAACATTCGGACACGGCGGCCCGCGATCGTGACCTCCCACATCGTGAATGGCAGTACGCCGCCGACGACCAGCGGCAGGGAGAACTGGCGGCGCAGGTCCGCGAGGAACGCGGCGACCTGGTGGAAAAACTTGATCGAGAAGACGTCGGTCGGCGTGATGCGTTCATACTGGCCGCGACTGATCGCGTGCAGAAAGCCTTCCCAGGTGCGCGGGTAGCCCCAGTTCATCGGCGGATTCTGGTCCGACGCGATCGGCAGATAGAGATAAAACGAGAGCCCCAGCTCCATCAGCAGGATGGTCACGGCGGCGGTTTTACCGTTGGGCAGCAGAATCCAGCCGGCCACGGGGATGGCCACCGCGAGCAGCAGATGGATCCAGAAGGCCGGACCGCGTGGCCCTGCGGGCGCCGTCCAGGCGAGCTCGGGGTGGTTGAGTTTCACCGCGGCGACGTTGAACAGCAGCAGCGCGACGAGCGCGGCGCCGATCACCGCAAAATCCCGGAAGAGCTCGGGATCGCGCACAAGGATGGCCAGCGCAAATGCGAAGACGAAGAACAGGAGCGTCTGGTGATTGGTGAGCCCCAAACCGAAGAGAAAACCGATGGCGTAGAGCACGTGGCGGTCCTGGGGACGGGCAATCCAGCGGTAGATCAGCAAAGCGATGAACAACTGGAAAAAAGCATTGAGCGCGTACACCTCCGCGATCACCGATTGGGACCACATGACGGGGCTGAAGGCGAGCACAAGACCTGCCGAGACACCGCAGACGGCGCAGAACACGCGCTCGACGAGCGGATCGAGCGCTTCGTTGAACCGCGCAATGGTCCGCAAGAGATCCGAGCTCGAGCGACTCACGAGCATCGCCAGCAGACCGCAGGCGAGGGCACCGAAGAACGCGGACGCGAAATTGACCCCCCAGGCGGGGTTCGGATGGCCGAGGAACGTCTTGAAATCGAACACCCACTGGAAGAACCAGGTCAACAACGTCCAGATCGGATAGCCCGGTGGATGAGGCACGCCGAGATAGTCCGAGGCGACGACCAGTTCCCCCGAGTCTTCGAGCGTGACGGTGGGCGCCAGTGTGAGGGTGTATCCGATCAGCGACAGGAGGAAGGCGGATCCAAATGCGATCCAGTCGGCGCGTCGGAAAAACGGCGATCCGGTGCGGTGATCGGCGCTGCGTGGTTCGTCCATCGTGACATCCGCGATGTTGTTGCTCATTGGATCGAATAAGCTAGGCTAGAGTCACCAAAAAACGGAATCAAGCCGGCGAGTGCTCTCACGGCACGTTGGGGTGCGGCATGGTAGCAACTGGGGGCCGACGTTCAATCCACCGCCGGCGCCAGAAAGGACGTTCGATGACGACTCGACCGGGCGGGTTGGGGCGGGGGCTGGGTGCGCTGATCCCGCGCGGAGGTGGTACGGACGCGACGGCGTCGACCGCCGAGCGATCTGCGTCCGGCGGGGGGGCGAACACCGTTCCTGTGGCGTCCATTCAGACCGGCCGCTGGCAACCGCGCCGGCAGTTCGCACCCGAGGCGTTGGAGGAACTGACGGCGTCGATCCGCGCCCACGGTGTAGTGCAGCCTCTGCTGGTGCGTCCGATGGGCGAAGGCTATGAGCTGATTGCCGGCGAGCGCCGGTATCGGGCGGCGGTGGCCGCGGGACTGGCCGAGGTGCCGGTGCGGGTGGTGGAGGTCTCGGATGTCGAGGCACTGGAACTGGCGCTGATCGAGAACCTTCAACGAGAGGATCTCGACCCGATCGAAGAGGCGGAGGGCTATCGGGCGCTTTCGGAGCGATTTCATCTCACTCAGGAACAGATCGCGGAACGGGTGGGCCGGTCGCGGGCCGCCGTGGCCAATTCGCTACGGCTGCTGACGTTGCCCGAATCGGTGCGCGGGATGCTGCAGAGCGGCACGCTGAGCGTCGGGCACGCCAAGGTGTTGCTCGGCGTTGAACTGGCGCCTGAACAGGAGCGGCTGGCGCGCGACTGCGCGGCCAAGGGATGGTCAGTCCGAGAGTTGGAGCGAGAGGTTGCAAAGCGTCAACGGGGCCCTCGACGGCGTCGCAGCACGGCACCGGACATTCCGGAGGTTCATCTCAAGGACTTGGAGGAGCGGCTCAAGCAAAAGCTGGGAAGTCCCGTGAGAATCGAGCCCTCGCGCACGCTGGCGGGAGGCCGCAAAGCGCCGGGCCGGATCGAGGTGGAGTTTTTTTCGGCGGACGATCTCGATCGGCTGATGTTGATCCTCGGCGTGTCGGAGGATTTTTAGGACGAGATGCGCTGGCGTGTGACGGCAAGCAACCGCGAATCGTACCAGCGGCTCTCGGCGTGGCTGGCCTCGGCGGGAATTGTGGCCATACCGTGCGATGGCGACTGGCCTCCGCCGGAGACGGTGACGGTGGATGCGGACGCGTTACTGCTGGGCGGCGGCGGTGACCTGTCGGACGAGGCCGGCCGGTACGACGCTCCACCGGGCATCCTGCGGGGCTGTTGCCCCGAGCGAGATGCGGCGGAGTTCGCGTGGGCGCGGGCGTATTGGGCGGCAGCCCGGCCGGTCTTCGGCGTCTGCCGCGGTCTTCAGGTGATTGCGGTGTCGCTCGGAGCGCGGTTGGTGCCGGATGTGCAAACACGGTGGCCGGCGCTGGACGAGGCGCATGAGGCATCGATCGGCGACGCTCGTCATGGCCTGCGCGCGACGGGCGAGGGCCCCATGGCGAGGGCGCTGCGCCACGTGACGGTCGTAAACAGCGCTCACCACCAGACGGTGGGCACCACGGGCGAGTTTGCCGTCTCGGCGCGAAGTCTGGCGGGGTTGATCGAGGCGATCGAGACTCCGCCAAACTCCTGCGCGCGGGCGTCGGCGGTCCAGTGGCACCCTGAGCGCCTCCCGTTCGACGATCCCGCCGCGCGGCGGGTCCTTGAGGTGTGGCAGCAGGAGGCGGATCGGTGAGCGAGCGGTTCGATGCGGGGCCGGCGGCCATGGCGTCGGCCCGATGTGGAGGTCGCCGATGAAGGGCATTGTGCTGGCCGGGGGTGCCGGGACCCGATTGCATCCGGTGACGCGGGCGGTGAGCAAACAGTTGTTGCCCGTGTATGACAAGCCCATGATCTACTATCCGCTGTCAGTGCTGATGCTGGCCGGGCTCCGCGAGATTCTGGTGATCAGCACACCGGAGGATCTGCCGAGATTCCGCCAGTTATTGGGCGATGGATCCACCTGGGGGTTGCGGCTGGCGTACGCGGAACAGCCGAGACCCGACGGGCTGGCGCAGGCGCTGACCATCGGACGCGACTTCCTCGAGGGCGAGCCCTCGGCGCTGATTCTCGGCGACAACATTTTCTTTGGTCAGGGGCTTCGCGAAGAGTTGGAGTCAGCGGCGAGGCTGACCGAGGGTGCGTGCATCTTTGGCTATGCGGTGCGAGATCCCGAACGCTATGGGGTGCTGGTGTTCGACGAGCGCGGCGCGGTTATTGAGATCGACGAGAAGCCAAGCCACCCGAGGTCGCGGTTCGCGGTGCCCGGTCTCTACTTTTACGGGCCAGATGCGCCAGAGCGGGCGGCCGCGTTGCGCCCATCCGCGCGTGGCGAACTGGAAATTACCGATCTCAATCGTGGCTATCTGCGCGAGGGGCGGCTACAGGTGAGATTGCTGGGGCGCGGCATCGCCTGGCTCGACACCGGAACGCCCGTCTCGCTGCTCCAGGCGGCCAACTTTGTGCAGACGATTGAAGACCGACAGGGGTTGAAGATCGCCTGCCTCGAGGAGATCGCGTGGCGCCAGGGATGGATCGGCGACGACGATCTTCGCCGCGCGGCGGATGCGCTCGGCCGCGGCGAGTACGCCGCCTATTTGCGGCGGCTGCTCGAGTTCCGCGGATGAGCCCGCTCCCGATCATCGAGCCGGCCGGACTGCCGGGCGTGCTGATCATCACCCCGCCGCGATACGACGACCGGCGCGGGTACTTCGCGGAGCTCTATCGCGCTGATCTCTATGCGCCGCTCGGCGTCCGCGCCTCCTTCGTACAGGCGAATCACTCGTGCTCCCGTCCGAGTGTGTTGCGGGGGCTCCACTACCAGCTCCGCCACCCGCAGGAGAAGTTGGTCGCCGTTGCGCGCGGCCGAATTTGGGACATCGCGGTGGATGTGCGCCGGGGATCGCCAACATTTGGCCGTTGGACCGCCTGCGAACTCAGCGCCGAGAACCGCCGCCAAATCTTCGTGCCGGCCGGGTTCGCGCACGGCTTTCTCGTGCTGGGCGACGAACCGGCCGACGTGATCTACTTTTGTTCCCGCGTCTATGCGCCGGATGACGAGTACGGGGTGCGCTGGGACGATCCCCAGCTGGCCATTCCGTGGCCCTGCACGGCGCCCATCGTCTCGGATAAGGACGCGCGGCTGCCCCATCTGGCCGACATGCCGCCCGAGCATCTTCCGCTCGCTTGACGGCCCGGCGGGGCTCGTTCGTCGTCGGCAAACCCGGCGACGAAAGTCACCGCTTCTCTCCATCGTCGAACCTCCATTGCGCGAGGCGCAGACCCGCGCGCTCACGTCCAGCACGATTAGAGTTGCGGATCTGCACCCGACGACCTCCCCCCGCCCGGCACTCTGCCGCGCGCAGCCCATGCGAGTGCGACGGTCATCGCCCGGCGAGGCGGGAAGCTCGCGAGCCACTGCTCGGTGCGGCGATCATCGCGGGATTGGCACGCGCGCGGCGTGCGAGTGGGCCAGCCGCTCGCTCCGCCACGCGTGCGGGGCATCCGGAGCGGCGGCCAGTGCCCTCCGCAGCACCGGCTCATACGCCAACGACGTGAACGTGGTGACCAACAGAGTGCCGGCCGAGGTCTCGAGCACGCCCGTATCACGATCGTCGGTGGCGCTGTCGAGCAGGATGCGCGGCCGTGTCTTCGTTCCGCCGTGGTCGCGACTGTGGAGCATTGCGACACGGTCAAAAGGACAGATCTACGCCGCGCGCCCCCCGGCGGAGCACACGAGCATGAGCTTGCCGTTGTGCCGGCGCCACAGCCTGGGCCAACCGTACTCAGAGCCGGGATCGGTCGGAATCCACCGCCGATCCAGGACTTTCGCGCGCCGCGATTCGCTTGTCCGACAGACGCCGCGGCGACGAGCGCTGCCGTGGTGGACCACAGAAAAACGCGGCGGCTGAGCGCGGCCATTCGAGGTTTGGACCTGCCGGCGTGTCGCGCGAGTGTCAACAGCGATGTGTGGGCGGCTGGTGACGCGCTCCGAGTGAAGCGGGCCGCGGGTCGCAGAGTATGAGCAGCGCGCGTGTGTGTCGAGGGCGAGGAGTGGGGCTCGACGCGGCGACGGTCCAATGATGGGAGGGCTCCAGGCGGTTGGCGTCCAAACATTGGAAGACCGCGGCCGACGCCACGCTCGGAGGCCCTTCCCGAGCTCTGAACCGACGGCGCGGGAGGCCGCAGCGGGGGGCTGGCGAGGCGCCGAGGTTTTCAGGCGGGCGAACACGGCCTAGAATAGACCGCCAAGTGCAGGTCGGGCACCGCGGGGCCGGCGTGGTACGGGAGGCGGGCGTCGGCCGGCGCTGTGCAGGAGACGACGCGTGAGCATCATGGGGATCGAAGAGATACAGGCGCTGCTGCCGCACCGGTATCCGTTTTTGATGGTGGACCGGATCCTCGAGTGCGACGACCGTGAGCGTATCGTGGGCATCAAAAACCTGACGATCAACGAGCCGTTTTTCCAAGGCCATTTTCCGGGCCAGCCGGTGATGCCCGGCGTACTTCAGCTCGAGGCGATGGCGCAGGTCGGCGGTATCCTCTTGAACAAGATCACGGGGCGGGTCCAGGTGATGTACTTTCTTGCGATCGACCGGGCGCGGTTTCGGCGGCTATTGACGCCGGGCGACCAAATGGTGGTCGAGGTGCGGTTTTTGAAGATGCGCCTGAACATGGCGAAGTTCTCGGGACGGGTCACGTGCAACGGCGAGCTAGCTTCGGAGGCGGAGCTGATGTTCGGGACGGGTCGCAACTCCGAGCCATCGGGTGCAGCGAAATGAGGAGGATACACCCCAGCGCGGTGGTGGATCCGGCCGCGGAACTGGGCGACGAGGTGGAGGTGGGGCCATTCTGTGTGATTGGACCGCACGTGCGGATCGGGGACGGTACGCGGCTGATCGCGCACGTGGTCGTGGACGGGTATACGACGCTCGGCCGAGGGTGCACGATTTATCCGTTCGCGGCGGTCGGAACTCGAACGCAGGATCTCAAGTACCGGGGCGGGGCGCCGCGCGCCGAAATCGGCGACGGGACCACGATCCGCGAATACGTGACGGTGAGCTCGGCGACCGCCGATGGCGACGTGACGCGGGTCGGTGCACGCTGCCTGCTAATGGCCTGCTGCCACGTCGCGCATGACTGCGTGCTCGGTGACGACGTGATTATCGCGAATTGCGCGGGCCTCTCGGGCCACGTGGTGGTGGAGGATCAGGCTGTGATCGGGGGGCTCGCGGGAATTCACCAGTTCGTGCGGATTGGTACGGTCGCGATGATCGGGGGGCTTGCGAAAATCACGCAGGATGTCCCCCCCTACATGTTGGCGGACGGCCACCCGGCGACGGTGCCTACGATCAATCGCGTGGGATTGGAACGCCGTGGTTTCTCGCCGGCAACGATCGAACAGCTCAAGCGAGCCCACCGTCTGATCTACCGAGAAGGGCTCAACGTCCACCAGGCGCTCGAGCGGATTCGGGCGGAACTGAGCGGGCCGGAGATCGCCCGGCTTGTGGAGTTCATCGAGCAGTCGAAACGAGGTATTCTCCGCTGAAGGCGGGAGGACATCGGATGCAGGCGCGGGCGGCGCAGGTCGGGATCGCGGTCGGCGTAGTCACAGCCGCGCTGGCTGTGTATGCGGCGGAGGAGACGGGGGCGGGAGTCGCCACGCGGTCCGGCCCCGTCGCCACCGCGGTTCGGTTTAACTTCGATCAGGCCGATATCCGAGTGTTGGCGGGGGTTGTCGGCGAGATCACCGGCCGGCGATACGTGGTCACGGACAAGGTGGCGGGGACCATCACGGTCGTCGCGCCGGCTCCGCTGACGCCCGAGGAGGTCGGGCGGCTGTTCCTCGCGCTGCTCGAATCGCGCGGCTTCGGCGTGATCGAACGCGAGGGGACTCATTTCATCGTGCCGCTGCCCGAGGCGCAGGGCGCGGTCATGACTCCGCCGCTCGACCGGCCTGGCACGGACGCGCAAGGACTGGTGACCCGCATCTTCGCGCTGCAGCACGTCGAAGCGGGGGAGGTTGCCCGGACCCTTGAACCGCTCGTGCGGGGCGCGAAGACGGGCGGGCTCACGGTGTTTGCACCGGGCAACCGAATCGTGGTGACCGAGACGCGGTCCAATCTGGAGCGCATCGCGGGAATCATCGAGGAACTGGACCGCCCGGGCTCGACGAGGACAGTCGAAGTGGTCCGGCTGCAGCGCGGCTCGGCCGAGGAGTTGGCGCAGCAGATCAGTGCGGCGATTGCGGGGGCCGAGCCGGCCGCGGCGGGGGTCGGCCGGCACATCCGACAGGTCGTCGAAGGGGGCGGTTCACTGCCCGCCGGCGCGATGGTCGTCGCCTCGCCAGCCGCGAACAGTCTGGTGATGGTGGGCACGCCGGTGCAGATCGCGGAGCTGAAACGCATCATCGCGCTGCTCGATGTCGAACCCGCGGCGGGTGTCGGGCGGCTGAATGCGATTGCCCTCAAATACCTCTCAGCCGAAGAGGCCGCGAAAAGTCTGAGCGCGCTCTTGCAGAAGAGCGTGGAGAAGGACGCCCGGCAGCGCATCGCGATTGAGCCGAGCCCCGCCAACAACGCGTTGCTGGTTCACGCTTCGCCGGCCGATTTCCAATGGGTGCGCGAACTGGTTGAGTCGCTCGACGCCGCTCCCTGCCAAGTGCTGATCGAGATTCTGATTGCCGAAACCGACGCAAACCGGCAGCTCGACCTCGGCGTGAACTGGTCCACCGTGGAGATGCCGGGGCGGGGCGAGGCGGTAGCGGCCGCGCGCAGCCGCCTCGGGCCCGCGGATGCGGTCCAAGACATCTTGCAGAAAAACGTATTTCCCCAGGGGCTCGCGGTGGGCATCGCGTACGGCGCGGAACAGGGACTCGCAATCCCGTTGCTGGTGCAGGCGCTGAAACAGGATCGCGACACGCGAATTCTCTCGAGCGTGCCCCTTTTGGTACAAAACAACACCGAGGCGAGCGTGAACGTGGTTGAGAATATTCCCGTGTTGCGCTCGACGATTGAGGGCGGCGCGGGCACGTCGCGCGATGTGATTCAGAACATCGACCGGATGGACGTGGGCATCAAGCTGAAGGTCACGCCGCGCGTGAACCCGAATCGTGAAATTTCCTTAGTCTTGAATCCGACGATCGAAGCGATCGTCGACGCGGCGTCCGGCCGCGAGCTCGCACCGACGATCGCGAAGCGCGAAATCAAGACGACCATCACCGTCCCGGACCGAGCAACGGTGGTGATCAGCGGTCTGATCCGCGAGGACAAAGGGCGGCGCCAGTACAAGGTGCCGCTGCTGGGCGATATTCCTTGGATCGGGGTGTTGTTCCGCTATTCGACCGAGGTCCGCCGTCGGAACAACTTGCTGGTGTTTGTCACTCCCAGAGTGGTGGAACAGGGGGCGGAGTCGGACGCGGTGGGCACGGCGCTCGAACAACGTGCAGGCATGCCGAATGTCTCCCGACCGATTCGGGCGCCGGTGCCGCAGGAGTGAAGCCGATGCGTCTGGATGAGGTCTTGCACGCGCACGGCGTGCGGCCCGAGACCCTCGCGGAGGCACGCAAGCGTGGCGCGGTCACCGGCCGCTCGTTGGCCGAGGTGCTGGTGGATATGGGGGAGCTCGACGAGGTCCAAGCAGCGCGGGCGGAGGCCGAGGCGCTCGGCATCGAGTTTTTGGAAACCGTCACCGACGATCTGATCGATCCCGAACTGGTGGAGCGGCTGCCTGTGGAATGGGCGCGGGGACATCGCGTGTTGCCGATTCGACGCACGACGGGTCCGGCGGCGTTGATCGGTCGCGTGTCCGCTGCGTCGGCGGCCCGGGATTTGTCGGTGTTGCTGGGACGGGACCTTCCGCCCGTTGTCACAACGGAAGCGGAGCTCGATCGCGCAATCGAACGGTGTTACTTCCGCCGTCGGCCGGCCACCGCCCCTTCGGGGTTCGAGAGTGGACCGGAGCCGTCGCCAGCCGTGGCGACCACCGGCCCCGCCGCGGAGGATCTCTTGCGAGCGGCAGACGGCGCACCGGTCACACAGTACGTGAACTACCTGCTGCTCGAGGCGCTCCGCGCGGGCGCATCAGACGTTCACATCGAGCCGCGGGAGGGGCGGATCCGGGTTCGATTCCGTGTGGATGGGCTATTGCGCGAACAGCCTTCGCCGCCGGCCGCCCTGGCGGGGGCACTGGTGTCTCGCCTGAAGGTGATGGGCCGGATGGATATTGCAGAGCGCCGGCTTCCCCAGGACGGCATGGCGCGCGTTCAGGTCGGCGCGCGCGAAATCGATATCCGTGTGTCATCGGTGCCGATTGCGGACGGCGAACGGTTGGTCCTGCGTCTGCTGAATCGGGATACCGCGCTGCTTCCGTTGTCGTCGCTCGGCATCGCGGCGGCCGAACTCGATGCCGTTCGCGCGCTGCTGCGAGAGCCGCAGGGGCTTGTGCTCGTGACCGGGCCGACCGGCAGCGGCAAGACCACGACGCTGTATGCGGCGCTACAGGAGCTCGATACGCACCGGCTGAACGTGCTCACGATCGAAGACCCCATCGAGTATCGGTTGGAGTCGATCAGTCAGATCCAGGTGCATCCGCGCATCGGGCTGACCTTCGCGCGGCTGCTGCGGCACGTATTGCGGCAGGATCCAGACGTGGTGCTCGTGGGAGAGACGCGCGACCTCGAGACTGCGGAAATTGCGGTGCGGGCCTCGCTGACCGGCCACCTCGTGTTCACAACGCTCCACACGAATGACGCGGTGTCTGCGGCGATGCGGCTGGCGGACATGGGGGTGGAACCCTATTTGTTGGCGGCGTCGTTGAAAGGGGTGCTTGCACAGCGGCTTGTACGACGGCTGTGCCCGGAGTGTCGGGCTGAACGTCGCGTGGAGGAGGCGGATCTCGCGGAATGGGGGCCGGCGCTGTTGGACTCGCTGCACGGCGGCCGCCACTGGGTGGCTGCCGGATGCGCGCAGTGTGACGAGGGCTATCGGGGGCGGACGGGCGTATTTGAGTTGCTGCGGGCCACACCGGCGCTGCTGGATGCGTTGCGTCGCCGAGCCCCGCCCGCGGAGCTTCGTTCGATCGCCGTCGCGTCTGGGATGCGGCCTCTGCGCGCAGCGGCCCTGGCACTCGTCGCGGCGGGGGAGACCAGTCTGGCAGAACTGCGTCGCGTTCTGGGGCGCGACGACGGCGGATGACCACCTGGCGGTACCGAGGGTTCCGGGCGAGCGACGGCCGGCGCGTGGTCGGCCGCATCGAGGCCGACAGTCTGAAGCAGGCGCGCGAGCGGCTGGTCGGCCAACACATCTTCGCGGAGCGCGTCGAACCGCTCGCGGAGGAACGTGGAGCGGCGGCCCGATGGCGGCGCGGCGGCGAGCGGGCCGGTGTGTATCGCGAACTCGCCGCGCTGCTGGGGGCGGGGCTGCCGATGACTTCGGCGCTGGATTCATTGGTCGAATCCGCGGAGTGGACCGCGATGGCGCCCGCGCTGGCGGGCGTACGGGACCGAATTCGTGAAGGAGCCGGACCGGCCGAGGCATTCGAGGCCACGGGGGTCACGCCCCTCGAGGTCTCGCTGCTGCGCGCGGGCCAGCGCGCCGGCGAAATGGCGGCGGTCTTCACAAAACTGGCGGACTTGCTGGACGAGGAGGCGACGATCCGGGACCGTGTTCGGTCGGCGTTGCTGTATCCGGCCATCGTATCCTCAGTTGCGCTACTGATTGCGGCGGGCGTGTTCGTGTTGTTACTGCCGGCCTTTGCGCGAATGTTCGAGGAATCGAGGGTGACTCTCCCACCGCTGACGCGCCTCGTGATGGCGGTGGGGCGCGCAGCCTCCGCGGCCATGGGACCGGCGTTACTGGCCGGCGCGGCGCTCGTGTGGGCGATCGCACGGTGCTGCGCCCGGTCGCCCCGTTGCCGCGCGGCGTTGGAGCGGTGGATGCGCGGGCTTCCGGTAGTGGGGCCAGCGAGGGAGGCGTTGATCGGGTTGCGGTTTGCGCGGACGCTTGCACTGTTGCTGCGGGGCGGCATCCCCATGATCGAAGCGCTCGAGTTGGCCGCGGCGGCGTGCGGGAGCGTGGACGTCGCCTCGGCGATGCCCAGCCAAGTCGAACGGGTGCGTCACGGCGGGCGCCTCCACGAGGCGATTCGAAACATCGAGCCGCTGCGCCGGATGCTCGCGGCGTGGATTGAGGCGGGCGAACAGAGCGGCGATCTTCCGGCGATGCTCGACATTGCGGCCGCGCGGTGCCAGCAGGTATGGAACCGGCGGCTGACGCGTGGGCTGGCGCTGATCGAACCCGCCCTCATTCTCCTGCTTGGCGTTCTGGTCTTTCTGTTGGCCCTTGCGATTCTGCAGCCCATCCTCGCGCTCCACCGCCAACTCACTTAATCCCCTACCGCCCCCGAGGGCATCGCCGGAACCCCTGCGCGAACGGTCGTTCCACCGCCGCGGGCGGGGGCCCGTGCACCACGTCAGCCCACCAGCTTTCGTAGCCGGGCCGGACAGGGCGGTGTAGCGCCGGCTCTCGAGGCCACAAATGCGCCGAGACGGTTCGCGGCGTGCAAAGCCTTCGCAAGGTCATGTGTGCGCAGGTAGGCCACTGTGAAGGCGGCGGTAACGGCGTCGCCCGAGCCGACCGTGTCGGCCACCTTCACCTCGATACCCGACACGTCGAGGCGGCCGTCGTTCGACCACGCGGAGGCGCCCGCCGCGCCTCGCGTGACGACAACCACGGAGATGCCGAACTGTTGCGTCCAGCGGCGCGCCGCCTCCTCGTATCCGGGCCACCGTGTCCACAGCAATCGGGCCAGTGTGTGGGCTTCATCCTCGTTGACCTTGAGGACATCCGTTTGCTGCAAACGCGCGCGAAGCAGGCGGGGAGGCGCGAAACCACGGCGGAAGTTGACGTCCCACACCCGGAGTGCGCCGCGGCATCGGCGCAGCACCTGGCCGACGGCGCGGCGCGTCGCGCGGCCGCGCTGAGCGAGCGTGCCGAAGACGATGGCCTGCGGGCGCCAGCGCGCGATCGAATCGAGCACCGCGGGCGACGCGTCAAGAAACTCGTAGGCCGGCCGCGCCACAAACGCGTACGTGGCACATCCCTTTGCATCGAGCTGGACGCGCGCCCACCCCGTCGGGTGGTTCGGATCGCGAAGCACCCATCGACACCGCACGCCGCGACGACGCAGGATCTCCAGCGCGCGGCGTCCGCGCGAGTCTCGGCCAACGGCCGACCACACGGCCGCCTCCGCCCCTAACCCCGCCGCATGCACCGCGACATTGCACGGCGCACCGCCGAGATGCTCCCGCGCTTCAATGATATCCCAGATGATCTCGCCGACGCACAGAATTCGGGGATATGGCGCACGCGGGCGGGATGGAGGGCGCAGCGTCAACAGAGCCTCGAAAACAGAATGGAGCGAGCGATGGGATTTGAACCCACGACATCCACCTTGGCAAGGTGGAGCTCTACCACTGAGCTACGCTCGCCCCGGTTGCTGGCACAGTGTAAGAATAACAGTGAACGTGTCAAGTGTTCCGGCCAAGTTTTTTTGCGAACGGGTATCCCCCATTCCGCAGAACCGATCGCATACGAATCGCACTGTGCGCGCGAGACCAATCGGGGATGTCCGCGTCGCACTGCGACAGAGAAGTGTTGCATGGGCTCATTGCAATGGCGGGGCGTGAGGGGCGCCAGCGCGGCTCAAGATTCGACTTCTCCGCCGTCAAGACCCCGTGGTGATGGCGCACGAACCGCCGCAACATCGGGTGCGGTTCATGGAACTCTTGCGCCCCTGACGCGACCATCCGGAGTCGCCTCGGAGTGGGCGCGGAGCTCCTCGAATCGCTCCGGAGGATGGTCGCCCTCCGAGGACGATCTCGGCGGCCGACGCACCGGGACGGCGGGCGCAGCGGTCTGTACGGCGCCAGTGGGCGCCGGCGCCGATGCATCTCCCTTGAGCCAGCGGTCGAAAAAAGTTTGAATCATGCGGTCAAACTCAGGACCGCCAAATCCATGGCCGTGCCCCCCGCCAAGGACAGTGTGGAAATGGACGTGCACACCGGCGTGCTTCAACGCCTCGAACAGAGCCATGCTTTGGTCGTGCGGCACGATCGGGTCCTGGTCGCCATGCGCGATGAAGAAGGGCGGATCATCGGGTGAGGCATACGCGGCCGGGCTCGCGGTGGCGGCCCGTACAAGGTTGGCGGTGACGGGGCCGCCGAGGAGTCGCGACTCGGGCGAGTCGGCGCGACCGAAAGCGCCGGACATGCCGGACGCCAGGTATTGCGGGATACGGCGTAAATCGGCCGGCCCGAAGAAATCGCAGACGGCCTGCACGCGACTGGAGACGTTCGTGTGGAGACCGACATCCCAACCCGCGACATCGCCGGCCGTACCCAGCAACGCCGCGAGATGTCCGCCCGCTGAGCTGCCCCATGCCGCGAAGCGGTTGGGATCCAAACCGTACTCGTCGGCGTGCGCGCGTAGCCAGCGGACCGCCGCCTTACAATCTTCGATCTGAGCTGGGAACGGGGCGTCGCTGCTCAGTCGGTATCCGATGCTCGCCACCGCATAGCCGCGATCGAGATAGGGGCGGGCGATCCGCACCGAGTCCTTGCTACCACCCATCCAGGCACCACCATGGATCCAGACAATCAGCGGCAGCGGCCGGCGCGCGTTCTTTGGGAGATACAGATCCAGACGTTGGCGTGGATGTCCTTCCGGCACGTACGCGATGTCCCGCCGCACCTCCATTTCGCGTACATCGTCCGGCAAGCGCCGTAACGGAGGCGGCAGTTGGGCGTGTACGAGCGGCCACCCGAATGCAGTCCCCAGAAGACCCATGACCAGTGCCACAAGTCGTTTCATTGAGAACGATGCTCCGTTCAGTCAAAAGACGCGCAGGGTAATCCGTTGATTGTAGAGGACCGGAGCGATGATCGGGACGCGACGACATTGAGTCCGCGCCGATTGTGCCGTTAGGGATGCGCGGTGAATCCCGGCATCGGCGAAAAGAGGGCAAACTCGTTTACCCCAACGACCCCGCGCCATTCGCCAGTGTTTGGCGCTGCTACCCCGAAAGAATACGAAGGTTGGATACTGCCGGTCGAGAAGCTCCTGAGCACGTTGCGGGACGGTTGAACGTGGTTTGGGGGATAGATGACGGGAATGTGGGGAGCGGGACGCCGTTTTATGCGTGCGTGGGCTTGGGGATGCTGGTGCACACTGGCCTGGCGAAGTTACTGGCCGTTGAGGACAGGCACCTGACTGGCCGCACTGGGCTAGATGAGCCAAGGGGGCTAGGTGCCTGGGGGGCTAGGTGCCTGTCCCCGTTGGGCGCGGGGGCTAGGTGCCTGTCCCCGTTGGGCGCGGTCATGAGGGCGGGGTGTTCGGGCCGCCAGGGGCGAAACATCGGCGGGACGACTCCGCCATGGCTGCCGCGCGCCATTCTTGCCACCGTGTTCGCTTTGCGAAACAAAGCGGCCGAATGCCGAGCCGAGCGTGGTGGTCACGGCTCCTGATCGGGCCAGTGCCTGTCCCCCGTCTTCGATTGGCGAGACGCACAAGTGCGCTCCTCTCCGCATCGAGACCCTCGTCTCACCTCTCGAAACAATCCACAGCGCCATCGGGTGGTTGATTGCATGCTTGACCCCAGCGGATGGTCGGGCTACGGTGCGAGCGTCGCTGCCGAAGTGGAGCGGCCGGGGAAAGGATGATGCAGATGAGCACGTCGCGGCGGGAGTTTTTGTGGATGGGCGCGGTGGGATCGGTGGCATGGTCAGCCCGCACAATCGCGGCGGGGGCGGAGAACACGGCATCGCCGCTTTTTGGCGCGTGCCGAGGACCGGAGCAGCAGGCATTGCTCAAAGAGATCGGCTACGATTTTTGGGAGGGGAGCGTCGGGTCGGTGCTGATGCCAGGTGACCCGGACGACGCATTCGAGAAAAAGGCCGCGAAGTGGCTTCCCCTTGTGCTGCCGGGGCGGTCCTGTGCCGGCTTTTTCCCCGCCAGCATTCCGTTGGTGGGGCCGCAGGTGGATTGGGAGGCGATCGAGCGGCATGCCCGCTCCACGTTTCGCCGCGCCCGGCGACTCGGCATTGACCACATCGTGCTGGGCAGCGGCGCGGCTCGGAAAATACCCGATGGGTTTGATCCGGCGCGCGCGCGCGCGCAGTTCATCGAGGCATGCCGTCGAATGGCGCCCGCGGCCGCGGAATTCGGCGTCACGGTGGTTCTGGAGCCGCTGAATCGTGCCGAGACCAATTTCTTCCATCGTGTGGACGAGGGCGCGGAGCTCGTGGACGCGGTCGCACACCCGAACATTCAGTTGCTGGCGGACATCTACCACATGATGCGCGAGGACGAGGGCCCCGAGTCGATCCGAACGGCGGGTGCGCGCCTGCGGCACTGTCACATCGCAGAAAAAGCCAACCGCGCGCCTCCGGGAACGGGAGGTGAGGATTTTCGACCCTATTTCCGTGCGTTGAAGGAGATCGGTTATCAGGGCGGGATCTCGATCGAGGCCCGATGGGGCACAGACCTCGCTGCGGATTTGCGGCGGGCGCTCGATGTGATGCGCCGGCAGTGGATGGAGGCTTGAGGGACGCGGCGCGATGAGCTGGATCCAACGCTTGGAGGAGGCGCGGGCTGCGTTTCGTCGGCGCGACCGGGAAGCATCGGCGCGCGCACACGATCCACAGAGAATCCGCCAGGCGGAGGAGCGCCACGCCGGCGCTTCCGGACGGTACCTCAGCGAAATGGTTTACGGCTCGCTGGACGGCGTGATCACGACCTTCGCCGTGGTCAGCGGCGTGGCAGGTGCGCGGTTTGGGACGGGTGTGGTATTGGTGTTGGGGCTGGCGAATCTTCTCGGCGACGGTCTTTCGATGGCGGCCGGCGCGTATCTCTCGGCCCGGAGCGATCTCGATTACTACCGGCGAGAACGGGCACGGGAAGCGTGGGAAATCGATCATTTTCCCGAGGGCGAACGGGAGGAGTTGCGGACCATCTACCGCGCCATGGGGTTCTCGGAGGAGGATGTGGAGACGCTCGTCCGTATCCTAACTCGCGATCGGGAGTTGTGGGTGGATATGATGATGGTCCACGAGCTGGGTTTGTTGCGCGAAAACGTCCGGCCGTTCCGATCCGCTATGGCGACGTTGGCCGCGTTCGTCACGGCCGGCGCCGTTCCGTTGTTGGCCTACGTGGTGGGCCTGATGCATCCTTGGCCGGCGTCCGCAATGTTCGCGTGGTCGGTCGCCGCGACGGGGGCCACACTGTTCGGGCTCGGGGCGGCCCGCACACTGGTGACGGGTGTGGGCTGGTTGCGCGGCGGCATCGAAATGCTGGTGGTGGGCGGCGCGGCGGCCGCCGTTGCCTACGGGGTGGGTGCGCTGCTGCGCGCGCTGGGAATCGCGGCGGCGTAGGCCTCGTCGAGCGGCTGGCCGGTGAGCCGGGCATCCCACAGCATCGTTGGTGGCACCGTGCCGGTCTGATATAGTGTGGACACGAACGCACGATCATGTTGAAGGTGTTAGTCATTGATGACGACCGCAGCATTGTTCAGGTGCTCCGGGTCGCTTTTCAGCAGAAGGGAGCGAAGGTATTGGCCGCCGCCGATCCGGTCCAAGGGGTGCGCTTGGCGATCGAGGAGCGGCCTGACGTGATTCTGCTCGATCTGCAAATGCCGGCTGGCGGCGGTTCGGTGGCGATGCGGGCGCTCAGCCGGAACGTGCTGACCCACCTGATCCCGATCATCTGCATCTCGGCTTTGCAAGGCGACGAGGTTCGAGAGGCATGTCTGGCTGCCGGAATCCAGGCGTTCTTTTCGAAGCCCTTCTCGCCCTCGGAGGTTGTCGCGAAGGCGTTTGAACTCGCCGGGCATCCTCTGCCGGCAGAACCCGGTCGCCCCGCCGGCCCACCGGAGGGGGTGGGGGGCGCGTCGGGAGCGTCGCCCACGTGAGTCTCGCACTGTATCTGATCGGTGCGCCACGGTCGGGCAAGTCGGCCGTGTTCGACGCGCTGACGAACACTCCTCAGGGGCCTCATTTCACGGTTCGTGGAGGTCATCGCTGGGGCGTGGTGAAAGTGCCTGATGCGCGGCTCGAAGCATTGAGGGACCTCTTCCGCCCTCGCACGTTCACGCCCGCCGAAATTACGTTTGCCGACATCATGCCGCCGGGCGGAGACGGCGCGGCCTTCCGGGACGCGTTGCCTGTGCTGGGGCAAGCGGATGGTTTCGTATTGATCGTGCAGGCGTTCGGTGCGACGGATGGCGAGGGGCGGCCGCTGGACCCCGTGGCCCAGATGGAAACCGTGCTACTCGAAATGACCATGGCCGACTTCGAGCATCTCGGACGGCGACTTGAACGCATCCGCACGGATCGCCGTCATGGCGCGAAAGTGTCCGCGGCGGAATTGGCGCTGCTCGAGCGATGCCACGCTCACCTGGCGTCCGACCGGCCATTGCGGACGCTCGAGCTGCGTTCGGACGAGGAGAAGATGCTCCGGACCTACCAGTTTCTTTCGCGCAAACCGCTGCTCGTGGTCGCCAATGTCGCGGAGGACTCGCTGCGCACCGAGGGGCCAGATCTCTTGGCCGAGGCCGCGGCCGCGCGTGGCCTCGATGTTCTCCGGTTCTGCGCGCCGGTCGAGGCGGACATCGCGTTAATGGAACCCGACGCACAGCGCGAGTTCCTCGCCGAGTACGGCCTGGCGGAACCTGCTCGAGTTCGGTTGATTCGGACCGCCTATCACGCGCTGGATCTGATCAGTTTCTTCACTGTCGGTGACGACGAAGTGCGCGCATGGACGATATCGCGCGGCACGACGGCCCAGACGGCAGCCGGCAAGATCCACACGGATCTCGAGCGAGGGTTCATTCGCGCCGAGGTGGTGCCGGCCGAGACTCTGCTCGCGGCCGGAAGCCTAGCACGATGCCGCGAGGCGGGCACGTTGCGCATCGAGGGGAAGGACTATATCGTGCAGGACGGCGACGTGGTCCATGTGCGGTTCAGCGTTTGACGCATTCGCCGCACCGTCGCCAGGCCGGGGAGGTTGACCGATGAAGCACTGCTGGGCTGTGGCTGTGGGGTGGCTCGCATGCGCGCACGGGGCACCGGCAGGTCCGCCGAACGTTCTGTTTGCGATCGCAGACGATTGGTCGTGGCCTCATGCGGGCGTCTACGGATGCCGATGGGTGCGGACGCCCGCCTTTGATCGGGTCGCGGCGCAGGGTGTGCTGTTCGACCGGGCCTACACGCCGAACGCGAAATGCGCACCGTCCCGCGCCTGCATCCTCACCGGGCGAAACTCGTGGCAATTGGGGGCGGCCGCCAACCACTCGTGCGTGTTCCCAAAGGAATTCCCTTCTGTGCTCGAAGTGCTCGCGGCCCGTGGGTGGCATGTCGGCTATGTCGCGAAAGGATGGGCGCCGGGCGACGCGCAAGGGCGCAACCTCACAGGCCGGGCCTACAACCGACGCACCCTCTCGCCGCCCACCGCCGGTATCCATAGAAACGACTATGCCGCGAATTTCGAGGACTTTCTCGACGAGCGTCCGGCCGGCGCACCGTTTTTTTTCTGGTACGGCGCGGTCGAGCCGCACCGGCCCTACCAGTACCGATCTGCGATCGAGGTGGGCGGGCGGCGGACGGATGAGATTGACCGTGTACCCGTGTTCTGGCCGGACCACGATGTTGTGCGAACGGACATGCTCGACTATGCATTCGAGGTTGAGCACTTCGACCGTCACCTCGCTCGGATGCTCGAGATTCTCGATCACCGTGGCGAGCTGTCCAATACGGTGGTGATCGTCACGTCGGACAACGGCATGCCCTTTCCACGCTGCAAGGGCAACTCCTACGAGATGGCGAATCACATGCCGTTGGCGATCATGTGGCTGGCCGGAATTCGGAATCCGGGTCGCCGCGTGGCAGACCTTGTGAGTTTTGTGGACTTCGCGCCGACCTGGCTGGAGCTGGCGGGGATGACACCCCAGTCGGCGGGAATGCCGCCGATGGCCGGCCGCAGCCTGTTGGACATTCTCGCCGACGTTCCCGGCCGGCCGCCGCGAGATCATGTGCTGATCGGTACCGAGCGGCATGACGTCGGCCGTCCCCACGACTGGGGCTATCCGATGCGGGGGCTCGTGGAGCGAGACTGGCTGTACATCCGCAATTACGAACCCATGCGCTGGCCCGCGGGCAATCCCGAAACAGGTTATTTGAACACCGACGGTGGGCCGACAAAAACGTTTCTGCTGGACTGGCGCCGTCGTGAGCCTGATTCGCCCGAAGCGCACCGGTGGTGGGAGCTCTCGTTCGGACGCCGGCCCGCGGAAGAACTCTTCGACCTTCGGGCGGATCCCGACACAGCAACCAATCTGATTGCACGCGCGGAGCTGTCCGAGCGGCTCGCCGCCATGCGCGCCAAGCTTGATGCGCGTCTCGCGGAGGAAGGCGATCTGCGCGCCGTTGGTCGGGGCCGAGAGTATGAGCAGCACCCGTACGCAGGGCGTGCTCACGCGCAGTTTTATTCGCGTTGGTTTGCCGGCGAACCTCTACGGGCGGCCTGGGCGTCTCCGTCCGATGCCGAAACCAACTTTTATTCGAGGGCCCCGGAAATTCGTTCGTTCAGCGCGACGCTGAACAACGGCACGGTCTGTTTGATCTGGGATGTGGGCGGAAATCCGCTCGACCGAACGCCGACCGAGCTGCTCATCGAGCCGGACGTGGGCTGGCTCGCCAGCGACACGGGCCGCCTCGTGGTGACCGCGCCATCGTCCAATCATTGGACGCTGATCGCGCTGAATCCCGCGGGCACCAACCGCGCCACAGCCAGCACTCCAGAGCCGAGATGAGCACCACGGCCAGGCGCGGCGCGTGCACGCGCCGCGAAGCCTTGGGCGGGCTCGGCTCGGCGGCGGTCACCGCGGTCATTTCGGGGTCGCGCGAAGCGCGGGCGCCAACGCCACCCTCCGCCCGAGCACGGCTCATCGCGATCGGGGGGCGCAACCGCGGCGCCGCGATCGCCGTCGGCGCGGCCGCTCCCGCACAGGTGGTGGCCGCTTGAGATGTGGACCGGGCGTCGCTCGAACGATGTCTCAGGCATCGGGCCCGTGTCCGGCCCGACCCGCCGCGCACCGACACGGTTGATCGCGAGGCGCTCGCAAGTGAAGCCGCGAACGCGGTGACGATTCGAACGCCGGATCACTGGCACGCGCGAATGGTCGCGGATGCGGTGTGAGCGGGCCTCGAGGTGGACGTCGAAAAGCCGCTGACGCTCACGGTGGCGGAGGGGAACGCCATTGTTCGACTTGTCGGGACAGCGGGCGCGTCGTCGCGGTCGGCCCACAGCAACGAACCGAATCCCGGGGCGTGGTTCTCAAGGCCGCCGCGGCGATGCGTGTGGGGTGGCGAGGCCAACCCATCCGCGCGACGATTCATCTCCCCTCCCACTACGGACGAACGCTCGGGCCGTTCCTAACGGCCAAGCCTCCTCCGGAGCTGAACCGGGAACTGTGGCGTGGGCCGTCGTGAGATTCGCCGTACTGCCCAGAACGATGCCATGGCAGTTGGCGAACTTGGCTGGAGACGGGAAACGGCCCCCTGACCGACTGGGGTGTGCACCATATGGACATCGTGCTCTGAGCGTATCCTCGGGCGTCCGAGCGCGCATGGCAGAGTGAAAGCGATGCGGAGTTTCCGTTTGGGCGCGAGGGGACGCTGAACGTGAGGGCGGGACGGCGCCCATCCCCGAAACTATCGCGCCGTCGTGCGCGCGGGCGACGGGCTCACGATCATATTGAACGGCCGTGTTCCTGCCGCCGGCGAGCCCCTGCGCCATGGAGTCACAACAAGTTCGAGGGGCCCGAGGTGCGCATTGGGGTGTTCCGAGCGGGCCCGCGGCATGAATGCATGAGCGAACGGGTGGCGCAACTCGAGCGCTCCGCGGCCGCCCGACGCGCGATGGTGGACGAGATGCACCGAATGTGCTGCGGCCGATTGCCCGAGGTCGCTGAGGCCGCCGAGCAGATCGGGGACATTGTGCCGACGAGCCACATGGCCGATTGGATCCGCTGCATGAACGAACGGGCCACGCCGATTGCCGATGTCGAGTCGCATCATCTAGCCAACCCGGCTTGCCGACTGGCGATGATCGCGATGAGAGCTGGTCGCCCGCTGCGATGGACGCCGGCCGCGCCGCGTCCATGGGGAGATGACGAAGAGGCGGCTCGTCTGCTCGTCCGACGCGGTCGCGCGCCCTATGCGCTGCCGACGGACTCGAGTCGAGCCTGCGCTCCGTCGTTGAATGGAAAGTCTCGCCGGCCGCAACGCTCGATCCCGATGTGGTGCCGAGCGGTTGCAGTTCGGCGGGAAGTGGATGATGGTGTTGCAGGAATGGCATGGCGAGTCTGGATCGTTGGACGCCGGCCGGCCCGCACCCTGCTGCGCGCCGCGGTTCTCGGGGTGGCCACCGCGGTCATCGTTCGGTGGGTCGTACGCCCGTTTCGTGTGACCGGCACGAGCATGGAGCCCACGGTCCCTGACGGCGCGTGGGGATTGGGCGTTGTGGCCGCCTATCGCGGCGGGGAACCCCGCGTGGGCGACATCGTCATGATCCGTTTGGCCGGCGATTCGGTGATGTATTTGAAGCGCGTCCTTGCGGTGCCGGGCGAAACCGTCGAGTTCCGAAACGGCCAGCTCTGGGTGAACGGTGAGCGCCGTCCTGAGCCATACCTGCGGGAGTCCGGCGATTGGACGAGCGCACCGGTCGTCCTGGGGCCGGGCGAATACATGGTGGCTGGCGACCGCCGAAATGTGCGACAATCCGCTCATTTGGCAGGCGTGGTGCGGCGCGAACGAATCGTCGGAAGGCTCTGGACATGGACTGGTGGACAACGCGACGTGCGCTGATCGCCGGCATCGTCCTTGCCGTCGTCGGCACGGTGGTGGGGTGGTGGATCGGGGCGTCCGACGTACAGACAATCGAACGGCGACTGCTCGATCTGTGTCGGTTGGCCGAAAAGAGAGGCGATGAGTCCCTCGTGGAGGCGGCCCGGCGGGCGGATCGCATCGCGAATCTGATGACCGGCGACATCGTGCTTATATCTGCCCAACCGTGGGCGGTCTCGCTCTCTTCGCGCGCCGAGGTTCGCCGCGCCGTGTTGGAAGCGCGTGCGATGCTTCAGCGATTGGACATGTCCGTGGACGACGTGCATACGGAGGTCACCCCCGACCGCCGGACCGCCGAACAACGCTGTACCGTTCGGGTTCGTGTGGACGGCGGTGGCTGGTCTGACGCACAGACCCGCGAGATCGCGCTTCGGTGGCGGCGCGATCCCGACGGGTGGCGCCTTGCCTCGGTTGAGATTGTCGAGGTGATCCGTCCACTTCCGGTGCCGAACCGCGCTGGGTGACTTGGGGCAATGCATGGAAAGAAGGCGATGGGGTGGGTGGCGGTCGCCGTGGCCGTGTGGGCGACGGTCCGGGCGGACGAGTTGCCCCGCCACATTGTGCTGCTTATCGGCGATGGGATGGGGGAAGGGCACGTTTCAGCCGCCCGGGCGTGGCTCGGTCGGCGACTGAGGTTTGAGGACTTCCCCTTCTCGGTAGCGTTGTCCACGGAGTCGGCGGGCGGCGGGATCACCGACTCGGCGGCGGCATCCACGGCCATGGCCACGGGTCGGCGTGTTGCGAACGGCACGATCAGCCGCGCGATCCCCGGTGACGGATCTGATCTACTGACACTGGGCGAACGCTTTCATGCCGCAGGTCGTCGCGTCGGGCTGGTGACCACCTCGTACCTCTTGGACGCGACGCCGGCCGCCTTTGCCTCCCATGCCACCCACCGCTCGGACTACACCTCGATTATGAACGGGTATCTGGCGGCCAATGGCCCGCGGCTGCTTCTCGGCGGTGGTTACGGGAACTGGTCCACCTCGGCGCTGGAGCAGGCCGGCTTCACCCTCGCGACCACTCCCTCGAACATGTGGTGGGCGGCAACGTCGGGCGTGTCCAGGCTGGCCGGCCTCTTCGGTGGTGGTGCGATTCCGTATGAATACGATGGGCTGAACGGGTTTCCCGGGATCGAGGACATGACTCGAGCGGCCTTGGCATATTTTGGCCGAACGGACGAACCGACGTTCCTGCTCATTGAGGGCGGCCGGATTGACCATGCTGCGCATGCGAACGACCTGCCGCGCTGTCTTGGCGAGGTGCTTGCCTTTGAGCGAGCCGTCGAGGCGGTGTTGGCATGGCGCGGGGATCGCGCGGATGTCTTGGTTGTGGTGGCGGCGGATCACGAGACGGGGGGCCTTCGCGTGATCGAGGATCGCGGGCCGGGCGTGCTGCCGGCCGTGAGTTGGAGTACGACCTGGCACACCGCCGCGCCGATCCGAGCCTACGCCGTGGGGGCAGGTGCCGATCGTCTCCTGGGGGCGCGTCATCTCACTGACGTGCACGGGTTGCTTGGCGATCCTGCCTTTCCGTGGCCGGAGATCCGCGGGGCCGTAGCCGAAGCATCGTCCCGGGTCCGCGTGCACTGGCTCGCGATCAGCGGGCGGGTGTATGGGGTCGAAGCGGCGACGTCGGGCCTGGCGCGCTCGTGGATGTTGTGTGGGGTTGTCACAACGAGCCAGAGCGGGATTCAAGACCTCCTTGTGTCGTTCTCGGATCCTCCACCATCGGCGTTTTTCTTCCGAGTTTGGCAGCGAACGGGTGACCCCGACCCACCCTGACCGCGGCCTCGCCCGCGGAGTCGTCGGCCCAGCGACCGCCGTCAGAGGATGTTGGCGGCCAGTTCCGCCAGTTCAGATCGTACGCCCTTTCGCAGGCTGATGTGGGCGGCGATGCCGTGCCAACGGAACTGGTTCACCGCCCGCGAGAGACCGTTCGAGGTGCTGTCCACATACGGGTTATCAATCTGGTAGATGTCGCCGGTGAGGATGATTTTCGTGCCGTGACCCACGCGGGTCACAATGGTTTTGACCTCGAGCGGCGTTAGGTTCTGTGCCTCGTCCACGATCATGAACTGATGGTGAATGCTGCGGCCACGGATGAAGGTGAGCGGCTCAATTGCAATGCGCGGGTCGTGCCCGTCCAGCAGGTCGGCCGGGCGACGCCCATCCCGGCTGTCGCCGAGGAGCAGATCGAGCGCATCGAAGATCGGCTGCATCCACGGATTCAGCTTATCTTCGATGCTGCCCGGCAAGAACCCAATGTCCTTGCCCATGGGGAGGGTCGGGCGCGACACCAACAGTTTGCGATACTGTTTACGCTCGAGCGTCGCATAGAGGCCCGCGGCGACGGCCAGCAGCGTTTTTCCGGTGCCCGCCTTCCCGATGATCGTCACCAAGCGTATGCGTTCATCGAGCAGCGCATCCAGCGCGAAATGCTGCTCTTTGTTGCGGGGTTTCACGGCCGCCAGTTCACGCGGCGTCGGGATCAGCGGGATGATGTTCTGGGCCTCCGGATCGAGCCGGCCGAGCAGTGTATGCGCCGGATCGGTCAGATCACGAAGCAGCAGATATTCGTTCGGCGGCCGGCGATCGCCCCGATAGGGCACCATCGAGCCGGCCGCGATCAGCGCCATCTCCTCCGTCGGCAGCTCCAGCTCCGAGTGTCCCAGGTAGAGCTCATTGATGTCCACACGGTCGTTTTCGTAATCCTGAGCCGGGATGCCCATGGCGTCGGCCAAGATTCGAAGGTTGATGTCCTTGCTCACGACGATGCACGGCCCGGGCACCGTGGAGCGCAAGCGCAACGCAACGTCGAGAATCTCTTGGTCGACCGACCGATCGCGTCCATTGGCGGGGCCATCCGGAGCCGTCACAACCTGGAGCATGCCGCCGCTGTCGAGTTGAATGCCGTCAGACAGCTTGCCGCGCCCGCGAAGCTCGTCGAGCGTGCGGCTGACGCGCCGCGCACTACGGCCCAACTCGGTGAGATCGCGTTTGAACCGGTCGATTTCTCGAATAACGCCGATCGGCAGCAGGACGGAGTTGTCCTCGAACCGGAACAGTGCCTCGGGGTCGTGGAGCAGAACGTTCGTGTCGAGGATGTAGTTCTTTTTCATTCGCTTGTGCCCGTCTTGAGGGCGGACGCTGGGGGGAGACCATCGTTGCAAAAACTGGAGCGGGTGAACGGAATCGAACCGTCACCACCAGCTTGGAAGGCTGGAGCTCTACCGTTGAGCTACACCCGCCTGGTCGGCTGACCATCTCAGTGGGATGATAACGGATCCCAGTCGCATCGTCAAAACGGGGAAAGGGACTGGGAAACCCGCGATCGGGGGCGGCCGGTGGATTGAGCGATCTGCGGGTCTGGGACGGCACAATCGAATACGGGTGGGACCATCACATCGAGTATCGATGCATTGCCATGACCTTATCCGATCGCACGCCTCTGCCCCGTTGTCCAAGGATGTGGATGAGAGTGGAGTCCGGCGATCCAACGAACTCATGAGCGGGCGTCTCCGTGGACCAAGTCCATCGCGCTCCTGGCATTCCTCGTAGGATGAAACCACCGCGGGTGCTTGAACAAGACCGAAATGCTCCATCTGCACGGGCGCAATCGATTGCCGGAGACGCTAGCCTGACCCGCCCGTACGGATCCCGCAGCAGCGTTGAGCGACGAGCGCGATCTGCCGCGCGGATGGTCCTGGTGGCGCCACGCACGCCGTGAACATGTCGGATTCCGGCGAAAATGACCCAGCAAACCTTGAACATCGCGAGGTTCAACGCGACCTTTGGCACAGACGCTCCTACGGTGATGGCGCCGACGGTGGCACAGTTGCCACTGTTCGGCCAGGCCGTGGCCCCGCCAGAAAACCTGAAGGTACCGCGAGATGTCCAACAAAAGAGGAAGCCCAAAAGAATTTGACTGACGCGCACTTCGAGGTTGTTGGACGACCAGAACCATCCTCGCCCGATCGAGTATCCTTTTGCCGCGCTGAACCGCAACGCTAGAAGTCGTATCTAATTAGATGAGAATAGAATACATGTCGGACACAGAATTTGGTTTTCTTTTTTGCGTTTGCATTTTTGCAAAACCGTCATAATACTCAGATCACTTGCGAGATGATGGCCGAAAACAAGAAAACTTGAGTATGTGGCACTGAAGTTGCTCCTACCACCAACGACGAACGCGGGAGTGGAAACAATGAAACGCGTTGAGAAGAGCTGTGCACAACGTGGTTTCACGTTGGTCGAGCTGGCGCTCGTCGCGCTGCTGGTGGCGGTTCTTGCGGCGGCGGCAGTTCCGCTGATGAGCGGCAACCAGACGCGGGCAATGATGACGGAGGCGGAGGCGGCACTGGGCACTGCCCGTTCGGCGTTGAGGGCGATGGCCGCCGAGACGCGTGCGTACAACCAGTTGCCGACCGGCGGCAGGCTGGAAGCGGGAATGGCGCTCAGCGAGATTCCGGGGATTCGCGAGACGGAACTCGCCGGGCGCTATTTTCAGGCCAGGGATTATTCGATCCGCGAAATCGGGGAGACGACGTACGTGATCCAAGCGTTAGGTAGCGAGGGGCCAGTTGAGGGAATACTGATCACGTTAGACCAGGACGGTATATTTACTCGGGGGCGCGTTCCTCGCAGCGGTGGCGGAACACCACCGCCGGCCGATGATGGAGGCGATGACGGTCCCCCTCCGGTCAACCCACCGGGTCCGCCGCCGAGACCGCGATTGCCACCCGAACCAGCGCCGGGACCACCGTTTACACCGCCATGGCCGCCAGTGAGACCACCCGGTACGCCGCCGTTCGTGCCCCAGCCGCCGATCGTTCCGCCGATCGAACCACCGCCGGTCATCTAGAGTCGAGTGCCGCCCTGCGGTGCGGCCATCACCTTGCGGCGGCCGGCGTGATCGCCAGCGTGGTCAGCCGCCGCGCGGGTCCGATCACGTGAGCGCGAATCATTCGTTCCGGTGCGCGACCGGTCAGATCCGCCGAAACTGTCATGCGGCCGCCAGCGGGCAGGGCCACAGGCCAAGAGGTCCGCGACGCGGTCAGCCCGGAGGGGAGCTCCAGCCGAAGCTCGCCGGACAGAGTTGAGTGGGTCGGGGCCGCGACGACGATACGTGCCGCCGATCCGTCCGGCGGGATGGTCAGATTGAGATTCGGAGAGGCGGATTCGAGGTCAAAGGGCAGCCCAGCGGCCAGCGTGTAGCCCATCGAGGCCATCGCCACATCGAGGCGATAGAGCGGATTCTGCATCAGCGCCGGCCGGCGATCGAACGCGGGCACATCGGTCGCATACACGCGGAGCCAGCCCGGTTCGCTCACGATGATCTCCTCGCGCCAGTCGCCGACAACGTCGGCCACGAGCACGGCGGAACCGGCCCACCGAACGGTGTGCGCGGTTCCTTCGTGATCTTCGACCCTGTTGCGAACGATCAGTTCGCGCTGGAGGTCCGCGTCCCACCATATCGGGTGTTTGCCAAAACCCAGATTCAGGTTGGTCGAGAGCAGCGTGCCGTCCGCCGCGAAGAACCAGCGGTCACCGGTGGGCTTGTGGTCCACGGAATCGGCGCCGTAGCCCTCCGCCCCCGGCCAGCGCGCCTCTACGTCCGCGCCGAGGCCGATCGAATGGACGTGCCGCGTGGGATGGTCGAGCCCCCAAAGGATACGGCCGGTGGCGGCATCGACCATGCAGAGGCCGTTGCGCGGCTGGCGTGTTTCGATCACATAGAAGATCTCGAGGCCGGGTCGAGCGGGCCACAGATCGCCGAGGTAAAAGGCGTCGGGGTGACCAAGGCGCGTGCACCAGAGCGGTACGCCGGTGTCGTCGAGCACAACGCTGCCGAGGATCACCTCGTCGCGGCCGTCGCCGTCAACATCAAATGAGCGGGTGGAATGTGCGCCTTGGCCGCGATATCGCTGGCCGTGCTGGTCGCTGTTGTAGGTCCACAGCCGTCGCAGACGATGACCGTCAAAGTCGTAGGCCTCGGCTTTCATTACGGTGTAGGTGCCGCGCAACGCAATCACGCAGGGTGTGCGGCCATCGAGATACGCGATCGCCAGCTGGTTGCGGCTGGCATGGTTGTACCCCCGGAGATCATCGCCGAAGCCGGATCGGTCCGGCCAGGGGGCTCGGGCGCGCTCGCGTCCAGTTCGACCGTCAAGGACAACGAGCCATTCGGGGCCCGTGCGGACGCGACCGTCAGGACCTCGCGGATCCCCTTCGCCGGCTTTCAGCGCCACTTCGGCCCTCCCGTCGCCGTCCAGATCGTAGGCGACGAAGGGCGAATACCAGATTCCCTGCTCGATGGACCAACCGAGATCATGGCTCCAAAGATGCTGGCCGCTGGAGAGGTACGCCTCGAGCCGATAGGTGGCCGGTGAGGGTTTCCAGTACGCCTCGGCAGGATCAATGGAGGCCGCAGGGGTCTTGATCACGTAGTCGAATCGCCCGTCGCCGTCCAGATCCGCGACCGCGCAACGTCCAAACACCGTGTTGGAAGCGGCCAGCGGGATGGACAATGCCACGTTCCGCGCCGCGTTCGCAGCGAGCTGAGTTTCATCCAGCACTCGGTCGGAACCGGCCAGCCGAAGACGGTAGCGCACCGGCCCGGAATCGGGTGCCCCGACATCCATCCAGTCGGTGGTGTGACGCACGGGAGCCGGAGTGACGCATCGAAACTCGCCGGCTGAATCTGCGCGATCGACCTCGAACGCGGCATCGGCGGGATCAGTGGGCAGCAGTCGCCAGCTCACGTGGATCCCGGAGGCCGAACGCACGGCGATGAAGCCGCGGCCGAATGGCTCCCGTGGCCGTTCTTTGGCCCAACCTTCCACGCGCACCGGTGGCGGCGGGGTGGGAACACGGACCAGTGTGATGGTGTCGTAGTACGCCGGACCCGGATTGGAGGCATCGGCAAAACGATCGTCGACCCAAAACTGCACGACGCCGTTGGTCGCCGGATACCGCTCGATGACGACGCCCCCGGTGGTTCTGAGCCAGTCCTGCCCGTTGACGGACACGGCCAGCGGCCGTGTCGGGCCAAGCACAATGTCGTAGTGGCCGGGCGGAATGCCCTCGATCCGCGTGTGAAGCGGCGGTGCGCCTTCGTCCGGCGTCGCACGGTCGGCCTTCACGGGCGGGCTTCGCAGCACGACGCCGCCCGACCATTTGCGCGCGGCGTCGCGGTCGGTGGACCAAAGGCACCAGCGGTTGGGAAGTGACTGGTTCGTCGTCCAAGCGGACACCGGGCCGGTTACCGTTTCAGCTTCGAAGACGAGCGTCGTTGCAGCGGGACCCGCCCCCGTGGCAACGCACGATGTGATGACGACCGCGGCCGCGACCACGGGCGCGATCGTTCGACAGTGTCGAGGACACGGTTCCTTGCAGGGATCACGAGGAAAGGATCGGTCATTCATCGACGACTCCTTCCGTGGACCGACGCCACCGGCGGTGGCGGCCCGTCATCACCTACTGTATCATGCGCCGGCGGTCCGCACACAACGGACCGGTGGAGATGCCGATGCTCTGGTGGAGCGAGTGGCTGGTCCGGCCGGTGGTGGCCGACATTCGGCAAGCGTTTCTCGACAGCAACTGGCTTTCGGGAAAACTGATTGTGCTGGTTCTGATCGTCGCGTCGGTCGGTGCATGGTCGGTGATGTATTCGAAATGGCGCGATTTGCGCCGCGCGAAGCGGGCCTCGGAGGCATTTTGGGCGGCGTTCCGGCGGGAGACCCATCCACTGGCGCTCTTTTTGAGGAACAAGAAATTCGTGGACAGCCCGCTGTACGCAGTCTACGAGGCGGGCTGCGTCGCGATTGGGGTCGAGATCGGAGAGGCGGAGCTGCGCGATCTCGGCTCCGACACCATGGGGACCGGGCGGCGGCGCCCCCTTCTGACGCCCTTGCAGATCGAAGTGATCCGGCGCGTGACGGAGCGGACGGTGGCCGATCAGGCGCTGCTGCTCGAAAGTGGCATGGGATGGCTCATGATCGCGGTCAGCGCCAGCCCCATGCTCGGGCTGCTCGGTACGGTGTGGGGCGTCCTCGACGCGTTTGGAGCGATGGCGCATCGCGGCGCGGCCAATCTATCGGCGGTGGCGCCGGGCATCTCGGGCGCTCTGCTCACCACGGTCGTGGGGTTGCTCGTCGCTCTGCCGTCGTCCGTGGGGTACAACGTGCTCGCGGGTCACATCCGAACGCTCGCGGTTCAGATGGACAACTTTTCGCAGGAATTCGTCGCGGAAGTTCAGCGCGCGTTCTGCCGAGAGTGAGCGATGCCTCGCCGAACGACCATCGTCGCCCTCAGCGAAATCAAGGAAATCAACCTCACCCCGCTGATTGATCTTACGTTTCTGCTGCTGATCACCTTCATCATCACGTTTCCGCTGATTGAACAGGGCGTGCCGGTGAACCTGCCGCAGGGCAAAGCGGAGGATCTGCCGCAGCGCGACACGCGTTCGATCACGATCCGGCAGGACGGCTCGATTCACCTGGACCAACGGCCGACCGACATCGCCGCGCTCGCCGAGGACATGCGCCGGCTCGGCGAGGCCGATCCGGAGATGGTCGTCATGGTTCGGGCCGACGAACGGGTGCCGTATGGCCGTGTGGCCGAGGTGCTGCGCGTGCTGCACCAGGCGAAGATCCGGCGGCTGGCGCTCGTGCATCGCGCGGAGGAGTCGCGATGACCGGAGCGCTCGACCGGCGCGTGGTCGCGCGCAGCGCGGCCGTGCATGCGGCGCTGATCGCGGCCGTTGCCATTTCGGGCATGGTGCGCAGTTGTGTCTACCGCCCCCGACGCTTTGAACCGCTGATCGTGTACAACGTGCCCGACGTCGGGATCGTCGCGCCGGCCCCTGCGCCGGCGGCTCCGACTCCGCCCGCGCCGACGCCGCCGAATGTTCGCGACGACATTCCCGAATCGCCGCCGAAACCTAAGGTGCAAGTCAGCCGAGTCAAAGTCACGCGACCCGCGCCGACGCCGCCGAAGCCGCCGCCGACGGCGGAGGAATTGAAGCGGCTGCTCGCGGCGGGGCGGCCGCTGGCGCCCGCAGCGCCGGGCGATGTGCGCGGAGCGGCACCGCCCGATTGGTACCTCGCGCTGGTTCGGAAGGCGTTGTACGACGCGTGGGACCAGCCGGGGGGGCTGCGGCCGGACGCTGGACTCCGCGTGATTGCTCAGATTCGGATCGCGCGCGACGGCACCGTGCTGCGGGCCGAGACGATCCGCCTGTCGGGTCACTCGGTCCTCGATGCGTCGGTCGAGCGCGCCCTACGGGCGGTCACAAAACTGCCGCCGCTGCCGGATTCTTTTCCGGGTCCCCACCGCGATTTGCAAATTGCGTTTGAGCTCAGCCAGGAGTAGTGCGTGAGTTCGTTTGGAGGGCATCGGTCGTGAACCACCGCAAACATGAACGCATGCGTGCCGAGGATACCGCGCTCGTCGTGGTGGACATGCAGGAGCGGCTGATGGCTGTGATGCCGAATCCCGCAGCGCTGGCCGATCGCGCGCGGCGACTGATCGAAGGCGCCCGGCAGCTCGGGGTGCCCGTGGTGTTCACTGAGCAGGCGCCGGCCAAACTCGGACCCACCATCGCTTCGCTGCAGGCCCTGATGGTGGAGCCCGCAATCGAGAAAACCTCATTCAGTTGCTGGGATTCTCCGACATTTCGGGATCGGCTCGCCGCGATCGGTGCCCACCACATCGTTCTCGCGGGAATCGAAACGCACGTGTGCGTATGGCAGACGGCGCGCGATCTGCTGGAGACGGGTAGTCGAGTGGAAATCGTGGCCGACGCCGTCGCTTCGCGGGACCCGGCGACTCGTGAATGGGCGATGGCTCGCATGCGCGATGCCGGCGCGGGAATCACGTGCGTGGAAATGGTGCTGTTCGACCTTGTGCGCACCGCGGAGCACGACGCCTTTCGCGCGATCTCGCACATCGTGAAGTGAGCGAGGCGCACGGACCGGAGCATCTGGTAGATGCGGGGGGACTCGAACCCCCGACCCGCTGATTAAGAGTCAGCTGCTCTACCAACTGAGCTACGCATCTGGCGTCATTGTGCCGAACGATTGCCGAGGAGGCAAGCCGGAACCTGTCGGCGGGAGTGCCGACGTGCGCCGCGTGGTGGCCCACGATCCGCATCGCGTTCGCGCCGATTACTTCCGAGTTGCGAACCAGCGATCCGATCGAGGCTCGTCGAGGTAGCCGGCCAACCCATCGCAGCGTGGATCGAGTGCGTGAGGTTCGAACGTCCGCAGGCTGCCATCCACCAACGTGAGGTTGGCGCGTCGGCCGTGCCGAAAGTGGGTATGCGGCGGCGGCAAACTATCGAGCACGTACCACTCTTCGAGCATGGGGTGGTCCGGCGACGCCGGCGCCTGCCACGTGTTGATTTGAATGCAGTCGCCCCACGCGACGGTGTCGCCGGGCCGCTGCACGTCCTCGAGCGTGAACACCCCCATGCGCTGCGTGCCGGGCAGATCGGCGAGCAGATATCCATTGATGCCATAGCCGTAGCTCGCGATGGTGAATTTTCGCTTGAAGTATGGCGCACGGACCGGCAACGCGGGGCAGATTTCGACGCCGCCATGGGGCAGATACGGCGCCAGGCGCGCGCGGCTCTTGTCCAGCGGTCGTTGTCCTTCCGGGCCGCCGGCCCCCTCTTCGAATCCCCAGTACCACAGCACGCCGTCCGGCAGGTGTTCGCGAAACGGAAAGAATCGGCCGCCGTGATCCAGCAGGTACCGAGTCCACGCCGTATGGAGCTGGCGGAGATTCCCCGCGCATGCCGCGCGCACTGCCGCCTGGCGGGCGCGCGCGAGCGCTGGCCCCAGCGCCAATCCAAGCAGGGCGCTGAGCACCGCGATCACCACGAGCGTTTCGAGCAGGGTCGCGCCGGCGCCGTCGCGTCGGTCACTGGGAAGACCGATGCTCATCGTCCCCCGTCGGTTCGCGGCGCCGACGACCGAGGGCCGCCGCGGCGATGCCCGTCACGAGCAGGATGACCGTGGCGGGCTCCGGAATCACCTCATACTTGAGCTGGTCCATCGCCACGTAGGTCGGCGTGTTGATGCCCCACAGACCCACATCGCTCGAATCCAGCGTGAACTCGAGCCGCCGCACGGTCGGGCCGAAGCTCGTGAGATCCATCCACGTCCACGCCGAGATCACATAGTCGTGAGCGGAATCCGCGAACCGGTAGTCGGCCAGATAGAACGTGTTCGTTCCGATCAGGCTGGACGCCGCGTCGTACGCCGCGACATAGACGACGAACCAATCGGGGTCGGTGCCCGTCGGCCCGCCGAACTTTTTCACCAGTCCCATGCCGCCGTCATCCCCGTCGCGGACGGCCAGACCCGCATAGGTCGTATTGTTCAGGTACAGGCCGTGGACCTGCACGTCGGTGGGGAACAGCATCACGAGATCGGGACCGAGGGAGAACCCGTCGTCAAAACCCACCAGATAGTGCGTGGTACCCTCGGCGCCATTGCCCGAGAACGACGAAAACTGGTTGAGGTAGCCCGGCGTCGTCGGATCGGTCCAGGTCGAGACCGCGAACCCATTCCAGCTTGTGAACGTGCCCCACGACGTCCAACTGTTCTGGAACACGATTCCGCCGGCCGTGAACCCACCGGTGTAGGGGAGGGCGGAGTCGATCGGCAGACCGAAGCTTTCGAAGTCCACCGTGATCACCGCGGCGCCGCAGGGCACGGCGCCCACCACCGCCGCCAACGCGGCCGCACACATGAGCTTCATCGCGTCGTCTCCTGTTCGCGAGGGAGGCGGTCTGCCTCGTGTCCGGAGACGACGCGCCGCTCCGCGGCGCGGCCATGCCACCCGACATGGCGATCCCGGTTCCGAACGCGGGCCGAAACCGCCGCACCCGGGCTCGTCTTCTGGCTTCCGGCTTCCTACTCTTCCGCCTTCCCGCCCGACCGCCCGCGAAGTCTCGCGAACCGCGTCTGGCAGTGGCCGTTGGAATTTCGCATCCGGTTACAGCGGCGCGACCGCGTCCGATTTTCACGGACTTCCGTTCGCCCGGGCGCCACAGTACCCTCAAAACACGGTCATGTTGGCACGTGCGGACCCCGCGTGTCAATGCGCATCGGCGATGCGGCGACCCGATTGTGCGATGATCAGCCGAACACGACGGTGCGGTTGCGGTAGACAAGAATGCGGTGCTCGAGGTGGGCGCGAATGGCGCGCGCGAGCACGATCTTTTCGTTGTCGCGGCCCTTCCGGATCATGTCGGCCACAGAGTCTTTGTGCGAGATTCGGATCACGTCTTGCTCGATGATCGGGCCACGGTCGAGCTCGTCCGTGACATAGTGGCTCGTCGCGCCGACGATCTTCACTCCCCGTTCGTAGGCGGCGTGGTAGGGACGGGCCCCCGCAAAGGCGGGCAGGAACGAGTGATGAATATTCAGGATGCGGTTCGGGTACCGAGCAATGAACGCGGGGCTCAGGATCTGCATATAACGGGCGAGCACGATGAAGTCAATGCGGTGAGTGTCCAACAGCTCAAGTTCCCGCTGCTCCTGTTCGAGCCGATTCTCGGGTGTTTTCGGAAACACGAACATGGGAATGCCGAACTGCGCGGCCACCGGCCGCAGGTCATCGCGGTTCGCGAACACCAGTGGAATCTCGACGGCCCATTCGCCCGACTGCCACCGCGCGAGGATGTCGTACAGACAGTGGGGTTCACGCGTGACCGCGATCGCCATGCGCTGACGCGTGCTCGCGTCTCGGATGTCCCAGGCCATCGAAAACCGAGCGGCCACCGGTGCAAACGCTGGAACGAATCCGGCCGCACCGAGCGAGAATCCTGACCGCGCGATTTCAACGCGCATAAAAAACATCTGGTCTTCGACCGCGACGTGCTGCTCGAGATCCAGGATGTTGCCCCCGTGCTCGGCGATGAACGTGGTCACCGCGGCGACGATGCCGGGCCGGTCGGGACAGGATGCGAGCAGGACGAACGAGTCGGCGCATCCGGCGCGGCGCGCGGAACAGGTCGACACACTCATGATCGCATTCTGGCGCCACCGGGCACGCGGTTCAATCGTTCGCGAACGGCGCAGGTCAGCAGCGGATACACCCAGCGCAGCATGGGAAGGCGAAGTGCTCGCAGAACGGTCGCCCGCGGCGCGCGGGCGAATCGGCACATGTACGGCAGGCGGCCGAGAACGGGCACGCCCCGTTGCCGAAGCGTGTCCAGATTGTGGAGCATCAGCGGTGTCCATGCGCCGGGTGTGCTCTGAACCGCCACACAGCCGAGCAGGCGGAGGTGGCGCCGCGCGAGCGCCTCGACGCTCAGCAGCGTGTGGTTCAGCGTGCCCAACCCCGGTCGGATCGCGAGCAGGACCGGCAGGCCCGACTCGGCAATCAGGTCGAGCATGGTTCGGGATCCGTCGAGGGGCACGAGCAATCCGCCCGCCCCTTCGACGATGAGTCCGTCGGCGAATCGGGACATGAGGCAGAGCCCACGCACGATGCGAGACAGTCGAATTCGCACGCCGGCCAGTTCCGCAGCTCGGTGGGGTGAACTTCGAGACGGCAGAACGTACGGCTGCAGGTGGGGCAGCCATTCGGCGGCGGGGTGCCAGCCGGCGGCGCGCGCGACGAACGCGAGATCGCCGACCGGGCGCGACGGCCGGCCGCGGACGGGCCGCACTCCCGTTTGAACCGGTTTGGCGGCCATCCAATTGACACCAGCGAGGCGGCCCGCGGTCAACAGGACGGCCATGAGAGCGGTTTTCCCCACCCCCGTATCCGTGCCGCTGATGAAGAGGCCGCGCATATGCACAATGGCGATACTTTATGTATTGTGATCGCGATGAGCGACACCGCCCAGCATGCGTCCAGTGTCCACGTGTTGGGGCGGGCGTTGGCGCTGGTTCAGATGGCCCTGCTCGCAAGCCTCGTGGTTACGGCACCGTGGCGGCGGCCCGGGTGGCCGTCGCTCGTGCTGATTGGTTTGGGCATCGCGCTCGGCGGGTGGGCAATCGCGACGATGGGGTGGACGAAGGTGTCGGTGTGGCCCGAGCCGCCGAGAGAGGCGACGACCGTGCAGCGCGGTCCCTATGCGTTGATTCGGCACCCGATGTACTCGGCCGCACTGCTCGCCGCGGCGGGCCTGGCCTGGCACGGCGGAGGGGGGATCCGTTGGGTCGCATGGGCGGCGTTGGCGACCGTGCTCGGGGCCAAGGCTCGAATCGAGGAACGGCTCCTGAAGCGGCGGTTTCCCGAGTATGACGCCTACGCCGCCCGAACGTGGCGCTGGATTCCGTACGTGTGGTAAGCCCCGTATGCGGACCCCTTCCAGGCACGCGCGTCGGCGGGGCTCTCGATGGATCACTCTGCTCACCGATTTTGGCGCGGCCGACGCCTACGTCGCCGCCATGAAAGGGGTGATCGCGACCGTCGCGCCGCGTGCACAGGTTGCGGATGCGGCCCATGCCATCCCGCGCGGAGACATCGCCGCGGGCGCGTGGGTGTTGTCCCAGTACTGGAACTGGTGGCCGCCCGGCACGATTCATGTCGCCGTGGTGGACCCCGGCGTCGGAACCGCTCGCATGCCGCTCCTCGCGCAGGCAGATGGCCGTTGGCTCATCGCCCCGGACAATGGCTTGCTGAGCGGCGTCGCCTCGGAGGCCCGTGCCTTCCGTGCATGGCGTCTGAACGTCCCCGGCGAGGAACGCGCGATCTCCAACACATTTCATGGACGCGACGTCTTTGCCGTCGCCGCGGCGCGCCTCGCATCGGGAGCGTCATGGCGGCGTCTGGCGCGGGAACGCATCGAGATCTGTCATTTGCCGGACTGGCGGGCTCCGGAACGATGCCCCGACGGCGTCATTTCGGGGACTATCCTGCACGTCGACCGATTCGGAAATGCCATCACGAACCTCCGCGCGAACGATTTGCCGCCAGCTGCATGGCTGTTGAGCGCAGGTCGGTTCCGCGCGCGGCGCCTTCACCGCACCTACGGCGACGTCGCGCCCGCACGGCCGCTGGTGTATATTGGATCGTCCGGCCGTTTGGAGCTCGCCGTCCGGGATGGCTCCGCCGCAGCCCGGTACGGCCTCCGTCGCGGAGGACGGGTGAGCGTACGACCCCTACGCACACGGCCAACGGCGTGAATCGGGAGCATCGCTGGTGAAAATCCGTCGTTCATTGGCCCGCGAGATCCGGGCACTGGTGGCCCATAGACGTGAGATGCGAAACGTTCATCTGCGGGAGCTCTTCGCCTCCGATCCGGAGCGGGCGCGTCGTTTTTCGCTCGAGGTCGGTGATCTGTGGATCGATTATTCGAAGAATCTCGTGACCGACCAGACAATGGCGCTGCTGTTCGAGCTTGCGGAGCGGGCGGACGTGCGAGGCGCGGCACGGGAGATGTTCGCGGGCCGGCCGATTAACCTGACCGAGAAGCGCGCGGTCCTGCACATTGCTCTGCGCGCGCCCGCGGACGCCGTCATCCGCGTGCAAGGTCACAATGTCGTTCCGGAGGTCCACGCGGTCCTCGCACGCATGGCGGCGTTCGCAGAGGCCGTGCGCAGCGGCGCGTGGCGGGGCTGTACGGGCCGCCCGATCCGGCACGTGATTAACATCGGCATCGGCGGCTCAGATCTCGGTCCCGCCATGGCCACGGCGGCACTGCGACCGTTCGCGGCGCGGCATCTCAACGTCGCGTTCGTCTCCAACGTCGACGGCACGCATCTGGCGGAGACCGTGCGAGATCTCGATCCGGAAGAGACGCTGTTCATCATCGCATCGAAGACCTTCACCACCGAAGAGACGATGACGAACGCGCGCAGTGCCCGCTCCTGGCTGCTCAGCCGGCTCGGGCAGGCGGATGGCGCGGTGGCCCGGCATTTCGTGGCGGTGTCCACGCAGCGCGACCGCGTGGCCGAGTTCGGCATCGACCCCGCGAACATGTTTCCGTTCTGGGACTGGGTGGGCGGTCGCTACTCGCTATGCAGCGCCATCGGACTCCCCCTCATGATTGCGATCGGCCCGGACCGCTTCCGCGAAATGCTCGACGGATTCCGCCGCATCGATCTGCACTTCCTCGAAACACCGTTCGAGCGCAATGGACCAGTGATCCTGGCGCTGCTCGGAATCTGGTACAACAACGTCTGGGGTGCCGAAACCCACGCGATCCTGCCCTACGACCAATATCTGGCGCGTTTTCCGGCGTACTTGCAGCAGGCGGACATGGAGAGCAACGGCAAGCGCGTGGACCGGCTTGGCCGCCCGGTCCGGTGGCAGACAGGACCGATCGTATGGGGCGAACCCGGCACGAACGGCCAACATGCCTTCTATCAGTTGATTCATCAGGGCACGAAGCTCGTGCCGTGCGACTTCATCGGCTTTTGCCGCACCCAGAACCCGATCGGCGACCACCACGACCGGCTCATGGCGAACTTCTTCGCACAAACCGAGGCGCTCGCATTCGGCAAAACGGCGGAGGAGGTCGCCGCCGAGGGCGTACCCCCGGAGCTCGTGCCACACCGCGTCTTTCCCGGGAATCGCCCCACGACGTCCATCCTCGCCGATGAGCTGACCCCCTCGACGCTCGGCGAATTAATCGCGCTCTACGAGCACAAGATTTTCACACAGGGCGTGATCTGGAACATTTGTTCGTTCGACCAGTGGGGAGTCGAGCTCGGCAAACAACTGGCGCGCCGGATCCTGCCCGAGCTGCAAAGCGAGACGGAGCCGTCGTTACAACATGACAGTTCGACCAATTTGTTGATTCGCCGCTATCGTGAACGCCGGCTTCGAAGTGGGCGGCCGGCAGCGGGGCCGTCCGCGGAGTGAGCAACATGAACCAGCGAACAGTTCGGCGGATGCTAAGCGCACTGATGGTGGCGGCCGCGCTGGCCGGCGCGGGTTGCGGCGCATCGACACCGCAGGGCTTGCCCAAAGGCCAGCGCTATGTGATGCAGTGCCGTAAGGACGGCCACGAATTTGAAATGACGCCCGACGAGATGAACGCGGCATTTGCGCGAGGGGAGGTTCGCGGGTCGGGCGATGGCGTGGACCTGTTTCGCTGTCCGAAGTGCGGAGCCTACGCGGCCCAGCAGATCATCAAGGAGAATTGAACGATGCGGTGCCGGACTGGGTTCACGCTCGTCGAGCTGCTGGCGGTCATCGGCATCATCGGCATTCTCATGATGCTCATTTCGCCGCAGATTGGGCAGGCGATTGCACGCGCGCGGGAGACGGCCTGTCGGAACAACATGTCCATGTTCCTGAAGGCCGCCATGGCGTTCGCCTCGGACAATAACGGACTCATGGCGTCGGCGTGGAGCCGCGGTCCGCAGGCGACCAACGACTGGCAGATGTGTTTCATCGGGCAGGAACTGTTTCCGACCGGCGTGACCGTCAGTTCCGAGTGGCCCCAGGGCAAACTGGGGTCTTTGTTGAACTATCTTGGCGGTGGCGACACGGTCCGGCGGCTCAGCCGCTGCCCTGGCTTGCGCCCCGGTCCTCTGCGGAGCGGAACCGGTAGCAACGGTTATTTTGACTACGCGATGTTCGAGATCTTTGCTGGCGCAAAGCAGTCGCGGATGCCGACGCGCGCGCGGGTGGATCTCGGGCGCGGGCTGGAAGATGTGCCGTGTCCATGGTTCGTCGAGGAGGACCCGGCGGAGTTTCTGAACGCAGGCTATATTCAGCCGTTCCACAAATCCACCGACCGCCTTGGCGCGTGGCATCGAGGACGGGGAAACATCGGCACGCCAGAGGGTGCCGTGGTGGCGATCGGTCCCGGACGGAAAACGGGCGGTGTGTTCAAAAATCCGCGGTCCCAGGACTGGCGAGCACGGGCGCCGTCCGGCACTGAGGTGCAGCTGTACAATTCTGCCGTGGCTGGCCCAACCGGTTGGGGCTGGTGGAATCGGCAGTAATCGTTCATGTCCGCGATGCCCACGTCGCGGTGACCGTCCATCGGACTGGGGTCGAGTTGGCGGTCCATGAACGGGGTGAAGCTGTACCGCCGGCGGTGCGCACCGTCACCATAACGCGGTGGCCGTGTCCGCTCGAACGAACGCCCTTCGCCTCGCATTCGGCGAACAACGAATGCGGGGTGGAAAGGTCGCGCGCCGGACAGTTAGGAGTCGGGAGGACCGTCGTCGTCGCTTCGCTGCGATTCCACGTTGGCGGCGCGTGCGCCGCCGATTCGATCTTGCAGATTTCCGCGCTTCAAGAGCTCGGCTTCGAATGCGCGATGATAGGACGCCTCGCGTTCGCGCAGGATGAGGTCCGCGATGCTACGGCTCATGTCCATCAGACGCCCCGGAGGTGCAGGCGTGCGGGCGATCACTCTCGCGATCAGACGCGTCGCACCATCGTTCTCGCCGCGAATCACAGGGGTGTACTCTCCGGCGTTGCAGGTGGCCAGCTCGCCCATCAGACGTTCGACGGCAGGGTAGTTCGTCGGGGTGTGGGTGGCCGTGAATTCGGGTGGGCGGTGAACCGGCAGGTTCCAGCGGGCGGCGGCCGCCTCGAGCGTGAGCGTGCCGGCGCGAAGATCGGTGAGTAACGACTCTGCGAGAGCATCCAGAGCTGCGGTGATCGCCTCTTCTCGTGCATCGCGCTCCACCTCGGCCCGTACTTCGTCCAGCTCGGGAATTCTCGGTGGGAAGCGTTCCTTCAGCCACAGCACATAGTAGCCATCGCGACCGCGCACTGGCGAGCTGAACCGTTGGTCGGGGTCCATCCGAAGTTCAAACGCAGCGCGGTTGAACCGCTCGCCGGCGTCGACCGTGGCCAGCGGCACGTTCCGCAGAAGCGGCGGCGTTTCACGAACCTCGACTCCAAACTGGCGCGCGGCCTCCTCGAACGATAGCGGAGGCGTGGGGCGATCCGGTGAAATGCGTCCGATGAATTCAAGTGCGAGCTGTTCAGCGCGGTCCAGCGCCATGCGCCGCCGCAGCGCCTCGACAATCTGGGGCTGAACCTCCGCCAACGGCCGAACCGTTCGGACCTGCTGCGTCGTGATCTGGACCGTGGTCGTGGCACTGGTCGCGGGGTCGCCGGGCGCGGCCAAACCCACCAGCGTGTTGGTCACGATCTCCGGCAACTCGACGGTGAACTCCGCCCGGTGCTCGTCGTAGTAGTCCTCAATGTCAGTCGTTGCGGGCGGCGGAATCTCCTTCAACTGATCCTCCGCGCGAAAGTGCACGTACTGCACGATCACCCGCGGCGGTACCTCGTAGTTGGACTTGTGACGTGCAAAGTACTCTTCGATCTGCGCATCGGTGACCTTTACCTCATTCTCGACGACGGCGCGCGGGATCTCGAGGTACTCAATTTGGAACTTGTCCTCGATCACCGAGAAAACTCGCGCGACGTCAGCGGGCGGGGCCAACACCGCTTGGGCGGTGACCATCCGCAGCCGCTGGAGGGTGAGCTCCTGCGCGACGTGGTCTTCAAAAAACGCCTGGTCGGTTTGGGTCTCGCCCAAGAGGCGACGAACAAAATCCCTGTACAACTCAAGGCGAAACCGGCCCTCGTGCTGGAACATCGGTTGGGCGCGGATGGTTTCTTGAACCTCGTCCGATGGGATCGTGATGCCGAGTCGAGCGGCTTCTCGGAGCGCCGCGATCCGCTGCCATGCTAACTGGCGCAGCGTGGGCTCGGTTCGCTCGTCCATCGGGGGCAGCTGGCCCGTGGCCGTGAGTGCCACCGCCAGCCGGACGTGCTGTAGGGCGTCCCAGTATTCGGACCGCGAGACCGGACGGCCATCGAGTATGCCGGCGGCGCCACGTTCGCGTTCCTCTCGTCCCGAGAAGAGGAACGGTGTTCCCCAGATCACGAACGAGAATACGATGACCACGAGGAAAATGATCCAGGTCAGCCGTGACTGAATCATCGTGTGAAACTTACCAATCCACATCGGCATGGCGTCGTACCTTCCATCCGCCCCGACGGCGGAAGCCATGGATGATGTCCGGATCGAAGGGGCCGGTCAAACCCGTTGGGCGCCGATTCGCCTCAGGGCGCCACTGGCTTCGGGGCGATCTCTGGACCGCTCCCTCGCCCGCGGCGACCTCGGCGCCCGTCAAGGACAGTGAGATGATGGGGCCGCATGGGGCGGCCGCGATAGACGGGTTGTACCCATCCGAGAGGGCGGCTCTCGAGGAAATCGGACCGCAGTTCGTCCGGGACTTGCTCAGATTTCGCCACGAAGAGTACCCGGTTCACGTCGTGCCGATCGCGGTAGCCGGGCCAAAACGCAAATTGATGTTTAGGTGGATCCGAGGGCGGGGTGTACACGGGGGGATGATGGGGGGTGTAGTAGGTGAGCAGCGCGGCCAGCTGGTATCCGCCCGCCACGACCGCGTCGCATTGCTCGCGCCGACGCACCTCGTCGACGCGCGCGGCCAGATCGCGCGCCCCGCCGATGCGGCGGAAGCGATCATTCCCGAACACCCACGGCCCCAGCAAGACGACGTGGGCGCCGAGGGCGAGGACCGCATGTGCGGCGACCATGCGGCGGGCAGTGTGTCTCAGTCCCGCTGCACGTTGTACGGCGGAGCACCACAGCACCGCCAGCAGCACGGGCGTCATCGCGAGGGCGGGGGCGGTCCAGTTGGGTTCCCATTCCCCATTCAGGCTGACCACCGCATAGCCCAGCGGCAACGGCACGATGAAGGCCGCCAGAAAACGGAGGGTGGCCGCCTCGACCCATCGCCGGTGGCGACGAATTCCCTCGATCAGCGCCCACGCATAAACGGGAGAGATCACGGCGGCCTGTGTGGCGAGGAATGCAAGCATCGCGGGGACGTCGCCACGAAACGGTTGGTCGAGGGCGCCGCGGGTGCCGAGGTGATGAAGCGTGACCCAGCCGTGTCGCAAGTTCCACAGCAGCGGGGGAACGAGACCGAGCAGTCCGATCGCGGCCGCCGCCCACAGGCCGGGCCGCCGAAGGCGGCGACGATCGGGCCAGACGGCGGCGGCGATCGCAAAACTGAGCAGCTCGGCGAGATTCGTGAATTTCGCGAGGGTGCCGGCCGCGACAGCCAATCCCGCAACGATCCAGTGGCGAAGGCGACCGGTCCGCAATGCCTCGAGGGCCGCCACCGCGCCGACGAGCCACGCGGCGACGCTAAGCGGATCGATCGTCATGAGCACGCTGCCGGCCAGCAGAATGGGCATCGTCGCAGCAATCAGTAGCGTCCACAGGGCAGCCTGCGGAGAATGCAGGCGGCGCGAGAGTCCATAGAGCGCCCAGCTCGAGACCGCCGAGGCGACGACGGCTGGCAGCCGAACCGCCCATTCCGCATCGCCGAACATCCGAGTGGCCGCCGCAATGGCCCAGGCGACGCCGGGCCCCTTGCTGTAGTATCCAATGTCGAGGCGTCGCGACCAGAGCCAGTAGTAGGCTTCGTCACCCGCCAGCTCCAACGAAGCCGCGAAAACCGCACGTGCGACGGTGAGCGCCGCGACGAACAACGCGGCGCGCCATGCGATCGCCTTGGATTCCGATTCCGGCGAGTGGTCGGCGAACGACTGGACCGTGACCCCCATATCGGCGAACATGTTAGGGTTCGCGCAACGAACGGCCAAGTCGCGCCCCTCCGGCCGTGGGCGGCGACTCGAGGCGCGAACCTGAAGGAACCGGCGCATGAGCAAGTTCTCCGAGTCGGCCAACGTAATGGATGATCCGGACGTTGAAGCGATCGCTCGTCTGCGCGCCACCTGCGACCAGCTACGGCAGGAAATTGCGCGCGTGATCATCGGCCAGGACGACGTGGTCACGAAGTTACTGATCTGCCTGTTTTGCCGAGGTCATGCGCTGCTGATGGGAGTGCCGGGCCTGGCGAAAACGCTGCTCGTGCACACGATCAGCGACCTGATGCAGTTGCGGTTCAGTCGTATTCAGTTCACACCCGACCTCATGCCGTCGGACATCACGGGCACGGAGATTCTGCAGGAGAGCGAGACACCCGGCCGCCGCGTCTTCGAGTTCGTCAAGGGCCCCATCTTCGCCAACGTGGTGCTGGCCGACGAAATCAACCGCACGCCGCCCAAGACCCAGGCGGCCTTGTTGCAGGCGATGCAGGAACAGGCCGTGAATTACGGGTCCAAGCGCTATCCCCTCGACCCACCGTTTTTTGTGCTGGCGACGCAGAATCCGATCGAGCAGGAAGGTACCTATCCTTTGCCGGAAGCGCAGCTCGACCGGTTCATGTTCTTGATCCGGGTCGACTACCCCACCGAGGAGCAGGAGCGGCGAATCGCGCGGGAGACCACCGGCGGGGATCGCCCCCAGCTCGCGCCCGCGCTCTCGGGGCCAGAGATCCTGGCGGGCCAACAATTGATCCGGCGCGTTCCGATTCCCGACCATGTGGTGGAGTACATCGTGCGGCTGGTGCGCCGATCGCGGCCGGGGCTGCCCGAAGCGCCTGATTGGGTGCGGCGCTGGGTGCAGTGGGGGGCGGGCCCGCGCGCCGTGCAGTACCTCGTGCTCGGCGCCCGCGCTCACGCCGTGTTGCGCGGCAGTTACCTGGTTCAGGTCGATGACGTCCATGCCGTTGCCGCGTCGGTTCTCGAGCATCGAATCCTGACGAACTTTCATGCGGAATCGGAAGGGATTGACAGCCGTGAAATCATTCGGCGGTTGATCGCCGAGGTGGCCACCGACTGACCGATGACGTCCGCTTCCCACCGGGCGCTGCTCGATCCGCCGATGCTGGCCCGGCTGTCGCGGCTGACCCTCCAGGCGCGCGCGCCGATGCTGGGCACGATGTCGGGACTCCACCGCAGCGCATCCCGCGGATCGAGCGTGGAGTTTGCGGAGTACCGCAAATACGTGCCGGGCGATGACATCCGCCACCTCGACTGGCGCGTAGTCGCCCGGACCGACCGCTACTACATGAAGGAATTTGAGGCGGACACGAATCTGCGCGCCTGGCTACTGGTGGATGCGAGCGGATCCATGGCGTTTCGCGGCGCGCATGGCGAACGGTTTGAGTACGCGCGGCGGCTCGCGGCGTCCTTGGCCTGGTTGCTGGTGCAACAGGGGGATGCGGTCGGACTGGCCGTGGCGGGGCGGCAAGGCGTGGAGTTTCCGCCGCGGCGTTCCCCCGCGCAGTTGAAGCTCATCCTCGATGCGCTGGTCGCCACACGACCGGGGGGCGAGACGACGCTGGTCGAGACCCTTCACCGTCTCGCCGAACGCGCGCGACGCCGGGCGATGGTGGTGTTGATCTCCGATTGTTTCGCCGACGTTTCCGCCCTACTGGACGGTTTTCAACACATGCGGTTCCTTCGGCACGACGTGGCGGTGTTTCACCTGCTGGATCCACTCGAGCTCAGTTTTTCGTTTGATCGCCCGATGCGATTCGACGATCTCGAAGGTGAAGGGGCGATCATCACCGACCCGGCCGTGATTGGGGCCAACTATCGCGCCGCGTTCGATGCGTATTTGGCGGCGCTCGAACACGGCAGCCGGGAATTTCATATTGACTACCAGCGGGTCACGTTGGACCGCGACCTCGAGACCGTGCTGGCCGCCTTTCTGCTGAGCCGCAGCCGCGCGAGCGGGGGGATGCGGTGATCTTTCTGCAGCCCGAGCTCCTCTGGGGACTGCTCGCCGCGCCGCTACCGGTGTTGATCCATTGGCTTAACCGGCTGCGCTATCGCCGGATTTCTTGGGCCGCGAGTCTGTTTTTGCGGGCGGCGACCCGCACGTCCACGCGGCGCTCGAAGATCCGGCACTGGTTGATTCTTGCGTGTCGCGTGCTCGCGCTAAGCTCATTGCTGCTGCTTCTGACGCGGCCGCTGGTGGGCGGCTGGTTTGGCGTCATGCTCGCGGCTCCGCCTGATCTCATTGTGGTGGCCCTCGACCGCTCCGCGAGCATGGAGACGCCCGGTGACGACGATGGGCGGTCGCGCCGGCAGCTCGCGCTGGACGCACTCGCCCAGACACCCCCCGACATCTGGAAGGGGGCACGCCTTCGCCTCGTGGACAGTGCCACACTCCGCCCTGTGATGGTCGCCAGTCCCGCTGCGCTGCCGCATCTGGAGGCGGCGTCCGGCACCGATGCGGGCGCAGAGATTGCGGCGCTCGTGCGCGCGGCCGCGGAGTCGCTGGCGGCGGAGCGACCCGGCCGGGCGGAGATTTGGCTGATCAGCGACCTGCAAGCTTCATCCTGGAAGCCCGACGATCCCCAGTGGCGAGGTGCGGCCGCCGCGCTGGCCTCTCTGCCCCAGGATGTAATGGTGCGTTTGTTCGCCAGCCGCGGACGGCCGTCGTCGAATCGGACGCTGCAATGGGTGGGCAGCCGAAGAGTTTCGATGGGGGAGCACCTGCGGGTGGAGATCGCGGTTGCGGTGCGCGCCGAGGGCGATCTCGCGAACGAGCCGGTCATGATGTCGTGGAACGCCCTGGGCGTGCGCTCGCCGACCGAGGTGCGCCCGGCGCCCCAGTTCGGTGTGATCCAGCGATCGTTCGAATGGCCCGCCAACGAACCCGTGTTTTGGGGCAGTGTCGAGCTTCCCCCCGACGCGAATCCTTCGGACAACTGTGTCTTTTTCGCCGTTGCTCGGCCGGCCGCGGTACGGGCGGTGATGGTCGCGGAGCACGAGGACTGCGCCCGCCGGCTTCGTCTTGCCGTATCGCCCTTTGGCACGGGACGCGTCGAGGTCGTGCGCGCCCAGCCGGGGTTGATTGGCGAGGCGTTGACGGGTCCCGTGGCGCTGATCGCGATTCAAGGCGTGCCGCTGACGGAAGCGGAAGCCGCCGTCATCGGGACATGGGTCGGGGAGGGGACAACAGCGCTCTGGATGCCACCCACACAACGCGACGCCGGCTCGGGCGACTGGAAATGGCGTGATCTCGAATCGGCCACCGACACCCCGTGGCGGGTTACGGCCTGGAACCGGCGCGACGGGCCTCTGCAGGACGGTGCCGACGGCGTGCCGCTGCCGATGGACCGCCTCGCAGTGCACCGGCGGAGATCCGCCGATGGGGCGGCGGCGGACCACGTTGTCCACGCGCTGCTGGGCGACGGCATGCCGCTGGTGCTGTCCAAAACGGTAGGGCTGGGGCGGTCCTATGCGCTGGCGACGTTGCCGCTCGACGATTGGTCAACGCTGGGCGATGGGTGGATATGGGTCCCGATGCTCCATCGCATGATTGACGAGGGCGCCCGACGCTGGGAGGCCGCCCATACGGCGGTGTGTGGTCGGTGGCGGCCGGCGGCGGAGGAGGTGTGGCGTCCGGTGGAGTCCGTCCGACCGGATGCTCACTCGTTGCGAGCGGGCCTATTCCGCTGGGGCGATCGTTTTATCGCACTGAACCGACCGCCGGAGGAGGACGATTCGGACACGATCACTCCGGAAGTGGTGAACCAACGTTTGGCGCCGGTTCGCGTGGTCCTGGCGGGGGATCCGGCCGATGCGGCGGGCGAACCGACGCGCGCTGAAGTCTCGCTGTGGCTAGCGGTCGTTGCGATCGTCGCATTGATTGCCGAGAGCTGGTTGCTCGGCGGCGAGTATCGGCCGCAGGCACCATGACCCATACGCTCCAGTGGTCGTTGCACATCTCGCCCGCCCGGGTCACGGTGCTGGTCGGGCTGTTGGTGATTGCGGTCTGGATGATGATCCGGCACGTGCGGCGTGCCGGCGATCGCGCCACGCGGCGTCTTGAGCTGCTTCGCGCTCTCATCCTTGCCCTTCTCGCTGTGACGTGGCTGCAGCCGGAGGTGGTGCGAAGGGTGCAGGCACCCGAGCGCCTGCGGATCGCGGTGCTGTGCGATGTGTCGCCGAGCATGGACACGCCAGACGTGGAACAAGGGGGTGCGGGCCGAATGCGCCGATCCGACTGGGCGCGCGCCGCAGCCACCGGCGAAGTGTACGCGGCCCTCGCGGATCGCTACGACGTGGACGTCCGCGAGGTGTGCGCACCACCGGCCGCGTCTGGTGGAACGGCAGCAACCGACCTCCATGCGGCGCTGGAATCGGCGCTGGCTTCGGCTGATTCGCTGCGTGCGGTCGTGTTGCTCTCCGATGGCGATTGGAACGCCGGGCCCCCGCCATCGCTGGCGGCTGGTCGGCTCCGGGCTCTCGGCGTCCCGATCTACACGATCACGGTCGGTCGCCCGTCTCCATGGCCGGATGTGTCGCTCGAAACGGTGGCGGCACCGGCCTACGCGCTGGCGGAGGAACGAGTTGGCATTCCTGTGGAGGTGCGCAACCGGATGGATCGTGAAGTGCGCACCGAAGTGCGGCTCATCGAGGATGGGCGCATCGTGGACCGGCAGCCGATCCGACTCGCGGCACAGTCGCGCGGTCGGGTCAGGTTGCACGTGCGCCCCGCGACCCCCGGCGAGGCGGAGTGGACGATCGACGTGCCGCCAGAGCCGGAAGAGACCGATCTCGAGAACAATCGTCGCCGCGTGCGTGTCCCGGTCCGGCGCGAGGTGCTGCGCGTGTTGCTCGCCGATACTCTGCCGCGTTGGGAATATCGTTACCTCCGGAATGCATTGGTCCGGGACCCCGGAACGGAGGTCAAATGCTGGCTGGCGCATCCTCAGCTGGGGCCCGGCGGGGGGCGTGACTATCTGCCCGCCTTCCCCTCGTCCCGCGCGGAGCTTTCGACGTTCGATGTCGTCGTGCTGGGCGATCTCGGCGTGGGCGAAGGCGGACTGACGGCCAGCCAGGCCGGGGACATCCGAGGACTGGTCGAACACCAGGGCGGGGGACTCATTCTGATCGCCGGGCGGCATGGTCATCAGAGTACACTCGCCCGCACAGATCTCGGCGATCTACTGCCGGTGGAGTTCGATCCGGCTCACCCACGGGGGCAGTTCTCGTCCATCGAGGGCAGATTTGAACTGACGCCGGATCACCGTGAGCACCCCCTCGTGCAGTTGGCGGACGAACCCGCTGCCAACGAGCTGCTCTGGCGCGCGTTGCCCGGTTTTTTCTGGCACGCGAGCGTTCGATCTCGGCCGGGTACGGACGTGCTCGCAGTGCACGCCATGGCCCGAAACGAGCAGGGGAGGGTCCCCCTCATCGTGGCTCGCCCGGCGGGTCTCGGCCGCGTGTTGTTCATGGGGACCGACGCCGTGTGGCGGTGGCGCCAAGGCGTCGAAGACACATACCACTATCGGTTCTGGGGCCAGGTCATCCGCTGGATGGCGCATCGTCGCCACCTCGCACATGCGGCGGGGCTCCGGTGGTTCACGGTCCCGGAACGTCCGCGCGTGGGCGACCGAACGCGGCTGCAGGCGATCGTTCCGGTCGAGGGCAGTCGCGGGCCGGGTGGCGTGGAGGCCATCATCGTTGCCGGCGATGGGCAGCCCATCCGTCTCATGCTAGCGCCCACGGAACCCGCATGGGGCTTACACGAATGCGTGTGGACGCCGATGCACGCCGGCCCTCATCAGGTCACGGTGCGCGACGGAACCTCTGGCCGCGAAATCTCCGGCACGGTCGAGGTGGCCGATACGATCATCGAACGCGTCGGCGAAGCGGCCCGACCCGAGGTGATGCGCGAGATCGCCGCCGTCAGCGGCGGACACAGCGCCTCACCTGACGAGGTGGCCGCCCTGCTCGCGCGCATTCGATCGCTGCCCGCGCGGGAGCCGGCGGAAGAACGTGTACGCATCTGGTGCCATCCCCTCTGGGGGGGCGCCATCGGGTTGGCGATGGTGGTCTACTGGATCGCCCGCAAGCTCGCGGGTAAGCTCTGAGCATGGAACGACCGCCCATAAGCGCAGTCGGCGCGATCGAACTTCCGAGCGCGCTGAAGGTGCGGATCGAAGCCGTGCGGCGACGTCGGCGGCGACTGCAGGCCGTGATGGCGTTGGGAACGCTGGCCGCCGGCGCGGCTGCCTCGTTTCTGGCCTTCTATGCGTGGGAACGATTCGACGAAACTCCACCGGCCGCTCGTTGGCTGCTGTGGTCGTTCGCCGCGGCGTGCGGGACGCTTCCGTGGGTCGCATGGGCTTGGCGCTGGGCATGGCGCCCACCCGATCCGCGCGAGTTGGCACGATACATTCAGCGTCAACTTCCCCGCCTGGGCGATCGGTTGCTCGGCGCGGTGGAATTGGCAGCTCCGATGGATCCCGAGCACGCTCGCTGGTCTGAGCCGCTTCGCCGCGCCGCGATCGACCAGGTCGCACGCGAGGCCGATCGAATTGATGTGCGCCACGCCGCTCCCGCGCAGCTGGCTCGACGAATCGCACTTGTGGCGGCCGCCCTGTTCGGCAGCGCGGCCCTGCTGATCGCGCGACAGCCCGAAGCGGGCTGGAATTCGTTTCGGCGTTGGTTCAACCCGGCCGCTCCAATCCCGCGGTTTACCTTCGTGCGGATAGAGGATCTGCCGATGGAGATGATCGTGCCCCACGGTGAGCCCTTCGAGCTGGAGTGCACGGTTCGGGGCCGGCTGGCGCGCCGCGCCGCCGTTGCGTCCTGCCGCCTCGGACGCGCCGTGTGGACGCACGCCGTCGGCGCCGATGGCCGGGTGCGGTTTCGTATCCCGGGTCCAACGCGCCCCGCACGGCTATCGTTGCGGATTGGCGACGCTGTCCGCCATGTGCAGCTTCGACCCGAACCCCGACCGGCGCTCGTGGAGCTGTTCGCGACGGTCCGTCCTCCGCCCTGGCATGGGCGGTCCGAGGACCGACGAGCACTGGAATCGGGCTGGCTCGCCGTGCCCGAGGGTGGCGAGGTGGTGCTGAGCGGTCGCGCCTCACGAGAATTGGCAGAAGTGACGGTGAACGGCCCTCGGGGGCCGTCCGTCATCATCTCGGGCGCGCGGTTTGAAACCGCTCGGCTCGCGGCGGTGACCGGTGCGCCTCCGGCCGGCGTTTGGCGGTTGCCCGACGAAATCGTGTTGCAGTGGCGGGATCAACTGGGGCTGACTCCGTCGGCGCCCACCCGCATCCGCGTCCAACGAACCCCCGACGCCCCGCCGACGGTGCGCTGTGAGGGCCTCGATGGCGCCGTGGCGATCTTGGAGGATGAGGCGCTCCAGTTCGACGTGGTGGCGGCGGATGATCATGGAGTTCAGCGGGTCTGGATCGAATGGCGGCGGGCACAGGAGCGCCGTGATGCACCGGCACCTGTGCGGGTCCGCCCGTTGGCGGAGGGCGCCGCGGATGCGGCGACGCTGCACGCGACTGTGACGCTCTCCCCCGAGGCGATGCGCTGGTCGCCGGACATGACGCTCGAACTCTGGGGCGCCGCGGTGGATTACGCGCCGGGCCGCGATCCCTCGTATACGCCGACGTACCGCATCTTCGTGCTCAGCCGTGCGCGTCACGCGCAATTGCTGGAGCAGCAGGCGCGAGCCGCCCAGGCGGTCATCGAAGAGCTTCGCCGGCGCGAGGAGAGCCGGTGGCAGACGAGTGAGGACGTCGCCGCGCTAGATGACGAACACATTGCGCAGTCCATGCCGGAAGATCGCCTACGAACAGGCGAAGCCGGAGAACGCCGTGACGCCGAGCGTGCGGCCCGGCTCGCCGAGGAGATGACGCGGCTGGCGCTCGAAGCGCTTCGGAATCCGGCCATCGCAGAGGCGACTGTCCTGGATTGGGCCATGATGGCGGAGAAGCTTCAATCGCTGGCCGGCGGAGAGATGGCGTCGGCGGCCGAGGCGCTTCGCAAGGCGACGGATCGCGCCGGTGCGTCCGCCCGTCGTCAGATGGCGCGTGCGGCGGCGGAGCACCAGCGGGCCGCGGTCGAGCAACTCACTTCGATCCTGAACGAGGCATGCCGCACGGGCGACGAGTGGGCGGCGCGGTCGTTCGTCGAACGGCTGCGCGAGCTGTCGAACCGCCACGCGGAACTGCAGAACATGTTGGCGCGCCATGCGCCCGGGCTTCTGGGGCTTGACCCAGACCGACTTGCACCCGAGCTGCGCTCAGAGCTCATACGGCTGGCCGACCTCCAGAATCGTCACCGGCAGGAAGCGCGCGACCTGCGCGATGATCTGACGGGTTTCTTCGAGCGTTCGCGGCGGTCAGTGTACGATGAGATTCGGCGCGCGATGAGCGAGCCCGACGTGCTGGACCGGCAGAACGAAAGCCGGCGGGCGATCCTCGACAACCGAGTCGCCGCCGCGATGCAGATGAGTGGGGCGCTGGCGGATGACTTCTCGCGCTGGGCCGAGATGCTGTCGCCGCCCGGCGGAGCTTCAGGGGGAGCGGGGGGCGGCGGTTCGTCGGCCTCGTTGCCGCCGGAGGTCCTCATGGGGCTCCTTCGGGCACGAGCGCGCCAGGAGAGTTTACGGGAAGCCACGCGGGAGCTTGATCGGCAACGGCTGCATCGCGAGGAGTATTCGACCGCGGCGGAGCGCCTCGCCGACCGGCAGCTTCAGATTGAGACCGACTTGCGGAAGCTAAACGACCTTGTCGGCGGTCGAATCCGGAACTGGATGGAGGCGATCGAGCAGGACATGATCGTATCGGCCGCCACGCTGCGGGAACCGCAGACCGACGCCGAGGCCATCGCGATCCAAACGGGCATCATCGAGGCGATCGCCGAAGCCATGAACAGTGGGTCTTCCGCGTCGTCGGACTCGTCGTCGGCGCCGTCCGCCGAAGCCATGGCCGCGGTGACGCGCATGCTCAGAACCATGGCACAACGCGGCGGCGGCAGCCTCGCGGGCGGTACGACCTCGCGCGAGAATGCCGAGCCGGAGGGGGCCGGCGAGGGCGCAACGCCCATCTCCCGCCCACAACGACGAGGCGCGAGCGCCGTCGACGAGATTGCGCCCGCGGAATTCCGGCCGCTGCTAGAAGGGTATTTCCGTGCGGTGGACCCCACGCGATAAGATCGCACCGTCCGGCGGGATCGCCGCCATCGCGGCCGCCGCGATCCTTTGGGCGCCCAACCTGTCCCCGGCGCAGGGGTGGGGGGCCATCCATGGTGACCCCGTGCCGGCCGAGCTGGACGCGGCCTACGTGCGCGGTTTGCAGTTTCTCGCGCGCACCCAGTCACCGGAAGGTACCTGGCCAGGCCAAGGGGAAACCGGCCCGGGGGTCGTCGGCCTGGCAGTGCTGGCTATGCTGGCACGCGGCGACGACCCCGACGCCGGCCCCTGGGCCGTTCCGATTCGCCGGGGACTGAATTACATCCTGACTCAACAGCGCACGGACAATGGCTACATCGGCCCCTCGATGTACCACCACGGCTTTGCCACACTGGCGTTGGCAGAAGCATATGGCGCCGTGGATGACCGCCGCCTCGGGCCCGCCCTCAAGCGCGCTGCGGATCTGATCCTGGCTTCGCAGGCCCTGAATCCGACCGGCGGATGGCGCTACTCACCCGACGCGCGTGACGCCGACACGACCGTGAGCGGGGCGCAGATCGTCGCGCTGTTGGCGGTCCGCAACGCTGGCATCGCCGTGCCGGACGTCGCGATCTGGCGCGCGCTAGAATTCTACGAACAGTGCCAGACCGCCGACGGCCAGATCGGATACACGTCCGGCGCGGACGGCGGCGGCAGCGGGGCTCGCAACGCGATTGCGGTGACCGTCGCAGCGTTGGCGCGTGAACGGAGCTCGAAGCTGTTCCGGCGCACCTTCGAAGTTCTGCGCGAGCGCGGCGACCAAGATGGTGGCGGCTATTTCTTTTACTATCTCTACTACGCCGCCCAGGCCTTCTTTCACGCCGACACGGCAGCATGGCGGGAATGGAATGCGCGGAACGTGGCGCGCTTGCTGGAGGTGCAGAGCGCCGACGGCAGTTGGAGCGGACCGCACGGCCGGGCGTTTTGTACGAGCGCAGCCTTGCTGTCGCTGGCCTTGAACTACCGCTACCTTCCCATCTATGAGCGCTGAACGAAGGAGCCCAGTCATGGATCGAAACTCGCGACGTGGGAGATGGTTGGCGATGGCGGTGTTGTCGCTGAGCCCGGTGCACGGCAAGTCCGAGATCGTCGTGGGACCACCGATCTTGGCGCCACCGCCCTCCGCAGGCGCGGCTGAGACCTCCGCCGAGACGGGCGGGGTGACGCGAGCGGAGATCCGCCCGCCGAACGATCGTCTGGTACTGCGGGGAGGCGAGTGGCTCGGCGGAAGTTTGATCGGTGCCAACGCGCAGAACGGAGAACTCGTATGGCGCCATCCTGCGATGCGCGATCCGCTGGTGGTGCGGCTGTCTGCTGTTTCCGAGGTGCAGCTCGGCCGATCGACCTCGCCGGCACGCTCCGCCGGAGACGGTGTGGTGCGCCTGACCAACGGCGACGAGCTGCGCGGGCGCGTCCAGCACATGGATGCCGACCTTCTGCACCTCGAGGACACCCCCGCGGGGACCCTGCGCCTTCGGCGGGCCATGATCGGAGAAGTTGCCCCATCCGGTGGGGCAGGGGAGGTGTTCTATGAGGGGCCGGTTTCGCTCGATGAATGGTCGTTGCGCGGAGATCGGAACCGTCAGTGGGCATTCGTCGACGGGGGGCTGGTGCCGTTGAATCCCTCCCCCCTCGGGCGCGTGATTGAGACGATGGGCGACCGGGTTCGCATCGAGTTCACGATCGAGTGGAGGTTCGGACCCGGCTATATGAGTTTCTGGTTCTTTCACGAAAAGCCCGAAGAGCCACAAGGCGACGCGTACATGCTCAATATCGTGGCCTCGCAGCGTCTGGACCTGAATCGAATGCGCGCCGGCGGTGGAAGTCAGAGTCTGGGCGGCGTCGAGATCGGCGAAGTAAGCGGCGCAGGGGGCCCGATGCGAGTGGCGATTTATGCCGATCGGCGCCAGGGCGACATCGCCGTGTCCATTAACGGCCGGCTCGTGAGGCAGTGGAAAGACACCCGAGACTTTAAGGGGACAGGACGGGCGATCACCTTCATGCCGCAAGGGGGGCGCGACGTCCGTCTGACCGACATCCGGGTGTCGCGTTGGACCGGCCGCCTGTGGCAGGGAGGGGACACGGCCCAGAAAACAGACAGCGATACGGTGATCCTCGCCAATGGCGATATGATGTCCGGCCGCGTGCTCGATTTGCAGGAGGGGCGCCTACGCGTGGAGACGCCGTTCTCGTCGTTCGAGGTTCCCGCGGATCGCGTGATGCTGATCTCGCTCGCGGGCGACACTCGCCTTCGAGCGCGCCGCCGTTCAAATGACGTCCGTCTTCGGCTGGCGGGCGGCGGTCAAGTTACGCTGACATTGCTCGATTTGGACGGAGCGGCCATCCGTGGCGAGAGCGAGAACTTCGGGCGCGTGGAGTGGCCACTCGCGGCTGTGCAACGAATCGAGTTCAATCTGTATGGCGACCATGCGCAACGTTCTAGCCCATAGCATCCGGCTGGTGAGCATGCTGCTCGCGGTCGGAGCATCTGCGGCGAAGGACGGCGAAGAACGGCCCCGGGTTCGCGAGTTTCAGGAACCGCCGACCATTCGCGTGCTGGGTACCTCGGCGCGGTTTCGGCTGGAGGGCGGTGAGGGCGTCGAGATGTGGTTGGACGCGGAGACCCTCGGCGCTCTGGCTCTGGCGGATGCGATCGCCTGCCTTCCGAGCTCGGTTGTCGCCACACGGTTGCCCTGGCCGGACATTGGGAGCGAGGGAGGCCCCGGCGCGATCGGTGCCGAGTGGTCTCCCGCGGAACGGCGGTTGCACGTTCGTATGGGTTCGCTGCCCCTCATCACGGTTCAGTTGCCCGACGGCGGCACTCCGAGTCGCATCTTGCTCCGACATCTCGATCGTCTTGCCCTTCTGGTTTTGCGGCCGACCGGCGGCCCCGCCATCTGGGTTTGGGTGGGCACTCTTCGTTTTGTCTTGCTCGTCCCCGACGCCGAGCAATACCTTCTGTGCGAAGTGGAGGAGGCGCGGGTGGGCAGCCAGGTGGTGGAGAAATCGGCACTGTTACAAGGCCTCTCTGTATCGCGACTGGACGAGGCGGGGGATGTGATCGTGATCGGGCGCTCGCCGGCCGGCGAGCCCTTCCATCATCGGCATCGGGTTTGCGCTGCTGATCTGGAGGAACGCCTGAACCGGGCGCTCGGTACGCTGAGCCGGACGTTGAAGATCGAGGCGGCAGCCGGACGGTTCGACCGATGAACTCACGGTATCCGGCGTTGATTCGTTGCGCTGTGCCGGGCGGCCTCGCGGTGGCCGTCGCGATGGTCGTGCGCTGCGTCACGGCCGCCCCGCCGCCGGATGTACAGGCGATTCTGACGCAACACGGGGCCGATCCCACTGCGAGTGCGCAAGCGGTGGTTGCTCGCGGTCCCTCCGCGGTCGCGGAGTTGCGCCGCCTCGCCGTCTCCGGACCGGCGGAGATGGTTCCGCTCGCCATGCGGGCCTGGGCCGCCGCCCGTTGGACCCGGCTGGGTATCGCATCCACCGGCGCGCTTTTCACCGCCGAAGAACCGGCGGCACTCGCCGCGTGGGAGACGCTGGTGGCCGAACGGGGAGCTGCGGCGCTCGCTGTCGCACTCGAACTGAGCGAAACGCCCGGTTTGGGCGCCCGCGCGATGCGGTTTGTGCCTGTGCTTTTATCCGCGGCGGCCGCGGTCGACGTCGCTGCGTGGATCGCGCATCAGACCCTGACCGGCTCCGATGATGCGGAGCGGTTGGTCCGGCTGCTGATGGAAGGAGCCGAGCGCACGAGAGATCCGGTCCCGCAGGCTCGCGTCGTTGAAATTCTGTTGCTGTTGTGGCGCTACCGCGAGGCGTTGGAGGTCGCCGAACGATCATTCGCCACCTCGAGTGCCGATGTGTTCGTGAGCCTTGCGGCAACCGCGATCCGACGCGGTGGCAGCGACGAAGCGCTCGTGTCCGCGTTCGATCGTCTCTACCGTGGGCGCGCCGATCGCGCGGGGCGGGAACTCGAACTGGTCTTTTGGATCCGGGTCGCAGCCCAACTGGGGCGGGCGGAGCCCATTCGAGGCAAGCTGCGCCCCCCGGACCTTCTGCGGCTGCCGCCGGCGGACGCCGCACAGGTGGTTCAAAACCTCGTGCGCCTCGGACTGGCATCCGAAGCCAGCGGGTTGCTTTTCGCCGGGCAGGCGCCGTTTCAGATTTACTTGCGGGCATGGGCGCGACGCGCGGCCGGCGAGACGGCAGCGGAAGCGAGCGACCTCTCCACATTGGAGACGTCGCTGGGGAACGACGGTGAACTGTTGAAAGGGGAGGCCCTCGCGGCCGCCGATGTGATGGACCGTCTGGGCGACGTGTCGGCCGCAATCCGGCTCTGGAAGCGAATCATCGACGCTCAGCCTCCCGGTACGTTGCACGACGTGAACGCCCATTTGCGCCTCGCCAGGGTGGCGGAGTCGGCCGGGGATCTCACCAACGCGTTGGCGCACTGCGAAGAGGCACTGCGGATCAGTCGGGAACTCGACACGAGCACACTGACCGGCCCCGGTGGGCAGCGAGGAACCGAATGGCTCATGAGAGCCATTCTCGAGTTGCGCCGGCGTCTGGGAGCGCGCGAACTCAGAAACCCGCCGTAAAGGAATGCGGGATCCGGCTCGGTCCCGCCATCGCCTATGGTAGAATGAAACTATGGCACGTCGTCACTACGATCTGGCGGGCAGCAACGATTTTTTGATTGCCGCGGTCGTGCTGCTGGGGCTCGGCCTCTGGGCGATCAAGGACGGATGGTTTCCGTCGGAGCGCGTACTTGAACGACATCCCCGCGAACTGCACGTGCGCGCGCCGGCCACGGGCGTGGTGGCCGAAGTGCGTGTCATCGCGGGCCAGACGGTCCTGTCCAATCAGCCGGTGGCCGTGTTTCAGGTGGGTCCGGCGGCGACGGTGCAGGAGCGCGTGGATCTGCGGTCTCCGGCCGCGGGCACGGTGTTGAGGGTGGAATCGAGCCGACGCGAGGAGGTGCTGCCGGGCGAGGTGATTCTCACCGTTGGTCCCGATGATGTTTTTTATCCCTTCAACAAGAGTCTCGCGGTCATTTCACTGGTTCTATCGGTGGTCTGTCTGTTCGTGCACCGGGCGGTGAAATAGGGCGGGGGCGAGGGGGCGGTCCCGCCGCAGCCTTCTCGTACGGTCGCCAGTGACCTCGGTGGCCATCTGTGGATTGCGGGCCACCCACCGGCCGGCGGCCATTGCCTCATCGCCAGGGAATGGGCTCGCAGAGGGCCTTCAGATTGTCCGGTGGGGTGCGGGGCGGGATTTCACATCCCGCGCACACCATGAACGGAAGTCCGGCCTCATCGCGGCATCGCCGAATGCCTTCGCGGATCGCCTGCGGGGTACCGCGCAAGATTGCTTCGGCCGGATCGAGATTACCCGCGATCACCACGCGGGGGCCGACCTCGTGGCGCACTCGGGAGAGGTTGACCATGTGATCCACATCGAGAATGTCCACGCCAAGATCCGCGATGCCCGGCAGCAAATGGGTGATGTCGCCGCAGATGTGAAGTCGTACGCGGCCGCCGGCGGCGTGGATGGCGGCGACCAGTGCCTTTTCTCGAGGTTGAACGAGGGATTCATACAAATCCGGTGACAATTGGCTCGCGATCGCATCGCCGATGCCGATCGTATCGGCGCCCGCGTCGAGCTGAGCTTGCGCAAACTCAATCCCGACCTCGACACAGCGATCCATCAGTTCGGCGGCGTAGGCCGGGTCATCCATGAGATCGTATAGAAAGTTGATCGTGTCGCGCAGGTCCGCCGCCTCGGCGGCGGGTCCCTCGATCCAGCCCAGGATCGAGTACCGGTCGCCGGCCAGCTCGCGGTAGAGCCGACAGGCGTTCACGCGATCGCGCATGCGCTCGGACACAAGAGGATTGGGACGCCGGAGACGATTCAGCGCACGGTCGTCGGCCAACGGATGCGTGCAACGAGGCACGCCATCGGTGACATATTCGACCTGGCCACCGAATCCCTGGGTCTCGCGGTACGGATCGGAAATGCAACTGACCTGATCGAAGTCGAAGGCCTCCGCGCATGCGAGATTTGAACGAACGAGCACTCGGTGGTCAGAGGCAAACTCACCGTAGTTCGAGCCGATAAACTCGGCAGCGAACTGCATCAGGATCGGTATCCGGGGCACGAAATCCGGCTCTTGTCCATCGAACACCGCGAAATAGCGCTGACGACTGTTCATGACCGGGACTCCGAACCGACGGCTGCTCCGGACATGTATACCAAGAGGTGAATGGCAAGGCGAGCGTTCGCGGCGCGGACAACGCCGATGCCGCGGCGGGGACTCGGTGGTTCTTGCTGGCGCCGTAACCTCACGAATGTTTCGACCATGGAGGCGGCCTGAACGCGGGCAGATCGTTCGGGACGGATTCGATCCCGAGCCCGCGATTTGGAGACTGAAGCGACGGGTGGGAACGCCGGCGGGGCCGGCGGCCATCGCGGCTCGCAGGCCGTCGGGTCGGCAGGGTTGTTCGGGGCCGCCCGGCCCGAAAACCCGGTTTCGAAGAGAAAGCACGAGCGATGGTCTCGGGCTGGAGGCTATGGTTATGCCATTGATCCGGCGGAATCCTCGGCGACGTTTGGCGGACAACAAGAGACCAATCGCCTTGCGCTGGAGTGTCGAGATCGGCAGGCCATTTTTGCTGCGTCGTGAGTGGCTTGGGCACTTCGAACATGAGATGTGGCGCCCGCTCGGCCCGAATTCGTTCAGCGCCCTCAAGGCAACGTCGCATAATATATGTTATGTCTTCTATTGGGTGACTCGCGCCACAACATCTGGTTGTGACCGGTTATTCACAGCCCCACGAAACCCGTATGGCGAATGGTCTGCACGCTGGCAGCGCCCTCGGGGATGTGGATTGCCTGGGTATGTACGACACTGTCCGGCCTCAAACGGCCGTCAGTCCGAAACGCGCTGATACATCCTCGACGATCAGCTCGTCGTGATTCACACGCCGCACGGGTTCGGTCGTGGAAACGTTCCACGAACGCCCCGGCCGGATCCCTGACCGGTTCCGCTTTCGGTTCGGCCTAGTTGTGCGTAGCGTATTCAGCGCGGCGCATCACAGCACGCTCGTAGGTTTCAATATATCGGCGGGCTGGCTCTTCCCACCCATGATCCTCTCTCATGACGCGTCGGACGATTTTCTCCCATAGCGATGATTTTCGCCACATCGTCACCGCCCGCCTCAACGCGGACAGCAGAGCCGGTCCGCAATACTCATCGAACGAAAACCCATTGCCAGCGGAACCGTCATCCGAAAGATTTTGGATCGTGTCCCGTAGGCCGCCCACCTGGTGGACCACGGGAATCGTTCCGTACCGCAGCGCGTACAATTGACTCAGACCGCACGGCTCGCTCTTCGACGGCATCAGAAACAAATCCGACCCCGCCTGAATACGGTGGGCCAGCCCCTCGTCGTAACCGATCCGCACCGCCACGCGCTCGGGCCACTTCGCCGCCCACTGCGCGGCCGCCTGCTGATGAATCGCGGCCCCCTTCCCCAACAGGACCAGCATCACGGGCAGCTCGACGAGTTGCCCCACCACTTCGCCCAGAATGTCGAAGCCCTTCTCGTCCACCATGCGCGAGACCATCCCGACCACCGGCACGTCAGGATTCTCCGGCAATCGCATCTCCTGCAACAGCGCTGAGCGACACATCCGCTTGCCGGCCGGATCCTCGGCCGTGAACGTGCGTGCAATGTTGGAGTCTTCCGCCGGATTCCAAATCTCCGTGTCAACGCCGTTCAGGATCCCCACGAAACGGTCACCTAAGGACCGGATCACGCCGTCCAGCCCCAACCCGTGCTCCGGAGTTCGAATTTCATTGGCATAGCTAGGGCTAACCGTCGTCGAGATGTCGCTCGAGACCAGGCCGGCCTTCATACAATTGATTTGCCCGAAGAATTCGACGCCCTCGATCGAGAAGCAACTGAAGGGAAGATTGGTCAGCCCAAACTCGGAACCCGGATAGATTCCTTGATACTGAAGGTTGTGGACGGTGAACACGGTCCCCTCACGCTTCGGGCGCCCCAAGCCGTAGATGCCGTGGCGCAGGTAGAACGGAATCAAACCGCACGTCCAGTCATGGCCATGGACCACCTCGACGGCATGCTCGGGCGTATCCAGCAGCGCGGCCACCGCCTTTTGGAAAAACACAAATCGCTCAAAATTGTCAGTGTATTCGCGGTCGGGTAACGCGTAGATCTCGCGGCGGTCGAAATACTCGTCCCGCCGCACGAACAGGGTCAGGATGTCCCCGTCGTGACGCCAGATTTCGGCCGTATGAACGCGGTAGCCCACGGGGACCTTCAGCCGGAGGCCCGTGTCTGCCAGGTTGTGCCCCCCCTCCCACACGCAGCGATGCATGGGCATAATGCGGATCACGTCAACGCCATGGCGCCGCAAGGCGCGCGGCAACGACCGCATCACCTCGCCTAGCCCGCCGGTGGAGGCAAAGGGCGCAATCTCACTACTGGCCATCAGGATCTTCACGTGCGGCGTCCTTCCGGCGGACCGTGGCGCACAACGGCCCGACGTGCTACCCTGCGTCGCCGGATGCAAGAGTGGATACCATCCCTTGAACAGGCGTTCAAACGATTCCTGAATTCCGTGGGATATCATCCGATGACCGCGCGGGAGATCGGTACGCGCCTCGGCCTCGCGCCGGAGGCACGTCCGGCGCTTCGCGCGTGGTTGCGCTCGCAGGAGCGCGAGGGGCGGCTTGTGCGTCTACGGGGACAGCGATGGGCCAAACCCGCCGACACGGATCGACTCCACGGTGTTCTACGGTTCACCCGCCGTGGCGAGGCGCTGGTCGCTGATGAGCAGAGCCCGGATCGCTTCATCCGAATCTTGCCCGATTCGCTGGGGGGGGCGGTCCACGGTGACCGCGTACTCGTCGAACTCGTGTCGCGGTCGCCGTCGTGGCGTGGTCGGCCGCCGGCCTCGTCGTTGGATCGTGCGTTCGCCGTGGGCCGTGTGGTCCGCGTGCTCGAGCGCCGCCACGCTCTCACCGCCGGTGTGCTGCGCAAGGGAGCGCGCTACTGGTATGTGGTTCCGCTCGATCCGCGCGATCCTACGAATGTCGTGGTGACGGGGTTTGCCACCGCACTCGATCCCCCTCCGCCGGAAGGCGCAGTGGTGGCGGTGCGATTGGATCCATGGCGCGCGGGCGAACATCGGTGCAGCGGCACCGTCACCGAAGTGCTCGGCCCCAGCGCGGATCTGCGCGTGCGGCTGAGGGCGCTCGTGCGTGAGGCGGGGTTCCCCGAATACCACTCGCTCGATGCGGTCCGCGAAGGACGCCGGCATCACCGAACCGCCACGATTTCGCCCGATGGACGCCGCGATCATCGCGACTGGCCGGCCGTGACGATTGATCCGCCCGACGCCCGGGACTTCGACGACGCAATATCGGTGCGTCGCCTCGACGACCACCGCTGGGAGATCGGCGTTCATATTGCCGATGTCTCCATCTATGTTGCGCCCGGATCCGCGATGGATCGCGAGGCGCTCGAGCGGGGCACCAGTGTGTACATGCCGGGACGCGCACTCACCATGCTCCCGCCGGACCTCACGACCGATGTGTGCAGTCTGAAACCCGATGCGGATCGGCCGTGTCTTACTGTTCGGGCGGTGCTCGATCGCGCGGGCCGGCTCCATGAAGCGGAGATCTATCCGTCGGTCATTCGTTCCCGCGCGCGGCTCGAGTACGAGTCCGTGCAGGACTGGCTGGTCGGAGAGCGCGCCGATGCGGTGCCCGATCACGTCCGAGATCTCCTCCGTGAGTTGGGTCGGGTGGCGGAGATTCTGCGCCAACGGCGGGCGGAGACTGGTGCACTTCTGTTCACGCTGCCCGAAGTCTGGTGCGAGACCGACGACACTGGCCGAGCCGTCGCCTTCCACCGGCGGGAGGCGCGCCTCGCCTATGCGCTGATCGAAGAACTGATGCTGCTCGCGAACATGATTGTGGCTCGTCGTCTCGCCGCGGCGCGTGTTCCGGCGATCTATCGCATTCACAGCCCACCCGACGCCGAGCAGTGGGAGCGGATGGAAATGGCGCTGCTCGAGCTCGGCGTTCGCATGCCCTCGGCGGATCGGCAAGGCGCAATGACGGCGCTACGGGAGGTCGAGGGAACGGCGCGCGAATACCCCGTCGCAATGGCGGTGTTGCGCCATCTGAAACGCGCCGAGTATTCGACACGTTGCGGCGCGCATTTCGGACTCGCCGCCCGTCCCTACACCCACTTCACGTCGCCCATCCGCCGCTATCCCGATTTGGTCGTGCATCGGATCGTGCGGGCGCTGATGGCGGGCGAACCGCCGCCCCACTCCCATGAGGCCGCGGCCCGGATCGCTCGGCATGCCACGGAGCAGGAACAGCTCGCGGAGGAGGTCGAGCGGGACAGTTTGGCAATCCTGCGTCTCGACTATTACCAGCGCAGTCTCCGCAGCGGCCACACGGGCCCTTGGCCGGCGGTCCTCGTCCAGCGCGTGTCCAGTGGCTGGATCGCCGAACTCACGGATACGTTGCAGGGCGCGTTCATTCGGGACGAAGCCCGAAACCGCCGGCTCCAACCTGGGATGGTGCTGGATGTGGAGCTGCTCCGCGTCGATGAACGCCGACGAATGCTCGAGGTTCGTCCCGCGGTTCCGGCGGCGGAATCCCACAAGTATCGTCAACGGATCAGATAGACGAGTTTCTGTGCCTGCCCGCTCCGTTCAATGTCCAGCACGATGGCGTTGAGGTTCTCTTTCAGAAACTCCCCGATGAAGAATTCGGCACGGGATTGGCTGATCATCGGCATCGAGTTGACCGCGCGAACGACATCCCCTTCTTGCAGGCCGACCGATCGCAGAAACTCCTCCTCACCGAGGATGTTCAGCTCATAGCCGGTGATGCGGCCGCTCTGCCGCTCCCGTACCGGCCGGAACGATTCGTACAGCCGCGCGATTCGCACGGGGTCGTTCCGCAGGTCGCGATAATAGTCGAGCACGGCCTCTCGCTCGATCAGCCAGCGATCGGGTTGTACGCGGCGGCCAAAACGGTTCACCTCGAGCGGAGGAGCTGCCGCCGCCGCGGCCACGACGCTCCCCGGTTCGGAGGGGTGCGGACCACCGCCGCCGGCATATCGCATCGTCAGGACGCTGACCTGTCCGCCTACGTCAACGGTCACACGGTTCCATTCAATCCGCAGCACCCGCAGATCGCCCACCGACTCCTGTTCCGCGAGGACCAACTGCCGCCGCTCCTGGGTATCGTCGATGATCGCCCGCCCGTGCCGCACGGTGCCGTCGTCGGAGCGCATCAAGAGGGTTCCCGCTAGCCGATATCGTTCCGATCCGGGAGCGGCGGCATCGGTGGCCGGTGCGGCGGAGTCCCGAGGGGCCGCCCGGAATGAGAGCCAGTCGGTTGGCGCGATCACAGGCGCCTCCGGCCATGCCGAGGCCTCTGCGCCCCCCCCGCCCGGCTCTGATGCAGCACCGGCCGAGGGAGGATCGGTTGTTTTCGACGGCGGTTCGAGTGGCCACGTCGCCAGCCCGGCGGCGAGCGCCGCAACGACCAGAGCGCCCCACCCCGCCGCGCGAACACCTTGTCCATCTGGCAACATCCGCTCGAGTGTTCCGATCCGCATCACGGGTAACCTAACAGAAAGGTCGGCTGAAGCCGTAAGCCGGATTCTGTTTCGACGGCCATTTATCTGCGCGGCCAACCCGGAACCGCGCCCTTGCGGGCTTGAGGCGGGCCACCTCCGGTTCCCTATTTGGCCTTGCTCCGGACGGGGTTTGCCCTGCGCCCGGCCTTGGACCGGGCCGGTGGTCTCTTACACCACCTTTTCACCCTTACCCCGCACGCGCGGGGCGGTTTGTTTTCTGTGGCACTATCCGTACCTTCCGATCTTGCAGAAGGCCTCCCGCCTTACGACGGGACGTCCTGCCCTGCGGAGTCCGGACTTTCCTCCCGCGGTCGCGCATGCGCGGCTGCGAGCGGCCGTCCGCCTCAGCCGACCCATTCACATCTCTAACGTCGAATATAGCATGCGTCCGCAGAATGCGCACGTCACGATCTGGTCGCTCCGACGGACATCATGAATGGTCTGTGGTGGGAGCCGCATATGGCAGCCGGCACACGTTCCGTGCTCCACCGGCACAATGGCGAGATCTCCCACATGCCGGCGGATGCGATCGTATCGGGCGAGCCAGTCGGCCTCGATGCCAGCGGCCGCTTCGGCGCGCGCGCGTTCAATCCGCTCGGCCTCCGCGGCGAGGGCCGTTCCTCTCGCCTCCAATTCCTCGCACTCGCGCGCGACTCGCCGCGCCTCCTCGTCGAGGTCCCGCCGGGTGGCCGCCAGGGCGTGCTGAAACTGTTCCGCGCGCTCCATCCGTTCGAGCGCTTCGTCTTCAAGCCGTCGGATCGTCGCACGCAGCGATTCCATTTCATGCAGGAGCGCGCGATAGGCCTCGTTGGTCTTGACCTCGAACTGCTGCTGTTGCTGCCGGAGAAGGGTGGCGCGGGCTGACTCGACGTCGCCCTCGATCTTTTTCACCGCCAGCGCCTCGTCCTTCCAAGCGGCCTCTGCCCGTCGGAACGCCTCCTCGCGGTCGCGCAAGCGCGCCCGAATCCGCTCCTGACGCGCAGGAAGATCGGACAGATCGCGGCGGATTTGCGAGAGACGGCGATCGTACTCCTGAAGGCGCAGCAGCCGTTCCATCAGGCCACGTGTGGCCGCCGCTGGCATCTGGTCGGACATCTGTTCCAGAGTAGCGGTGCGCCCAATCTCTGTCAAACCTGACCCGCCCCCCATGGCACGCACCCCGCGCAGCGTGGGCCAACTCCTGCCGATCACTCCGGCGGGATCAGCCCCTGCCGACGCAACTCTTCCCATGTGAGCTCGGGATAGGCAACACCGCGTTCGACAAACCGGCGCACAAACTTCCCGAGCAGATCCACCTCGATATTGACTGGGTCCCCCAGGCGATACAGACCAAAACACGTCACTTCGTAGGTGTGCGGAATGATGTGAACGGCGATGTGGCGCTCATGGAGCTCCGCGATCGTCAGGCTCACTCCGTCCACCGCGACCGACCCCTTGTACACCATGCCGTCCATTAGGTCGGTCGGACACTCGATCGCAAATCGCCAATCGCGACCGACCCGGTCCATGGATGCGATCCGGCCGACGCCGTCCACGTGACCCGTGACAAGATGACCGCCGAGAGGATCACCCCAACGCAGCGCCCGTTCGAGATTCACCCATCCCTCTGCCGTCTCTGCACCCAGGTTGGTGCGACGGCACGTTTCCGCGAGCACATCGAACCCCAGACGCGTTCCCTCGACCGTCGTGACGGTCAGGCACACCCCCGAGACCGCGATGCTTTCTCCGATGTCGACCGGGCGATCCCAGAGGCCGGCCTCAACGACGATTCGCCCCCATTCCCTCGCCAAGGATCGTTCCACAATCCGACCGCGTCGCTGCACAATTCCGGTAAACATGACCGACTCCGTTCAGGTCCTTCGAACCAGCCGCACCCACCAGTCATCGCCATACCGGCCGTGTTCGGCGAGCCGAAACTGCGGCGAGGCGGCCAGTGTCCAGCCCGACGCGCCCACGGCGGGCTTCGCATCCGCCCCGAGCACGCGCGGCGCATACATCAGCAACAACTCGTCGGTCAGGCCGCACGCGACCAGTGCACCCGCGAGCCTCGAGCCGCCCTCGCAGAGCACGCGCAGGATCCCCCGAGGGGCGAGGGCCCGAACCGCAGCGGCGAGATCCACCCTGCCGGTCGTTCGGTCGATGGGCACCCGCTCCACGGTGGCGCCTCCTCGCGCCAGCCGGCGGCACCGCGCAGGCTCGCAGGTCTCTCCGACGAGTACCAAGGTGTGTGCGGCGTGCGCATCGGTGAGCACGCGCGCGCCGGGGGGCGTCCGACCGGCGGTGTCGAGCACGACGCGCCACGGCGCGCGTCCCATGGACGGTCGAGGCAACAGCCGGGGATCGTCCGCCTGGACCGTGCCCACGCCGACCATGATGGCATCCGCGCGGCGCCGTTCGGCATGCGCCCGGCGACGACTCGCCGCCGAGGTGATCCACCGCGACCGCCCGCTCGCATCCGCGATCCGCCCATCCAGCGACATGGCCAGCTTGAGCGTGATCCAGGGTCGTTGGGCGGTCACCCACATCGCAAAGCCCTCGATCAGTCTCACCGCAGGTGCTCGTTCAAGCCCGACGTTCACCGCAATGCCTCGGCGGCGCAGGATCGCAAATCCACGACCGCGATGCCGGGGATTCGGATCCGAGCAGGCGGCGACAACCCGGCGGATGCCGGCTTCGATGATCGCATCGGTGCACGGCGGCGTCCGTCCCCATGTGCTGCAAGGCTCCAGCGTAACGTACAACGTGGCCTCCCGCGCGTGCGTGCCCGCCTGGGCCAGCGCAAGCCGTTCCGCGTGCGGGCCGCCGGCCGCGCGGTGCCACCCCTCGCCCACCACACGGCCGTCGCGAACGACCACGGCCCCCACGGGCGGATTCGGCCGCGTCAGACCCTCGCCGCGTGCAGCGAGTTCCAGCGCGCGACGCATCCAGCGCCGGTCGAGTTCCGTCACCTCAACGGCCATCGCCGAGCCCCAACAAGCTCCGCACGAACCGGCGCCGATCGAACTCGACGAGATCCTCTGGGGATTCGCCGAGACCCGCGTAGAGCACCGGGATCCGCAGTTCCCGGCCGAGTGAAAACACGAATCCAGCCTTCGCCGAGCCGTCGAGCTTCGTGATGATCGCGCCGTTCAGCGGGACGGCTCCCGCAAAGGCCGACGCCTGCGATAACGCATTTCGCCCCAGTGCCGCGTCGAGCACCAGCCAGCAGTCGTCCGGCGCACCTTCACGCGCCTTGCGCACACTGCGGATCAGCTTCTGCAACTCCTGCAGCAAGGGCTCGCGCGTATGCATCCGCCCGGCCGTGTCCACGTACAGCTCGTCGGCGTTGCGACGAACGGCCGCCGTCACGGCATCGAATGCCACCGCGGCGGCGTCCGCTCCCGTCGCACCGGTCACCACGTCGCACCCGATGCGGTCTGCCCAGAGACGGAGCTGGTCGCTGCCCGCCGCACGGAACGTGTCGGCCGCACACAACAGCGGGCGGCGCCCCGTCTGCCGACTTCGCCAGGCGAGTTTCGCGCACGTCGTCGTTTTCCCGGATCCGTTCGTGCCGACCAGCACAACCACACGAGGCCGCCGAACGGAGCCCGGTGCCGGCGGCTCCACCAGAAGCCCCGCCAGGTGCTCGGCCAGCCTCTGCGGCACAACGCCGCCCTCACGACGCGCCCCAAGCCGTTCGATGGCCTCCATCACGAGGGAAGGGGCCACATCCGCCGCATAGAGCGCCTCCTCGACACGCTCCACGGGCCATCGTTCCTCCGGGGCGGCGCCTCGCTGCGCGCCCAGCCCAACCGCGCGCAGAATGGCATCGCGCGTGCGGGTGAGTGCGGACCACCAGGTCGCGGCCATCCCCTACTCCTTTCCCCGCTTCGATGTGCCGCGGCAGCCTTGCCGGGTCGAAGGCTCCCGCACAGGCCGTCCCAACGACTTCACGGCCCGGTCAAGGACTCCATTCACAAACCGCGGAGATTCTGGATCGCCGAATTCTTTCGCCAAATCAATTGCCTCGTTCAACGATACCACCGGCGGAATGTCGGGCCGATGCTGCATCTCATAGAGCGCCAGCCGCAGAATGTTCCGGTCCACCGCGGCCAGACGCGACAGCTCCCAGTTCACAAGGAACCCGCGAAGGCGCTCATCGAGCGAGGGACGCATCTGCTCCACCCCGCGGATCAACGACTCCGCAAAGCCCCGCAACGCGGGACGCACCGGATGCAGGGTCCAGAACTCACGAAGCGCCTCCTCGAGTTCCCCGGCATTGAAATCGCGCTGAAACAGAAACTGCAGCGCGAGAATACGTCCCTCGTGCCGGCGACTCATCGCTCCCCCACGCGAAGTCGTTCAAACAGTCGGGCCATTTCAACGGCCACCTGGGCGGCGTAGATGCCGCGATTGTTCGGTCCCGGACCGCAGCGCGCGCGCGCCTGCTCCTCGTTCAGCGCGGGCACCACGGCGTCGACCACCGGGAGCCCGCGGCGCTCCGACAGCTCCCCGAGGCGCGCGGCCACCGTCGAGTTGATCAGCGCCGCGTGGGGTGTTTCGCCCTGGATCACGCATCCGAGCGCGATCACTGCCTCCACGGGATGGTGCCGCACCATTTCCGAGATCGCCGCGGGAATCTCGAACGCGCCCGGCACCTCAGCCACGGTGATCGCCTCCGGCCGCACGCCGAGCCGCGTCAGCTCGCGCACCGCCTCACACAGCAGTGAGGCGGTGTGCCGCGCGTTGTACCGGCTGACCACGATACCGATTCGCAGTCCCGCTCCCCGGGCGCTCCCGCGAAACCGCCGCACGCCGGCCGGCAACCGCGGTCCGCCGCCCCGGCATGTCCATGAACGATCGGCTCGCTGCATCGTTCCACCTCAGAGCCAGTGGCCCAGTTTCTGTTTCTTCGCTTCGAGGTAGCGCGCGTTGTGCTCGATCGGCGGAATGACCAGCGGCACGCGCTCCGCAACGACAATCCCGTACTTCCGCAGGCCGGACACCTTGAGGGGGTTGTTGGTCAATAAACGCACACTCGTCACTCCGAGGTCTCGCAACATCTGCGCCGCCGGAGCATAGTCGCGCACATCGGCCTCAAAGCCCAAACACTGGTTCGCTTCGACGGTGTCCAGCCCCGCCTCCTGTAACGCATAGGCGTGAATTTTGTGTTCGAGGCCGATCCCTCGCCCTTCCTGCCGCAAGTACACGATCACGCCGCGCCCCTCCCCCGCAATCATCTGCATCGCGCGATCCAACTGACTCCCACAATCGCAGCGTTGCGAGCCGAAGACGTCGCCCGTCAAACACTCACTGTGTACCCGGACCAGCGGCGGCGGCTCTCCCGCGGGCTCGCCCATGCACAGGGCGAGATGAAGCTCCTGATCCGGCAGCGAACGATACATGTTCAGTTGAAACTCGCCGAGGGCCGTTGGAAGCGCAACCGTTTGCTCCAGGCGCACCAGACGCTCGGTTCGGCGGCGATAGGCCGCGAGATCGCCGATCGTGATCAGGCGCAGGCCATGTCGTTTCGCAAATTGGTCCAGCTCCGGGCGACGAGCCATTTCGCCCGTCGGTCCGACGATTTCGCAAATCACGCCAGCCGGAGTCAGCCCTGCGAGTCGCGCAAGATCCACGGCCGCCTCGGTGTGGCCCGGGCGTTCGAGCACCCCTCCGTCCGCCGCTTCCAACGGGAACATGTGCCCTGGCCGGATCAGGTCGTCCGCCCGTGAGCCGGGGGCGATCAACACCTCGATCGTCCTTGCCCGGTCGTAAGCGCTGATGCCCGTCGTCACTCCTTCCCGAGCGTCCACGCTCTCCATGAACGCCGTCCGATAGCGGTCGGCGAAACCGCTCGGCGACATTCGCGAGAGCCCCAGCCGCCGTAGCCGCTCGCGCGTCATCGCCACGCACACCAGCCCCCCACCCTCGCGAATCATGAACTGGATGGCGGCCGGCGTCGCATGTTCCGCGGCGACCACCAGATCCCCCTCGTTCTCGCGGCGCTCATCGTCCACCACCACGAGCATCTCACCCCGCGCGTACGCAGCGATCGCTTCGCGGATCGCCTCCATCACGGGGTCGTCGGACATCGTCTCGTCCCGCATTGCGGCCCCCAGTGCTGCAACCGAACTTCAGGGCCGAACGCGGCGGCGCCGTCGCGATCTTCTTCCATCCAGACTGTACTGTCGGCTGCGGATCTCCGGCTTCGCGGGCCGGACGACCGCATCAATCCCCCGCCGGAGGGACTCGCGGGCTTACACCGCCGGTCAGGAATTGCTCCGCGACACCGCCGCAGAGCTCACCTTGCCCTGAAGATCGCTTTCAATGATATATGCGACGGAACCGCCCCTCAAGCCGCCCCACGACAGGAGATCCCCTCGGGAACTGTCGCCATGACCCACCACCTCGAGTTCACAACACATGTGCTCCTCCGGCCGATCGGGGACGTCGCGCACTCCGTTCGACCGCCCACATCGGGCACCCCAACGTCGTCCCTGTTGTGTCAGTTCGAGATCTCCACACCTCGCCACGTGCGCGAGATGGGCCGCGTGTGACCGATCGGCCACGGTCCTCGCGCACCGTGATGGGTCCGTGTTCATCGCCACCCGCCGCCGTGCCGAACGACCTCGACATCCCGTCCGGCCGCGTCGCGACGACGCTTTTCATTCCCGTGGTTCGATCACCGCGGACAGCGAAAGGCCCACGCATGCTGATCGCGTCGAAGTCCAGCCGAACAACCAGAGAGATCCACCGCCCCGCCCCCCTCGCGGCGGCTCATCCGGTGCGGTGCGGTGAGAACGCCGGACCGGTTGACCGCATGAGACGTACATGGGGAGCCTCTCTTGCCCGTATTCGCCGCGGCGTTGCGCCGGCGCCCCACGGTCCATGTTGGGTTGCGAACGACGGCTCGGGCGAGTGAAAAGTCACGACCAGATCACCGGGATGACCTGCGGCGATTTCCGCCAGCCCGCGGCGGGGACGATGCGGCCCATGTGATCACTCGATTGACCGATGCCGACCACATTTGCTCCCACTCGCCCACAACAGGACGAGGCCGGGTACCATGATGAGCGGAGGAGCCGAACTGTTCATGGTCCCGCGAAACACGGAATCGTCGTGACTTGTCGGGCGTTCCGCCGACGGCTACGCTCGCCGTCGATCCGGAGGATTGAACAGTGATTGCGAAGATCATGGTCGTCGCCGTGGTGGGCGCGGCGGTCTCAGCCGGGATGGCGGCTTCCGCACCAGGTGGGCGACCGTCCGCCGACGAGATCCGCGCCCTCGCGATCCGAGTTGCGGATTGGCAGCTTCAAACGCCGTCGCGGCACGCTCCGACCGACTGGACCAAGGCCGCCCTCTACGCCGGCCTTATGGAAGTCAGCCGGATCACCCTGGATGCTCGCTATCACGACGCCCTTCTGGCCATGGGGCGTTTCAATCGGTGGCAGCTCGGTCCGCGTCCCTATCACGCCGATGATCACGCCGTCGGCCAGACCTACGCCGAACTTTTTCGCATCCATCGCGATCCCGCCATGATCGCGCCCATGCGGGAACGGTTCGACTGGATCATGGCGAATCCCAAAGACGACAACCTAAGCTTTCAGCTCAAGGACAAGACCGACCGGTGGTCGTGGTGTGATGCCCTCTTCATGGCTCCTCCGGCCTGGGCGCGTCTAGCCCTCGTGACCGGCGAGCGCAAATACCTCAAGTTTGCCAATCGACTTTGGTGGCTCACTTCGGATTACCTCTACGATCGCGACGAGCACCTCTACTATCGTGACGACCGATATTTCTCCCAGCGCGAGGCGAACGGACGGAAGGTGTTTTGGAGCCGGGGCAACGGTTGGGTGCTGGCGGGTCTGGCCCGGATGCTCCAGGTCGTGCCCCCCGACTTCCCGGACCGCGAGCGGTACGTGCACCAGTACCTCGAAATGGCCGCCGCCGTGTGCGCAGCTCAACCCGCCGACGGCATGTGGCGGGCGAGTCTGCTCGACCCCGATTCCTATCCCCTGCCCGAGGCAAGCGGCACGGGATTCTTCACCTTCGCGCTCACGTGGGGCTTGAACGAGGGGCTGCTCAAGGGCCAGGAGTACGAAAACGCCGTGTGGCGGGCGTGGGCGGGCCTCCGAACATGCGTTCGCGATGATGGCCGACTCACGCACGTCCAGCCCATTGGCGCCGATCCGAAGCGCTTCGACCCCGAGCACTCAGATGTCTACGGCGTCGGAGCGTTTCTGTTGGCGGCGACTGAACTCTACCGGCGCGCCGGCGGTCGCATCCGTGCGCCGGGCGAGCCCCCGCCGGGCGCTGCGTCACCCGACCGCGAACTGCCCGTGCCGGTGGTTGTGCCGGCGGCCGTAACGAACGCTCCGACAGCCGCCCCAGCCTTGCCGCCCTCCGCGCAGCCCCGCGCCTGGGGGCGGCATGTGCCGGAACGGAAGGACGATATTGCCTGGGAGAACGACCGCATCGCGTTCCGAATTTATGGCCCCGCACTTGAGGCCACCGGAGAAATCAGCAGCGGAATCGACGTCTGGGTGAAGAATACACGCCGCCCCGTCATTGATGATTGGTACAAGTCTGGCGACTACCATCGCGACCATGGCGAAGGTGGTGACTTCTACAAGGTCGGACGCACCTGCGGCTGCGGAGGCACCGCTGTTTGGGCCGACGGCCGTCTGCATTTCGGGAACAATTGGGTTCGGCATCGGTTCCTTCGCAATGGGCCCGACCTTGTCGAATTCGAAGCCGAATATGCGCCGTGGCGAGTGGGCCCGAGGACGATCACCGAGACGCGGCGGATCTCGCTCCGGCTTGGTTCGAACTTCAACCGAATCGAATGCCGCTATCAGGTTGAGCCGCCGGGCGATCTCTTGGTCGCCATCGGAATTGTCGAACGACCGGGCGAAGGACGTGCGCGTTGGAATCGTGAGGAAGGCTGGCTCTCGTATTGGGAACCCGAGTCGCCTCCCAACGGCGCGATTGCGTGTGCGGTCTGGGCGCCACCCGCCCAGATCGTGGACATCGTGCGCGCCGAAGGCCACCATCTCGTGCTCGTGAAGGTCCCCGCGAACCGCCCGCTCGTCTATGCCGCCGGCGCGGGCTGGTCGAAGGGAGATTTTCCCAGCCCGGAGCAATGGGAGGCTCATGTGCGCGAGTTCAGCCAACGCGCGCGGGAGGATCTGACGCCGTGAAAACCCTCCGCATGGCCGATGCTCTGCACTACCGCCGGATGACCGCCGACGAATTGAGATCGCATTTCCTGATCACGGGACTCTTCCGTCGCGACCGGGCGGAACTGGTGTACACCGACGCCGATCGAGCGCTCGTGGGCGGCGTCATGCCGGTCGCCCAACGGGTCCGACTCGAGGTGGGACGTGAGCTCGCGGCGGACTACGTTTGTCAGCGGCGCGAAATGGGCGCCATCAACATCGGAGGCACCGGCCGCGTGCTCGTCGACGGTCGCGAGTTTTCGCTCGCGACGCGCGAATGCCTCTACATTGGGCGCGGTAGCCGCGAGATTGAGTTTGCCAGCGAGTCGGCGGAGCATCCCGCGCGATTCTTCCTTCTTTCCTACCCTGCCCATGCCACGTTCCCGACCACCAAGGCCACGCTCGCCGACGCGCGTCGCGTTGAACTGGGCGCCCCGGCCACCGCGAATCGCCGAACTATCCATCAGTACATCCATGAGGGGGGGATCCGTAGTTGCCAGCTGGTGATGGGCTTCACCGAGCTTCAGGAGGGCAGCGTCTGGAATACCTTTCCGCCCCACCGGCACGATCGCCGCACCGAAGTCTACTGTTACTTTGACCTGCCTTCGGATGGTGTCGTCGTTCATCTCTTCGGTGAGCCCGAGGACACGCGACATCTCGTCGTGCGCGAAGGCGAAGCGATCGTCTCGCCCGCCTGGTCCATTCACAGCGGCGTCGGGACGGGGGCCTACCGCTTTGTCTGGGGGATGGGCGGCGAAAACCAGACGTTCAACGACATGGATCCCGTCCCTGTGGGCTCCCTCGCCTGACACTTCGCCGCGACGGTTCCACCCCGAGTCACGGCCACCGTGCAAGTGGCCCGCCGAAGATGAAGCTGGTGCGTTCGCTGCGAGAACACCGCATCGGGTCATATCGGATGCCCGATCTCCTGCCATTGCTGAAGTGCCACGGGGAGGCAATCAGTCGCCCCGCGGATCGTCGGCGGGCGAGCGGCGCAAACCGCGGATTCGCATGTATGGATGGCGAAATGAGACGGAGTGCGAACCAGCGAAAAGGGCGAGAATGGATCAGGGCCGGCGCGCGCCGACCGAGGTGGAGCGCTCCGCCGGCGGTCGTATCGCCGCCCGCGCCGCCCTCGTGGCGGTATCGGCCATGCTGAGCGCGGTCGCCCGCGCAACGAAACGACTCGTGGTGCCGCTTCAGTTCGACAACGAACCGGCAGCTGTGGGCGGAGCACATCCGACTGGCGAAGTGACTGGCGCAGGGAGATGTGGGCAAAGGCCGAAGAAACAGCGGGGACCAACGCGATGATCGCAGGTCCCGCGCGGTGTAGACCCGGTTGCTCACAGCAGCGCTCGCTTCGACGTAATTCCGGCGGATGAGATGACGGATTCCGTTCGTTGTCCTCTTGGGAACAGACACGTGGAACGGCCGTTGGTGCCTTCCTGGGGCCGTCGGGGCCCGTTGGGGACAGGCCCGTTGGGGACAGGCACCTCGCTGGACGCACTGGGCGTACAACCGAAGGGGGTGCCAGGTGCCTGTCCCTGGTCGTCGTTGGGGATCGGCACACGTGCATTCGGACCCCTCGTCTCACACGCAAAACAATCCACAGCGCAATCGGTTCGGTTCGATCCATGGCAAATAGCGTTCACCGAGGGAGAGACGATCGGCAGCGACTGCCGCGGAATCTGAGCCCGCTGGACCTGCCGAGCAGAGGTGCCCGCGACTGGGAGCTCTGCGATCGCGTCCCATCCAACACCCAGGACGCGCATGGACAATCCGTTCGCTCGACTTCCGTTCCACTCGCGGGCAGACTTTCGGGGACAACCAGCCGGTGAACAAAACGCACGGCGAATGTTCATGATTTCTCGGCGAACGAGTTGGGTTTTCCTTGTGGCCGCGGTCGTGCCCATCGTGGTGCGCGCAGAGACGCTGACCCCGCGGGAGCAAGCGCTTGATTTTGTCCGCAATCAGACGCAGTTCCAGCTTGGCTTTCTCATCACCGAACAACCGCACCCGAACACCCGAAGCCTCGCGGAAGTTCTGCGTACGAACACGGCGGCCGGCGTTCGCATGCTGCTCAGTGTGGATGACGATCTGCCACCCGTCGCTCGCCGTGTCATCGCCTCGCCTGGTTTCGCCGCGATGCGCGAGGCCATGCGGCGCGCGCTCGACGAACGACGGCGGATCGTGTTCAGCGGCTGTGGCGCGACCGGTCGGCTTGCCATTCTTCTCGACGCCGCGTGGCGCCGGTTCTGGCGCGAAGCCGTCGAGCGAGAGCCCGGCCTACGGGACCGGTGGGCGGCCCTGGCCGACCTCACACGCTCGGTCATGACCGGCGGCGATTTTGCGTTGATCCGTTCGGTCGAATCATTCGAAGATTATGTCAGTTTTGGAGAACGCCAGATCGAGGAGCTCGGGCTTGGGCCCGGCGATGTGCTCGTGGCGATCTCGGAGGGGGGCGAGACGTCCTCGGTCATCGGCACCGCACTCCGCGCGCTGAACGACGGAACGCGGGTGTTTTTCGTGTTCAACAATCCGGCGGACCTGCTCGCCGAGCGGCTCGAACGGTCGCGACGACTGATCCGAAACCCAGCCGTCACCTGCATCGAGCTCTGCACCGGACCGATGGCCGTCGCCGGATCCACGCGCATGCAGGCGACGACGATCGAGATGCTGGTCGTGGGCCTTGCACTCGAGGCGGCGCTCGCCGACCACCTCGCCGCCCGTGGGGATGAGTTCGCCACATCGCGGCGGGGTGCCGTCCCCGCCCTGGCCTTTGCGGCCGATCCGGACGCGGCCATCAACCGGTTCGAACACCTCCTCACAGATCTCCGGTCCGAGTCGAATGTCTCAAGCCTCGCTCGATGGGTGGAGCTCGAGGCCGCGATCTACTCGCGGAGTGGCCGCGTCACGTACTTCGCGCGCGACTACCTGCTCGACATCTTCACGGATACAACTGAACGCTCGCCCACGTTCAAAGTGCCGCCGTTTCGTCCAAGCGATGACCTTCTCTCGCCGCCGTCCTGGGCTTTCGTGAAGGACCCACTACGCCCAACGCCAGCCGCGTGGCGGAGGCTGCTTGAGCGCGAACCCCGCTGTCTGGATTGGACCTCGAAACTCTACGCCCAGATGGGCGCGCCGGAACGACTGCGCGCCGCGCCGCCGGCCATCGGCACGGATGCTCTCCTGAAGTATCGCATCGGTAACGAGGCCGATCCCTCACGCACGGAGGTAACACCAAACGCCGCCATCGGGCTGCTGGTCGGCCGAGAAGTGTCGGTGCTCGATCCAAAGTGCAGTGACGAGTGGGGACCTGCCTTCCGGGCGGCCGCGGCGCCTTTCGAAGAATGGTGTGTCGTGGCGGTCGGACCCAAGCCGCCCCGCGATGTACCGCCAGAGCGCCTCATCCACATCGCGGTCGAACTGCCGGAGTCGCCGCTTGCGCTCTTCTCGCATCTCGTCGTCAAAATGGCGCTCAACACGGTGTCCTCCGCGACCATGGGACAACTGGGCCGCCTCGTGAGCAATTGGATGTCGCATGTGGACGCAACAAACAAGAAGCTGCTCGATCGAAGCACCCGATTGATCGCAGAACTCACGGGCGTGGACTACGAAACGGCCTGTATCGCGTTGTTCGAGACCCTCGAGGAAATCAAAAACTGGGACGAAGCGCGTCGTAAAACCGTTTCCCCCGCCGCCCACACCATCGAACGGCTCACGAACCGACGCGGGCCCGTGCCCTGACGGTGCCACGAACCCGTCGGCCCGTCCGGTCTGTGTGAGCGAACGCTCCGACGCCCTCCCTAGATGTGCCGCCCATGGCCGCCACCACCGCCGACGCCACATTGACCACGCGGTCGCTGAGTGGAGAAATCACGATGGCATCTCCGCCTGGCGCGCGAAGCGAGTCATCCAAACCGCGACCGGTCTCGTCGCGGCGAGCGTCGTCGCCGCCCCAACTCGATTCGCCATCCTGACGGCCATCGTCGGTCGAACCTTCGCGACGGCGGTAACTCGGTTCCGTGGCTCGGCGCCGCGACCAACCCGCCGAGGGTCAGAACGCCGACCACCGCCGTCGCCCGCCTATGCCCCCCCGAGTCTCTGAATCACTTGCGGAAGCCCATCGGCCGCCCAGCAGGCCTACGCGGAGCGCCTACCGGCCATGTGAGCCCAGTGACACGGAACGCACACTCGCGGGCGGTCCGGCACGCGCCAAGCGGATCGCGATCCGCCAAAGGGCGCATGCAACGGCGGCGCATCCGCCTGCCAGAACCACAGAGGCCGGGACTCGGCCGATCAACGACGCGGCCACAACACCAGCCGGACCCTGGAACAGGGGGAGATCTATGAGTGAAATCGCCCCGGGCGCTGATCGGTCTCGGCACCGGCCGGGGAAAGGCCCGGCAGTCACCTCGAATCCGCAGAGGTTTTGTCCTCGATCCACTTCCTCCGCTCACATCCTCGCGACACTATCCCGCCGCGCCGTGCATGGTGCGCACCACCGCTAACCTCACGATAACGGGCGGCACCGCGTGCAGGCCTCGCGGCCGGTTTCTTGCTGCCGCCTGCATCGCATCTTCGGATTCCAGCCGTCGCTCCGAGACCTGCCGCCACCACGCACGACGTCACGATTGTGCGCTTGGCCACCACAACGGAACCAGCGAAGGGAACCGCTGGTCGACCGCGCGGCGGATGAGTTGAATCGAAAACAAATGTAGGTACGTTCTCTGCAGGGTTGATGCGAGAGGATTACGACGATGAAACGAACAGCGACAATGAAAGCGATCTATCATGAGGATTTCGGCCCGGTGGACGTGCTGAAATACGGTGACGTGCCACGTCCATCGCCTGGCAAGGGCGAGGTTTTGATCCGGGTGCGCGCCGCCGGTGTGAACCCGGTGGACTGGAAAATCCGTGAGGGGCTGTTGAAGACCAGGATGCCGCATCAGTTTCCGATCATTCCGGGATGGGACGTCGCCGGCGTGATCGCGGAAGTGGGTGCCGGCGTGTCGGGCGTCCGCAAGGGGGATGCGGTGTATGCGTATGCCCGTAAACCCGTCATCAAAGACGGATGCTACGCGGAATTTGTGTCACTGCCGGCTCGGCAGATCGCGCCGAAACCGCCTTCGCTGTCGTTCGAGGAGGCCGCGGCGATCCCGCTGGCGGCGCTGACCGCGTGGCAGGCGTTGTTCGATGCTGCGGGCCTTGGCCCCGGCCAAGTGGTTGTAGTGCACGCCGCCGCCGGTGGCGTCGGCGGGTTCGCGGTGCAACTGGCCAAATGGCGCGGAGCCGAGGTGATCGGCACGGCGCGTCCGGAGAACCATGAGTACGTACGAGACCTGGGCGCGGACCACGTCGTCGACTATACTGCGGGCGATTGGAGGGACCAGATTCTGTCGCGATTTCCGCGCGGAGTGGATGTTGTGCTCGATGCGGTCGGTGGTGAGACCCAGGTCTGCAGCGCCGAGGTATTGCGTCGAGGCGGCACGCTCGTGACGATTCTCGCCCCGCAGGCGGAGACGGACGCTGCGCTGCGTCGTCGCCGCGCGAAACTTGCCTACGTATTCGTTGCGCCGAACGCCACGCAACTGCGGAAGCTGACCGCGCTAGTGGAGCGTGGGCGCCTGCGCGTGCACCTTGCGGCGACGCTGCCGCTGACCGATGCGGCGGAGGCACACCGCCGCAGCCAAGGTGGACACATGCGCGGGAAGATTGTGCTGCAGGTGCGCTGAGTCGGGCGCGGCATCGGTGTCCCTACCCGCCGCGCCATGTGACGTCGGGGCGTGCGCCGCCGGCTTGGAAGCGTGGTCGGACCGCGGTAGCATCGCTGCACCATGAGCTCTATCGATGGTCTTGGGCGCTGGACGCGGCGCAGCTTTCTGCGCCGTAGTTTGGCGGCGGTGGCCCCGATGATCGTGCCGGCCGGAGTCCTCGGGCGTGGGCGACCGGCGCCGTCCGAGCGGGTGACGCTCGCGTGCATCGGATTCGGCACGATCGCCCACTCGACGGGGCGGCAGTTCCTGCACAACGAAAACGTGCAAGTCGTCGCCGTCTGCGACGTAAATCACCTGTCCGGCCACTACGGTTATCAGGGCGAGCTTGACGGCGGCCGCGAATACGGCCGCCGGCTTGTCAACGAACACTATGCCAAACTCGCGGGTCGGGATCCCGCCACCACGAACTACTGCCGCACTACGGCCGACTTTCGCGAAATCCTCGCCGACCCCGCCGTGGACGCGGTCAATATTTCGACTCCCGATCACTGGCACGCGATCATGGCAATCGAAGCGGCTCGCGCCAAGAAGCACATTTATTGCCAGAAGCCGCTGGCGCTGACCGTCGCGCAGGGGCGCGCGATCGCCAACGCCGTCGCCGCCGCCGGCGTCACGTTCCAGACCGGTTCTCAGCAGCGCTCGAGTGTCCACTTTCGGAAGGCCTGCGAACTCGTTCGAAATGGCGCGATCGGCAAGGTCAAAGTGGCGCGCGTCTGGCTGCCGGGCGGCCACAAGGATTGGAGCGGCCTGGGAAACCGCCAGGCGCCGGAGCCGGTGCCGGAAGGACTCGACTGGAACCTTTGGCTCGGTCCCGCGCCGGAACGCGAATACCGCCCTGCTCTTCACCCGCTGAACTGGCGCCACAACTACGACTACTCCGGTGGCATGGTCACCGACTTCGGCGCACACCACTTCGACATCGTCCAGTGGGCGCTCGAGATGGACGCGAGCGGGCCCGTGCGCTTTCACAGCGGACGCGCCGAATTCCCTCCGTCGGACGCCCTTTACAACACCGCGACGTCGTTCGCCTTCGAAGCGGACTATGCGAACGGTGTCCGGATGATCGTCGAAATCGCCGATCCCAAAGCCGGAGTTGGCGGCGTGCGGTTCGAGGGCGAGGACGGGCGTTGGATCTACTGCAGCCGCGGCGTTCTGGAGAGCCATCCGGAGGACATCCGGCGCACCCCGCTCGGCGACACCGCCGTTCGCCTCTATGAGAGCAACGATCACGAGGCGAACTTCATCGCCTGCCTATACAGCGGCCAGCCAACCATCTGCCCGGCCGAGGTGGGCCACCGGAGCATCACGATCGCGCACCTCGCCAACATCATGCTCCGTCTCCGGCGCGAAGAACTGAAATGGGATCCCGCAAAAGAGCAGATCATCGGCGATGACGAGGCCGCCGCGATGCTGTCGCGCCCCATGCGAGCCCCTTGGTCGCTGGTCTGATGGGCGGCAATTTCCCCCGCCCCGGTCATCGGCGGTCGGATCGAAGTCTTCCGGCTGGCGGGCGCGAAGCGATCCTTCTTTAGATGCGGTCCGGCCAGCCGAATAGCCGGACTGCGTTCCCCCAGGTGATCTCCGCGATGTGTTCGAGGGCGCACCCCCGGACAGCCGCGATGGCGCGTCCTACATCCACCAACCGCGCCGGCTCATTCGGTCGGCCGCGGTGGGGTTCGGGCGACAGCCACGGCGTGTCGGTCTCGATCAGCAAACGCTCCACCGGCACGCGCGCGGCCACTTCACGCAGCGCCGTCGCATTCCCGAACGTCACAATCCCGCTGAAGGAGATGTGCCACCCAAGATCGAGCAGCGCGCGCGCGAATGGCCAATCGCCAGTGAAACAATGCACCACGCCGATCCGCTCCGGCGGTCCACGCCACACGGTCACATGCTCCCGCAGCATCGCGATCGTGTCCGCCTCAGCCTCGCGCGAATGCACAATGACCGGCCGCCGCGTTTCCGCGGCGAGGGCGAGCATGGCGGCAAACAACCGACGCTGCTCTGCCGCCGTATCTTTGTCATAGTGGTAGTCGAGGCCGGTTTCCCCCACCGCGACGATCTCCGGCCGGGTTTCGATCAGCGCGCGCAGCTCGTCCGCCGAGGGCGATGCCGACGCGAGGGTGCGATCCCAACCCACGGCGGCCGCAACCTGCCGCGGCGAGCTCGCCGCCCGCCGCAGCGCCGCGGCGTTCATGGACGGCGTGCCGCCGACCGCGAGGATCGCCGCTACGCCCGCCGCCGCGGCCCGTTCAGACAGCGCGAGGGCGCCCAACTCGTCGAGGTGATCCAGGTGCACATGGGTGTCGAACCACCGCATCCTTTTCTCCGGGTGCCCCGTCAGCGGCGAAGCGGGCGCGTCCGCCCCCCGTCTCGAGGGCGGAACGCCGGGCAGGTCCTTATCGCGACTCATGGTCGAGCGTGGCAATCCAACGGCAATGGAATTCAATTCGCAGCGCCTCGCGGGCATGGATGTGCAACGCGAGAGGCCCGCGCCGTCCAACTTGGCAGCGGGTGTGAGCTTCGTCGAACAGCCCGTCGGCACGATTGACATCTCTCACCCGCACGCCGTTCAGCTTGACCAGCACGCGTCCGCCGAGCGCGGCGATGCACATCCGGTTCCACTCCTCCGGATCGCGCGCGTAGCGAAACGGCGCAGGACCGCCAGCCATCGTGGGGCGCGCATCGCTCACGCCGCCCCGCCGCGGCGAGCCCCAGGCTCGCCCCTCGCGGGTCTCATCGATCAACCCCGCCCGCCAACGCGCCGGCGGGTGGATGTCCACCTGAGGGCCATCGCGCCAATCGGCCCCGCCGCCGTGCCGGCGGCAGAACGGCATGCCGCTGTCGCCCTTCCCGTCGCGCGACGTCCGACCGTCGCGCTCTAGTACGAAATCAGACAACTCCCCTGCGCTGAGCCGCCACGCATCGTCGTTTGGATCGGTCGTTGAATCGGCGACGATCGTCCCCTCCTCCACCCACCACCAGGTCATTGCGCGATCAGCCGGCTTCGTGGCCACGCGCGAGCCGGCGAGCGAGCAGCCGTCGAACAGGTCGCGCCATTGCGCCGGGGCCCGCCCCATCGCATGGGCAACCACCCGCCGCGCCTCCGACACATCGTGTGCGGCCGGCGCCGGCGTCTCCGACGCCTCGCCGTTGACCGCAACCAACGCCGAGAGCAGCGCCATCACCGTCGAACGCGCAACCCAACCACGATCGCGTTCCAAACCTTGGACACAGGGCACGATCCGCGGTCCAACCCTTGGAAACTCCCTGCGGCTCGCCGCCATCGAACCGCTCATCTCAACGCGTCCACTGCCCCAGGCCAACCTCAGCCCTCATAGTTCAGATGCGCGACGCGCGCCGGCGGAAAGCCGTTGAAAAAGGTGGAGGACGCATGGCTGTACGCACCGATGTTGGGTGTGTAGACGAGGTCGCCCACCTTGAGTGCCGGCAACGGCTCAGCCAGCGAGATCGTGTCGAGCGCATCGCAGGTTGGACCAAACACCGCCGAAAGCTGGGTCGGGCCTTTTCGAAAGGCCTTGACCGGATACTTCATGTGGTCGAACACGATCCCGGAATACGTGTGGTAGACACCGTCGTTGATGTAGTAGCAGGGCTTCCCATCGCGCACCGCTCGGCCGATGACCTCGGCGACCAGAGTGCAGGCGGTCGCGACGATGAAGCGCCCCGGTTCGGCGAGCACGGCGATGTCGCGCGGGAACAGCCGGCGGATCTCCGAGCGGAGCAACCGGCCGAGCTCGCGCAGCGGGCGCACGTTTTGATCGTACGGCGCGGGAAAGCCGCCGCCAATATCGAGCTGGATCATCTTCGTGAAACCGCGCGCGCGGGCCTCACGGAGCACGCCGGCGGCCAGATGCAGCGCTTGCACGTAGTTCTGAAAGTTCGTGGTCTGGCTGCCGACATGGAACGAGAGTCCTTCGACTGTGAGCCCGGCGTCGTGCGCCGCCTCGATCAGCCCGACCGCGTCGCCCGGTTCGCAGCCGAACTTCGACGAGAGCTCCACCATCGCACCAGTGTTCGGCACGCGCAGCCGCAGCATCACCCCCGCGTGCGGCGCGTGCTTCGCGATCTTCCGGATCTCGTCGGCGTTGTCGTAGGTGACGAGTGGCCGGTAGGGATCCAGCGTTCGCAACGTCACGGGATCCTTGATCGGATTGGCGTACACAATCTTGTCCCAGATGAAATCTTGGCGTTCTTTCTCCGGCAGGTCGCGAATGTTCTCGTAGACCAGATGGAACTCCGCGAGCGAGGCGACGTCGAAACTGGCGCCCGCGCGGTACAGCGTTCGCACGATTTCGGGCAAGCTGTTCGCCTTCACGGCGTAGTAGGGCTGGACATTGGGCAGCCAGCGCCGGAATTCGGCCAGGTTGCGCCGCAGCAGATCGTGATCCACCACAAACAGCGGCGTGCCGTGCTCCCGCGCGAGCCGCCGCAACAGGTCCCGGTTCATCGCGACGTGATCCTCCGCTGAGCCCGCCCACGGCGGACCGCGCGCCAGCATGCGGCCGTGGCGCCGAAAATCAAGCCGCGCGGGCGACGGGTTGCAGCGAGAGGAGCCGAGGCATACAGTTGGGACATCGATGAGAAGGGTCCAACGATGAATCCAATTGTCGTTCTGGTCGTCATTCCGGTGATCATCCTCGGCATCGTTTTGATCAGCCTCTTCTTCTATTTCCTGAAGGTCTGGGTCCGCGCCGTGATGTCCGGCGCACGGGTGAGCCTCTTCAACCTGCTCGGCATGAAGCTGCGCGGCGTACCCCCGACGCTGATCGTGGACGCGCGGATTCGCGCCGTGAAGGCGGGTCTGGACGTCTCGACCGAAGAGCTCGAGGCTCACTATCTCGCCGGCGGCAACGTGATCAACGTTGTGCAGGCGTTGATCGCCGCCGACAAGGCGAACATTGACCTCAAGTTCAAGCGCGCCGCGGCCATCGACCTGGCGGGCCGCGACGTCTACGACGCCGTCCGCACGAGCGTCAACCCGAAGGTCATTGACTGTCCCGATCCCTCAAAGGGCACCACGATGCTCGACGCGGTCGCGAAGGACGGCATCCGGCTGCTCGTGAAGGCGCGCGTCACGGTCCGCGCCAACCTCGAGCGGCTCGTCGGCGGCGCCACGGAGGACACGATCATCGCGCGCGTCGGACAGGGCATCGTGAGCGCGATCGGCTCATCCGCCACCTACAAGGATGTACTCGAGAATCCAGATCACATCAGCCGCAAGGTGCTGATGAGCGGCCTCGACTCGCAAACCGCGTTCGAGATCGTCTCGATCGACATCGCCGACGTCAGCGTCGCCGGGGTCAGCGGTGCGCGAGAAGTCGCAAATGTCGGCGCGCTGTTGGAAACCGAGCGTGCCGAGGCCGACAAGAAGCTTCGCCAAGCCGAAGCCGAAGGGCGGCGTGCGACCGCAATTGCCGCTGAGCAGGAAATGCGCGCGCGCGTTCAGGAAATGCAGGCGAAGCTCATCGAGGCCCAGGCGGAAATTCCGCTGGCGATCGCCCAGGCGTTCCGCGAGGGCAAGCTCGGCGTGTTCGATTACTACCGTCTGCAGAACATCATGGCGGACACCGCGATGCGGGAGTCCATCGCCGGCGGCGACGATAAGCCCAGCCCGAAGGAAGGCTGAGCTGGCTCGCCGAGGGCGAGTGAAATGAATTCGCCGATGCCATCGTTCAACCGAGCCGACGGGTTCGAGAACATTGTCGGGCTCCTCATCCTGATGTTGTGGGGCGTCGGGCGGGTCCTGATGTCGCGCTCGAAGCGGGCGCCGCCGCCGTCCCCCGCGACGCCTCCGTCCGAGGTTCAAGGGCCGGATGAAGAACTCCGCCGCTTCTTGGAGGAACTGGCCCAGGGAGCGCCCGCCGTGCCCGCGGCTCCGCCCCCTGTCCCGCCGCCCGTTCGCGCCTCTCCCACGCCGACACGACCACGCGAGACGATGCCGGCGGACGACGCAATGCGCTCTCGATCGCTACCGGAACGGGCGCCAGTTCCGCCCCGTCTTGCCCCGCGGCATGGCCGCCGGCCGGCGGTCATGCCCCCTCCCCCTCTGGCCAGGGCGAACGCCGTCGGGCAGGAACATGTTGTGTCGGCTACGCGACCGCGGCCGGCCATGGCAACGGCGGTCGCGGCGGATACGGCGCCACTGACGGTGGCGATATTGTCTGCCGCGCCTCGCGCGGTGCTGCCCACGCAGTCTTTCGGCGGCATGACGACGCTTCGAGGTGCCGTTCCGCACCGCACATCGCCCAACGCCCGACGGATTCGTCAGTGGCTATCCAGCTCGCGCACGCGCCGCGACGCCATTGTGCTGGCCGAGGTGCTCGGTCCGCCGCGCGCTCTGTCCGATCACTGACCGCCGCCCGCCGGCCGTGCGACTCCGGACGGGGGTGGCGTCGGCCGGGCACGCGGCGGCGCCTCCACGGAATCGGTGAATGGAGATCGCTCGAACATCCCCCCCTCCTCCGTCACCCGCGGATCGTTCTGCTCGCGCAAGATCTGCATCAAGCGGCGCGACATTTCCTCTTTCACCGTCGAGTACGAAGGGTCGTCGGCAACGTTGCGGATCTGGTCCCGGTCGTTGCGTAAGTCGTAGAGCTCCTCCGCGGGACGGCGCGCGAAGGCCAGATCCAGGACGTGCGCCCAGGCCGGGTCCTCTCGGTTCATCACCAGCCAGGCTTTGGTCGGGCTTGCGTCCATGTCGGCGTAACAGATGAACGTGTTGTGCTCGAGCGCCTCGAGCGGCGGTGTCCGCCCCGCGTCGAGTTCGGCCCCGGGCATTCCCATCGGCCATCGGTCGGGCGCGAAATTGCGGACATACAGAAAGTCTTTCGTCCGCAACGCCCGATGCGGATACGGCCGATTGCCCTCGCGTGCGCCGGCGACGTGTCGCTCGCGTCCGGTCACCACCCACGTGCGCGACGGGTCCACCAAGCCCGACTTCGTTGACGAGAGCACGGGCCACATGCTGCGCGCCGTCATGCCCGCGGGCGGAGCCACCCCACCGATCTCCAGAAATGTTGGCGCCAAGTCCATCAGGTTCACAAAGTCGTCCACCACGCGACCGCCCGGAATCCCCGGCCCGCGGACGATCAGCGCGACCGCGACACCGAAATCGTACAGGTTGCATTTTCCCCGCGGCACGCCGGGCATGCCATGGTCTCCGCTCACCACGATGACGGTCCGATCGATCTCGCCGATTCGTTCGAGCTCCTCGACGATGACGCCCACACCGGCGTCCCACGCCTGGATCTCGCCCATGTAGTCGGCCATGTCCATGCGCACCTCAGGCACGTCGGGCAGAAACGCCGGCAGCCGGCCTCGCAGGCGGGCGGGATCAATGCCCCACAGCGCCCGGCCCGAATCGCGCTCGAACTCGCGATGAGTGAGAGTCGGTCCAAACCAGTAGCAGAGCGGCTGGCCGGGCTTGCGGTCGGCGAGATACTGCCGGAAGTTTTCGCGCACTTCGGCCAGCAGCTCGGCCTTCGCCTCTTCGAACGTGCGGCCGGCCTTCACGAGCCGGCTGGCATTCTGCGAGAATTGATTGTACCGGCGCCCCGCCCGTTCGTATTCGTGCTGGGGGCCGCCGTACGGTGCATCGTTCGGCGTACCGGGCGACCACACCTTGTACGTCTGGCCGATGTGGTATCCCGCTTCGCGCAACAGCAGTGGATAGGAGGGAATCGAAGGGTCCCATACCGCCCCCTGCAGAATCGCCCCGCGGCCCGTTTGCCAGAAATAGCGGCCCGACAACAAAGCGCTGCGGCAGGGCGTGCAGCTCGGCGCGGGTACGAAGGCATTTCGGAACACTACCCCCTCGCGCGCGAGACGGTCGATGACCGGCGTTTTCAACAGCGCGTTGATCGTCGGCCGGTCGTCCAGGGCCGCGTAGCATCCGGCGTGACGCCCCCAGTCGTCCGCGAAACAAAACACGATGTTCGGCCGCGGTGTCGCCGCCGACCCGACTCCAGCCGCCAGCACCACCCCGCCGACCAACCCCATGGCCCTCAGATTCATTGATCGATGTCTCCGCGGAAACCAGGCTACCGGCCAACCAACATCTCATCAAGCGGTTTGATCCTCCGACCAGCGGACGCTCGCCTTCGCGATCACACTTCCGCCCGACGGTCACGCGCGGCGGGCTGCCGCTCAACGCTCATTCGACGTGCGTTGCGGCACAACGCCGGCCGTACCGTGCGCCTCCTCCGACGGTTTCAACTCGTGCTCCGGCTCGGGGCTGACCGGCCGCGGTGTTCGCGGCGCGGTCCAAGCGGATCGGCCCTCCAGCGGCTGACCGAGCGCGTCAAACTTCTTCGCCCACGTTTTCCAGCGATCCAGTTCTCGAACATGCATGGGCCGACGCCGTGGGTCTAAAACACCGAGATCGAGCAGGAAATAGAAAATTTCCTCGGCCGCAATCCGGTGCGCGACCTCGCTGCCGTGCGCATCCACCATCGGAATTGCCTGCAAACGGTCTGGCGTGGATCCGGCCATCGCGGCTCGCAAATCCAACAGAGGAATGCCCGCCTCACGGCAGGCGGCGGCGACGACCTCGTGCATGGCCTCAAATGGGTACCGGCCGGGCCGCAAGTCCGCGATGAGCAGCGGGAACAGCACCGCGGCCACCTGCGCGCCACCGTCGTCGGCCGCCGCTCGGATCTCGCGTAGCGCGGTCCGAAACTTTTCGAGACCTGAATAGCCCGAGTGATACAGGAAGCGGTAGTACTGAAGGTAGCCGGCCAATCGCCGATCCCGCTCCACGGCTCGCCACGTCACGCCGACGAGGCGGCTTTGACGTGCCACCGCCCGCAGCCATCGCGGCCCTGACCACTCGCCTCGGTCCGGCCGGTTGGCCATCAATTCCGCCGGGCGGCTCCAATCTTCGGTATCGTTCAGCGAAATCGCCAACACCACAACCGACGCTCCATCGGCGATCGCGCGACGCACGTCGCCGATCTGCTGATATGTCGAGCTGGGTTTCGCGTACAACCGCACCTGCGCCGGTGGCGCCGACGTGCCGACGTTGAGAAACCACTCGAGGACGAACGCGAGACGGTGGCACTTCTGATTGCCGACGCCCATCGCGATGGAATCACCAATCACGGCCAGCGTCCAGACATTGGACCGGCCCGCCGCCCACGGATGCTCGCACGCGTCCTCGACGCCGAGCAGCCGCGCGCTGCGATCAAAAGGAACCACCTCGGCCCACGGCGGGAGCCAGTAGCGCAGCGCAAGCTCGGCGAGCGCAAGCAGGCCGATCGCCGCCAGTGCCAACAGACCCAGATCCTTGCTCCATGCCCGAACGCCTTGCCGTATCCTCATGGTCCTCCCAACCAGCGCGCACGCCACCAATCGAGCCATCCTCGGACCCGCCCCGTCCTCGGATCGTGCACCCACAGATGCGGTCGGTTCACATCCCCTGTGCCCGTCAACCGGACCGCCCGTTTGGAATCCAGATCCCACACCCAGACATCGACGGGGCCCGGCCGTTCGGTCCGCACAGCGATCCAACGCGCATGATTCGACCAACTTTCGTTGTCCACTGGCCAACGCTCCGGCCCGTCCAGGATGGCCACGACCGAATCGTCGTCCCAACGACGAAGCCGGATGCACACGTGCCGGCCATCGAGGTCACTGTACCAAGCCCCGTCGGGCGAGATTGCCGCGGAGCAGCCCCGGCCCAATCGGCGACCTGGCTGAACCACACATCCGTTGGTTACCACCAATGCGAACATGCGATGTCCGGCGACGGAAATCACCATCCGCCCCCCGTCGCTCGAAAATGCCAGACCTCGCACCGCGACGTTGGACATCACCGTGCGCGTCACTCCATCGGCCAACCGCACGGCCCGGAGGCGGTCGCCATCCGTGAACCAGATTTCGCGGCCAGAGGGGTGAAACGCCAGCGCGTGCGGCTGCGGGTCGTCCGTTGTTGCCACCACGCGCCGGGCACGACCTTGGGCATTCATCACACAAACGTTCGAGCCCGCTAGGTAGGCAATCCATCGCCCATCGGGCGACCAGCGAGGATATCGTCCATTGGCGATGCGAACCCCGAAGCGCCCGCCGATGCGCGCAACATAGACGCCTTCAGGGCACCGCTCGCTCTCGCGCTGAAACACCAACCAGCCCGGGCACTGTTTCGACAGCTCGGCCGCACGCCGGCGCTGTGAACGACTCAAGCCCAATCCCTCCACACACCCCACCTCGCGGACCATCACCGCGCCGACGAGTACAGCGACGGCCGCCGCCAACATCCCCGCCCACCGTCGAGTCGGCGTCCATCGCGCCCTGTCCTGATTTTTCATCAGCAACTTCTCATGATAAAAGCATGGGTTTTGGTTCTACAATGCGCACGCTGTCCCGTTCTCTGAAGGCGCTCGTGACGATCGCATTTTTTGTCGTACTGTTTCGATGGATCGAACAGCACGACTGGACCGCCGCGCTTCGCGCCACGGATCCCCTCTATCTGGGGCTGTCCGTTCTCATTGTTCCGGTCATGGTTGGCTCGAGTTGTGCCAAGTGGTATGTGCTGCTTCGCGCTCAAGGTCACCCCGTGCCGTTCCGGACGCTGTTCGCGTACTATCTGGTGGGCTACTACTTCTCGAATCTGCTGCCCTCGATGGTGGGCGGCGATGCCGTACGCTTCGCCTATTCAGGCCGTCGGATTGGCAGCTTCGGTCATGCGGCGGCCGCCGTCTTTTTGGAGCGATTCACGGGCATTCTGCTGCTGCTGGCGCTGGTCGTCGCCGCGCCTGCGCTTCGCATCCAAGTGTATCGCCATCCGGCAATCTGGGTGCCCGCCGCCGGGTCGGCGCTCCTGTTGGCCGGCATCGCCGTCGCATCCCTAGGTGCCCGCCCTCTCCGTGCCCACCTCCGGCACTGGTGTGAGCAAACGGGGGGGGAGGCGGCGTCGCCGAGTCGCACTGCGCGGCTCATTCTGCGCGGGGTGCGTTCCCTCGACCATTTTTTAAACAAGCTCGACATTGGCGTTCATGTGCTCCGCCGCGATCGCCGTGTGCTGGCACAAGTGATCGGACTAACGCTTCTTTTCTACGGGTTGGCTGCCCTCAACGTGTGGCTTGCGTTCCGCTCATTTGGGCCGGCTCCGGGGCCGCGGGAGATTCTATCCGTGTTGCCGACTGCTTTGACCGTCGCGATGATCCCCATCACCCTCGGCAGCCTCGGCATTGCGGAGACCTCCTACGTCTTTTATTTCGGACTGCTGGGCATCTCGCCCGCCCATACTGGCGTGATGGCACTGTTCCTGCGATTGAAACTGATTCTGCTGGGCGCGGTGGGATGGTTGGTCTACCTCGCGCTCGATCAGCCCTTGCGTCCTGCGGAGGCATCCCGATGGGCGGAGACGAATGCGGCCGGTCCGCGATGAGCGGCGTTCGCCCGGCCGAGTTCGCCTCGTACGCGATGGCCGGGGGGCTATTCCTCTCGGCCGCATTCGCCCGTTCGAGCGCCTCGGCCATCGGTTACGGGTGGCCCGCGTTGCTTCTCCCGATTCTGATGTCAGTCGCCCTTGTGGCCGTCGGGATTCGCACCCCTCGCGCGGACGATGCCGAGAACACCTTCGCACGGTTGGGCACGGCTCTGATGGTGGGCGCGATGCTGCTGCTCGCCGTACCCGGTGCGACTCACCCCATGGCGTTTTTCCAACGGTGGTGCCCATCCCAACCGGGTCTGCGCGCGATGCTGCGCAGCGATGCCCTCCGTTGGGTGGTGCTAACCGCCGCGGCGGCGCTGGTCTGGCCGCGTCTGCCGGGGCTGGCCCGGCGGATCGCGAGCATCACGGGTGCCGTGAGCGCCACGCTCGTCGCCGTGAGCGCATTGCTGCGGGCCACCGGCGGAAACGCGTTGTACCGCGACGACCATGCCTCGTTTCTGTTCCGGATGTGGGTGGTTGGTCGGTCGGCCCTTGGGCCGGTCGCTTGGGTCCCGTTTTGGGAAGCCGGTCATGTAGACTCCTCCGCGGCTGTGACCGGAGGTTGGCTGCTCGGCTTGCCCGTGTGGTTGATGGGGGAACGAAGTCTCCCGCACACGATCTATACGCCCCTCGCTGCACTCGCCGTGATTCTACTGCCCCCCATCGCGGCCGCGATCGGGGCCCGGTTGGCAGGTCTACGGGTGATCGGCTGCGCGGCGGCGTCGCTGCTTGCCTTGGGTGTTAGCCGAGGATGGTTTGTGTGGACTCTGCGGTTTGGGACCGTGCCCGCCGGCCTGTCGGCCGCTATGTTTCCGCTGGCCGCCGGCGTGGCCGCGCGCGTGCTGGACAATCCCCGACCCTCCGCTCGGCACGCTGCCGCATGGGCCGCTGTCTTGATCGGCCTTGTTCACTGGCCCCTGGGAACCATCATGGCCCTGCCGCTCGCCCTTGGTCTCCTCATTTCGCCGTCCCTCTGGACACCGCGCCGTTTCGTCGTGTTGGCCACCGGCACGGCGGCCGCCGCGCTCGCGCTCGCGCCGGTTGTATTCGCCATCCTCGCCCACGCGCATGTCAGCGAATTCGTCGCTTCACCGGCGGAGAGCGGCCTGAACTGGGCGGCGTTCGCGCGCGGAGCGCGTCGACTACCCGACCTCGTCGCACAGGCTCATCCCCTGCTGATCGCACTTGGCATCGCCGGCGCGCCGCTTTGGCCACAGCGGACATCACGCCTCATGATCTGGACCGCGCTGTCCGGCCTGGCGATCCTCTCCCTCTGGGGCGACCTGGCGCCGAAAGAGCTGCAGCTCACCCGCGCCCAGATCCCACTCTTGATGCTCGCAATACTTCCGGCCGCACATCTGCTGGAACGGCTTCTGGTTTCGTCAGACCGACGGGTCTCACTCGCAGGTGCTGCCGCGTTGGGCCTGCTGGCGCTCGGCGCATACGAGGTCATCCGGCAGTACGGCAATCGCACGAATACCCCCTACGCCGCAATGGGGGATGAGCCGCTCATGCTGGCGGAGTGGATCGAAAGGAACGTGCCGCCGGGCGCCCGGGTGCTGTTTGCGGGCCCGACCGTGCATGCCTACGGCGGCGGCCACGTCGCCTACCTGCCTGTGCTCAGCGGCCGCTCCATGCTGGCCTGTGACTTCTACCACTTCTCGCCCTCACGCCGTGAATACGAGTATCCGCCGCGCGCCTTTCGCGCGAACGATGAGAACGTGTTCGAGTTCCTTGACCTCTACAACATCGCCGCCGTGATCACGTACCACGACCACTGGCTCAGATTTCTGCGACAACATCCGGACCGATTTGAGGAAGCTGCGAGATTCGGCCGCGAGGGCCGACGAATCGCATTTCTCGTGCGCCGCCCGCCGCCGGGACTGTTCCTGAAGAACTCGGGGCGGGTTCAGGAACGGATCAATGGCCTGGACATCACGCTGGACGACCCGCACTCCACGGCGGTGCTGCGCTACCGGTGGGCAGAGGGGCTGTCTGCAACCCCGCCGGCCCGGGCCCTACCGATCGAGGGGCCGCACGGCCTTCAGTGGATCCGGATCGAGCCCAACGGCCTGCCCGAGGTGCGCATCCGATGGTCGCCGTGGGCTTCCGCGCGATGCCAAGAGCGATGATGACCACCGTCCCAGATCCGCCCGTGGGCATTTCGCGCCAGGTCGAACGCTGGAACCTGGGTGCCGCGATCCTCGCAGCACTCGTGGTCCGCGTCGTCTACGCTCGGCTCGCCTACTGCTCCACGTTTGACAGCGCGGTCGTCGGATGCATGGCGATTCGTATCCTGCGAAATGGAGAACGCCCGCTTTTTTTCTACGGCCAACAGTATTTCGGGTGCCTCGAAGCATGGCTCGCGGCCGCTATATTCGCGGTCACGGGCATCGGTGAGTTCACACTGACGATCGCTGCCATCCTTCCCTCACTTGGCTGGCTTGTGGCCACCTGGTGGTTGGTGCGCCGCTGGGCCGGCCCGCGAGCCTCCGCCGCAGCGATCTGGCCGCTCGCTGTGCCGGGATGGGTCGTGCTGCATTACTCCGTGGCCACCTATGGCGGTTATCCGATCGCCTTTTGCCTGGGCACGCTCGCGCTCGCTCTCGCGTTCGAGGTGTTCGATCGTGACCCCGTGGGCTGCGCTTTGCTTCCGTTCAGTTTGACCATCGCCGCGGCCGCCGGATTGGCGCTGTGGACGCATTTCATCTCGGCGGCCTACTTATTGCCCGCGGCGCTGTTGATCGCGGCACGCGGCATCCGGCGGCAGTTCGCCTGGAACTGGCTCTGGCCGTGGCTGGTGGCCCTGCCTGTTCTCGCGATTTCGCTTTCGCCATTGTTCACTGATACGGATGTGGCTGAGATCATCGATGTGGCAGGGTGGACGTTGTCGCGCTCGAGGATTCGCGCAGCCGCCGTCGGCCTCGTGCAGCGCCCTCTTTGCGAGCAGTTCATCTTCTCTCATGCTCCCGCCCCACATCAGATGGCCGGCCGTTGTCTGCTTCTCGCCTCGCTGCTCGTCGCCATCGGGGCTCTTGCCCTGACCGAGGATCGCCGCCGTCTCGTGCGGCTCATGGCGCCGGTCGCTGCGCTGTTCCTCTTTCTGGCGCTCTACCTGCCTCATCCGTTGGCTGGCCTGAAGGTACCGCGCTACGTCATTCCGTTTTGGACCCTCGGGCTGCTGGCGATGATTGCACTGCCCGTTCAGGCGTCCCGTCGCTGGATCCGCAGGCTCGGCAGTGGACTTGCCGCCGCGTGGGTTCTTTACCATGGGCTTGGCCTCGCGTTCGAACTGCCCGAGGCGATGCGCCAGCGCTCTGCCCGTCGGCTTGAACGTTGCGCGGTCGTTGAAGCCGCAAGGGCCGCCAATCTGCAATCGGTCACCATGGTCGGATCCTCACGGGTCGGGCATCAAGGGGCCATCTTCACCTTTGCGTCCGAATGCCAGATCGCCTTCGTGAATCCCTGGGATGAGCGCCATCGTGCCTCTGCCGAGCTCGTCGGAACCGACGACCGGTCGGGGTTTCTCGTTGCGGCCGATCGGGCTGAACGGGTACGAGTCGCTCTTCGCGACCTCGGGGCCAGCTGGGCCGAGTCAGCGACCGCCGGCCATGTGCTGATCTACGACGTTTACGTCGCGCCCGCCAGTGGTCGCGCCATACCCGCGGAACGGATGACGGTCCGCAGCCCCGATGAGTCTTTGATCACTGTCCTGACCGATCGGGACGTCTCGACGCATCACGATGCGGCCTACACGCCGGGGGCCGGCCTCGACATCCGCTTCGACGACGAGTACGTGATCAGTGCTCTCCATCTGGTCGACTCCGATCCCCACGGCGCGGGTTTGCCGCGAGATGTTACAGTCGAGGTTTCGCTCGACGGAACCGACTGGCGAGCGGTCCGGTCGTCCGCTCCGAGAACCGCACTGGCGTGGACCGATGGCCCCCGCCTTTATCTCTATGGGTATGGCGGGCATCTGGAGTGCCGATGGCCTCCGGTCCGTGCGCGTCACGTGCGGATCCGCATGATTCATTCACCCCACATAACGAACACAACCTGGTCTGTCGCGGAGCTGTATCTGCGCTCGGCCGACAGACAGGGAGGCGTATCGCGGCCGGACGTCAGTGCTGTGGCCGAGGCGCTCAACCGTTGGTCTCCGCCACCGGGGTTACTGGCCGCGGATCGCTGGCTCAGTGCGCATCTGGCGCGCCTACCCGGAACGCCCCGAGTGTTTCCCCCGCCCAACCCGCGGTATCGCCACGCCGCACTTCACCATCGTCGTCTCCGGAAAGAGGTCGCTGTGGCTGTCGCGGAACCTTGGGCGGAGGAGACGCGCAGGGTTGCGGAACAGGCCGGATATGCCGTCGAGGAGGTGACTCGCGCGGGGGGGTATACCCTGATGAGGCTGGTCCCTCGGACCGATGTGACGCCCGATCTGCTTTTTTGGCAGGGCACATTCCTTCTTCGCGATTCCTCGGAACAAGTCAGAGCCGCGACGGCCAGATGAGAATCTCGAGCCACTGGCGACCCGACGTGCCAATCCGCCAGTTGCCATTGTCGCGCACCACTAGCCGCCGACCATTTCGTCCCAATCGTTCCGCATCGGCCCGCAGCACGATCGCGGGCTGAGTGCCGAGTCGCGCCACCTCGTCTGAATTCGCATTCCATCCCCCCAGCGGCACGCCGCCTTCCGTCGCCGCGATGACCACCGGTCCGCCGTGGTGTGGCTCACCCCGCCAAAGGCCGGGATACATATCGAAGAACCTTGGGCGGCGCAGCACGCGGACCACCACTTCGAAGGCCGGTGCCTCGCCTTCGATCCAGTCTTGAAGCCGAAACGCCCGCCCCTCGGCCTGTGCAACGTACGGAGCCAAGGGAGGAAGGCCGGCGAGATTCCATCCGTTGAATTGACCGTGATCCGGCGTCAATCGTTTGGACAGAAACCAAGACCGAAAATCCGAGTTCAGCATCACGCCGACCTCAAAATGTAGGTGCGATCTCTCCACTGGAATCACTTTCGTGGGCGTTCGCCCCATCCGTCCAAGCCGCGCTCCCCGCGCAATGGGGCGGCCCGCATGAAGCCCCGGCTCAATCTCATCTAAATGGGCATACAGCGTATAGAGCGGGCCCAATGGGTCGCGATGCAGCAACACCACGTAGAGCCCGTAATCCGAATTTCCCGCCGTCCGGTTCACATATCCCACGGTGCCCTCCGCCGCCGCGACGATATCGTCCAGCGCTCGCCCATCCCGTCCCCGCGCCGTCGGCGCGATGTCCACCCCTTCGTGGAACGATGGCACGATCGCCCTACCCGACTGCACCGTCCTCACCGAGCCGTACATCGCCGACTCCCACCGACCCGAAGCGGTGGCCATGTACACGCCCGGTGCATTCGTCTCCAGCAGTCGGGTTTGAGGCGTTGGTGGCCCAAACTCAATCGGCGGAATCACCGGCGGTTCAGGCTCGACAGCGACGGGTGGCGACTCCTCCAGCCGCGGGCAGCGTCGCACACCGAACGCCGTCAAGATGACCAGCCCGATGATGGCCGCCGCCATACCGCCGGCCAGCCACCATCGCTTCGAGCCACGACCGGAAACTCGCGGCGGCGTTGTCGGCCGGCCAGGCGAAGTGCCCGACCACCGGAGCGCCAGCTCGAAGGGCAACGCACCGTACCGATGGCCGCCATCTGGTGGAGTGCTCCCGTTTCGCATCAGGGCCGCAAAGTTTCCACGTGGCGCAGTCACCCTGTCAAGCGGGTCCAGCGCTCACTCGGCCCGCCTTCGTTCGATGCGCTCGCAACCCCGATGGGCCAATATCCCAGAACGAGCGATTTTCGGGGTTCTTGTCTGGCATCCGCTTCTCGTCACTCGACCCCGAATGCGGTAGCATGCGTCGTATGCATTCGTAGCCAAGCGGCTCCCGTAGCTCAGCAGGACAGAGCATCGGATTTCTAATCCGACGGTCGCAGGTTCGAATCCTGCCGGGAGCGCCAACGCCGGATCAACGAGGAGGGGGGTATTCGCCAGACCACCGCGTTGTCGAATTCGCGTCTGTTCGGTCCCCATCGGCCCCAACACCGAGCACCCGATGTCACGGCAGAGCCCACCACCGCACAAACGGATGCCCCCCGAACCAACCGGCAGCTCCGCGGAGGGCGGGATCCCGCCACGGGGGCGCCGGGGCACACGCACGCTACGGGGGATCGGCGTCCAGCCGCCGGCGCGCGGCTGCCGCCACATCGGGATGTGTCGACGCGACGGCGGCGGCGATTTTCTCCACCGCAATCCGTGCCTCGGCCCGCACTCCGGGTATGTCCAACGCCTCGAGCGCAACGGCGAGCGTCTCCGGTGAGGGAGCGTCCGCGGCCACGCCCAGCACCGACATACGCTCTTCGGAGGTGCGACACGCAGTCCAAAGCTCCCGCACACGAACCGCGACGGGCGGCGCTCGGGTCGCCGGCACGCGAGCGATCCGCACCAGTCCCGAAAACAAGAGCGCCCGCGCAGCCGGTTCGCGGACCGCCTCCGCAGTTTCCATCAGAGCCGACCATGCGTCCGCGCCTGGCCAGCTGGCCAGCGCCCGCAGAGCGGCGTTCCGAACCACCTCACATTCCTCGTGCAGGGCCGCCACCACGACCTTGAGCAACTCTGGATCGCCCGCCCGCGGCATCAACGTCACGAGCGACGCTTTCCACGAGGACTCCGTCGCTTCGCGCCATCGCGAACGCAGTTCCGCGCCAGCGCTCACGCCGATACGCGTAATCGCTCGAGCCACCGCCGTCTCCGCGTCTGAACGCAACGCCTCCGAGTTGTGCACCCGATGTAGCGAGTCGAGCAGGTGCGGCAGGTCCTCCGGTTCTGCCCGTGTCCCCGCGGCACGAAAGGCCAGGCGCGCGACCGCGGGATCCGCATCCCGTGTCGCCGCCAGCAACTTGTCTCGAACCAACCCGCCCCGGCGGGCAAGGACATCGATCAGCGCGACCCGCTGAGTTGAAACCGCTGTCTCAAAACGTTGGGCAATCTCACGGTCGACCGCGGGATCATCCGTCAACGTCACGAGGGCACGCATCGCGGCGCTCCCTTCCAATTCGCCGCCGGTGAACCATCGCTGCCACAACGGGTCGACATGCTGGGGGCCACCGCAACGGCCGAGCGCAAGGATAGCGGCCTCCCGCAGGGCGGCCGGTTCCCACCACATCGCCCGAACGAGCGCCTGCCGCGCCCGCTCGTCCCCGCGCACAAGTGCTCGCCGGGCGAACGCGTCGGCCAACGCCGGCTGTAGCTCCGGCGGAAGGTTGGTCCAGACCGCGGCGAATCGGTCGGCGGTGCCACGTCCATCGAAGCGCGGCAAAGCGGCGAGAGCGACCGGTGCCAGCGCTGGATCCGGGCTCGAAGCAGTGAGAAGGCGGAGCGCACGAGCGGCACCGTGGTCGTCGTCGCTCTCCATCAGAAGAGTGAACGCGCCGCGACGAACATGCACGGCGCCCGAGTCGGCAACCGCATCAAGAATCGCCCGCGCGTGTGGCCGGCGGCCGGCCGCCAGTTCGCGCTGGGCCATGTCGAGCAGAGCCGCTTCCGCTTCGGCGCGCACCTGGGTTCTGTGGTCTTTCCTGGCCGCCTCGAGGACCGAGCGGATGGACGGTCCGCCGAGTCTGCCCAGCGCGCGGATCGCGGCCACGGCGATGGTCTCCTCGGGGTGTTCACACCACCCAGCGACCGCAACCGCGGCGCGCACATCGCCGCGCCGCCCGAGTGAGTCGAGCATTTGCAGGCGGCTCCTCGGCGCCAACACCGGCAAGGCCGCGATCATCACCTCGGCCGGACCGCCGCCTGGAATTCCAGCCAGCGCCATGGCCACCACTGAAGGTTCATCCCCGCGGCCCAACCATACGGCCAACGTCGGCAGCGACTCCTCCCCGCCGCACAGCGCAAGCTGATGGCAGGCAAGACGCACCGCCTCAGGTCCGGTGGCCTTCGCCAGAGCCGCCAGCCAGAACCGCTCCATTTCGGCGCGTTGGGACGGCCTATCCGCATTGTGGATCGTCTCTTCTTCGAGCCGTCGCACCTCCACCAACTCGACGCCCGACTCGTAGCCCGCCGCGACCTCCACGCGTCGGTTCGCGTTGGCGCCCACGGTCGTCGCGAACGCGAGCGTCATGCCAATCGTCGTGGCCGCACACCGCCGGAAACGGCCCGGACCTTTCGCCGGCCGGCGCCGACGACCAAACAGCCCTTGTCGGTGGAGCCGCTCCATCTCGTCTGTGCGGCTTACGCGGTCCATGGAGTGCGAGCCTCCCGCCGCAGGAAGCGATCGGCAATTTCGTCGTGGAACATTTCATGCACTGGATCCCAGCGCAGCCGACGTCCGAGCCGTGCGCTGATGGTCATGGCCAGCGCGATTGTTTGCGCCCGGTGCGCGACCTCCGGATGACACGCCGGCGGCCGCCGCGTGCGCACACCGTCAAGAAAGTCGCGAATGTGATCGCCAGCGTCGGCCCAGCCCGGCCCACCCGGCCGGCGCAACCGCAGCAACGACGCCGGATGGGCCGTCACCGTGTTCGTGTGATCATCCACCTGGATCCACCCTTCATCGCCCACGTAGCGAAGGTAACGGTCCGGGAAGGCACCTCGCTGATACATCACGCCTTCGATCCCGTCGGCGTAGCGGCACCGGAACACGCCACGGATCGCCGTTTCGCTCATATGGACGGCCGGATCCGGCCACTCGAGATCCGACGCCTCAAACTCGATCGGTCCCGACTCATCGCGTCCGAGAGTCCACTGCATTTGGTCGGTGTAGTGAACGCCCATGTCAACATGCACCCCATCGCTGGTGTCCCAAAAGCACATCCAGCCGTGGCCCTCGACGCGGGCCGGCACATAGGGCCGCCACGGAACGGGCCCCAACCACTGGTCGTAGTCGAATCCCTCCGGCACCGGTGCAGGTCGCGCATGCGGCACCGTGGGGCCGGCCCACACTTGCATTTCGATGCGCTGCAGACGTCCGATCCGCCCCGACCGAACAACATCGCGCGCAAAACGGTACGATGCCGTCGCCCGTCGCTGCGTGCCCGCCTGGTAGATCGTGCCCAACCGACGGCACGTGTCGACAAGACGCCGCCCCTCTTCGATCGTCAGCGTCACCGGTTTTTCACAGTAGACATCCTTGCCCGCGCGCGCGGCGAGCATGGACATCGTCGCGTGCCAGCGATTGCCGGTGGCCACAAGCACCGCGTCGATATCCGGTCGCGCCAGCAGCTCGCGAAAATCGCTGTACATGGCGCAATCCGTCGTGCCGTACTGCTCGTCCACCACGCGTTTCGCCGATTCGAGCCGCGAGCGGCGGCAGTCTGCGACGGCCACCCATTGCACGTCGGAGAACCAGAGGAAATTCGGAAGAATCGCCCGAGCACGGGGACCGACGCCGATTCCGCCCATGACGATCCGTTCGCTCGGCGCCACGGTTCCGCCGCGCCCCAACGCTCGGGCCGGCACGATCAACGGGGCGGACGCCACTGCGGCCAGCCCGAGAAACCGCCGTCGCGAACAGCCCGTGCGACGCGGCGCCCCACCCACCTCCAGGCCGTGACGAACCGGGAGTGCGCCATCCCTCATTTCAGCGCATCCCTCACAAACTCCACGCAGTGGCGAACGTCCTCGACCACCTGGTCGTTCAGGTTCTCGTACTCGATCGCCACGTACCCCCGGTACCCGAGTGCGCGCAACTCTTGCACAATCTCACGCACACGCCCCACGCCCTCGCCAAACCTCACATCGTTTGCTTTGGGCTCTGCCGCCACCACGTCCTTCAGATGGACCGACCGGATTCTCGACTTCATCTTGCGGATCGCGGCAACGGGATCCACGCCGGACCGCACGAGATGGCCGGTGTCCACGCAGAAGCCCATCCGCCGGTCGCGTCCGTCCATGAGCGACATCAGGTAGTCCGGATCCCAGTTTCGGTAGTCCGGGCGGTTCGGATCTCGCGGGTGGTTGTGGAAGCACACCGCAATGTCGTACTCCTTCGCCATCCGTTCGAAGATATCCAGCAGATCGGGTGGCGGTTCGCCGGTGATGCCGTCCAGCCCCAACGCTTTGGCGAACTCGAACAGGGACCGGATGTTGGCCTCGGCGCTGGCGGCGTCGCGAAACACAGCGTGGCTGAAGTAGGCGTTGGACGCGCGCAGTTTGTTCGCCGTGAGGGCGGACCGCAGCTCCGATCGGCGGTTCGATGGAAGACGGTGGTCGAGCACGAGATCCGGCGCGCTCCCGCCGAACTTTTGCCACAGGAAAAACTCGATCGCATCGGCGCCAACCGCACGCGTCTTTTCGATCGCCTCGAGAGCCGTACCGTTTCGGAATGAATACGCGGCCACCGATACGCGGATCGCCGACTCCTCCGCGGCCCCCACCGCGAACGTCCCCAAAATGACTCCCACCAACACGGCCACTGATTTCATCATGCGCCACTCCTTGGTTACGACGCGAAATCGCGTCAGAATCCAATTTTAGCATCAACCCACCACGACCTCGAGGCCCACGTCCACGGGCCGTCTCGGGACGGTACGGCGCAGCCTTCGACCTCAACGTGGACGGAGGCACGTCGGGCGGCCGCGATGCGGCAAATCAGTAGCGGTAATGGTCCGGCTTGTAGGGACCGTCCACCGGCACGCCGAGATATTTCGCCTGGCGGGGCGTGAGACGGTCAATTTCGGCACCGAGGTGAGCGAGGTGAAGTCGTGCGACCTCCTCGTCGAGTTTCTTCGGTAGACAGTACACGCCGATCGGATACTTGCCGGGGTTCGTGAACAGCTCGATCTGCGCGAGCACCTGATTCGTGAAACTGTTCGACATCACGAAACTCGGATGTCCCGTCGCGCAGCCCAGATTCACCAGCCGCCCTTCCGCCAGCAGCAGAATGCATTTGCCGTCCGGGAACGTAATCTTGTGCACCTGCGGCTTGATCTCTTCCCACTTGTACTTGCGAAGCGCTTCCACCTGGATCTCACTGTCGAAGTGCCCGATGTTGCACACGATCGCCTGGTGTTTCATTCGGCGCATATGCTTCTCGGTGATCACGTCGCAGCAGCCCGTCGCGGTGACGAAGATGTCACCGATTTCGCAGGCGCGGTCCATCGGCATCACCTCGTAGCCCTCCATGGCGGCCTGAAGTGCGCAGATTGGATCAATCTCGGTGACGATCACGCGTGCGCACTGGCCGCGGAGGCTTTGGCAGGACCCCTTGCCGACGTCGCCATACCCCGCCACCACCGCGACCTTGCCGGCGATCATGACGTCCGTCGCGCGCATGATCCCGTCCACGAGCGAGTGCCGACAACCATAGATATTGTCGAATTTGGACTTCGTGACCGAGTCGTTCACATTGAACGCGGGGAAGAGCAGTTTCCCCTCCTGGTGCATCCGATACAGCCGCCGCACTCCGGTTGTCGTCTCCTCGGTGACGCCTCGGATCTCGCGCACGATGCGGTGGAACCGACCAGGGTCGCGCTTCAGCGAGCGGCGAATCCTCTCCTTCAGTACCCGCTCCTCTTCGCTCTCATACGGACCGTCTAGGACAGCGGGTTTCTCTTCCGCCTGATAGCCGAGATGGACGAACAGCGTCGCGTCGCCTCCATCGTCGAGGATCATGTTCGGTCCCTGGCCGTTGCCCCAGTCCAGAATGCGATCGGTGAATTCCCAATACTCCTCGAGCGTCTCCCCCTTGTAGGCGAATACGGGCGTTCCGGCCGCCGCCAGTGCGGCCGCGGCATGGTCCTGCGTCGAGAAAATGTTGCAACTGGCCCAGCGGACCTTCGCGCCGAGATGCTGAAGCGTTTCGATCAGCATCGCCGTCTGAATGGTCATGTGCAACGATCCGCTGATCCGCGCGCCGCGCAGAGGCTTGCTCGAACCATACTTGCGGCGGATCGCCATGAGCCCCGGCATCTCATGTTCCGCCAAGTTCATCTCGCGCCGGCCAAAATCGGCCAGCGCGAGATCGGCCACGCGGAAGTCGCCGTTCTTCCGAATGCTCGTGCGCGTCTTCATCATGTCCTGATCGCTCCGTACCTGCCAGCGGGTGATCGTACTATATGACCCGATCGGTGTCCCCGCAAACCATGCGGGGATGAGTTCCACACGGCTCCGGCGCGTTATCCTGCGTCCAGTCGTTTGCGCAATTCTGCGGCCGCGAGTTTTGGATTCGCCCGACCTCGGCTGAGCTTCATCACCTGACCAATCAGAAACTGGAGAGCCGCGGCCTTGCCGGCTCGATACTCGGCTGCGGGGCCCGGATGCTGCGCGATGGCTTGTGCCGCCCATTCGGCGATCGCCGCATCATCGCTGACCTGAGCCAGCCCCTTCGCGCGGATCACGTCCTCCGGTGAGCCGCCCCGTTCCAGAAGATCGGCAAGAACCTCCTTACCGGCGAGCGCGCTGACCCGCCCCTCCTCCACCGCCGTGATCAGTTCGGCTAGCGCGGCGGGTGTCAGCGGGAGGTGGCCGATCGTCGCGCCGCGTTCGCTGAGAAATCGCAGCACTTCCGTCATCACCCAATTCGACACGGATTTTGGCCGACCGCAAATGCGGACCGTCGCTTCGAAAAAGTCCGCGACCCCTCGGTCCGCCGTCAGCACGCCCGCATCGTATTCCGGCAGCGAATACTGCGCCACGAACCGCACTCGTCGCGCGGCGGGCAGCTCCGGCAACTCGGCGCGCCAGACCTCGATCTGTTCCGCGGAGAGCTCGATCGGCATCAGATCGGGCTCGGGAAAATATCGGTAGTCATGCTCCTCCTCCTTCGTGCGCATCGGCTCGGTGACGCCCGCCGCGTCGTTCCAACGCCGCGTCTCCTGTACGATGCGCCCCCCGGATTCGAGCACGGCGATCTGCCGTCGAATCTCGGCCGCGAGCGCGCGATGGACGCCGCGGAAGGTGTTCAAATTCTTGAGTTCGGTCTTCGTGCCGAGCGCGCCGTCCTCCCCACGACGCACGCTCACGTTCACATCACAGCGGATGTTGCCCTCCTCGAGATTGCACTCGCTGATCCGGCCGTATTCGAGTACGCGCTGAAGCTCCGTGAGGAACTCGTGAGCCTCCTCCGGAGTCCGCAGGTCCGGCTCGGTGACGATCTCCATCAAGGGCGTGCCCGCCCGGTTGAAATCAATTCCGCTGGAGTTCCCATAATGCAGGCTCTTGGCCACATCCTCCTCGAGGTGGATCCGTCGCAATCGGATGGAGCGACGCGCGCCCGCCGGGCCGATGTCCAGCGCGCCGCCCAGGCACAACGGCTGATCGTACTGCGAAATCTGGTAGTTCTTCGGCATGTCCGGATAAAAGTAGTTCTTCCGGTCGAACCGGCTTCGCGTCGCAATCCGGCACCCGAGCAGCAGACCGGTCATCACGGTCAGCCGGATGGCCTCGAGATTCATTACCGGCATCGCGCCGGGCAGCCCCAGACACACCGGACACACTTGCGTGTTGGGCGGCGCGCCAAAGGAGGTTGGGCAGCCACAAAACATTTTCGACGCCGTGCGCAGCTGCACGTGCACCTCAAGACCGATGGCCGCCGTCCAGCTCATGACGGCCGCTCCCGTTCGCGCTCGAATCCGAGTGCCGCGCGCAGCAGCGTGGGCTCTCCCATCGCCGGCCCGATCAACTGCAACCCCACCGGGAGTCCGGCGGCCGTCCGGCCCACCGGCACCGAAAGCGCGCAGATGCCCGCCAGGTTCACCGGCACGGTGTAGACATCGCTCAAATACATTTTGAGGGGATCGTCGAGATGCTCGCCGAGCCGGAATGCTGGCGTCGGCGCCACTGGCCCGGCGATCACGTCGCACCGCTCGAACGCGGCCGCGAAGTCCGCGCGGATCAGCGTTCGGACCTTCTGGGCGCGCAGATAGTACTGATCATAGTAGCCCGCCGAGAGCGCGTGAGTCCCCAGGATGATGCGACGCTTCACCTCGAGCCCAAAACCCGCCGCCCGTGTGCGGCCATACATGTCCAAAATCCCATCGGCGGCGACGCGAAGGCCGTACCGGACGCCGTCGTAGCGCGCAAGATTGGCCGACGCCTCCGCCGTGGCAATGAGATAATAGGCCGCTACCGCGTATCGTGTATGCGGCAATCGGATCTCCACTGCCTGGGCGCCCAGCTCGGTCGCGCGCCGAAGAGCAGCGCGGGTCAGTCGCTCGACCTCGGGATCCAGCCCGGCCACGAAATACTCCGCCGGCACTCCAATGCGCAGGCCCCGCAGATCCGCCGCGCCGACGCGCATCAGCGCCGCTTCGGCGGCCAGCCCCGGTACATCGAGGGTGGTTGAATCCCGCGGATCACGGCCCGCGATCACGTCCAGTAGCAGCGCCGCATCTCGCACCGACTTCGTGAGCGGACCGATTTGATCCAGCGAGGACGCGTACGCGACCAGCCCGTATCGCGACACCCGGCCGTAGGTCGGCTTGAACCCCACGCAACCGCAAAAGGACGCCGGCTGCCGGATCGAACCGCCCGTGTCGCTCCCGAGCGCCGCGATCGCGAGATCCGCCGCCACGGCTGCCGCCGACCCGCCGCTCGACCCCCCCGCCACATGCTCGGCCGACCACGGATTCCGTACCGGGCCGTACACCGAGGTCTCTGTGCTGGACCCCATCGCGAATTCGTCGAGGTTCAGTCGGCCCAACAGGATCGCGCCGGCGGCACGCAACCGCGCCGCCACCGTCGAATCGTACGGCGAACGATAGCCCTGAAGAATGCGCGAAGCGCACGTGCACGGCTCGCCGCGCACCGCAATGTTGTCCTTCACACCGATCGGCACGCCCAGCAACGGTGAGAACTCCCCACGCGCGCGCCGCTCATCCGCCGCACGTGCCTCCTCCAGCGCAGCCTCCGCATTGACCGAAACGTAGGCGTTCAGCTCGCGGTTGCGGCGCTCAATCGCGCTGAGCACGGATTCGACCACCTCGCGCGACGACACCTCACGCGACGCCAGCCGATCGCGCGTCTCCGTCAGCGTCCACTGCGCGGGACTGCTCATCAGCGTCACTCAATGATCGGCGGCACGACAAAGAGGCCGTCGCGCGCCGCGGGCGCATTGCTCAGCACGTCCCCGCGTGAGAGTCCCGGGGCTACCTCGTCCGGCCGGAACACGTTGGCCACCGGCATCGCGTGAGCCGTTGGCTCAACCGCCTGGAGGTCCAGCTCCGAAAGCTGGTTCACGTACTCGAGAATTCGCCCCAGATCCCGCGCGATTCGCTCCGCCGTCGCCTCGTCCAGATGCAGACGTGCAAGATGTGCCACGCGCTGGACTTCGGCGCGCATCGTCTCGATGGTGGTTGGTGAGCCTGGAGTCGTCACGACAGCGCGGCGCAGTCTACGGAGCCGCCCGGCCGATCGCAAGCCGACCGGCAGGCGCGTGGCGCGCCCCTCCGCCGCTCGCCCCGGCGAATGGCCCCCCGGCCGCTTCTCGGTCCAACGCTGGGAACCAAACCCCAAGGAACGTCCAAGCCTTGGACGTTCGGTCCGCAACGGCTTGCGTTCCCGCCATTCGAGCTCGATCATGCGATCATCCCATGGAGGTTGACCATGGCGCGTCGGATGTTGGTCACGAGCTGGATCGTATGGACGGCCAGCTGGGCCGTCGCTGCGGATGGGTGGACGAACCTGTTCGATGGCGCCACCTTACATGGGTGGACGCAGCTCAACGGCACGGCGACCTACCGTGTCGAACACGGCGCGATCGTGGGCCGCACCACCGAAGGCAGCCCCAACTCGTTCCTGTGCACCACCCGCGACTTCGCGAACTTCGAGCTCGAGTTCGAGGTGAAACTCGATTGCGGTTTGAACTCGGGCGTGCAGATTCGTTCCAAGACGAAAGCCGTGGCGACGGGCACCGGCCGCACCGACCCGCCGGGCCGCGTGTACGGACCGCAGGTCGAAATCGAGTGCAGCGGACCGAAGGGCGCGGAAGCCGGCTATATCTACGGCGAGGCAACCGGCCGCGGCTGGCTGACCCCGAAGGAGCGCTTGATCCCGCACAAACATTTCCGCGACAACGAGTGGAACCGCTACCGTATTGTCGCGAACGGTCCGCGCATCCAAACCTGGATCAATGGCGAGCTGGTCGAGGACCTCGTGGACGAGGCGATATTCGAAACCCACCCCACCGGGTTCATCGGCCTACAGGTGCACAGCGTCCCGAAGGGCGCTGGGCCCTACGAAGTGCGCTGGCGCAACCTTCGTCTGCGCGAGATCCAGTAGTCGGCCGCGCTGGTCTCCCGCAGCGGCTCAGACACGCCACGGCGCGCGGTAGTCCCGCGTGAGCCACTCGGCCCGACCCGTGCCGGCCGCAAATTGCAACCGTTCGGGATCCCAGCGGATCACCTGCCGGTGGTAGTAGGCCAAGTTCATCAGATGGCAGCAGATTGCGCTGCGCGCCCCGACGATCTCGCTCGTGATCGGCTTGCCCCGATCCTTCATACGTGCCAGGAAGTCATCGCTGTGGGACTTACTTTCGTACAGGCGGATCTTCGCGTCGGCGAGGAACATTTTCTCTGCCTTCGCGACCTCGGCGGCGCATGAGGTCTTCTCGCGGTTCGAGGAGGCCACCGTTTCGCCCTTGATGATGAGCTCGAACTTGCCGCGGTTGACCTTGACCTCGCCGTCCGAGCCGAAGAAGTGCACCCCGAAGCCGTCCTTGTGGATCACGCGAACACCGTTCGCGTAGATCAGGGTCGCGCCCCGCTTCGCATTCGGCGACTCCGGCGGCCGCACCTCGACCGGCCCGCTCTCGTCCATGCCCAGCCCCCACTGGGCAATGTCGAGGTGATGGGCGCCCCAGTCCGTCACCATTCCGCCACCATATTCACGGTACTTTCGCCAATTTGGGAAGTGGTCGTGCAGACCGCGCGGGCTGAGCACGGAATTGTACGGCCGCATCGGCGCGGGGCCCAGCCACAGATTCCAATCCAGCCCCGGCTCCTCCGGCTCTGCCGGCAGATCGCACGGCACACCCGGGTCACCGAAACTGCACTCCACGCGATCGATCGTTCCGATCACGCCGTTGCGCACCAGTTCGCAGGCGATCCGAAACTCCTTCGATGAGCGCTGCATGGACCCCGTCTGCAACACCCGGCGGTGCTGCGCGACGGCCTTCATCACCTCGATCGCTTCATGGATGTTGTGCGTGAGCGGCTTCTCGCAGTAGACGTCGCGTCCAGATCGCACGGACTCTAGAATCAGGATCGCATGCCAGTGATCCGGCGTCGCGATGCAGATGGCGTCGAGATCCTTCCGCGCGAGCAGATCCCGGAAGTCGTTGTAGCCGGTGACGTCCGGCACGCCGAGATCCCGGTGGTTCTCGTAAAACTTTTTTGCCGTGGCCACCGCGTGCTCGCGACGGGTTGTGTCCACATCGCACACCGCGAGCACTTGGGTCCGCCACATGAAATTGCCGAGCAGCGAGCGCGACTGCTTGCCCATGCCGATGAAGCCCATGGTCGTTCGCCCGCTCGGCGCCGCTGCGGAGAACAGGCGGGCCGGCAGCACCAACGGAGCCGCAGCCACGGCGGTGCGCAGAAACTTGCGACGGCTCAGACGTCCACGTTCGTTCATGATGACCTCCATGGTTGGTATGGTCGCGTATGATAACGTGCCGGACGGTGAAGTCCAACGCCCCGAACCGCGCACGTCCGCAGAGGTATGGTGCCGGCGGCCGCTGAACGGCCGCCGAGTGTGAGCCGTCGCCGGCCGACCGCACTCAGTCGGCCCGAATCGCCTCCAGCGCGTTCGGGACGGTTTCCTCGGGTTTGATCGGAATCCACGCGGCGAGCACCTGCCCGCGTTCGCCAATCAAAAACGCCGATCGAACGATGCCGAAGTAGGACTTGCCGTACATGCGCTTTTCGCCCCAGGCCCCATAGGCCTCCGCCACCGTGTGATCGGGATCCGAGAGCAGCGGAAAACCCAACCGATATTTCGTATCGAACTTCGACTGTGCCGCCGGCGGATCCGGGCTGACGCCGAGTACGACGATGCCGGCACGCTGAAGCTCGGCCATCGAATCTCGAACCGAACAGGCCTGTTTCGTGCAGCCGGGCGTGTCGGCCTTGGGATAGAAGTAGACCAGAACCTTCCGTCCTCGAAACTCCTGCAACGACACGATGTGGCCGTTCTGGTCGCTCAGTTGAAACGGCGGCGCCATCTGGCCGGGTGTCACGCTCATGTCATCATCTCCGGAAGAACGCTGGCACAATGTACACGCAACCGGCCGACCTGCAAGGACCGCCACGAACGCCCCGGAACGGGTTGCAGGACCGCCGCGAACGTCGTAGAAGCCGGAGGTGTCACGGAGGTGTCCATGAAACGAGTTCGCATGTTCGTGATCCTGACCGCGGCATCGGCGTTGTGCGCCGGTTCCGGACGCACTGAAGAGCGGCAAGTGATTGAGCTTCGAACGTATCACTTTTCCTCGCCCCACCGCCTCGAGTCATTCGCCGGCTTTGCGGCCGACGCACTCGCGCCGGCGTTGCGGCGGCTCGGTTGTGCGCCCATCGGCATCTTTCGGGCTCGCGCATCGGACAATCCCAACCTTGCTTCGGACACCAACCTCGAGCTCCGCATCTACATCGTGATCCCCCACCCGGACGCATCCTCGGCAGTGACGCTCGACGAGCGCCTCGCCGCCGATGCCGCCTATCGGGCGGCGGAGATCCACGCGCTCGCCGCTCCACTCAACGATCCGGTCTACCTTCGCCGCGACACACAATTACTGCGTGGGTTTCGGATGTGCCCGCGAGTACGCGCGCCGGTTCGTGGCCCCGATCGCGTCGCCCAGCTCCGCATCTATGAAAGCCACAATGAGGACCGCGCGCGCTGGAAGGTGCACATGTTCGATGACGGCGGCGAACTCGCCATCTTCGAACGGGTCGGCCTGAACCCGGTCCTGTTCGGCGCCTCGATTGCCGGCCAACGCCTACCGAACCTGGTCTATATGTTGGCGTTCGACTCGCGGGAGCAGCTCGACGTGGCCTGGGCGAAATTCCGCTCCGACCCGGCTTGGCTGAAGCTCAAAGACGATTCGACCTACGCCGATACCGTTTCGCACATTGTGAGCATCATTCTGCGACCGCTGGCAGGCTCGGACATCTGACCGTTAGGTCGGTGGCGGAACGCCGGATCCGCACCCGCATGACCGGCGCTCCGCCCCTGCGGCCGATTACAGATACTGGCTCAGAATGAGCTCGTAGAGCTCTTGTTTTCCGCTGACTTGCTTCGGCTCTCCCTGGCTCATCGCGATGCGGTGCAGGTCTTCAAGCGTGAGCTTGCCCTTCTCGAACTTCGCGCCGGCGCCGGAATCGAACGAGGCATAGCGCTCGTTCCGCATCTTGAGGTAGGGGGACGTCCGCAAAATCTCATCCGCCACGATCAGCGCGCGAGCGAACGCATCCATCCCCGTGATGTGGGCGATGACCATGTCCTCCAGGTCGGTCGAGTTGCGGCGCACCTTCGCGTCGAAGTTGATGCCGCCGGTCTTGAAACCGCCCGCAGGAAGGATGACGAGCATGGCCTCGACCAGCTCGTACAGGTTCACCGGAAACTGGTCGGTGTCCCAGCCGTTTTGGTAATCGCCGCGGTTGGCGTCAATGCTGCCGAGCATGCCCGCATCGGCGGCGACCTGCAGTTCGTGCTGGAATGAGTGATTCGCGAGAGTGGCATGGTTGACCTCGATGTTCAGCTTGAAGTCCTTGTCGAGGCCGTGGTGCCGCAGAAAACCGATGACGGTGGCGGCGTCGAAATCGTATTGGTGCTTGGAAGGCTCCATCGGCTTCGGCTCGATGAGCAGCGTGCCTTTCCATCCCTGCGACCGTGCGTAGTCGCGCGCCATCGCCAGAAACCGGCCCATATGTTCCAGCTCGCGCTTCATGTCCGTGTTGAGGAGGCTCATGTAACCCTCGCGCCCCCCCCAAAACACGTAGTTCGCGCCACCGAGCTCGATCGTGATGTCCAACGCCATCTTCACCTGCGCACCGGCCCGCGCAACGACCGCGAAATCGGGGTTCGTCGCCGCGCCGTTCATGTATCGCGGATGGCTGAACAGGTTGGCGGTGCCCCAGAGCAGTTTCACGCCTGAGGCCTTCTGCTTCGCCTTCGCGTACTCGACCATCACTTGGAGCCGCCGCTCGCTCTCAGCGAGCGTATCGCCCTCCTCGACGAGGTCGTAGTCATGGAAGCAGTAGAAGGGGATGCCCAGCTTCGTCGCGAACTCAAAGCAAGCGTCCATCTTGTCCTTGGCCCGCTGAATCGGATCGGTCGCGGTCAGCCACGGAAGCCGGCGGGTGGGCGCGCCAAAGGGGTCGCCGCCGGTGCCACAGAACGAGTGCCAGTAGGCGACGGCAAATCGCAAATGCTCGCGCAGCTTCTTGCCGGCCACGACCTTCTCCTCGTCGTACCATCGGAAGGCCAGCGGATTCCGCGAATCCGGCCCCTCATACTGAATCTTGCTAATGCCCTTGAAGAATTCCCGATCTCCGATCAGCACCTTCATCGTCGCTCCCCTTGCGTCTCTGCTTGAACCGCACCATCCGGCGGTGCGGATGTGCAACAACTATACCGGCCGGCCGCCACTTCGCAACCCACCTACCTCGTGCGCCGTTGCGCCGTGGAGGAAGGAGCCTGTGCCCGACGCCTTGACGCGTACGCTCGACTCTGGCACCGTGGATGCGGTCATTGAAACGACGCGATCAAGGACGTGGCCTCCGCATGAACCTCCTCCGCCGGCGACGATTTCTGCAGAGCACGGCACTTGCGGTTCCCACCGTCTTGACCGGCGGCGCCTCAGCTGCGGCCACGCTGGTGCCGCCCCATCTCGAAGGCCTGGCCGACCTGTTCCGGCGCGATCCTCGGGCCGCAGCGTTGGCATGGTTTCGAGAAGCCAAGTTCGGCCTCTTCCTGCATTACGGGCTCTACTCCATTCTCGGCCGTGGCGAATGGGTAATGCTGCGCGAAAAGATTCCGGTCGCGGAGTACGAAAAGCTGAAAGATCGGTTCACCGCGCGCCGGTTCGATGCCGACTTCATCACTGACCTCGCGTGCGAAGCCGGCATGCGCTATGTGAACATCACTGCCCGCCACCACGACAGTTTCTGCCTCTTCGAAACCGCGCAGAATGATTACCACGCCAAAGCCTCGCCCGCCCGCCGTGACCTGATCGCCGAACTCGCCGAGGCATGCCAGAAGAAGAAACTCGGGCTGTTCCTCTACTATTCCTATGCGCTGGACTGGCGGCACCCGTACTTCTACAGCAACGAAGTTTCGAAGTGGAACATGGCACGTCCCGCCTATCCGACCCCGGAGCCTTCCTACAAGTTCCAAAAAGACGAGGACTTTCGCCACTACATTGAGTTCGTGCATGCCCAGCTTCGGGAGCTACTGACCCACTACGGGCCGCTGGCGGGTCTCTGGTTCGATCCAATCATGGGATATTACTCACGCCCGGACCTTTTCCCGATCGAAGAGACCTACGCCCTGGTTCGCCGCCTCCAGCCGCACTGTCTGATCTCGTTCAAACAGGGAGCCACGGGAACCGAAGACTTTGCCGCACCGGAGCGCACCGGACAGTCCCTCGAGGACCGCGTCCGGAAACTGATTGGGGAAGAGAGCGCCCGGATTGCCGCGCGCGCATGGGCCGCCAATCGCGACAAATGGAACGAAATCTGCGACACGCTGCAACCACAGGTCTGGGGTTATCAGGCCGCCGATGATGGCCGACATCTCGACGCGCAGGAGACACTGCGCCGACTGGGCGCCGCCCTCGGCCGACGCTGCAATTTGCTGATGAACACCGGGCCGCTGCCGGAGGGCGAGATTCACCCGGAGGATGTGGCGACCCTACGCGAGTGTGGCCGCAGGATCCGCGCAGACGGCTGGCCCCTCCCTCAGCCGCCGGCTGCACCGCACACGCCGTCGCCAACGATACGTTGAGGTGTCAGGAGAGAAGATGATGAACGCGTGTCCGCCTTCAACCCGCGCCACCCCCACCACCGTTACGCGGCGTTCGTTTCTTCAAGCGGCCGTTGCGGTATCGGCGCCCTTGATCGTGCCCGCGCAGGTTCTCGGTCGCGGCGGTCTCGTGCCGCCGAGCGAACGAATCACCATCGGGTGCATCGGCGTCGGAGGCCAAGGACAGGGCAACCTGCGGAACTTCATTGCGCAACCCGATGCCCAGGTTGTGGCGCTGTGCGACGTTGAGCGAGACGCCGCGGGCAAGGGGCTTGTGCCGGCCATCGCCACCGCGCGCACCCACGCCGAAAAGGTCGGCCGCGCCATCGGCGAACAGGACCTCGCCACCTATCACGATTTTCGCGAGCTCCTCGCCCGCGAGGACATTGACGTGGTGTCGATTTCCACGCCCGACCACTGGCACGGCCTCATCTGCGTGGCCGCTGCCCGTGCGGGCAAGGACATCTACTGCGAGAAACCGCTGACGAATTCGATTCCGGAGGGCCGCGCAGTGTGCGGTGCGGTGAAGCGATACGGACGCGTGCTCCAAACGGGTAGCCACGAGCGGTCGAACGACAGCTGCCGCTTCGCCTGGGAATTGGTCAACAACGGCCGGATCGGCCGCCTGCGCGAAGTTGAGGTTCGCCTGCCCACATCCGAACCTCACCATCAGCGCATCCGGCAGGCCGTCGGCCCGTTCGAACCCCAAACGCCGCCCGAGTCGCTGGACTACGACTTCTGGCTCGGTCCGGCCCCCTGGCGGCCCTATTTCCCCAATGCGACGCACTTCGGTTGGCGGTTCTGGATGGCCACAGGCGGCGGAGAAATGACCGACCGCGGCGCCCATGTGCTCGACCTCGTCCAATACATCACGAACCACGACGACAGCGGACCGGTCTGGCTGCGGGCCACAGGACGTCGCGGACCAAGCCCGATCTTTGACGCGTTCATGGACTTCGAATTCGAATACCGCTACGCCGACGGCCTCCGCGTTCATGGCCGCAGCGAGGGCGACCGCGGTTTGAAACTCGTCGGAACGGACGGATGGATTTTCATTCACATTCACGGTGGTCGCCTTGAGGCCGACCCGCCTTCTCTGCTCCGCGAACGAATCCTGCCGCACGAACGGCGCACGGAACGTAGTGGCGGGCACCATCGGAATTTCCTCGACGCGGTGCGGTCGCGCCGCCGGCCGATCGCCGATCACGAGATCGGACATCGCTCGGCAACGATTTGCCACCTGCTGAACGCCTCGATGGAGCTGGCCCGACCGATCCGCTGGGATCCGGCCGCCGAGCGCATCATCGGCGACTCGGAAGCCCAACGCTGGATCGAACGGCCGATGCGCGCTCCGTGGCGGATCTGAACCATAGAGGAACGATTTCCATGAACCTACGACGTCTGACTGGATACACGGTCATGCTCGGCGCTGCGGCATGGCTCGCCGGTGGGTGTGTGTCCGTCTCGCCGACGGCCACGGAACGCGCGACGACGCTCCGCGAGACCATGGCGTCCGTCGCGCAATGGGAGTACGGCCAGGACCGCGCACCCCTTGTGGCGGCCGAGCAGGTGCTGAACGCGTGCCGTACCGCTGCCGGACGATCTGCCGCCGAAGCCGCCCTTCTCGCGCTGGCCCGCGACCCCTCGGCATCCCGGGGCGCGCGTCAGTTTGCACTGCAACAGCTAGGGCGGTTCGGGTCGCCCGGCTCGGTGGAGCCATTGCTGCAGCTGCTCGCGGATCCCGCCGTGGGACCCGATGCGGCCGCGACGCTCGAACGGATGCGCACACCGGGTGTGGACGACCGACTTCGGTCGGCGCTGCCCCATCTGCCGGCGGCTGGGCAGGCACACGTGCTGCGGATTCTCGGGACCCATGCGGAAGCGCAATCGGTCAGCGCCATCGAGCCGTTCCTACGATCGCAGGACACCGAGCTTGCCGCGCTCGCGGTGCGGGCGCTGGGTCGAATCGCGACGCCGGCCGCCGCCGACCTCTTGATCCGTTACATCGAGGTCGCCGCCCGTGTTGCTCAGGACGGAGGATGGGATGCATGCCTGGCCTGCCTTGATACGGCGATTGCGCGCGCGGATCGTGGGACGGCGGAACGATGTCTCGTCGCCCTCGATGGCGCCCGAGCGCCCGACCACGTGCGGGCGGCTGCGGCGCTGGCAACCGCTGCTGCAACGTCCGCGAATGAACGGCTATACCGTGCTCTCACGATGCTCGGCTCGACCAACGGCGCGATGCAGGCCGCCGGCGTCGAGATTCTGAAACGGTATTCCGATGACGCCGCCCTGGCTCGCGCGGCCAACGCGCTCGGGATCCTCCCCGCAGCTTCGCAGGTGGCGGTTCTGGGGCTGCTGGAGGACCGCGGTGCCCCCGGCGCCGATCGCCTGATCCAGCCCCTCCTCGCGTCCAGCGAACCGGCCGTCCGAACGGCCGCGCTCCGGGCACTGGGCGGGGCCGGCTCCGCTGAGTCGGTGGCCGTTCTCGCGAAGGCCGCTGCGGAGAGTCCGGAGGAGGAGCGCGCCGTCGCCCGTCGGGCATTGCGGCGCATCAACGGCCCGGGTGTAGACCAACGTTTCGAAGAGCTCCTCCGCACGACGGACGGCGACGTGCGGCTCGAGCTGCTGCGCGCGGTCGGGGATCGGGGCGTTCCAACGCTTGCGCCGGTGGTGTTCGAGCTGACGGCATCGTCCGACGACGCGTTGCGCCGCGAGGCCATCAAGCAGGCCGGCGCCCTTGCGGGTGCGGCGCAATGGTCCCGACTTTTGGACGGGCTGATGAGTTCCACCCATGAGGCGGATACGGCCGCCTGGGTCACCGCGGCGGAGGCCGCCGCGCTGCGCTTGTCCCGCTCGGCCAGTGACCTCGCCGCTCGCTGGACGGCTGCCAAATCGCCCACCTCGCGGATCGCACTGCTCTCCCTGGTCGGACGGCTGCGTCCGCCCGAGCTGCTCCCAGCCGTCGCGGAGGCCGCCGGCTCCGAGGACGCGGCCATACGCAACGCCGCCATCCGAGCGCTGAGCGCTTGGGCGGATCCTTCCGCGTTGGCGCCTCTCATGGCGGCGGCGCGGCACGCGGACGCCGCGACCCGCCGGCTGGCCCAGCGGGGCCTTGTGCAGGTGCTGCGTCAAGCGACCGGCCTCGATACCTCCGAGCGCACCGCGCGCGCGGCGGACATCGCCCCCATGCTCGAACACGCCGATGAACAGCGGGCGTTGCTCGCCATCCTCGCGGAGAGCGGCCCCGCCGGCGCGGAGGTGGCAGCGCGGTTTCTCGACCAGCCGGCCGTTCGCGCCGAGGCAGAGCTTGCCGTGCTGCGGGCGGCGCGCGCTGCCGGTGCCCGCCCCGCGCCCAGCGTTCGCGCGGCGTTGGAGCGAATTGCGAAGGACAGCGAGGCCGCCGACCGTCGTGAAGAAGCGGCAAAACTTCTCGCTCCCCCGTTGTAAGGAACGAAAGGAACGACGCCCGACCGTTCCTGCCCCCCGCCGACCAATTTCACGGTCGGGATGAGGTGTCAGCGTCCCGCCCCGGCCGACGAACGGCGAACTTTGTTGGGCCGCATCGCCGCTCCCGCATTTCCGTTACCCCCTCCGCGGCTCGAAGGCCGCGCGCGGTCGCTCTCGGCGGGCTCAGCCCCTTCCGTCGCCGCACTCGTTAGTAATGGTACTCGCTGCCACCGATGAACTCGCGAAGGAGCGACCGTCGCGGGATGACGTCGTCGGTCTCGACCGTCGTCAGCGGTTCGAGCCACTCATACAGCCGCTTGGCTCGCAGGTAAGCATCCTGCCGCCTCGGCTCGTCCCGGCAGGCGCGGATGGCCTCGGGCAAGACGTTCCACACCCGCGGCTTCAGAATCGGAAGCTCGTGCGGCAGTGCGCTATTAACGATGAAATCCACCTCACCGATGAACGGAATGATGTATTTGAGTTCGCTCGACCGCACGTAATGCCAGTGGGTGATCGTTTCGAGCGGGCGGTGGTTGCGGTGCCAGGCGTCTCGCACCATCCGCCGCATCATGCGCAGGTCCGCCCAGCGCAGAAACTCGCCGTGCGCGTTGCGGATCTGTTCGAGGGTCTCGATGTAGATGCGGAACTTCTGCGCCGCTGGGATCGAACCCGTCAATGGGCCATAGAGGCCGTGCAGGCTGTCGATCAGCAGGATTTCATCGGACTGTAGCCGCACGGGCGTGACGTTGAGGGTTCGCCGCCCCGTCGTGAAATCGTACCGAGGCGCAAGGATCTCGCGGCCCGCCAGGAGGTCGGTCAGGTGGCGATTGATTAGTTCGATGTCCAACGCCTGGGGCGTTTCGTAATCGTAGTCGCCAAACTCGTCGCGCGGGTGCTGTTCTAGGTCGAAAAAGTAGTTGTCGAGATTCAACGCGCGAAGATGCAGCCCCGCGGCCTCCAGGTGTTCAGAGAGCTTCAGCGTCGTGGTGGTTTTGCCGGAGGAGGAGGGCCCCGCCACAATCACGAGGCGTACGTCGGCCCTCCGCTCGATGATGCGGGAGGCCGCGGTACGCACGTCCGCCTCGTACCTCGCCTCGACGTCGCGCACGAGCTGCGCATATCGCCCCTCCGCGATGCGCCGGTTGAGATCGGCGATGCTGGCGCATTCGTGGTCGAGGTTCCAGCGCAGAACCTCATAGATCACGCGGTACGGGATATTGTCCGTGGCCTCGATGCGCCGGGCGCGCGCGTCGCGCAGCCGCGCGCGCTCGTGACGGTAAATGATGTAGGCGCGGGCAGCCTCCGCGCGACCAGACTGCATCAGCACGCGTTCCACGATGTCCTGAATGTCCTCCACGGTCGGGGCCGCCGCAGGGCCATACGCGGACGCGAGCATTGCCTCGACATCGCGGGCCAGCGAGGCCGCAACCCGCCGGTCGCCCTGACCGATCGAAGCGAGCGCGCGCAAGATCGCCGTTTCAATTCGATCGCGATCGTAGGGAACGATCTGGCCGTCTCGTTTGACGACGCGCTGAGGAGGCGCACTCGGGATCATCGAGGCCTCAACCGCGGCTTTCGAGGAAGCCTTCGAGCTTCCGGATGCGCGTGGGGTGCCGCAGTTTTCGCAGCGCCTTGGCTTCGATCTGTCGGATGCGCTCCCGCGTCACACGGAACTTGCGGCCGACCTCTTCGAGCGTGCGGGAATACCCGTCGATCAGGCCGAACCGAAGTTTCAGGACCTCCTGCTCCCGTTCCGTCAGCGTCTGCATCACCTCCCGCAGGCGCTCTTTCATCATCGCGTGCGCGGTGACATGAGCAGGATCCTCTGCGGTCGCGTCGGCGATGAAATCGCCGTAGCTGGTGTCGTCACTGTCGCCGACGGGGCTGTGCAGCGAAATCGGCTGCTGCGCGATCTTCAAAATGCCGCGGACCCGTTCGACCGGCAGATTCATTTCCTCCGCGAGCTCTTCCGGCGTCGGCTCGCGCCCGTATTCCTGGAGCAACTGCTTCTGGACGCGCATCAGCTTGTTGATCGTCTCGATCATGTGCACGGGAATACGGATCGTGCGCGCCTGGTCCGCGATCGAACGGGTGATCGCCTGCCGGATCCACCACGTCGCGTATGTGCTGAACTTATACCCGCGCCGGTATTCGAATTTTTCCACCGCCTTCATGAGGCCCATGTTTCCCTCCTGGATGAGGTCAAGGAAGGAGAGCCCCCGGTTGGTGTACTTCTTCGCAATGCTGATCACGAGGCGCAGGTTCGCCTCGACCATCTCGGATTTGGCCCGCTGCGCATTGCGCATCCACGTCTTGAAGTCCCGGTAGCGCGCCTCGAACTCCTCGGATGGCACGAGCGCGTCTCTCGCGATCGCCTCGAGGCGCGACATGGCCTCGGCCACCGCCGGCGGCACGGGCCGGCCTCGCGCGCGTCCTCGCCACGCTTCGATCGCTCGCGACGCCTCGCGGAACTGCGCGTAGACTTCATCGGCCACCGCCACGCAATCCTCGATCGCCTTCTGTTTAAAACAGAACTTCTTGAGAAGCTCCTCCATGCGTTGCCGCGCGCGCTCGAACGCCTGTCGTGCGCTCGCATCGGCGGCCTTCGACCGCTTTCGGCGCCGCATCCATTCATCAAACCGTTGAACCGCGGCCCGGTGGGCGCGCGCAACCTCCTGGCAGAGCGCCGGCAATCGTTTGAGATAACGGTCGCGACTGCCTGCGAGCTTGTCGTTCACGACCCGGTCGAACCGCTCCCGCCCGTGTCCTAGCCGCTCCGCGATGTCCGTGAACGCGCGCACGGCAAACCCGAACCGACAGAACAGCTGACGGCTTTGGAGTTCCGCCTCCTCGATCCGCTTCGAAATCTCCACTTCCTGCTCGCGCGTGAGGAGCTGCACCTGCCCCATCTGCTTCAGGTACATCCGAACCGGATCATCGAGCACATCGGCGCGCTGCGCATGACGCGCGCGGGTCTCCTCTTCCAGTTGCGACTTGTACTTGTCGACGTCGGCCGAGCTGATGACGTCGATGTCCATGCTCCGGAACATCATCAGCAGGCCGTCCAATTCGGCGGGGCTCACGCAGCTTTCCGGCAACGCGTCGTTGATGTCGTCGAACGTCAGATAGCCACCCTGCTCGCTGGCGAGGGAAATGAGTTCCTTGATCTTCTGATTCCGAGTCTCGCGATCCATCCGCGTCGTCGTGGCCAATGGCGCTCCGGCGGCCGCGGCCCGCACTTCGGCGGCACCAACCAGCAACGGCCCGGCGGCCGCGGCGGCCGAGCGCTGCGGCGCCGAGGCCGGCCGGGAAACCTCCGTGCGGGACGGCGTCTCGCCCGACCGGGACCCGCGCGACAATGACGAACGAGACGGTTTCGAACGTTTTTGACGGTGCTGACCCATGCGCTCCTCGTCTCGGCGATAGAATCCGCCCATTATACCGAAAGACTCTCCACTATATTGCGCCGCGGGGAAGGCGTCAAATCACCGCTGCGCGCGACAAGCCGAGGGCGTCGGGCCTTGTGCGTTCGGGCCGGCACACCTAATCTTCAACGCGTGACGAGTTGGCGGTCCATTCCGGACGACGTGCGGCGAGAGCTGGAACGAGCCGATCCCGGCGCTCGCGTGGCGGTGGGCCTAAGTGGCGGCGTCGATTCCGCGGTCACCGCGGTCCTGCTGGCGTCGGCCGGATTCCGTGTGATCGGGCTCACCATGCGAGTCTGGGACGGATCGATCCCGCTGCCGGCCACCGGACGCTCCGGCTGTTACGGCCCGGGTGAGGAACGCGAAGTCGAACGATTGCGGGGTCTGGCCGCCCGCCTCGGGATTCCGTTCCATGAAATTCCTCTGGCCCCGGACTACCGTCGCGAGGTTCTGGACTACGTTCGCGAGGAGTACCGGCGCGGGCGGACGCCGAATCCGTGTGCCTGGTGCAACCGCCGCGTGAAGCTGGGCCGTCTGGTGGAGGCCGCGCGAGCGGCCGGTCTCGAGTTCGACTGGTTGGCGACTGGCCACTACGCGCGATTGCGTCCGAACGGCAAGTCCGGGCGGGTGCGATTGTACCGCGCTCTGGATGATGCGAAGGACCAATCGTATTTTCTGGCGCTGACATCGCCGGCGCAGCTACAGCAACTGCTCCTGCCGCTGGGTTCCCTCACGAAGCCGCGCGTGCGTGAAATGGCCGCGGCAGCGGGGCTGAACGACTTTGTCCGGCTCGCCGAGAGCCAGGACTTCCTCGAAGCGGGCACCTACACGACGTTGTTCGATGCCACGGATCAGCGGCCGGGAGACATCGTGGACGAGGAGGGACGGCCGTTGGGGCGCCACCGAGGTCTCATTCACTACACGGTCGGACAGCGCCGCGGCCTTGGCATCGGCGGTGCCGCTGAACCCTGGTATGTGGTTCGCATCGAGCCCGCCGCCAACCGGCTGGTGGTCGGCCGGCGCGCCGACGCGCTCTCGGGGCGGCTGCTCGCGTGCGGCGCGAATTGGATCCCATGGCCAGAACCGCCCGCGAAGGAATTCCGCGCGGCATGCCGCATTCGGCAACGTCACGTCCCCGCCGCTGCCCGCATCCATGTGGAGATGCCGGATCGCTTCATCGTGGAGTTCGATGAGCCCCAGTTCGCGATCACGCCCGGGCAGGTGGCCGCGATCTACGACGGCGATGAGCTGCTCGGCGCCGGGATCATCGAGTCGGCTTCGTCCGACGGCACGCCCGACTGAACCGAAGCGTTGAGGCTGCCGGTTCGGTACCCTTCCAGGTCCAGGGCAACATAGCGAAAACCGCACGCGCGCACACGTGCGGCCGCACATTGGCGCACCTCGGGCTCAAACATACGGGCGATCTCCGCGGCGCCAAGCTCGATGCGAGCCACGTCCCCATGTGCGCGCACCCGCACGACCCGGAAGCCGAGCTCGGCCAACGCCGCCTCGGCCCGCTCGATCCGCCCCAACAGCTCGCCGGTCACCGGGGTGCCGTACGGCACGCGCGACGCAAGACACGCCGACGCGGGGCGGTCCGCGGTCGGCAGGCCGAGTCGCCGGGACGCCTCGCGCACATCGCCCTTCGTGAACCCGAGTTCCGCCAGCGGGCTGCGCACCCCGAGCCGGCGTGCCGCCTCCCGCCCCGGTCGATAATCGTGGGCATCATCCGCATTTGAACCATCCACCACCACGGCGCCACCCTCCGCCTCCGCCATCGCCACAAGTTTTTCAAACAAGTCCGTCTTGCAGTGGAAACACCGGTCCGGCGCGTTCGCGACATACGCGGGGTTTTGAAATTCGTCGCCACGGATCACGACATGGCGCAGCCCATGCGCCGCAGCCAATTCTTCCGCGAGCAAGAGGTCCGCCCGCTTGAGCGACGGCGAATTGGACGTCACCGCCAGCGCACGGGGACCCAGCACGCGCGAGGCGACCACCGCCAGCAATGTGCTGTCCACGCCGCCGCTGAAGCCGACCACGACGGCGCCGGCCTCCCGCAGCCACCGCTCCAACGCATCGAGTTTTTCGGCGACCGAATCGTTCATGTCGTGTGGCTCCGTGCATACCATCGCCCGACGGCGGGGCATCCGCAACCCAGCCGCGCGATGCGTGGCGCCCCCAGCGAGCTGGCCGTCCTTGACGACTTGAGCACACCGGCGCGACACAGCGAGATCGGCCGCCACTCCACTCCGGAACGAACGAATCCCCCCCGCAGAGTTCCTCTCCAAGAACGGCGGCGCGCCCCCCAACGCGTTGGCTTTGCCCCCATGAAACACCCCGTGGGCGAGGTCACCCACCGCACGCGATGCTCATCGAATAACAACACAATTCGAGTTGGCGACATCGTTTTTGCGTGTAGGTTACCTCGGGACATCGATGATCCAACGTGACGGTATACTGTCCGGATTGCGGTTCACCTCTGAAGTCTGATGCATCGCGTCGAAAGTCTCCCGCCGAGTGTCGGCGCTGCGCGCGGCCATTGGCGGATCCGGTGGAACCGAAAGCGGCACGGCCAGCCTCTGGTGTTGCGAGGAAGTGTTTCGTCCGAGGCGGAATCGCATGCGCGCGGGTTCTCATCTTTGGGGCCGCCGGATGGTTGAGTTGGGGGCCCCTCCTGAAAACCGCGCCCGGCCACGCCGCCGCCCTGTGGTTGGGTATTCCGAGTCGCTGGCAGCCGACGGTCGGCACATGGCAGTTCGGCGACCGCCTTCGGATACTCCTATCGTTGACGTTGCTGGTGGTTTGGGTGCTCGGTCAGTCGAGACGAGACACTTCGTTGGCGACGGATGGGAACTCTCCGCCTCCTCCGCCTCTCTAATGGCGCCATGCTTCCACCGCATGGACTGGCGGCCGCTGCGTTCCCTCTCACGCTGCTGCTCGCTGCCCGAGTCGGCCGGCCGTCATGTTTCGGATGGTTCGTCGTGCCCTGCGGCATCGGCCATACCGTCAAGTCGTTGGCGCACGTGCAGCAGGAGGTACGCCCGCGTGAACGGCTTCGCAAGGACGGGAACGCGAGCCGATTCAGAGACCACCGCAAACGGATCGTGGGCATAGCCTGTCATGCACATCGCGCGCAATGTGGGGCGGATGGCGAGCAGCCGCTCGATCAGTTCCGGCCCAGACATTGCGGGCATGATGATGTCGGTGAGCACGAGGTCGAAACGATCGGGCTCACGTTCGAACAGATGAAGCGCCTCGATGCCGTTGGCCGCTTCGGTGACCTCGTAACCGGCCGACCGCAGCATCCGCGCCGCGAGTCCGCGAACGCCGGGCTCGTCGTCCACGACGAGAATTCGCTCACGTCCACCCGGCGCCTCGGCCGTCGTCATTTCCCGGACCGCGGCGCCCGTCAGATCGGGCCGATGCGGAAAATACATCGTGAAGACGGTCCCCCCGCCCTCGCCCCGCGCCGCCTCGATATGACCGCCCATGCCCGTCACGATGGACTGAACCACGGCGAGCGACAGGCCGCTGCCGCGCTCGTCGCCCAGGCGGGCGAACGGCTCGAAAATGCGCGCGAGCGCCTGATCGTCCAACGTTGGCCCATTGTCGGCCACCTCGAGACGAACGAGTTCGCCGGGCAGTAGTCCCGGCCGCGTACGGACGAATTCCTCATCGGCCACGAGAACCGCCGTGCTGACGCACAAACGGCCGTGGGCGGGAAGAACGTCCCGCGCACGCACGGCCAGGTTCATCAAGGCCTGACTCAAGCGCGCCGAATCCCCTTCGATCGGACAGGGCTGATCATCCAGCAGCGTGACGATCTCGACGTCTCGCCCCAGCGTTCGGCGGAGCAAGCGGTCCATACCCCGAACCACCTCATTGACATCCACCGGCGCGCGCTCGGCGGGCGAGGTGCGACTGAACGCCTGGAGCTGACGCACCAGCGCTTCGGCCCGGCGCGCCGCCTGCATCATTTCACCGAGATCGTTTCGAATCGAGTGGGGGAGGGACGGGTCGTGTTCGATGAGCTGTCCGTAGCCCAGAATGGCGGTCAGCATGTTGTTGAAGTCGTGCGCGATTCCGGCCGAGAGGCGTCCCACCGCCTCCATGCGCTGGACTTGCGCCAGCCGTTCCCATCCGGCGCGGATCTCCTCCTGCGCTCGGCGGCGAGCCGTCACATCCATCATCACGCCTTGCAGAATCCATCGGTCTCCGAGATCCACGTAGGCACCCCGGTTCTCGATCCACACTTCGCGACCGTCTGCGGCGAATACCCGATACTCGATGAGGAACGGCTCATGGGAAACGTCGTGCACATCGCAGACCAAATGGCGTACACGGTCGCGGTCGTCGGGATGGATGACGCGCCACCACATCTCCGGATCCGCCATCCATGTTTCGGGAGAGAACCCCAGCAGGGATGCCAGTTGGGGACTGATGTAGGTGGTGCGGTGCGGCAGAAAATCGAACACATAGGTGATGGCGGGAATCTGCTCGACTAGCCGGCGGTATCGGGCCTCGGCCTCGCGGCGCCCGCGTTCCAGTTGCTGCCGCTCGCTCAGGTCGCGAATGTGCAGAATGACCGCCCTCTGCCCCGCCACGCTCACCGCACTGGCCCGGATCTCCGTCGGCCGGCGGCCCAAGGTGGGCGAAACCAGTTCGCATTCGATCGCCCCCTGCCCCCCCTGGAGCCAACCGCTCATTGCGTCCCGCACAGCGGGCACCTGTTCCGGCGGCACGAACGCATCGAATGCGCCGCCCACGAGCTGATCCCGCCGCGCGCCCAACAACTCGCCCGCCGCCGGATTGGCGTCGAGAATCGCGCGATCCGGAGCCAGCACAATGATTCCATCCGGCGAATGTTCCACGAGCAACCGGAATCGTTCCTCCATCTCCCAGAGATCTGTGGTGCGCTGACGCAGAACAGTTTGCAGGGCCTGCTCGCGACGCAGAGATTCCTTATGGCGCCGATGGAGCCGAAGCATCGCTGTGAACAACAAGCCGAACTCACGGTCGGACACAGGGGCCCGGAGCACCAGATCAACGTTCGACTCAGCCAGTTCGCCGGCGTCGGATGCCCCGCCATGGCGCACCACCACGACGATGGCCCCGCCGGGCGGGGTCCGCAACGGCCGGTCGTTGACGGTATCGCAGAAGCACAACGTGACCGCCGGCACATCCCCTTCGAGCCAACGAGCCTCAGCCGCGGACGCGTCCGGCACGCGCTGCAGCGACGGCGCCGGCGACATCGCCTGGACGATTCGTTCGAGGGCTGCCCACTCGCGATCGGTCGCGCCGACCACCAGAATCGCTGACTCCGCCTTCATGGGATCTCGGTTCTACCGCATCACTCACTATATCCTACGGGCATCATCTTCGCCGCCCCTCCGGCTCGTCCTCGAGACGCCGCGTCCCGTGCGGATCCATCGTCGTGACCCAGCTCCGAGAGGGAACACCGAGAGCGTTGAACGTGAGCACCATCTGCTGTTCAATCGCGCGGGCTTTTCGCGCATCGTCCGTGATCGCAAATACGGTGGGACCGGAACCGGAGATCGCCATGCCGTCGGCGCCGGCCCGCAGTGCGCTCTCCTTCACCTGGTCGAATCCGCGGATCAGACGGGACCGAATCGGTTCGATCACCACATCGTTCAGGCTGCGCGCGAACAGAGAATAATCGTTCTTCGCAAACGCCGCGGTGATCAGCGCCGTGTTCGCCATGTTCGCGACGAACGCGCGCATCGGAATCTGATCCGGCAGAATGCGACGCGCATCGCGGGTGAGCACGGTGATCGACGGCGTCACGAGGATGATTTTGAGCCGCCGAATGAACCCAATCCGGGTGACATCGAGGGGCACGGTGCAGCGCGTGAGCGTCGCGCCCCCGAGCAGGGCCGGCGCGGTGTTGTCGGCGAAAAAGCCGCCCGACACCTCGGCCTCGGCCTGCGTCGCCGCGAGAATCAACTGCTCGAGACTGAGCTGGCGGCCGTATAGCCAGTTCGCGGCAAACGCGCCGGCCGCCGCGGAGGCGGCGCTCGAGCCCAGTCCCGAGCCGGCGGGCAGGCCCTTGTGCACCTCCAGCTCGATGCCGCCGCGCTCGCCCAAGATCTTCAGCACGTTCGCCGCGGCCACGGAGGCGGTGTTTCGGGCCGGATCCGACGGAATCGGCGTGGGGGAACGGATCGCTCGAATTCGGATACCGTGGCGGCGCCGGCGAGCGTGCACGATGTCGCCCAAGCCGCGCACCGCCATGCCGAGCACGTCGAAACCGGGCCCGATGTTGCCGATCGTGGCCGGCGAAAACACGCGGATCCATTCGTCTTTCATCCCATCTCCCGTTGCAGACGCGCGCGGAGCGCCTCGTAGGAGGCCGGCAGCGGCTCGACTGCGGGCGCGCGCCCGGCGAGCCGCTCGAACGCGGCCGGCGGGTCGGGCGAAAACCCGAGCTCACGTTCGATCACCTCCGGAAACTTCGCGGGATGCGCCGTCTCAAGACAGACCGCCGGCCTCGGCTGCCCGCCGAGCCGCTCGAACGCCGCCACGCCCACGGCGCCGTGGGGTTCCAGCAGCACCCGCCGCTCCCGCCACCATCGCCGAATGCACTCCACCGTTTCCGTGTCGGAGACGGACACCGACTCCAGCCGCCGGCACATCTCCCCCATTTGGGGAAGCCGTTCCAGGCGCCCGTCGCGGGTGAGCACCCCGCCGTACAAGTCCACATAGCGCGCCAGGTTGCTGGGATGCCCAACGTTCATCGCGTTGGAGAGACATGCGCGGGAGGGCACGATCGGTTCATAGCGGCCGGTCGCCAGAAAACGGGGCACTTCATCGTTCTCATTGACCGCCAAAATGAGCCGCGAGACGGGCAGCCCCATCCGGCGCGCCAACTCGCATCCGAACGAGTTCCCGAGATTGCCCGACGGAACGGAGAACGCCACCGGCCCCCCGTCGGCGCAGACGCGAAGCCACGCGTACACATAGTACACCGCTTGCGGAAGGATGCGGCCGACGTTGATCGAGTTCGCGGACGTGAGGCGCAACGGCGCGAGCGCCGGATCGAGAAACGCCTGCTTCACCATGGCCTGACAGTCGTCAAAAGTGCCCTCGACCGCGAATGCCATCACGTTGGCGCCGATGCGGTCCAACTGCCGGCGCTGCACCTCGCTGACCTCGTCGCGGGGATAAAGGATGAACACCCGGAATCCGGGGACGTCGCGGAATGCTTCGCCGACCGCGCTGCCGGTATCGCCCGAGGTGGCCACGAGCACGGTCTGCGGTGTCCCGCCGCCCATCGCCCGCAGCATGCGCGCCATCCACCGCGCCGCGAAATCCTTGAACGAGGCCGTCGGACCGCGGTCCAGCCGCAGCAACCATAGGCCGTCGTCGACCGGTTCCAATGGCACCTCGAAGTTATAGGCCTCTGCGCACAGCGCGGCGAAGTCTCGCGGCGGCAAAACGCCCTCCACGAACGGGGCCAGCACCGTCTGCGCCACACGCCAATAGGGGTCGGAGCGCCGCCGGGTGAGCGAATCGAGGTCAAGGGCGGGCAGACGATCCGGTAGGTACAATCCGCCATCGGGCGCAAGGCCCCGTTGCAGCGCGGTCGCCAGATCCACGGCCTCACGCCGGCCGCCCGGTAGGTCCCGGTGCGTGCTGACGTAGCGGATCGGGTGCCGTCTCGCCGCTCCGTCGGCCGTCTCCGAAGATTCGCGACCGATGACGCTCATTGCGAGGTGGAGGCCGCAGTGCCGAACACCTCGCGAATCGCCTCCAGATAGGCCAAGCCGTGAACCGTGTCGGGCTCCAAATAACTGCCTTCGGTCCACTCATTCCAGGCGTTGACCGTAATCACTCGTGGGCCGCCGATCGCCTCGAGTTTCTCGCGAGTGCGACGCAGCGCCTCGCGAAAAGCTGCGGGTGTATTGCCGCCGATCGTGTTCGTGAACGGATAGCCGTAGTTGCCGAACTCCTCGTCCTGCGCGGTCCGCGGGCTGGAATCCCAGCCCATCGTCACGTTGGGAAAATACGGCACCTGAAACATCGAGAGCGCGCGATCCCAGTACCGGAAATAACCGTCGCGAACCTCCTCGTAGGGCGTCACGAGTTTCGGCAGCACAACATGATGCTTCCAAACGTAGGAGGTCACGGAATCGAAGCCCAGATCCCGCACCAACTTCGCGGGATCGGCCGGCGTGGTTTCGCCGGGGAGGATCGGGCGTCCCCACACCACCGCGTTCAAATGCAGGCCGGGAAGGCCGGCGGCGACGGCCCGCGCGCGCCACTCGTCGAGCGCCGCACGGGTCGCGGCCACGGATCCGAACGACTCCAGAAGGCGCGTCAGATCATAGAACGAGAAATAGGGCCGGCCGTCCAAACACCAATGATTCGGCTGCTTGAAGTATCGTTCGATACACACGTCGCTAATCCGTCGGAACGTCTCCGGCGTGACGCGCCCCGGATAGAGAATGGGCGGCGTGCGGGTCCGGCTGTGCGGATGAATGTCCTTCCAGTCGTGGTTGGCCCACATCAGCGCGAACTTCAGGCGGTGCCGGTTCGTCGCCGCAAGAAATCCCCGGTCCAGCGCTGCCTCGAGGAACGGACCATCGTCGTACCAATACCAGTCAAAAATAAACACGTCCACGCCGTGGTCCGCCGCAGCGTCGATCTTTCGCGCCATGACGGCGGGGTCCGATTCGTCTTCATATCCCCAGAGTGGCACGAGCGGTTGACGGTGACCGGGAAACCGTGGACGAGCGGCGCGCACCAGCTCCCACTCCGACCAGCCGGCGCCCTTGTGGCGTTCATGGCGAGGGTCGCCCGGATGGTAGTTGGGAAAATAGTAGACCGCCACCGTCCAATCGTTCGATGCGCTGCCCGCGCATACAACGTCAGCAGCGGCTAGCGAAAGCAGCCCCCCGAGCACTCCACTCACGACGACTCGACGTCGTTCACACCTTCTCATGCCTGTGCCTCCTGTCGGACTCATCCCTCGGCCACTCGTGGGCCCGGCAGGGCTCGAACCTGCGACCCGAAGATTATGAGTCTTCCGCTCTGACCTGCTGAGCTACGGGCCCGTCGCCTCGGCTGCTCGTGAGCCTAGCACACTATCGCGACGACGTGGAGCCGCGCACCCGCCGCTGGCGCCACTCACAACTCCAATAGCTCACGCAAATCGTTCCAGCTTAGCCGCTCGACACCGCCGCCGGCCTGCACCGCCGCCCGAATCAACTCCTGCTTGCGGCGCTGCATGCGCTGGACACGTTCTTCGATTGTGTCGCGCGCAATCAAACGAACGCTGTACACGTGGCGGGTCTGACCAATGCGGTGCGCGCGATCGATCGCCTGATCCTCGACCGCGGGATTCCACCATGGGTCATACAGGATGACGGTGTCGGCGCCGACGAGGTTCAGTCCGGTACCGCCGGCCTTGAGACTGATCAGAAACACCGGAATCGATCGGTCCTCATTGAACTGTCGGACCACGTCGAGGCGGTTCTGCGTGGTACCGTCGAGGTAACAGTAGCGCCAGCCGCGACGCTCCAGCTCGCGCCGGATGATGGCCAGCATCGCCACAAACTGACTGAACACCAGCACGCGGTGCCCGCCATCGGATGCCTCCTCCAGAAGCTCGAAGAGCAGCTCAAGTTTCGCCGACGGCGCCTCAAAATTCGCCTGCGGCAAACGCAGGAGATCGAGATGGCAGCACACCTGCCTTAGCCGCAGCAAGGTGCGCAGAATCTCCATGCGCGCGGCCTCGATGCCCCGCTGGGCGATGAGATCCCGGATCCGCCGCCGCGAGCGATCCTCGATCTCGGCGTACACGCGGACCTGCTCCGGCGTCAGCGCGCACGTGGCGACGCGCTCCAGCCGCGGCGGTAGCTCCTGCGCGACATCGCGCTTCAGACGCCGCAAGAGGAAGGGCCCGAGCTTGCGGCGCAACCGCGCCAACGCCTCATCGGCCGCGTCACCCCCCTGCTGCACGGGGATCTCGTATCGCCGACGGAACGATTCGGCGGAGCCTAGGTAGCCTGGCATCAGAAAATCCATGATGGACCACAGGTCCGCCACACTGTTCTCCATCGGCGTGCCGGTGAGCACGAGCCGCTGATAGGCCTGAAGCCCCTTGGCGGCCATCGCATTGCGTGTGGTGCGGTTTTTGATGTGTTGGGCCTCGTCGAGCACAACGGCCGCCAGACGGATCGCGCGCCAATGCTCAATGTCGCGCCGCAGCAGCGCGTACGAGGTGATCAGCAGATCATTACCGCCGAGATGTTCCCATTCGTTGTGCCGCGCGGCGCCCGCGACGACGCGCACGCTCAGCCCCGGCGTGAACCGGGCGGCCTCCTGGGCCCAGTTTTCGATCAGACTGGTTGGACACACCACCAGCGACGGCAGCCCACACGCCTCCGGGTGGCACCGACGCATCGCAAGCCAAGCCAGCGTCTGCAGTGTTTTCCCTAATCCCATGTCATCGGCCAAAATTCCCGAAAAGCCACACAGTTCGAGACGCCGTAGCCAGGCAACGCCGTCCCGCTGGTATGGCCGGAGGCTCGACGCGGGCGGATCCGGGATCTCATTCGACACGTCGCCCTCGAGCCCAGCCGCCGCGCCGCCGGCAAGACGCCGCCACGCCGTTCCCAACCAGTCCGGCGGCGCCTCGACGTCCACCCCATCGAGCGCCGCCAGTGAGTTCTGTACGTAGGGCGCGTAGACGGCGGCTAGGCGGAAGGAACCCGGCTTCGAACCGTCCTTCGTGGGGCAGTCGGCAAAAATCTCGTCGAGCGCTTCCATTGCCGAGCCGTCGAGCCAGATTCGCCGCCCATTGCGCTCGATGAAACTCTCACCCTTCAATAGCGCGCGGCGCGCCTCGGAGGCGGCGATGCGCGCGCCGGTGGAATCTTCGAGGCGCACGTCCACTTCGAACGAACGACCGTCGGAGGCCGGCATGATGCGGACGATCGGCACCGCCCACACGGCTTCCTCCATCGCAGCCGCGGCTCGTCCCTCCACAGAAACGGTCCAGCCGCGACGCCGCAGGGCCGGCACCTCGCGCGCCAAAAAGTTCACCACAGCGCGATCACCGACGAGCGGCGCGAGCCGGTCGCCGGTCTCGCCAGTGACACCGCAGCGCGCCAGACGGCGCAAGGCCTCGGCCTCGGCCGCAGGATGTCGAACATAGTACCGAAGGGGATCCTCGGGATCCGGTATCGCAAAGTGACCGGCCGGGTCGGATTTTCCCGCGACCAGGCGCGTGCCGTCATACACCGCGAACAGTGTGACATTCAGCGAGGCCGGGCTGCCGCGCGCGACGACATGAACGGCGGGCCGCGCCGGCCGCAGATCGAGCATCTCCGCCGTCACCGCCGCCTCATGCGGCATCGCGGCGGCCAGTCCAGGCCATTCGTGATGCAAAAACTGTGGCACCGCCAGCCGCGGCACGCGCACCGGACCGGAGTACACGGGATGAAACGGTTCCGCCAGCACGGTCGAGAGCCGCCAGAGATCCGTCGCCGTTCCCGCCCACCCTCGGCGGCGTCCGACCAGGTGCACCATCGCCCCACCACCACCCGGCAGATCCGTCTCGACCGAGAGGAGCAATTCGCCTGTCGTAGGATCCAGATCCAGGCGCAGACGCGATGCGACGGCGGGCGTTTCGTGGAGGGTCAACGCACGGCCGTCCTCGAGCGGCAATGACCCACCCGCGGCCGCGTCGAACAGACTGAGCACATCGCCACGGCCGAGCGCAAAACGCCCCTGCGCGCCGACGGCGATGTCCTCGGCCACAAACAACAGTCGTTCGTCCCGGGGCGAAAGCAGCAAGGGCAGATCGCGCGGCACCTCGTCCAGCGGCACGCACCGACCTCGGATGCGCGCCAGCGCGGCGACGTCCACACGGCCGGCCGCCCAGCGATCGGGCCAGTCCGCGGGCAGCACAAGGATGATCTCCGCCGGCTCGCCCGGTTGACCGGCCGCCGCGCGGCGCAGAAACGCTGAAGGCGGCAGGGCCGCGACCCTCGCCGCGTGCTCCTCCTCCTCGCGTCGCCGCGCTGAGGCGGCGGAATCGAGGTGGCGCTGGCGCACCGCGAGCGCGAGCGCGATCACGTGCGCGCAGACGACACCCCGTTCGCGGCTTTCGTAACAAGGGCAGAGGCTCTCAATGCAGCCGCGCTGCAGGATTCGAAACCCCGTGCGCAACGAACGCACCGCGCTGCGCAGCGTACCGCGAATCACCGGCAGTTCGATCGCGAGGTCCTCCACGACCTCGCGCTCAAGCAGACGGCGAGCGTCCTGCAGTTTTCGCTCCCCGGCCCAGTCCAGGAGCATCCGCTCGGTGATTTCGATCATCGGGCGGGCAGCGAATCGCGTTCAAACACGGCGCGCACGTCGCCGCGATACAATTCTCGGTTCTCGTGGCTGACGCGCACCTCCAGCCGGGCGGTCGACCCCGGTTCGCCCGTGGCCGGCAACGTCATGTCCCGCGCCTCGAACGGCTCGACGATCGTGACGAGTCGCGCCGGCGCGGCGGCCGGTGTCCCCCACTCCACAGCCAGCTCGCAGCGCCGGTCGGTGTGATTCCGCACCGGCAAAACAATCTCCGCCACGCCGGGCGCCACGGTGCACACGCTCAAGGGGCCGATCTCCACCGGGGCCGTCCAACGGCAGGGGGTCCGGCGCACAGTCACCCACTCCGTCTCGGGTTGCTGAACGCGCCATTGCCACAGCAACCAGGTGGACCTCGCCGCGAACGCCTCGTCCACGGGAAACTCGAAGGACACGACGTCGCCCACAGCAAGAATGCGGGGCTGCGCGCTCACGGACCGGACCCCCGTGTCGGCGCTACAACGAACGTCCGCGATCACCAGCGGTGCGTCGGAGACGTTCTGCAAACGGGCTCGGACGACATTCGTCACTCCGCGGATGAACGGCAGCGCGGGATCCATCTCCAGCCACACGCCCCGGGCGCGCTCGGACTCGATCGCTCGGAAGTTACTCACCGCCGCCAGTCCTGCGCCGCGTGGGTCGCCCCAGGCCTCCAGCCAAGCCATCGCGCGTTCCCGCGCCTCCGCCTCAACCACGTCAAATGCCCGCACCTCGCCCGCGCCGAGCCGGACCGTCCAGCGTGCGACGCTGCCCGTGACCACCCGGGGCATCACCATCGCGTCGCGCAAATCCACGACGACGGTCTCGGCCGCCGCATCGGGCAGCGTCACGACGACGTCCCGCGCCGCGCGCCCGCGATTCCACAGCGTGAGATGGCGTAGTCCGCCGTTGCCACCGAACGTTTCCACGGCCACCGCCGCGTCGTCCGCGGTCGCCGACGGTTCGATGTGCCACCCCGCCGCGGCCAACCGAACCGCCAACGGAATCCATTCGCGCAATGCCGGGGCATCCCGACGGGCCCAGTCCGGCACTGACCAATACGGCCGTCCCCGTCCATCCGTACCCAGCGAGGGCACCAGTCCGAGCGCCGCCGAGCTCGCCAACGCATGCTCGACCGTCCGTGGATCGGCCCATTCGAAATCGCCCGAGATCCGCCTCACAAGGGGCCGCGAACCCGCCAGCAGCCGATGGCGCCATACCCGCCCGCGGCGCGGGTCGCCGCCCTCGAGTTGGTCATCCACCACAACCAGGTCCGCCACCGAAACGAGGGTGGGATGGTGATCGAACGGATTCTCCAGCGCGGTGGTCGGTCCATCGGGACCGATGTCCGAACGAACGGTTTGCAGAAACTTGAAGGCCGCCAGATCGCGCGGGACGGCGGGGCCATGTCCGGCCGAGTCCCACACCACACACCGATCGGCGGCGGCCAATGCCGCCGGATTAAAATCGAGTCCCGCTGTCGCATCGAGCGCATCGAACACGAGGCCGCGCAGCGCGCCGGCCTCGAGCGCATGCCGCAGAGCCGCCAACTCCAACATGGCGCGGTTCCACGGTGCTCCCGCCGTCGTCATCAGGTGCGGGTCCGACGCAACGGCCACGCGTACTTGCCGCCCGCCCACCGGCGTGATCGCGAGCGAGCCGCCGGCATCGCGAACGCCGCCCACCATGGCGGCCTGCGCATACCACGCCGAGCCTCCGCCCGCCGCGGACAAAAATCTCAGCAGACGCAGTACGGTCGCCCCGTCCGCCGGCCAGCTCGGGGGCAACGGCAGGTCGAGCGCCCACGGACGCAACCGCAGGCATCGCCATGCGCCGGCGACCTCCGGCTCGTCCGCGCGCGTGATCTCCAGCGCGACGTCCCCCCCCACTGCTCCGCGCGCGGCAGCGGCCTCTTCGCGAGACAAACGCCACTGCCGCGGCACACTGGTGGCCCGCACGCCGCCGTTCGCTCGACGATGCCAAGCCGCCATCACGCCCCGCTGACTGGCCACGGTGTTCTGACACCTCACGACCAGCGCACACACCGCGCGCCCACGAAGGGGCCCACCGACCGACGTGATGGCCAGAGGCAAGCGTCCGACAATCCGCGTGGGCGCGTTCGACGATCCCCATAAAAACGGCGCGGGCTCCCATGGATCAGCGGCCAGCATCACCGTGGCCTTACGTCCCGCCACAGCCGCGAATGGCCAGAGCGAACGGGCGCCATGTCGTCCCACCCCATCGTTCGCGGCCATGCCCTCGGCCAGCCACACCGCGGGCCCAAGATCCGCCGCGGGCCCCTCCGGAACCAGCACGCGCCAATCGTCTGGCGGCAGTTCGATGCCGCCTTCGAATTCCAGCCGAAGGTCCGCGTCTGCCCTCAACTCACATCCGAGCCACGTCCACCCCTCCGGCTCGGGGATGGCCAGCAACGTCCACGACACGGGGCCTGCGCGGCCCTCCCACCGCCGCATCTCGCCACGGTGGAACGACGCAGCGATGGTGGTCGGCCAGATGTCGCCGGACGCATCACGCAGTCCGAACCACCAACGGGCGGTGTGACCATTCGGCAGTGACCACGTCGGAAACGAAGCAACAGCCTCGTCGTTCGTCCATCCCTCGCCGCCGGCCAGCTCCGTCCACCGCGACGCGAGCGAAGGGGGCACCGCGATGGAGGGCCGCTGGTCGGCCGGCGCGACGGATTCGACCGTCAACTCGGGGATTCGGTCCGACGGCGACTCGATCATTCCCTCCGCGGGCAGCCGATCGGCCACCGTCCAGTCCGGATGTAGCGTTTCCACCGCCCATCGCAGCGGCGCCGCCCACGTCGGAGGCAGCAGTACGTTGCGCACTCCATAGGCCGCCTCCACCGACACCACTCCGCCGGCCTCATCCCAAGCCCAGCCGTTGCGTCCTCGCGCGCGTCGATAGAGCACGTCGCCTTCGATCATCCAGGATTCGCGACGCCCGTCGGGGCCGGCCGGCACTTCCAGCAGTATTCGAACTACCGTCGCGGGAGGCACGGCGCCGCACCGCACGCGCATCACGAGCCCTCCATCCGAGAGCCGGAACAACCCCGCCTCGCGGATGTCCGCCTCCTGTCGGACGACGCGGACCGGATCCTGGTCCACGTACCATCCGCCCATCGCACCCGAGCCGGCCGCCAGCGCCACCGCGACGGCCGCCCTTCGCATCCGCTGCGCCGCGCTCATCGTCCACCTCCGGCCGGCCCGCCCGGCCGCCGCCCTTGCGCTATCCCACGTCCACAATACTCGGCGTGTAGTCCTCGGGGGGCTCGAACCCGAGCAGCTTCAGGCAGGTCGCCGCCAAGCTGCTGATGCCCAGCCCCGTCGCCGCCGATCGTCGCGCCCGGCTGACCCCCGTCGGATCGTACACATGCACCGGCACCGGATTTAGCGAGTGGGCCGTCTTCACCTTGGGCTGGCCCGTCACCGGATCCGTCACCGGCTCGCCGTTCTTGATCTCGAGCATGTCATCCGCGTTACCGTGATCCGCCGACACCACGAGGATCCCCGCCGCCTCCTGCACGGCGCGGACGACCCGCGCCACGCACAAATCCACCGCCTCCACTGCGATTCTCACAGCCGGCAGCACGCCGGTATGCCCCACCATGTCCCCATTCGCGTAGTTGAGTCGGATGAACCGATGCCGGTTCTCGCGAATCGCACGCACGATCACATCTGTGATCTCGGCCGCCTTCATCCATGGCCGTTCCTCGAACGGCACGCGGTCCGACGGCACCTCGACGTAGTCCTCGAGCTCCTCGCTGAATTTGCCCGAACGGTTGCCGTTGAAGAAATACGTGACGTGCCCGAACTTCTGCGTCTCGCTGCAGGCGAGCTGCCGCACCCCCGTCGCGGCCAGGTATTCGCCCATCGTCCGGTCAATCGCGGGGGGCTCGACAAGATACCGCTTCGGAATATGGAGATCCCCATCATACTCCATCATGCCCGCAAACACGACGTTCGGGCGCGGGCCGCGCGGAAACTTGTCGAACGGCTCCTCCTCGAATGCGCGCGAAATCTCGATGGCACGATCGCCGCGAAAATTGAAGAGGACAACCGCGTCGCCGTCGCGAACCGGGCCCACCGGCGCGCCGTCGCGGTGAATCACGAATGCGGGCAGGTCCTGGTCGAGGACACCCGGCGTCCGCGCGCGGAAGGTCTCGATCGCGGTGCGCGCGCTCGGAAACGCCTCGGCATCGCCGCACACGTGCGCGCGCCAGCCCGTCTCGACGATCCGCCAGTTGGCCTCGTAGCGGTCCATCGTCACCTTCATGCGGCCGCCGCCGGACGCGATCGCGTAGTCCACCGTTCCATCCGCGTTGAGCTCCGCGAGCACCGCCTCCAAACGGTCCACGTAGATCAAGGCGCTCGTCGGGGGCACATCACGGCCGTCGAGCAACACGTGCACGCGTGCCCGCCGCACCCGCTCCGCTTTCGCGGCGCGCAACAGCGCAACCAAATGGTCGATGTGGCTGTGGACGTTGCCGTCGGAGAGCAAACCGATGAAGTGCAGTTGCGCCCCGGGCTGCGTCGCGGCCGCGATCACCTCGCGCCACGCTCGTCCGCGGAACAGACGCCCGTCCGCGATCGCCTCATTGACCAGCCTTGCACCCTGCGCGAACACCCGGCCACAGCCGATCGCGTTGTGTCCCACCTCGCTGTTGCCCATGTCGGCGTCGCTCGGCATGCCAACCGCAACCCCGTGTGCCTGCAAACGGTCCGTAATCGAATGCGCCGCCAGCCAATCGAGCGTTGGCTTGTGAGCCGCGCGCACCATGTCCCCTGCGGGATGCCGGCCGATGCCAATCCCGTCCATGATCAACAACACCACCGGACCCCGTGGTCCGCCGTACCCCGCCAGTCTGCGCAGTGGCTCTACCATCGTCGTGTCGCTCCCGCCAGGTCTTGCCGCCATCGCGGAGCCCACCGGCACCCTCACACCGCAATCGGAGCGGACAACCTGAAGCCGTCCAGTATGACCGTCCCCCGGCGATCCGCAAGCCCCACATCGCCGTGGAGCCCCCGCACCGGTCGCGCCTCTCCACCGCCCTGGGGATCCGGCGCCCCACGCCTCGCCGCCGGGCCGGGCGCCGTCACGGTGCGCACGACGCGTCCCCGTTGAGCGGTCGTTCGCACGCGTTGATCCGCGGCACGCACTGGCCGTCCTCCGCCCCAAACCTGTCGGCACATGCGCCTCATCACGACAAAGGTGTCGGGCGCGAGGACCGCGTCACGGCGAGAGAGGACACTCGACCCCCGTTCGATGGGTCGGATGGCCCGTGAGTTGCGTCGACGTCGCGCAGGACCCCGCCCGCCATGGCACAGCCCCTGCTAAGGATCCGGCGGACGCGAATACCCAGCGCGTCGCATGGAAAGGAACAACCATGACGCACGATTCGACAATCCGGGCGCACCGGATGGCGAAATTCATCAGCGGCCTTCTCGTGTGCGGCGGCCTCGCCCTCGCGAGCGTAACGTGGGCGCAGGAGGCGTCCCCCGCCCCGCCCGCACCGGCCGAACCATCACCGCCGGCGGTCAGCGCCGAGATGTTCACCGTCAACAACACCTGGATGATGGTCGCCACATTCCTCGTGTTCGTGATGCATTTGGGCTTTGCGACGGTGGAATCGGGCCTCAACCGCGCGAAAAACGCCGTGAACATTCTCTTCAAGAACACGATGATTCCGGCGATTGGCCTGCTGACCTACGCGCTGATCGGCTTCAGCTTGATGTACCCCGGCGATTCGAATTGGATCCTCGGACGAGTCGTCGGCTTCGGCGGCTGGGGGCTGTCGCCGGGACTGAACGCGACCACGAGCACCTACAACCCGGGCTACACGTACTGGACTGATTTCCTGTTCCAGGGGATGTTCGCCGCGACGGCCGCCACGATCGTCTCCGGCGCGGTCTGCGAACGTATTCAACTGTCGAGCTTCCTGGTGTTCTCGACACTGTACGTCGCGTTCGTCTATCCGCTTCTCGGCTCGTGGCACTGGGGTGGCGGCTGGCTGAAGCAGATGGGATTCCACGACTTTGCGGGCTCCACGCTCGTCCACTCCGTTGGCGGCTGGGCCGCGCTGGTCGGTGCGATCATGGTCGGGCCGCGGCTGGGCAAGTACGTCAACGGCGGAATCCGGCCGATCATGGGCCACAACCTCGCGCTCGTCACGATTGGCGTATTTCTGCTTTGGCTCGGCTGGTTCGGGTTCAATGGCGGTTCTGTGTTGTCCGCCGATCCGGGCGGAGTGTCGTTCGTGCTGGTCACCACCTCCCTCGCCGCCTCGGCCGGTGCGGTGGGCGCGATGGTCACCTCCTGGACCATTCAAAAGAAGCCCGACCTGACAATGGTGCTCAACGGCGTGCTGGCCGGCCTCGTTGGAATCACGGCAGGCGCCGATGTGGTGTCGGTACCGGCTTCGGTGTTGATCGGCGCCATCGCGGGTGTTCTCGTGGTGCTCTCGGTCCTCGGCATCGACCGGCTTCATGTGGACGATCCCGTGGGCGCCATCTCCGTCCACCTCGTCTGCGGCGTCTGGGGCACACTCGCGACGGGGATCTGGGGCGCGGGCAAGAGGTTCGGCGTTCAGTTGATCGGCGTGCTCGCGTACGCGGCGGCCTGCCTGATCGCGGCCGCCGTGCTCTTCGGCATCATCCGCGCAGCGATGGGGCTTCGAGTCAGCCGAGAGGACGAACTGATCGGCCTCGATCTGAGCGAACACGGTCTGGACGCGTACCCCGATTTCCAGGGTTTCCTGACCAAGTAGACGCCGTGTCGATCCGGAAAGGAGATTACCGATGAAACTGATCACTGCCATCATCCAGCCCGAGAAGCTGCCCGATGTGAAAGCCGCGCTGTTCGCGGCGCAGGTCTACAAGATGACCGTGAGCAACGTGATCGGCTGCGGCCAGCAGATGGGCTACACCGAGAGCTACCGTGGCGCGGTGACCGAAGTGAACTTGCTGAAGAAGGTCCGGCTCGACATCGCCGTGAATGAGTCGTTTGTGCAGCCCACCATCGACGCGATCATCAAAGGTGCCCGAACGGGGCGCATCGGCGACGGCAAAATCTTCGTCACCGACCTGCTCGATTGCATTCGGATCCGTACC
>CALLFZ010000018.1 GCA_938010045.1 uncultured bacterium
TTGTCCGGGCATTTGCCGATCGTAGCCTTGCGTCAGCCTCCCTGGCTTCGTCAAGGAGACAGGCACCTCTTTCTTTGTCTCTCTGGGCGGAGTGGGCGCTGAAAGCCCAAGGAGTTGCCAGGTGCATCTCCCCGTCGGACCGTCCCCGTTGGGCCGCGTCCGATTCTTGCCGCCTTTTCCGCATGGCGACCCAAACGACGTACACGCGCACAGCCGAGTGTAACGGTCGAGCTCTGCTTTCGGACGAGCGCTCGTCGCCAGTCCGGTCCCCAGTCCGCAATTCAGGACGGGCACAAGGGCACTCCTACTCGCATCCAACCCCTCGTCTCCCCCCTCAAAACAATCGCCAGCGCCACGGGCTACGTGCGGTCCGGCCGTTTCGTCCGGCACGAGACGGCGCGTATGACTGTCTCACACATTGCTACGGTCCGCGTGGGCGCGGCCCTCGTGAGTAGCCATGTCGTTGTGGTCTGCGCGTGGACGGCGCGAATGGCGGCGGCGCACACGGGCGAAGTAATTCAGCCGGGATGATGGCCCCCAGCTCGCGGCGAGGTTGCGGGACGAACCGCCGCAGCCTAGAGTTAGTGATGGATGAGCAGGGCGCAGACCAGCGCCAAGAGCGTGTGGGAACGCATGGAGATCGTGCAGGGCGACATCACGCGCTGCACGACCGACGCCATCGTTAACGCGGCCAACTCTACCCTGCTCGGCGGCGGGGGCGTGGACGGCGCCATCCACCGCGCCGCCGGCCCGGGCCTCCTCAGAGAATGCCTCACGCTGGGCGGCTGCCCGACCGGCGAAGCTCGCATCACTCGCGGCCACCGCTTGCCCGCCCGCTACGTGATTCATACCGTCGGCCCCATCTGGCGTGGTGGCGACCGCGGCGAGCCGGAGCTCCTCGCATCGTGCTACCGCCGTTCGCTCGAACTGGCCGCCGCCCACGACATCCACTCCATCGCGTTTCCCTCGATCAGCACCGGCGCCTATGGCTACCCGATCGAGGCGGCCTCGCGCATCGCGATCTCCACGGTCGCCCGCGAACTCGCCGCGCACCCTCGAATCGAACGCGTGGTCTTCGTTTGTTTCTCGGAGCACGACGCGGACGTCTATCGCGCCGCTTTGGCGGAACTTCGATCCGCCCACCCTGAACCGAAGGAGTAAGAGCATGAACCTGCGCACCCTCACCCTCCCGGCCCTAGCCGTCGCGCTGGCGCTCGCCGGAGCTGCCGCGGCCGCCGACCCAAAGAAAAAAGAAAAGAAAAAGACACCGCCACCGCCGCGCAATGCGGTTGCTGAACTCGCGACGAAGGCCAACCGCCCCACCCTTGTCGGCGTGATCGAAGTCACGAAAAACGAGAAGGGATTTTTGCGGGCGATTCTGACGGCCGAGAACGGCGAGAAATATACGATCGTGAATCCGGCCATCGTCGAAGAGCTGAACGGCCAAACGGCAAAGATCGTTTACGCCGACCTCAAGACGGATCCAAAGTCCACGGCGAAGTCGCTGCGGGTGGAAGAGGCACAGAAGCTGGCGCGCTAGCGGGTCACCGCATGGACACCGCGCGCAACACGTGGGGCGCGAAACTGCGCCGAACCCTCACCAGCTGGCTGCCGGTGGCCCGCACACGTCGCGGCGAATGCCGCTCCTGCGGCCTCTGTTGCGAACTGCCGAACGTCTGCCCGTTTCTGAGGTTCCGGCCGGACGGCCGCTCGATGTGTGCGATCTACCGGTGGCGGCCGCTCAACTGTCGAAAGTATCCGCGGACCCCGGCCGAACACATCACGCGGCCCGAGTGCGGGTTCGACTTCATCGAGCCGTGACCTTGTCGCTGGGCGGCTCCGTCGCTGTCGCCACAAGGGTTGCGTAGGGCGAAGTCACCTGGATCCGCAGCAGCGGGTGGGGCGGACCGGCGCCGAACCAGATGAGGTACCGGTTACGTTCGATTCGCTGGCCATCCCGCCACACCTCGGGCTCAAACCGAAGCGCGCGCACGGTTCGGCCGGCCAACGTCAGCCACTCCTCGCCGCGCGGTGTCGTCCGGATCTGGACCAGATCGCGACCCACCGCCACGCAGAGGCGCAAAGGCGGACCGCCTCGCGCCAGCTCACTGCGAAACCACCAAACCGCCGCCCCAAGATCGCGAAGCTCGCCGTCCAGGGGTACGTCGGCCAGAGCCCCCCCGCCCGCCACCGCTCGCCGTACCACACCCGCCGTCCGATCGAAGCTCAGCCATTCCGCGAACACGTGCCTGCGCTCGATGCACGACCAGGTCGCGCGCCATGATTCGAACCCCTCGGATGTCATGAGGGACTCGAAAAAACCATCCATGGAAAACACCGCAGAGAGCACGCGGTTGGACCTCACCCGAGCGCGCAGCGCAAGCCACCGTTGCCCGCCCTCGTCGCGCGCCCACTCTGTCCACATGTGAACCTCGCCGACGGGCAGCAGTCCCCAGCGCACCACCAGCACCTGCTCCTCGCCCACCGGCGGCATGAGCGGCGGTGTCGCGGCCGCATCCTCCACGGGGGCCGCCGGCCCCTCCCGAATCAGCGGCGCCATCGGCCATTCTTCGCCGGCCGCCGTGGCCATGGCCATCAACAGCGCGCCGTAGGCCGGCCAGCCCACGCGGCGCCCCCGCGGCCATCGCATGGAATGCCAGCCCGCGGAACCGATCGTCCGCCCCCTCCGAAGAGGCCGGTCATTCCCGCACCTGGCCATTACCGAGCACGACGTATTTGTAACTGGTGAGCTCCTCGAGGCCCATCGGGCCGCGGGCGTGAATCTTGTCGGTGCTGATGCCGATCTCCGCGCCCATGCCGAATTCGCCGCCGTCGGTGAAGCGCGTCGAGGCATTGACGTAGACGGCGGCGGAGTCCACCTCGTCGCAGAACCGCCGCGCGGCATCTTCATCGGCCGTGACGATCGCATCGGAGTGGTGCGATCCCCACGTTTCGATGTGATGGATCGCCTCGGCGATGCTCGGCACCACGCGCACAGCGAGGATGAGGTCGTTGTATTCAGCAGCCCAATCTTCGTCGGTGGCGGCCTTCATGTTGGGGACTAGTTCGCGGGAACGGGGGCAGCCGCGCAGCTCAACGCCGCGCGCGCGCAGCATCTCGGCGCACCGCGGGAGAAACGCGGGCGCGACGGCCTCATCCACCAGCAGCGTTTCCATCGCATTGCAAACCGAAGGCATCTGGCATTTCGCGTTCTCGACGATGCGCAGCGCCATCTCGACATCAGCCTTCTCATGGACGTAGACGTGGCACACACCTTTGTAGTGCTTGATCACGGGCACACGCGCCTGCTCGGTCACCGCCCGGATGAGGCCCTCGCCGCCGCGCGGGATCACGAGGTCCACGCGCCCCTCGAGCTGTACGAGTTCTCGAATGGCATCGCGATCAGGGGTTTCAATCAACTGGATCGCGTGAGGCGGCAAGCCTTTCCGCGCCCCACCCTCAACCATCGCACGCGCGATCGCAGCGTTCGAACGCATCGCCTCCTTGCCACCACGAAGGATCACCGCGTTGGAGGTCTTCACGCAGAGTACGGCCGTGTCGGCGGTGACGTTCGGGCGTGACTCATAAATGATCGCGATGACGCCGATCGGCACACGTATCTTCTGAATGATCAGTCCATTAGGACGAATCCAACGGCTGATGCGGCTTCCGATCGGGTCCTTCAAAGCCACGACCCTCCGAATGCCGCGGATCATCGAGGCCATGCGTTTTTCGGTGAGACGCAACCGGTCCACCATCGCGGCGGATAGACCGGCGGACTGGGCGGCCTCGACATCTTGGCGGTTTGCCTCTTCGATCTCCGCCTGCCTCGCCTCGATCTCGGCGGCCATGGCCTCGAGAATCGCGTTCTTGCGCCGCGAGGTCAGTTGGGCCAGCTCGCGCGCGGCGACTCTCGCTTGATCACCGATTCGAACGATTTCGTCATGAAGGCTCATGGTCGGCTCGCTCCCGTGTCGCCGGCCAGCACGATCATGTGATCGCGGTGGACGGCCTCTTCGTAGGGACAGGATCCGAGAACAGCAGCAATGTCACGCGTCGGGCGCCCCTGAATGCGCCGCAGGTCGTCGGAACTGTACGAACTGAGGCCGCGCGCAAGCGTCTCTCCTGCCGTGTTTCGGATGTCGATGACGGCACCCGCCTTGAATTGGCCATGGACGGCGCGGATCCCAACGGGTAGGAGGCTCCGTTTGTGCTGCATAATCGCCCGACAGGCCCCTTCATCCACCTCGACCGCGCCGGATGGCCGGTGGAAGAACCCAATCCAACGGTCCCGCGCGGTCCACCGCCGGGCACGCCCGGGTCGGCCGACGAGCGTCCCCACGTCCTCGCCCGAGGCCGCTCGCACCACGTGGCCGGCCACACGGCCGTCGGCAATCACGACGGGAATGCCGGCGCGGGCCACATTGTGGGCGGACTTCAATTTCGACTCCATCCCTCCGGTCGAGAGCTCATTGGCCGAGCCGAACACGAACTTCAGGTGCGCGGGCGTCACCGATGGCAGCCAAGGAACCCGGCGCATCGTGCCGTCGGCCTGGGGCGCCTGGAGACCGTCCGCGGTGGTGAGAAGGATCAATAGGTCCGCATCCACGAGAAGAGCAACCAGCGCGGCGAGCAGATCGTTGTCGCCGAATTTGATCTCTTCCACGGCGACCGTGTCGTTCTCGTTGATGATCGGAATAATACGATGCCGCAACAGATTCGCGAGCGTGCGCCGGGCGTTGAGATGCCGCTCGCGGGCGGCCAGTGCGTCGTGCGTGAGGAGGATCTGAGCGATCGTGCAGCCGTGACGCGCAAAGGCGCGTTCGTACAGCGCCATCAGCCGGAGCTGCCCAACGGCGGCAGCTGCCTGAAGGTCGGGCAGAAATCGGGGGCGGCGCTTCCAGCCAAGAACCTCCATGCCTGAGGCGATCGCGCCGGAGCTGACCACCACCATCTCCCGCCCTTCGGCATGCAGCGCGGCGATGTCCTTCGCCAGCGAACGGAACCGATGGGGATTGGGCCGGCCATCGTCCTTCACCAGCACGCGGCTGCCGATTTTGACAACAATACGCCTGGCCCGCTGGAGCGGCGTGCGGTCGACGGTTTGAAGTTCGGATGACACAGTTTCAAAATTCTACCACGTTGGACCTCCCGCCAACAGGCGGAGAACACGGCCGCGGCCCCCCCGGATCGGAAACACCGACGACGATCAGCCACTCACAAATGGCTCGGTGCCACGACTACGCCTGCGTACGCCGTTCGAGCGCAGAGCGCCGGAGCGACCGCATCCGTCGGTTGAGCCGGACAGGTTTGAGCCGTCGCTCGGCTCGCTCCAACCAGCTGATCCGGGCGGCATGGCTACGCCCGGCCGAATCGTACGCGGTCAGAATCCGATCGCCGTCACGCCCTCGGCCCGCCGGTGGCCAACCCGAGTTTCAATACCTGCCCAGCTCTGAGGCTCAGCGGTTTGTCCCAGCCCAACGCGACTCGTCCGTCGTCGAGCCGGAGAGCGACCGGCGCGGCTATCGGGCGGCCATCCACCTCGGCCGTGGCCCTTTCGACGCCGGGCAACGCCAGACGCAATTCGGCCAGACGCAGTCGCCCCTCGCGCAGAATGAGCTCGACCGCCCACCCGCCATCCTGACGCCGCTGCTCATATGTGCCCCACCCTTCGGCCGCCGTGAAAGGACAGCGGAAGTGGTCCGGAGAAAGCCGCGGCGCAAAACCGAGCCGGCCGGCCGGGCCATCGTGCTCGAAGCCCGAGATGGCCAGCAACAACGAGTAGGCGGCCATCGCCCGCGCGTAATGGTCGCCGCATTCGATCTCGTTGTAGGGATTCCGCTTCGCCGGCGCATATCGATCATGAACCGCCCGCGCCAGGGCAAGCCCCTCGGTCACGAGACCCTCGAAGATCATGTGGGCGGCGGCTTGGTACTCAAAGCCGGTCATGCATTCATTGAAGTAGCCGGCAAAACCCGGCGGTCGCCCTGCCCCGCCCTTCGCGCGGTCGAAGTCCCAATCGTCCCGCGGAAACGTACACATCACCAGTCCCGCCTCGCCCGCCAGCGCGAACCAGCGGCCGGCGCGATTGAGCTCCCGCCACGGGCCGACGTCGGGCACGAAGTTGTAGCGCCAGAGCGCCCGAAGCGCCGAAACCGTCTCGTCGCGGGGTAACACGCGCGGCAGACCGAGCTGCCACGCCCACCACTGGCCGAGCACCTGGTCAATGTGGCAACCGGTACCGGAGTTCACGGTATCGGCATGCGCGGGATCAGGCCGGTTGATGAAGTATTCGCCATCGAACAGCTCACGGACGAGCGCAGCGGTACCCTGCTCGGCCAGGCCGCGGTAACGAACGGCCGCGGCCTCGTCGCCGACGTCGCGAGCCATCGCCTCGCCGGCCCGCAGTGCGGCCACCCGCAGTCCACTGAGCCAGGCCACCGGTCCGTACCAGTCCGCGTCGAGCGTGTTGTGCTGGGCTCCCTCCATCAGGCCGTCGCCGTCCCGATCCTGCGCAATCAGCCACTCGATCGCCCGCTTCACGCGCGGCCAGATTCGTCGCAGCCACTCCCCGTTCGCGCTCGTCTGGTGCTCGCGGAGCGCGCGGAGGATGGAGCCGGCCTGGCCGTCAACCGCCGGGCCACGGTTGTACTCGCCCCGGAAACGGATCTCGCCGGACTCCCCCATCGCGAGGCCGAAGTCCACCATCTCCCGGCCGGCTCGCTCGAGCGCGGGGAACAGCCGGCCCACGGCTTGCGCGTAGTGCCAGACATGCGTGCAGGTGCCCGGACAACAGCCCACACCTTCCCAACCGTAGAACCGCCCGTCATCGAACCAGTGGCAGGTCGAGGTGGCCAGATTACAAGTCGTCGCGCCGATGCGGTCCATCAGCCACCGCGGCAGCGTCGTGTCGTACCATGTGTCGCGCCAGAGACGTGTGCGGCGGGTCAGCTCGTCGAGCTGGGTCGCCACATGCTCCGCAACGGCCAGTGCATCGGCAAATCGCCGCGCATACTCTCGGCGCCGCGAGGTCGTCAGAGAGCCGAACGCCTTTGGCTCGGTGTTGGGGAAATACCACGACAGAATCGCCACCACCTCCGCCTTCCCACCCGGAGCCAGTGTGAGGCGTCGTGAGAGCGCCCCCACCGGCCGTGCCACGCCCGTTGATGCATCGGCGATGCCGTCCGCCTCGAAGGCGGAGACCGCCGGCGCTTCGGGGGCAATCGAAGCCGCCGCGCGTTCGACCCCGCCCACCAACGCCAGCACCATGGTGCCGGCGTCGTGCCTTTGGTCGAGCGGCGGTGGCTGCGGACCGACATCCGTGAACACGATATGGTCCACGCCGATGTTGCCCCAGCCGCCGGTCGCGCGGTCGGCAATTCGGAGACGCGCCTCGCGCCCCTCAACATCACCGGTCGGCATGAAGACCGGTGCCATGCGGTTGGCGTTGCGGCCGGCAACCCGTCGGACGACCTGGCCGTCCACCAGCAACTCCACGCAGGTGCGTTCGGTATCCGCGCCACCGCCCACGAGCAGACGGATCCATCGCCGCTGCACCCGGAACGGCCGGCTGGTCAGCGTACCGGTTGCCGCGTCGCGCGCCGCTACGTCGCCCCCCGGAGCCGCGGCATGGGAATTGATGGCGCGGTTGCCCTCCATTCCAAGGTCGCCCTGATAGGCGGGCACATCCGCGGCGCGAACCGGCCCCGCGCCAAACGCAGTCCCACCCACCATCCAGTCCCCGTGCGTCTCGCGCTCAAAGTCGTCAAACAGAATGTCCGGCCGCTCCGGCGAAGATGACCTCGCCGGCTGTGTCTCGACACTGCAGACCAAACACCTCCCCCATGCGCGCGCCTCCACACGGTTGCGCCAGACCTCGTCACGTGCGAGCTGGCTCAGCAAACTCACCGGGTTCTGAAGCCAGCCGGCAAACGCGACGGTCAACGGCACACCACCCTTGTTGTGCAACGTATACCGCAGCACTGTCGCCGGCAGCGCGGAGCTCTCCACGTCGAGAGGGATGAACGGGCTGAATGCCTCAAGATCCACCTCCAGCGGCTCGTCCGCGGCTCGGAACGCGATCCGTCCGATCGGATATTCACCCGTGAACTCAATCCGTTCCCAGCCGCGATGGTCCAGCGGACGAGTCCTCGGATTCTCTCCCTCGACGCGCACCGCAAACCCCTGCTCAATCGGAGAGTTGGGCGGCACCGGGTTCCTGTAGTGTTCTCCCCGTGTGACCTGCACCTGATTGAGCACGTCCCACAACCACAGCCGCCCGTCGCCGCCCAGGTACACCTGCCCGCAGCAGATCCCACCGATCGGCATGCCGATCCATTTCGACTCCGGCCAGCTCACCCGCAGCGGTTCGCGGTGCGCCGTCAATGAGGCAACCCAGTCCGGATCGAGCTTCTTATCGGCCGGCACCAGCCGATCGAAGTCCGGTCGGATTCGCCGGGTTGTCCGCGCAGAGGCGCTCTGCCCACGGGTACGGCCGGCACCCACCCACACGCCCGCCGTACCCATCAGGCCGGCGGTCAGCCATTGGCGTCGTTTCATGATCTGCCTCCGTTCGTGGTGTGAGGGGAGAATGCTTGAGCCCCCTCTGGGGCCGGCGCCATCTTGGCGTCCATGGTCAAGCCGCGGATCTGCGCTTCGACGTCGAACGGCCCCGTCAGCTCCCAACCCAAATTAAGGGACCGGACAGTGTGGTCCTCCGCGGCCAGTCCGCTCTGTAGAAAACCTCGCTCCCGCGCCTCGGCCACCGCCCGCAGCATCAGGGGGCGGAGGTCCGCCCGGTAGCGGCACCACTGTCCGTCGTGAGGGCTCCGGTCGGTGAAGGCATTGGCCGGTGCCGTCCAAATGAATTTGCCGGTGCCCGTGTCTGGCGCGCGATACAGGGCCGGGTGGCGGTGGCGGCTGTCGAACAAGGGAATCCCGAACCAGAGATAGTCGCCGAACGCCGGCGAGGCTCGATCGCGATTCTGAACGGTGAAGAACATCAGCAGTTGCGCGGCGTGCAGTTTCGGATTGAGTGAGGCGTTGACGGCCGGGACACATCGGTTGACTCGCACCTCCGCCGAGAACTCGATCGCCGACAGATCCCTCAAACGGAACTCACGCGAGAACAACTGCTGGACCAAAAGATGGGGCCAGGGCTCGCCTCGTTCCCGTAGCCGGCCACCGTATTCGAGGATCGCGTTGGCGGCGAGCGTCAGCGTGCCATCGGCCTCCACCCGCACGCAGCGCGCGGCGTTGCTCGCACCCCACGCGGTCGGCGTTCGCACACCGTCCGAGGGCTTCAGCGGAACCTGGCTATTCCACTGCGCGATATGCCACAACGGCGCCCCGCCGGCCGGGCCGGGGATGGTGCCGATCACAACCCGCCGCCCCGGCTCGGGTGCGAGCAGTGCAAAGCCGCGCTCGAACCGTGGATCATCGGGCCAGAGCACCCGATCCTCTGCGCTGTCCCCCGCGGCCGCCACGCCAACCCAGCACACGACCGCAACGACCGCGACCACTCGCCCGGCTCGTTTCACGGCTCTGCGACGTGAAGCGCCCGTTCGAGAACCGGCGCGCCGAGCTCAACACCATCGATCGCAAGCAGAGCGCTGGCCGCCCACGGTTCAGCGCCCACCAACTCCCGGCGCTCCTCCTTCGAAAGGTCCGCACGAATCCGCAACACGTCATTTCCCGAGCCCACTTGAACCAGCACCATATCCCCCGTCGTCTCGGCCTTGACGGGCCGCGAACTAAACTGCCGGCGAAAACGTGCAAAGCTGTCGTCGTCGAGGCCGTCCGCCACGTGCGCGAACACGGCGACGGAATGTCGCCCCACCGGCGGTGATCGCGAATGCACCCACGTGAAGCGCCGCGCGCCATATCGCCGGCCGTCCTCCACGATCTCCACCTCGCCGCCGTCAGCCGCTGCTGTTCCCCAAATAAATCGGAATCCGGCCGCCACATCGCCATCGCGCAGAAACACCGCCGTGGTCGGCTCGGGCAGACGCAGAGACTCTTTCACCACGGCCGGCCCGCCGTCCGCCCCTAGGTAGAGGGGCAGATCCGCCGGCAGCACCCAGTGCGAGAACCAGCTCGTTAGATTTGTGCCGGACAACCGAAACGCCCGTGTGCCGGCCTGCGCACTGGCCAGCAGAAGCGCTGCGGGCCCCCGCTGGACACTGGCAACGAAGGGGTACACATGGAACGCCTTGGAATGACCGCCCGGCGCCGGCTCACGCCGCACCCCGTATGGATCGCCGCGCGCGTCCATGAGAAAGGAGGCCGTCACCCGATCGAACCCTGGGAACTGCACCACGAACACCTTGTCCATCGAATCCGGATACGCGGCGCCCGCGGTGCCGATGGCAATCCGACGGCCGATCCATTGGGCGATCGTATGTCCCGGATGGGCGCTCCACCGCCCGCGCACCATCCGCGGCACACGGTACACAAGCGCGCTCGCCGCCGCAGAAGGGGGTACCCAACAGGCCTCGTCGAACCACGGTGTGCGCGATGGCCGCGGGTCCTCGAACGATGGCCACCCCGCGCGGCCGGCCCAACGGTTGAGTCCGCCCAACCCGCGCAGGTAGTCGTAGTCGCGGCTATGTGGCCCCCCCAGCCGTCCAGCCGCCGCCACCCAGTGCGCGGCCGACTCAAGCCATAGAAACTCCATTCCGGCCCGCGCACGCGCCCGCGCCACCTCGGAGGTCGAATGCCGCGCGATCAACCCCAGGTTTTCGAAGTCCACCGCGTAGTACGTCGGGCTCAGATACTCCGAAACACCGTTGCTCCATGTGTGGCGAAGCCAGCGCCCCAGCATCTCCGTGCCCTCCGCGGCGAGGTCGGCCCGCCCCAGCCTCTCGCCAAGCGCGAGGCAATTCCATGCCTTCTTAAGATAAATGTTGGAGTAGCTCGGCGCCACAGCGTGCCGACGGACGCCCTCCACAGCGTGGTCCAACGTCGCCCGCAGAATCTCGACCGCGCGGGGTGTGAGGCGATCTCGAAAGTGCATCCAGATGAGCGAGGCGCGCTGCATCGAGAACTGCACGCAGTTGCGGTCCACCGGCGCCGGGTCTTCCCAGTACCAAGCGAAGTTTCCGTAGGTCCGCGACTCGCGGTGGCGGTCCTGTTTGCTCGCCCCCAGCTCAAGAGCGCGCTCGGTCCACTCGACCGGGGCCCCGGCCGCCACGGCCTCGAGCGCAAACGCATAGAAATCTCGCGTGCCGAACCTCGGCGCAGGGTTCGACACCGACCGCCACCACCCCGCCAAGTCGGGCGTGGCGTCGCCCGCCGCCCCCGCAAGCACGGCGCCGATCAAACCGATGGCCCCCCATCCGTGCATGAGTCACCTCGCTGTTCTGGGCTGCGACAACCGTCCACCGCTCAGCGCGCAGACGGAGAGGCCGCCTCCGGCTCGAACTTCAGCGCGGCCGAATTGATGCAGTACCGCAAACCCGTCGGCGCAGGGCCGTCGGGGAACACGTGGCCCATGTGGGCGTCGCACCGCGCGCACCGAATCTCGGTCCGGATCATGCCGTGGCTCCGGTCCTCCAGCTCGCGCAAGTTCGCGCGGTGAACCGGTCGGACGAAGCTCGGCCAGCCGGTGCCGGATTCGAATTTGTCATCAGATCGGAACAGCGCCAGTCCGCAACCCACACAGCGGTATAACCCGCGCCCTTTGTGCCGATAATATTCGCCCGTGAACGCGCACTCGGTGCCGCCCTGTCGCGTAACACGATACTGTTCGGGAGTCAGCCGCCGTCGCCACTCGTCGTCACTCAGCCGCACCGCGGGCACCTTCACCAACGCGTTCGACTCCACAAGAAACACCTCGACGGTTTCTGGCATTGGATCTTTCCCATCGTTCGCCTGCGCGCCGGCGCCCCTCGCGCGGCCGGCACTCGCCACCACCAGGGTGCCCAGAGCGATCAGCAACGCCGGACCTGCGCCCGCCAGCCTCTCTCTACCTCGCATCTCCATGCTCGAACTATCCGGATCGCCGCCAACTTCGTCAAGTGAGCGCGCGACGAGAAAACCGATGGCATCGGGCGAAGAGAGCGGCCAACCACGGTCGTCGGCGAGATGTGGCACGGGTTTCGTTCCCGTCGCTCCGGCGCCCTCCGCACCGCACCGCGCTGCACTCGGCACCACCCCTCGACATGCCGCGCTCACCACGCGCAGCGAAAGCATGGGCGTGATCGCCGCCGCCGACCGCGCCCAACGCAGACCGCGGCCGTTCGACGGCCTACACATCGCCGCTCACCCCGCGCAGGTACCGAGCTCGCCGCTGTGATCCCAATCCTATCGGCCGAGATAGAGCGGCCGCCCGACATTCGTGGTAGCAGCGCTCATAGGATCGGGCTGGAAGCCGGCCCTCCAACGGCCGCTGTAGTTCCGCCGGTCCCCCGGCGGAAGGAATGGGCGGAAAATCTCCGGCGGCAGAGCGCCGGAGCTACAGCAGAGCGCCGGAGCTACAGCACACCTCCCTCCTCGCTCGTGTGCTCCGCGTTCCGGCCTGCGCTATACCGGTTGAGATCTCGCGTGCCCTGCGATCGCCGCGCCGTAGGATCGGAGTGGAAGGCGACTCTCAACGGCCTAACTTTATAGCCGCGTCGAGACCTGAAGGGTCGAACACTTCGTGTCTTGGCGGCGCGGCGAGACAAACCGGGTGAATGGCTCGGCGGTCGATGGGGCCAACGATGTTCGCCACCCTTCGCCGGCACTTTTCTTTGCTGCTCCTCCCCGCCACGCTATCGGCTCAGCGCGCCTGCTCTCGAATTGATGTGATGGCGTTGTTCCGTAGAGTTCGTTGGATCATGAACGGTCCGCGAATTTTCCGGTTCACTCTCGTCCTCGAGCTAGCCACCCACGGCATCGCATCCGCCGTCCACGTCGCGCCTAGCTCTTCCGAGACTCTCGTGCGCCCACCACCCATCCGGGTCGTCTACTTCGTGCCCTCCGATGTCGAGCCGCTCTCCAACCGGGTGGAGCGCCTCGACCGCACGCTCGAGGAGGTTCGGCGCTTCTACCGCGACGGCATGGCGGCGGCGGGGTACGGGCCGGTGACGTTCGAGTTAGAGCGGGACTCCGCTGGTCGCCTTGTGCTGCACGAGATACGCGGCCGATATCCGATGGAGGCGTACGGCCGCAACGATGCCGCCAAGGTCCGACGCGAAGTCGCGGCCGCGCTGGCATCACGCGGTATCGATGCCGACCGTGAGTTGCTTCTGATCGTACAGGTCCTGCTGAGATGGGAGAATGGCCGCGCCATCGAGGTCGGCCCGTATGTCGGCTCCGGCGACGGGCGCTTCGGCACCGCCCATGTCTACGATGACGAGCGGCTCGATGCGGCCCTGCTCAGCTCAACCGAGCCTGGCGGCTGGTACGGCGGGCGCCCCTGCTCGATCGGTCGCTTCAACACCCACTACATCGGCGGCATCGCCCACGAGCTCGGCCACGCGTTCGGTCTGCCGCACGATTGCGAAACCGAGGCCGACCGTCGCACGCGCGGCCGCTCGCTGATGGGCGGCGGTAATCACACCTATGGCGAGGAGCGACGTGGCGAGGGTCGGGGAACGTTTCTGAGCTCGATCAGTGCCATGCAACTTCGCTTCGCGCGCCCGTTCGCGGGCGACGTGCCGAATGCCGATCGGACGGCCGTTGCGGACGTTCCAGAGATCCGCGCCGCTGTCACGAACGAGCGGCTCGTGATCTCCGGCGTCGTCACGGGTTCTCCACCCGTGTGGGGGCTGGCCGCATGGAATGACCCAGCGTGGATCTCCGGCGATTACGATGCCGTCGGCTGGGTCGCACGCGTCGCGCCGGACGGGCGGTTCACCCTCGAAATCGGCGACCTGAAGCCGGGCCGTTATGAACTGCGGCTGCGCACGATCCACTCCAACGGACGCCGCACCACGCTCCGGCTGAACTACGCCGTCGACACGAACGGCACGCCGGATACCGCATCCATCGTCGGCTCGGTGAAACTGGCCCGCGCGGTGGCGGCGCGCGCGCGGGGCGACGCCGCCGCCGCCCGGCGACTGGCCTCCGACGTGCTGGCCGAATCGCCGCCCCAACACATCATGTGCCAGAAGGCCGCCCACCTGATCCGGCTGCTGGATCCGCCGCCACCTGGCCCCTCGCCCGCCGAGTTGCCCGAGACCGAACGGTCCGCGGAACTCTCCACGCTGGCCTTCCACCACGCATCGGTGGGATGGGACCGCGTGATGCGCGACGAAGCGCCCGAAGGCGCCTTTATCGAAATCGGGGGTGACTTTTTCCCGCGGGGCCTCTGGGCCCACGCCAATGCGCTCCATCGCTTCGACCTCGGCGGCCGGTGGAGCCGCTTCCGCGCGCGGTACGGCCTACACGACATTGGCCACGGCTCGGTGGTCTTCGTGGTTCGCGGCGACGGGCGCGAACTCTTCCGCTCGGAGATCGTGCGGGACCATCGCGCGCGGTCGGTGGAGCTGGACGTGCGCGGACTACGAGAACTCGAGTTGATCGTCGAGGACGCAGGCGACGGTCGTTCATCCGACTGGGGTATCTGGGCCGAACCGACACTTGAACGCTGATCACGATCCTGGGACGACGCCTCGGCAGAGGCATCACCACGCTTGCCGTCATTTGCCCGCCGGACTAGGTTGAGGCGACCTTCCGATGACCGAGAGCGGCCATGGGGCGTCCGCGAGGACCACCGCTGACAGCGCGGCGGCACCCGACCTGCGGCTGCCACGTTCGTTCCATTGGTTCAATGCGACGCAATTCCTCGGCGCCCTCAACGACAACCTCTTCAAGCTGCTCGTGACGTTCGCGGTGATCCGCGCGCTCGGGGAACAGGCCAGCGAGCTGGCGGCGGGCGCGGGGGGGATCTTGTTCGCCCTGCCGTTCCTGATGTTCACACCCGCCGCGGGTGTTCTCGCCGACCGCTTTAGCAAGCGCACAATCCTCGTGCTCGCAAAGGCCGCCGAAGTGGTCATCATGCTGGCCGGCGCGATCGCTCTGGCTTGGGGCCATCCCACGACTCTATTCGCGGTGCTGTTCTTGATGGCGACGCAGAGCGCGCTGTTCGGCCCGGCGAAGTACGGCATCATTCCGGAAATCGCCGACCGCCACCGCCTGTCGCGTGCGAACAGCCAGATCGTGATGGCCACGTATCTCGCGATCATCATCGGGACCTTCGCGGCGCCCGGGTCGGTCCGTCTGTTTGGCGACCGCATCGCGCCCGCCGGTTGGATATGCGTTGGGGTGGCGCTGGCAGGTTTCGCGACGTCGTTCGGCATTCCGCCGACGCCCCCCGCCGGCGTGCGACGCCGCCCCTCTTGGTTCGTTTGGAATGACGTGATCCGGCCGCTGCGGTCAGTCGCGAGCGACCGTTACTTGCTCTTGGCCATCGCAGGTCTCGCCTATTTCTCGATGATCGGCGCCTACCTTCAGTTAAACCTCATCCCCTATGGTATCCGTCACCTCGGCTGGAACGAGGTGGATAGCGGCTTCTTGTTCGTGGGCGCAGCCCTCGGAATCGGCGTCGGGGCGTGGATGGCGGGGCGGTGGTCGGGACGGAACGTCGAATTCGGCATCGTGCCGCTCGGAGCCGCCGTGCTGGCCGCAAGTGCCATCGTGATCGGTACCACGACCCGGCCAACGCTCGCCGCGGCATGCGCCGTGACCGCCGGCGTCGGAGCAGGATTGTTCGTGGTGCCGCTGGAAGCGTTCGTTCAGATGCGATGTCCGCGCGACCGACTCGGCGGCGTGCTCGCGGCCAATAACTTTCTGAGCTGGGTTGGCGTGCTGGCCGGTTCGGGCCTGCTGCTGGCCATGCACCGGTGGGCCCAACTTCCGGTGGCGCGCGGATTTCAGGCGGTCGGCGCACTCACGCTTCTGCTGACGATCATCGCGCTGACAGTCTTGCCGGATTTCGTGGTCCGATTCGTCGGGGTCTTGATCACGCGCACGATCTATCGGGTGCGCGCCATCGGACTGGACCACCTTCCGATGGAGGGTGGCGCGCTGCTGGTCGCCAATCATGTGACGTACCTCGATGCGCTTCATCTGCTCGCCGTGCAGCAGCGACGCATTCGATTCCTCATGCACCGACCGATCTACGAGCGGCATCCGCTGCGTCCGATCTTCCGGCTCATGGGGTGCATACCGATCGCGCCGGACGATCCGCCTCGCCGGCTCGCGACCGCCCTGCGCGAGGCCGGCGAGGCGCTCGATCGAGGATATCTGGTCGGCGTGTTCGCGGAAGGTTCGCTGACCCGTTCCGGCTTCATGACCGCTTTCCACCCGGGATTCGAACGCATCGTCCGCGATCGCCCCCACCCGATCATCCCGGTGTACATCGGCGGCACGTGGGGCAGCGTGTTCAGCCGATACAATCCGCGCCGACATGCTCGCGTGCCCGGCCGCTTTCCACGCCGCGTGACGGTCGTGTTCGGTTCGCCGATGCCGCCAGGCGTCAGCGCCGGGGAGGTTCGGCAAGCGGTGCAAGAGCTCTCGGTCGAGTATTTCAACGACTTGAAGCCGTTTCGCCGCCCGTTGGGCGTCGCCTGGGTCCGCGCCGCCCGCCGCAACTGGCGGCGGACCGTCATGACCGACACCACCGGTCGTCGTCTCACGGGCGGCCGCGCGCTGATCGGCTCGATTCTCCTCGCCCGACGGCTCGCGCCGATCGTGCGAGGTGATCCCGCCGTGGGTGTGCTCCTGCCGCCGAGTGTCGGCGGTGCGCTCGCGAATCTCGCCCTTGCGCTGTTGCGCATTCCGTCGGTCAACCTCAATTTCACGGTCTCAGCCGACACGTTTCGATCCACGATCCGCCAGGCGGGACTGCGGAGGGTCGTCACCTCCCGCGCCGTTTTGGAGAAAATCCGGCGGCCGGCTGAGCTGCCGGACCCGTTGTACGTGGAAGACCTCCTCGGCGGCACTACCACGATCCAGCGGTGGTGGGCGGCGCTGCGGGCGATCGCGGCGCCGGCGGGCTGGCTCGGGCGGGCCCGAGGTTTTTACGCCGACGAACCTGCGACCATCATCTTTTCCTCCGGCACCACGGGCGAGCCCAAGGGCGTCGTGCTGAGCCACCACAACCTGCTCTCGAACGTCGAGGGCCTCATGCTTGCCTTCCGCGCCCAGCACGACGAGGCACTGGCGGCCACGCTCCCGCTGTTTCACTCCTTCGGCTATACCTGCGGCATCTGGTTCCCGCTCCTGGCCGGCATTTGCGCGCACTACCATCCCAATCCGCTCGACTCCGCCCGCATCGCGCAGATGATCCGTGAAGAGCGATGCACCGCGCTGTTCGCCACGCCGACCTTCCTGCTCGGCTATCTGCGACGCGCGCAGCCCGACGACCTGCGCACCCTTCGCTGGCTCATCACCGGCGCAGAGAAGCTGCGCCCGCAGGTCGCGGACGCCTTCGAGCAGCGGTTCGGCATCCGCCCCCTCGAGGGCTACGGCACCACCGAACTCTCCCCGGTCGTGTCGCTGAGCATCCCGCACGTCGTCGACGGCGATCTGGTCGAGACCGGGTGGAAGCCCGGCAGCGTGGGGCGCCCAATCGCCGGCGTCGCGCTGCGCATTGTGGACCCCTCCACCGGCGCACCTCGGCCTCCCGGCGAGGCCGGCCTGCTGCGGGTCCGCGGCCCGAACGTCATGACCGGCTATCTCGGCCGCCCGGACCTCACCGCCGACGTCCTTCGCGATGGCTGGTACAACACCGGCGACATCGCCTCGGTGGACGAGGACGGTTTCCTCTTCATCACGGACCGCCTCGCGCGCTTCAGCAAGATCGGCGGCGAGATGGTGCCGCACATGGTGATCGAGCAAATCTATCAGAGCGCGCTCGGCGACCTGACCGAACTCGCGGTGGCGGTGACCTCCGTCGCCGACGAGCGCCGCGGCGAACGACTGATCGTGCTCTACACCGAGGCGGCCGGCGATCCCACGCGCCTGCACCTGATCATCGAGCAGTCCAACCTGCCGAATCTTTGGAAGCCTTCGCCCACCGACTACGTCCGCGTGGAACAGATCCCGGTCACCGCCACCGGCAAGCTGGACGTGCGCCAGTTGCGCCGGATTGCCGCAGAGCGCTGGCGGCCGCCCAGCGGCCCAGCCAGGTGACCCCCGCGCGGTTTGGAGGGCGCCCGCCCCTTGGATACGATGGCTCATGGAGAATCGCTATGAAACGAACGCTCTCGTGCGCCGCGTGGCTCGCCGCCGCGCTCGCCGCGTCCTCGCCGGCGGCCGATCCATTGCCGCCCCGCGAATTCGAAGTGAAGCTGGATGGCGAACCGGTATCGGGGAAGCAGGTGGTCAGTGTTCGGTTCACTCCGATGCAAACACGTACCTACGAAATGCTAACCTTCGAGTGCGTGCTACGGCAGGAATACATGCAGACCGACTCCGCCGGCCGTACGCGCCGACGCGTAGTCGAGCCCGCCGTGTTCACCCACCGCGAGCGCGGCGTGAAGTTCGTCGAGGCGCTCGACAAGCACATCAGCTTCTGGGTGCCGATCGCGGTGGACAAGCTGAAAGAGGCCTTCGGGGACACGCTGTTCGTCGCCAATGCGCCGGTCACGATCCGAAACGTGATCATCCGCGCGTATGACGGTGGCGAGGTGGTCTGGACCGTCGAGAGCCCGCCCGGCGCCGGACCGAAAACCCCGCCAGCTGGCGCGGCCGGCGCCGCACCGAAGCGCGACAAGTACGGGCTGCCCGAGTATCGGGGAGGCCCCAAGCCATGATCGCGCGGGCGCTCGCGCAGACGATCGGCTGGGCGGCGCTCGCCGCAGGGGCGCTCGCCGCCGCGCCGGACCGCGCGCTGTACACGGCGGAAATGCTGGCGCTGCGGACCGCGCTCTCGAATGAGCTGGCCGCCGCCGAAGCCCGCGTGCGCGAGCTGCAGGCGGACACATTGCGCCAGGCGCAGCGGGACTGGGACGCCGAACTGGCTGAGCGCCGGCGTACGCGGAATATTCGGGGCATCGCGGTGGCCGAGGATGCGCGCGCCGCGATCCAGCGCATGCTCGACGGGCTGGCCTCCACCGGACGTCTCGAGTGGCCGACGAACCTTCGTCGCGAACTTAACGAGGCATTCGAACAGTTGCGGGCCAAACTGGATGCTGCCGAACGCCGCGCGCGCGAATCGGCAGCCACGAGCGAGGCCGCCGCGATCGAGCGGTTTCGCACTGCCGCCACCCGCGCGGGCGCCCAACTGCCGCCCGATCCGGAGGCGCTCCGCTCCCAATTCCACGCGTGGCTGCGAGACCCCCTACCCGCTCACGAACCTCAACCGGCAGCCAGTGCAACTGCGGCGCGCCGCACCTCCGCCGCCCCGACCGGAGCCACCGTCGCCGACCAGCCCCCCGCAGCCCGTCCAGAACCGCCGGAGTTCTTCGCACAGTCCCGCGCCGGCACCGACTGGATCCCCATCGGCACCTGGCGCGCGGAATCCCGCGGACCCGATGTGTTCGAAATCAACGTGTTTGGCGCGCCGGGCGAACGGCGGGGCGAACAGCCGAATCCGATCCTCGGCCGCGCCACGACGTGGACCTGGCGGCAGGAGCACGAGGTGAAGCCGGGCGTCTACTCTTGGCGGCTGCGGCGACTGGGCACATCGGATGTGGTGGACGTAGTGGAATGGCCATCGCCGGCCAATGAAGGACGGCTCGTGTTTCGAACGCGCATGCCCCAACGCCTTCCCGCGCAGACGGCCTTCGAGGTCCAGTATTCTGTCGCCAAACTGATCGCGCTCGAGATCAAGACCGACCCGCCGGGCGCCCTCGTCGAGATCAACGGGCAGCCCTGGCGTGATGGTCTGCGTGACGTGCGCACCCCCTGCACCGTCCATGTCCCACCGGGCACGATCTCGATGAAACTCTCCCTCGATGGCTACGAGGACGCCGTCGCGCCCAGCCTGCGAGTGGACTCGAACCGCGTGATCGCCGTGAAACTGGCCCCCCTGAAAGATGCGCCGGGGCGGACCGTCACCGTCAATCCCCAAGAGATTTGGGCCAACTCCGGCATTACGGTCAAACGCGGCGACCGGATCCGACTAGCGGTCGAAGGCGAATGGAGCTGCGGCGCGCGAGGTGAAATGACGGGCCCTCAGGGCTACGATCCGCGAGACCTGAGGTTCAGCCATTATTACCTCGACGAACAGGGTTCTCCCAAACAACTCGACTCGGCGCCGTACGGCGCGTTGCTCGCCCGCATCGGCACCAACCCAATCGTCGCGGTCGGCAAATCGGCAGGCTTTATCGCCGGCGCCGACGGTCCGCTGTTGTTCGACATCAACGAGAAGCCCGAACCTGCACTGCGTCGCAACAACCGCGGCGCGCTCAAGGTCAACGTACTCGTGCAGCCAGGCGGCGGACTGTGACGGACGTATGCCGCAAGCGTGCGCTGCTGTTGGTAGCCGCGTACGCGGTGGCGTCTCCAACTGTGAAGGCGATGGCGGCGTCGAATCCGTCCCCCTCTGCCTTCAGCGGCGACGCGCGGTTGCGCATCGAGCTGCGCGAGTCTGACGCCGCCCACGAGACGCTTCGTGGCCGCTTACGCCTGCGCGAGGAGCTTCGTGTGGACGGCGAGGGGGGCTGGGCGCTCGCACTCGGCTTGAGCACCGGACGCCGCGGAGATCCTCGTGATCCGGATTGGTGGCTAGGCAACGGCGCACCCGAAGCCATCGTCCGCCCCAGTCCGGCTTGGCTGCGCTGGCGCGCATCGGAGGGCGACCATACGGCGTCCATCACAGCGGGACGCCTACCGATGCCCTGTTTGCGCGTTCACGATCTCGTGTTCGACGGTGACTGGCATCCGATCGGTCTCTCCGCCGACGGTTCCCTGGGCCCCGGCAACGCGATGGTACGCGCGCACGTCGGCACGTTCTGGCTGATGGACATGGGCGAGCCGGCCTGGCGTCTGCACACCGCCCAGGTGGCCTGGGATTGGATGCCGTCCCGCGAATGGCGGGGACTCTTCGGCGGCTCGCTGTTTTGGCACTCGCACGGAGATGGACAGTTGCCCCCGCTTTCACCGGCCCGGGCACTCGGCAACTGGTTATCCCGGGATCCGGCCGACGGGCGCGAACGGCTCACGACGGACTTTCATCTGGTCGAAGGCTTTGCGCTCCTCACATGGGATCCATGGCTGCCGCTGACGGGGTTCGGGCAAACCGTGGCGAATGCCGCGGCATCGTCGCAGCGGACCGGCTGGCTGGTGGGTGTATCTGTGGGCGCCGTGCGCGCCGTGGGAGGCGTCGAGCTCGGCTGGTCGTACCGCGAGCTACAGGCCGATGCTGCGCTCGCGTCGCTGGCCGACTCCGATTTTGGCGGCACGGCGTTGCATGCTCATCGCGTCCACCTGCGCTGGCAGCCCATTCGCAATGTATGGCTGTCGTGTTCGTGGCGCACCGTCCATCCCCTCGGCGCCAGCGGCCCCACCCCCTTCGCCCTCTGGCAGGCCGACCTCCTCTGGCGCTTCTGATTTCGTACCCACTAATTTCCGACTTTGCGGTTGAGGAGAGTCTGGGTTGAACACGTCTCTCATGCATCTCGGCGTTGCAACCGAATCACAGAAGCTCTAAAGCTGCAGTACGATCAATTGGAAACACGAGCGGCTCGGCTAGCGTCACATTCAGATTGCGTTCACCGAGCAACAGTTCACGGCACGGGCGTGGCGTGTTCGGTGGCATCGAAGTTTCTATAGCGAATTCGGTTTCGAGCACGGGCGCCAGCACATCGGCCGGGCAGGAGCAGGCGCCGAACGCGAACGGCACCCCCGAAAAGGCGCCCGCGATCCCCAGACGTCGCTCGCCGCAGCGCCCGGCGCACTGCATGAGGGCGCCGCGTGCGGGACCGCCGCCCGCCCTCGAACATCCGCTAGGGATGGGAGGCGTAGTCGGCGCCGCAATCAGCAGCCGTTCAATCGCCCTGCGGTGGCCCCAAAGGACTCAACGTCAAGGTGGAATCGAGGTGGGCGCAGACAATGAAATGACCGCCCTACCATGGATCGAAGATGAACACCACCTCACTTGATCGCATAGTGAGCCCGCATCGGTCTGCCCCAACGCCGAGGTGGCACGAAGGATGGCGCAGTCCGCGAGCTTGGATGGCCATCAAGTCCGGAACAGTCGTTGGCTCACATGGTCGGGGCGACGGGATTTGAACCCGTGACCTCTTGCACCCCAAGCAAGCGCGCTAGCCAGTCTGCGCCACGCCCCGAACTCCAACGCTTGAAGCTATCACGGCGCCCCCGCCGCGGTCAACGAGAAGCCTCATCATTCGCTGCCGATTGCGCTGTGGAAAATGAGCGGCAAATACAGGCGCCGGCGAAGTGAGGCGAACAGCGTTCGCCCCAACGACCCCGCACCATTCCCTGTCAGTCATGTGGTCTTGCGAGAGAGGTGGACATCATGGTGTCGCGGGGCATCGTTCGGGCCAGTGAGTGGCAGTGAGCAACCGACTGGCGGCGACACGGGAGAGGCTCGGAGAGACGCATGGGGGTATTATCCCCTTCTCTGTCTGAGCGACGGTGAGCGACGAGGGACCTCACTCCCGTGGGGCTCCACCCCCCGGATGCCTGGATGCAGCGTGGCCGCCTGCCCCCGCAGACACCAATGCTTAAGGACGACACGATGAGCGAAGAAAAACAGGCACAGAGAGTGATCGAGCTGGACGCGCACCCGTACCTGTTCAGCACCGCAGCGTTGCCGGGGGCGGATGCGCTCGAGGCCCGAGAAGAGTGGGTGCTGGATCGAGTACCGCTGCAACGGCTGTAGGCGGCGCTGCGCCCGAGGGTTCGTCCGGGGGACGGGGTGGTGTTGGAGGCCAGCGGCGATTCGTTCGCGATAGCCGAACGGCTGGCCGTCTTGGGCCTCCTCGTCCAAGTCCTCGACAGCGAGTCGGTGAGGCGGTTCGGTTGGCCGTACTGCGCGACCAACCGGTTGGTCGCAGTGAAACTACTGGCGTACGTGTATCTCAGCGGCTTTGTCCACGTCGTTTGGCCCCCCGACGCCCAAAGCCAGGAGCGCCCGGAGTTGTTCTTTGCTCATCGCAACGCGGTTTGTGACGCGGTGTGCGCCGCACCGGTTCTGGGCATGGTGCAACGAACACGAGGCCGCGCGAGTCCGCAGGTTTCGTTTGAGCGCTCCCAACGCCCCGAAAATCGTATTGGGTTGGAAAAACTGGACTCCGACCCCACAGATGATCCTCGATTTGGTGCCTCTGCGCTGAGGCTGGCGATCTGCGAAGCCGCCATCTGAGGCGTGCACGGCTGGCCTGCTCGTTTCCACGACGCTGTGGCTCCGGCGCTCCGCCGCCGGAGCGCTGCATGTCAGCCGGCAGGGTTGCCAAATGCCTGTCCCCATTGGCGCCGCACGGGCTAGGGCTCGCAGGTGCCTGTCCCCATGGCTAGGGCTAGTGGGGACGGCTAGTGGGGACAGGCACGTAACTTTGGCACGTAACTTTCTCTGGGGGCGCAGAGTCATCGTGGGGAGCGTCGTGGGGACAGGCACCTCTCTGGACCAGTACCCGTCCCCGGTCTTCCTCAACGGTCTTCGAATGGGGACTGGCAGAAGCGCAGAATACGCAACAATATCGTCTTCAATCCACTGCGGCTTCGTGCCTGGTGCCTGTCCGCATCGTGTTTGGTGTCTGCGTGTCTGGTGCCTGTCCCCATTTGGGGTGCCTCTGCGCTGAGGCTGGCGATCTGCGAAGCCGCCATCTGCGGCGGGCACGGCTGGCCTGCTCGTTTCCACGACGCTGTAGCTCCGGCGCTCCGCCGCCGGAGCGCTGCATGTGAGCCGGCAGGGTCGCCCAGTGCCTGTCCCCATGGGCCCCGCAGGTGCCTGTCCCCATTGGGCCCCATTGGGCCCCTGGTTCTGGATTGGGGACGGGCACATGCGCAGGCAACACAATGATCGCGCCTTCAATTGTAACTTCTTGATCTACTGTGAAATTTTGTCGGGCGCCTGTCCCTGTCCGGTGCCTCGATCGATACCCTGATGTTGGGGACAGGCACCTCGGCTGGCCATTGGGGTCAGGCAACTCGCGGGCTTCTGGGCACAGGCACGTCGTGTCGGCGGTGTACCTAGCGTTGGGTGCTTCCCCTCAGCCGGCATGGGGACAGGCACCTCCCTCTCGCATGGGGACAGGCACCTCTCTCCTATCGGAACGCAGGGTGGCTGGCTTGTGCCTGTCCCCGGTCCGCTGCTTCCGTCCGCGATTGGGGACTCGCCCAAGCGCAACATCAGCGAGGGGCAACCTGGACTATGGGCACGCTGGGCCCCGTGAATCGCCGATGCCAGCCACCATCATGGTGGTCAAGTCCTGCTGGCATCCGATCCGCCCCCCTCACCCGAATCCGCAGTTTAGATGCCACCCCGGCCCGCCTGTAGCGTCGGTGCTCCACCGAGCCACTCGTACCCCATGCCCCTCGATGCGTTCACGCTTCGCCGCCGGACGGATGCACCTTCCCATCCCCGGGGACCAACGCCTCCCGTCTCTAACCCACCGAGTCCCCGGCAAGTCAATGAGACGGGCACACCGCCATATTCATCTGCCGGCTTTTCAATCCCTTTTCCTGTCAGTATCTTGTTTTCGCGATCGCGGCGGTGGCAGAACGGGCGCCGCGGCCGGCAAGGAGGACCACAGCATGAGCAAGAAACTCGTGAGAACGTTCGTTGCACTGACATGGATTGCGCTGTTCGGCGTCGCCAGGGCGGACGACTGGCGGGTCGGAATTCGCGGCGGACTCGCGGTTCCACGCCTGCGCGGCGGCGGCAACGAGATTAGCCGCGGCTACGAATCCATTCTGGCGCCCAACCTCGGGGTGCTCGTCGAGCGTGACCTCGACCCGCATTGGTCGCTCACCCTCGAAGCGGTCTACAGTGTGCAGGGCGGAGAGCGTGATGAGCTGCAACCGATCACCGCCGACCTGCCCGGTCTGCCGCCGATGCCGCCGGGACGCTACCTCTACGCCGATATCAAGAACCGCAGTGAACTCCAATACCTTGAAATCCCGCTCCTCGCGAAGTGGCGGACGAAGCTCGCGGAGGATTGGCACTTCGTGGTGCTGGGCGGCCCCTATGCGGGCTTTCTGCTGCACGCCGAGCAGAAAACGCGCGGCACCAGCCGGATTGCTCTCGATCAGAATGGCACTCCCTTGGTCATTGGCCGTCAGCCTTTGCCGCCGGTCTCGTTCGATCGCGACACCGACGTCACCGACGAACTCCACACCTTCAACTGGGGACTCACCGGCGGGATCGGTCTGCTTTGGGATGTCGCCGACGGCCATCGGCTGACGTTCGAAGTACGGGGGCAGTACGGGTTCCGCGAGGTACAAAAAGACAAGACCAACGGCGAGAGCCACACCGGCGCGGCCCTCTTCCTGATCGGCTATCAATACCGCTTCACGTCGCACCCCTAAAACGCAGCGCGGCGCGGTTCCGGCTGTCCTCTGCGGCAACATGCGTCTGGCCGGCTGAGGTTCCTCAAGCGCACGTGGGGATACGTGAGCGTTCGCGCGGGCCTTGGGGAGCCGAAGGCCGAAGCGGAGCCGCAGCGGTGTGCAGTCGCCACCGTCGCTGACTGCGGTCCGTAGGGGCGTGCCCCACTCGGGGGTGAGATCGGCCGAGTAAGGCCGCCGCCGTCCAACAACGGCCGGCGGAGACGCGCAACCCTCCGCACGCCCGCCTCATCACGTCGGGGAACACGCCGCTGTGGTTGCGGCAGCCCCGGGCTGCCCGGTGCAGGGGCCATGTTTGCAATTGGACCAGGGCGCTCGGTACGAACGATGCGCTTGCCCGAAGACCGTCCGCCGCTCTGTGCCGGAGCGACCCTTCAGCCCTTCACGACGCCAAGCGGGCGCAGTCGAACGACCGGTTCGACCAAGTCGGATTGCGCGGCCATCACTTCGTCGATCGGTTTGTAGGCCTGCGGCGCCTCCTCGAGGTCGTAGCGGCCCGCGAGATCGCGATGACGCCCGCCCCCCAGCCGTCGCCAGCCGTCGAAGATGATGCCCTGCATCGCGGCGTCGGCCTCCTCTTTCGAGAGCCGACGGCAGGCCTCAAGCCGGCCCATGCGGCGGCCGGCGCCATGGGAGGAGGACATGAACGAGTCGGGATGGCCGAGGCCGCGCACGATGTAGGACGGCGTACCCATACTGCCGGGAATGATGCCGAGTTCGCCGGCGCGCGCGGCCGTGGCCCCCTTGCGGTGAACCCAGACCCGCCGGCCAAAGTGGGGCTCCTCGACCGCGTAATTGTGGTGCACGTCAATATCGGGCTCGAATTCGGTGTCGGGCACGTGATGTGCCAACGCCTCACGGAAGCGCTCGGCCAGGCGGCGTCGGTTCTCCTTCGCGTACTGCAGCGCGAACTGCATGTCTTGCAGATAGGCGCGCCCTTCGTCGCTTTCGATGGGCAGGCACGCGAGATCCTGGTCCGGCAGATCCAGCCGTCGGCGGCGGCACAGATCCCGGGCGAGCCGGTGGTAGTGATTCGCGATCTTCAGTCCGAGGTTCCGCGAGCCCGAGTGCACCATCAGCCAAACGCGGCCGTCGTCGCCGCCCTGCAGCTCGAGGAAGTGATTGCCGCCCCCCAGCGTGCCGAGGTTGCGTTGAGCGAGATCCCAGGCTTCCCGGTCCACGCCGCCGGGCGGCCGATCGATCGCGTCGAAGCCCTCCCACATTTGCCGCTGCCGGTGTGCGTGACCCTCGCCCACCGGCACGCGGCGGCGCAGATCATTGAGCACCGCGCGAATGAGGGAGGGGTTCAGACGTTCGACCGACACATTCGTGCGCACCGCGCGCATGCCGCAACCGATGTCCACGCCGACCGCGTTCGGAATGACCTCTTCGGGGCACGCGATCACGCCGCCGATCGGCATGCCGAAGCCGACGTGGCAGTCGGGCATGAGCGCGACATGTTTCCAGACGGCCGGATGCCGGGCGAGATTCGCGGCCTGGCGGGCGGCCGCCTCGTCGAGCGGATCGCACCACGACAGAACCGGCACGCGGCCCCAGTCGGTCCGGATCCACTTCATTCGATCGGCCCGTCGCGCCTCACGACGGCCGCACCGTCTGCAGCGCCTCGGCGATCGAGTCGCACACGTAGTCCAGGTTGACCGGAGTGAGCCCCACGACGTTCACGCGGCCGTCGCCGGTCATGTAAATCGAACGCTGCTCGCGCAGCCACTCCGCGTGGGCGCGCGTCAAACCGGTGTAGGAAAACATCCCGCGCTGGCGCCGGATGAAGGACCAGTCGCGGTCGGGGAGGCGAACGGTGAGGGCCTCGGCGAACGACTCGCGCGCGCGGGCGAGGCGCTCGCGCATCGCCGCGACCTCGCGCGTCCACATCTCGCGGAGCAATCGGTCGCCGAGGATGCGCATGGCGATCTGCGGTCCGTGCGCGGGCGGATTCGAGTAGAGCACGCGCGCGGCCGCGCGGGCGTGGCTGAGCAGCGCCTCGGCCGTCGCCGCATCGCGCGCGACGATCGCCAGCGCGCCGACTCGGTCGCGATAGAGGCCCATGTTTTTCGAGAAGGACACTGCCACCAGAAAGTCCACGCCCGTTTCAAGCAGCGCGCGCAGCGGGGCGGCGTCCTCCTCGATCGTTCCACCGAAACCGAGGTAGGCTGCGTCCACCACCGGCAACCATCCTTGGTCCAGCGCAACGGCGGCGATCCGGCGCCAGTCTTCGAGCTCGAGGTCGGTACCGGTCGGGTTGTGGCAGCCGGCGTGGAGCACGACCGCGTCGCCCGGCCTCGCCTGTTGTAGCGCCGCGAACATCGCCTCGCGGTCCACACCGCCGCGCGCGGCCTCGTAGTACGCATACTCGCGCACTGCGAAGCCCGCGGCGGCGAAGATGCCCCGGTGGTTTGGCCACGTCGGACGGCTGAGCCACGCCGTGCGTCCGCGGCCGGCCACCGTCGCGATCAGCTCCGCGCCCACCCGTAGCGCACCCGTTCCGCCCGGCGCGCAGATCACCCGCACGCGCGCGACACCCTCCACATCGCCCCACATCATCTCGGCCACGCGACGGCCATATTCAGGATCGCCAGCGATCGGCCAGTAGTTCTTCGTCGTCTCCGCCGCGACGAGCGCGGTCTCGGCAGCCTTCACGGAGGGCAGCACGGGTGTGCGGCCGTGTTCATCTTGGAAAACCCCCACGCCCAGATTGACCTTGCGCGGATTCGGATCCGCACGCCAGGCCTCGGTGAGGCCGAGGATCGGATCCGCTGGCGCGGGTTGAACTGAGGGCCAACTCATTGGCGTCATCCTCCGTAGTAGCGGCGGACCCACGGGGTCACGAGGTCTTCGTCAATGCGGATGATCGCCGACTCCCGGGCGGCGTTCTCCCGCGAATCCGAGGCGTGGGCCGCATTCACCATCACGTCTTGGCCCAGTTCACGGCGAACGGTGCCGGGCGCCGCTTTGCTCGGATCGGTCGGCCCCAGCAGGCCGCGGATTTTCGCGACCGCGTCGGGGCCAGCATACATCAGCACAAGACATCGCTCGAGCCCCGGTTCCATCTTCGCCTCGGGCGCGCACTTTTGCGGCCAACGGCCGGTCATGAAGTGCACGATGCTGAAGAACTGCTGATCGCCGTAGTAGGGGCCGACAAGCTCGCCGAGGCGCACGCGCAGCTCCTCGGGCACCTCCATGCCCAGCTCCGTTTCGATGAGGTGCGCGAGCTTCTGCATCACCACGCCCTTCATTTTTTCCCGCAGCACCGGGCGCACTGGCGCGTAGAACTCCTCGGCCTCCGCTACGCTCATGCGGTGCACCTTCGCGGCCACGATGCGCAGGCCGGAGCGCGACAAGATGTCCACGACGCTGCCGGGCCGCGCGCTCGGATAGCGGAAATTGTCGGGCTTGATGAGCACGAGCGTGCGCTCGATGCCGCCGGCATCCACATCCGCCGCATGCTCCACGATGCCGCCATCGCGCGGGCTGTGGTCGGCCCAGAGCCGCAGCGTGCGCGCGGCCGATTCGATCGTCGGGGCCACCATGACCGCGGGCTCCATGTACCGCACCTCACCGTCGGCACCGACGATGAAGTCGCCGTATGTGTCGCGCACGGTCTCACCGCTGACGCTGTTCGCGCGCACCGGTCCGGCGGTGGCCGCGATCTTCGCAATGGCATCCTCGCCCTCGAACAGCAACAGCATGACCCGGCGGCGGCGGCCGGTGGCCGGATCGGGCCCGAATGAACGGCGAACGTAGTCGGCCAGCAGAGGGGCAGCCTGACGGCCGGGCTGAGCCTCCTCTTCGATTTGGCGCGCATACGACTCGACGAGCTCCGCACTGGGGGCGAACATCCGCGCGGCGACCAGATCGAGTCCCGTTCGGCTTAGAAAGCGACCGAGAATTCCCCCCGTACGCGACTTCGCCAGTGAATACGGGGTAATCATGGCAAACGCCAGTTCTTTCGCCATGGCCACACACCTCACCCTGCGCCGCGACGGGGTTGGATCGCCCCCACCGCGGGGGCGCGGTACTCTAGGCAACCTGATGAACGAAGACAAGCGCGTTGCCGGTGATGCGGCGGACGACGCTCGCTGGCCACCTAGCCGGATCGCACGGCAGGCCGCTGTGCTCGCGGAGGCGGTGGAGACGGTCGAGACGGCCGTCGCGGCGCGCCAGCCGGCGGACGAAACCGTGAACCGCTTCTTTCGCGAGCGACGCGCGCTGGGCGCGCGCGACCGCCGCATGATCTCGGGGCTGGTGTTCGCCCTCTGGCGATGGCGCGGCTGGTGCGGCGCGCCCGGCCAGCGGCTCGGAGCGGTGCTCGGCGTCGCCCACCGGCTCGAGTGCGGCGCGGGTGACCCCCCGGCGGCTGTGAAGATCTTGCCGGGTGGAACGCCGCTCCCGCCGCCGCCGGAGGGCGAAGTCCAAGGTTTGGACGAGCGGCGGCTCTGGGTATCCAAGCATTGGAAGCCCGATGCCCAGATCGAGGACCTCGTCCCCTCGTGGGTGCTCGCCGCGCTCGCCGTCCCCCCAAACGCGGATCCCGTCGAGTGGCGTCGGCGTTGGATTGCCTCGATCCAGCAGCGCCCGCCGCTATGGTTGCGAGCCACGGATCGCAATGGTGCCGCGTTCGCGCGGCGAATGGAGGCCCTGGGCATGGCGGCCGAGACGCCGTTCGCCCGGTTACCCGCCGCCGTTCGCGTGCCGAGCCCCGTGCCGATGCCCGAACTCGAGCGCGCGCTGGGACCGGCCTTTGAAATTCAGGACGTCGCGTCGCAAGCGGTCGGCGCGTGGTGCGATCCCCAGCCGGGTGAGCAGTGGTGGGACGCGTGCGTGGGTGCAGGCGGTAAGGCGCTGGATCTGGCCGCCCGCACTGGCGGTCGCGCCGACATCTTCGGCACCGACGTGCGCCCGTCAGCGCTCAACGAGGCGCGCCGCAGAATCCGACGACTTGACGCGAAGGGCATCCGATTGGCCCTGCACGACGCGCGGCGCGCCCTGCCGGGCTCGCCCTTGTTCGATGGTGTGCTCGTGGACGCACCGTGTACGGGCACGGGCACGTGGGGACGCGCGCCGGACGCCCGCTGGCGGGCCTCGCCGGAGGATCTCGCCGAGGCGGTGGCCCTCCAACGCGCCATCCTCGCCGCGGCAGCGGCCGCGGTGAAGCCGGGTGGCCGGCTCGTTTACGCAGTGTGCTCGCTGACCCGGGCCGAGACCGACGAGGTCACCTCGGAGTTCACCCGGCAGCACCCGCAGTTCGAACCCGAGCCGGGGCTCCATCCGATGCGGGAGGATCCGGAACCGCAGCCCGCGCTGTGGGTGTGGCCGTGGATGGGACCGGGCACCGGCATGTACGCGATGCGGTGGCGTCGCCGCGGTGTATGAGTGCCCTTCGCGGCGCCGGGCGATGAAACGCGCGACACCCCTCGTCGTTGGGGCATCGCTTGGCTCGGGCCGACACCCCGACGTGCACGCTCGCCTCCCTGAGTCCGGGAAGACGGATGATTGACTTTGTGCTCGAGGGCGGCGATCCTATACCAATGAAAATTTCGTGGCTCCGTTGGATTGGGCACCCGCTCATGATCGCGTGGGCGGGTGTAAGTATGATGGCCGCGGCCCGCACCAATTCGCCATCGGGCGGGTCGGCGTTGATCCCGGATGATCTGTTCGAACGTCCCGCCGTCGCCGTGGTTGCGCCCACCACGGTGGTCGCGATCGTGGAAGGCCACACGATCACTCAAGGCGACGTGGAGCGGCTCGTGGAACGGGCGATTGCGATGCATGGCCGCCAGATCCCCCCCGAGCGCCTCGAGGACGTACGGCGGCAGTTGTCGGTTCAGGCGCGCGAGGAATTGATCGTCCAGACTCTGCTCGAGGCTGAAGCCGAGAAACAGAAGGTCGAAGTTCGCGAGGCGGACATCAAGACGATGAAGGAGTCCATTTCGCTGCCGCCAGGCCAAACGCTCGAAGCAGCGCTCGCGACACAGAACATCCCGATGGCCCAGCTGGAGGCGGACATTCGCCGGGAGCTTCGGCGTCGCGCCCTGCTCGAAAAGAACGTTCCGAAGCCGGAGGTCAGCCACGAGGAGGTGAAGGCGTTTTACGAAGGCCAGCCGGACTTGTTCCGGGTTCCGGAGACGGTGACGGCGCGGCACATTTTGATCGCCGTGCCCTCCGACGCGACGCCCGAGGAGCGCGCGAAGAAACGGCAGAAGGCCGAGAAAGTGCGCGCAGAGTTGTTGGCCGGCGGAGACTTTGCGGAGTTGGCGAAGAGGTATTCCGACGATCCGGGCAGCCGCGACCGCGGCGGTGTGTATGAGTTTGCGCGGGGCCGAATGGTGCCGCCATTCGAGGAGGCCGCGTTCACGCAGACGATCGGCGAGATCGGACCGCTCGTCGAGACCCAGTTTGGCTACCACATCATTCAGACGACGAACCGCTCGCCGGCCCACACGATCAGCCTTGAAGAGGCGACGCCCCGGATTCGACAGCATCTGGAGCGCGCGAAGTGGGCCCAGGCGGTGGGCGAGTACATTCGGCGGCTTCAGGCGGGCGCGAACATCGTTCGACCCGGCGCCCCACCGATGCCCGCTGCCCCCACCGGCGCCGGAGCGCCCGGGGTTCAGTTGCCGTCGTCGCGTTAGACCGCCCTGCGCCCGCGGCGCCAGCGGCGCAACATCCGCCAGAATCGGATGGTGTCGGCGAGGGGCCGGATCTTGCTGCGCTCAGTGCCGTAGATGGTCTGGATGCGGACAGAGTCCATGCGCAGCCCTCGCGCGGCCAGCCGCAGCAGAATTTCGGATTCGGCCGCGAAACGGTCAGACTCGGTTTCGACGAAACGCAGCAGATCCGTCCGGAACAGCCGATACCCGCACTGCGTGTCGGGCAGGTAGCGCCCCATCTCGCGGCTGAGCAGCCAGCTCATGAAACGGTTCGTGAGGCGGCGAACGAGCGGCATGCCGCGCTGGTTCCACATGCGGTTGCCAATCAGCACGGGGATGCGTGTTCGCTCGTACGCCTCAATGAACCGTGGGATCTCGGCCGGATCGTGCTGCCCATCGCCATCGAGCGTGATCACGGCTTCGCAGCCGAGCTCCTCGGCGCGATGGAAACCGGTTCGCAGCGCCTGCCCCTTGCCGCGGTTTTCGAGATGCCGGATCACCTCGGCGCCGGCGGCGCGGGCGACCTCCGCGGTGCGGTCGGGCGAGCCGTCGTCCACGACGATCACGTGCACTCCCTGGGCGCGTGCGGCGGCGACGACGGGGCCGATACGTTCCGCCTCGGCGAAGGCGGGAATCACCGCGCAGTAGCGCGGCGGGGACGTCGTTTGCCCTGTGGGTGTTTCGTTCACGCGGCGGACTCGGTGGCCGGTTCGACGGTGGCCCAGAAGTCGCGAAAGACAAACCACTGGGTGGGATGGTCGCCGATGACCTCCTCAAGCACGCGGACCAAGCGGGCATGCAGGGCGGCGACGCCGGCGTAGTCCTCCGGCCAGATCGGTTCATGGAACTGCAGCACGAAGCGGTCGTCCACCTGCCGGAGCATGAAGCCCGGGAGGATCGGCGCGCGGCAACGCGCGGAGAGGACGGCCGGGCCGATCGGCAGTTTCACGGGCGCGCCGAAGAAGTTCACCGGACGGCCGTGGCCGGTGAAGTCACGATCGGTCAGCAGGGCGACGATCTCGCCGCGGGCAAGGGCGCGGCGCAGTCCGGCGGCGGCCTCGCCGAGCGGGAGGATCCGGATCCCACGCTGAAGTCGGTGGTTGCGCCACAAGCGGTCCAAATGTGGCACGCCGGTGGGCCGGTAGACGGCGGTCACGCGGTGACCGCGCATCGCGAGGTAGAGACCGCCCATTTCCCAACTACCGAGGTGGGCGGTGGCGATGATCACGCCGCGGCCAGCCGCGAGGGCTCGCTCGAGGCAATCCATGCGCTCGACGCCCACCTTATGTTCAATTTCCGAGCAAAAGGCGCGCGAGTAGCGGTAGAAGTCCACGATGTACTTTCCAAAGGCCTGGTAGGTCTTGCGCGCGAGGGTGCGGATCGCGCCGCGCGCTGGGTGGATTCCGCGGGCCGTTAGGATGCGCCGCAGGTTCGCGCGCACGCCGCGCCGACCGGCCGGATCGCACAGGTAGAACAGGTCGGCGACGCGCATGCCGAGCCAATAGGAGAACGGCAGGGGCAGACGTCGGCTGAGGAACGCCGCCGCACGGTTTGCCCAGTAACCCACCACGTCTCGCACGCCTCCGCCGTGCCGGCCACCTCAGCCTATGAACGGCACCCCCATCCCCTAACTGCGGCGATGTCGCCGTTCACCGCGACCGTCCAGGCGGCGGCCAACCCTGGGCCGCCTCGTCCAGCACGAGCACCCAGTCGAGCATTTCACCCGGCGTCGGCGGCGTGAAGACCGGCAACGCCGACCGGTCGAACTCGCCGATCCGGGCCGCCTCGCCGGTGCGCGGATCGTACCACCATGCGACCCATCGTCCGTTGCGGAGCGGCGCCGGATTGACGCGGAACGGCCGCGCGCACGGCACGTAGACCATCGCCCAGCGCCCATCGCGGTCGCGTGTTGCGGCCAACCGCCGCAGGCCGGCCCCGGGCACCGCGTTGGTATTGTGCGGATGCGGTTCGATCAGGGAATCGTCCGGGATGCGCGTGAAGAACGGCCGCGACTCGAACAGCCGCCGCGCATGCCGCATCTGGTCCGCCCCGGGTTCGTGGATCGCCTCGCGCCATTCGAGGATCGGAGCGTTGATCGGCCTGCGCCCGGCCGACCACATCTGCCAGACCGAATGGTGCCCATAGGTATGCCCGAATGCGCCGGCGCACAGGTTCCAGTACAGCGCGCGCCGCACGTCCGCCGCGAGCGACACCCCGTGCTCGTTCGCGCGGAAGCCAACGGGATGTCCCTCGTAGATTGGCTCGCCATCGAGCACCGGCTTCACCGGTCGCCGATGGTAGTCGAGCGCGGTCCGCGCATACGCCGGCCAGACCGCGTCGTGGCCATTCTGGCGCATATTGAAATCGAGCCAGTCCGCGGTGTGGAACCACTCGGAGGAGCTGCGGCCGCCCCGCGGGTGAAATGTGATCAGATGGGCTCCGCCGTCGCCCTCGCGCAGGCCGTTCGCCATCGCGGCAATGATCGCGCGGTGCTCCGGCGTGTCGACCGTCCGATCGCCGCCGAGGATCCAGACGAGGCCGGCCTCGCGGTACCGGCGGCCAAGCCAGCGACCGTAGGCCAGCGCGTTGGTCGGGTGGAAAATCACCGGTCCCGCGCCGCCGGCCGCGCTGGTCCACTTGTCGCCCCAGGTCGGCAGAAACCCGATGTAGATGCCGCGCTCGTTCGCCGCGCGCACGATGAAGTCGACGTGATCCCAGTAATCGTTGTCGGGTCCCGGCCGCTCGGCTGGACGGGTGGGGTCGAGGCCCTCGAACGGCACATGCCCGTAGGCGTTCGGAACTCGGAGTCCATCGAGCTCGGCCAGCGCGACCGCCTGCACGACATTGAACTCTTGCCGGGCGCGGGTCTCAAGATAGTGAATGGCCTCCTCGCGGTTAAGGCGGTGGAACAGCTCCCACGCGGTGTCGCCAAGCCAGAAAAAAGGCCGCCCGTCGTCGGTTTGCAGGAATCGGCCCTCGGCATGCACCCGGAGCCGCGGCAGTGCCCCCGCGCTCGCGACGCCCACCACGCCCGCCACCCCCGTCGCCAAGACGGTGTTTGCGATCCATCGCCCCATCATGCGCGTTGTCCCCCACTCGCCGTCCCTCCGGCCAGATACACCGTCTGGGTCGGAAACGCGAACTGGAGACCGGCCTGCGAAAACCGCCGCAGGATCTCAAGGTTGAGCCGGTGCTGGTAATCGAGATAGGCCCACCAGTCGCCCGGATGGTACCAGTACACGAGCTGCAGATTCAGCGAGTACGGACCGTATTCGCGGAAGTGAACGCGGGGCGGGCGCTCCGGATTCCATCCCTCGTGGTGCTCAAGCAGTTCGCGCAGGATCGCAATGGCGAGTTCCACGCGCTCGGGCGGCGTGTCGTAGGTGAGGCCGATCACCGACTGACTGCGGATGAAGCTCCGCCGGCCATAGTTGCGGATCGCGCGCGACGCCAACTCGCCGTTCGGAATCGTCACCAGTTCCCCGTCGAGCGTCCGCAGCCGAGTGGACCGCAAGCCCATGGCTTCGACCACGCCGTCCAGATCGCCCGCCTGGATGCGATCGCCCAGCCCGAAGGGCTTGTCGGCGAGCAACACGATGGACCCGAAAAAATGCTTCAGTGTATCCTGCGCCGCCAGCGCCACGGCGAGACCGCCGATGCCGAGGCCGGCCAGAATCGAGGTGACTGGCTTGTTGGAGAGGGTCTGGGCGATCTGCACCAACACCAGCACCGCCACGGTCGCTCGCAGACTGTGGCCGATGATCGGCACGAGCATCTCATCGAACCGGCTGCGGCTGCGGCGCGCGGCCAGCTCGAGCCAGCGCACCGCCACTGCGACCAACGCCCAGGCGAGCCAGCCGACCGCGAAAATGTCGAGCACCGATGCGACCGCCAACACGCCGGACCGCAGCGACTCCGGCCACGGCAGTTGTGGCAGGATGCGGGCCACAGCGATGGCGCCGATCACGCCGGGGGCGCAGCGGGCGAGTGCGCGAGCCGTGCTCTCCCTCAGTGGACGACCCCGGCGGCCGGCGAGCTCTGCCCAACGCTCCAAGTAGAACTTTGCCACGCGCGCGCCCAGCAGCGCTCCCAGCGCCACCCCGCCGATCCATCCGAGACGCCAGCTCATCGCTCGATCGGTGCCCTTCAGCCGGACGCTGGCGGTCGCGCCAGAGCGCGAGCGGCCGCGTCCGGGAACAAGTGGCGGCGCCGGTCCGCCGCGCGCGCACCGGCGGGTCGCGGCACAAACAGATCGCCCGGTCCCAATCCAAGTTCGTGCGCGACGTCCAGACAGTAGTCCAGGCCGCCGATGTCTTCGTCGCGGTTGTTGGTGCCGAACGAAAACTTCGCGCCCGCCGCATGCGCCAGCCGCAGAAACGCGCGACCGGGCAAACGGGTGCGCCCGTTGATTTCGATCGCGACGCCATTCCGCACCGCCGCGTCGATCACGCGTCGCATGCGGTCCCGCGTCCACAGCTCGTCGTAGCGGTCGGCCAGCACCGCTGGCAGGTAGGTCGGGTTCGCGAAGAGATCGATCGGCTCGCGTTCGAGGATCTCAACCGTCCGCTGCACGAGCGTATCCATGAATTCCTCCGGGTGGTCCACGTGCACCTCGGCGGGAATCCACAGTCGCATTCGACGCCCATGGCGGTCGGTCCAGGTCATCGCATCAGTGAACACATAGTCGAAGCGCGCCACCGTGTCGGGCGACAGCAGCGTCATCCATTCGCGCCCCTCGGCCTGGATCGCCGCGTACGCCGCGCCGTGGCGTCGCACCTCGTCGAGCCACGCCAGCGCGGCCGCGTCATTCGTGGTTGGAAACCCGAGACCCACGTTGACCGCGAAGCCGAACTGCACGCCCGTGGCGCGAGAGATTTCGAGAGCGCGTTCGATCGTGAGGCCCCCTTTCAGGTGCACATGGAGATTGCGCAGCGGTGTACCGTCGGCCAACAGCTTCTCGAGTGCGGGATGGGGCGCCGGCGATTCGGCCGCGCCGGTGGCGAGTACGCCGGCGACCACCACCACCGCGGCGTATGCGCGGAACCTCATGGGCCCGAGCCCGCCGCCGGTGCGCCTCGACGGTGCCGCAGAAACCACTCATAGAGCTCAGCATTGTCGTAGGTCGCGGTCCAGGCGTCATGGCCGGTGTTCGGGTACACCGTGAACCGCGGATCCGCCCCCGCGCGCTTCAGCGCCTCGACCATCGTTTCGGACTCGCGGAGCGGCACCACCGGATCATCGGCACCATGAAACACCCAGACCGGAACGCGGCGCAGCACGTTCGCGCGATACCAGGGGCCGCCGCCGCAAATCGGTGCGATCGCCGCGAACAAGTCTGGGTATTCGGCGGCCAGTCGCCATGTGCCGAACCCACCCATGCTCAGGCCGGTCACATACATCCGATCTCGATCCACGCGGTGCGCCGCGATCACGTCGTCGAGCAGTGTGCGCAACGCGAGAATCTGCCGCGCGCTGTCCCACCAATCGTCGGCCGGGCACTGCGGCGCGACCACCAGAAACGGAAACACCCGCCCCGAGGCGATCAGCTTCGGTGGGCCGTGTTTCTTCACCAACTCGAGATCGTCGCCGCGCTCGCCCGCGCCATGCAGGAACAGCAGCAACGGCCATCGGGTCGGCCCCTCGCGGTCATAGCCGGGCGGACACGCCAGCCAATAGCGCAGCCGCACCCGCACGCTGGCCGTTCCCTCGAGCACCTTCGGGTCCATCGTCATTGAGTTTGTCATGGTGGAATCGGCCGCGGCGCCCTGCAGTGCCGCGAACGCCGCGATTGCCCATGCCGCCTCGCAAGCTCGCCAACGTCCGCTCATGGCGGCAGTGTATCGGCGGCGCGCCCGTTTGCCAATGCTCGAGAGCCCGTGGGCGTCGCTCGAACAGCGCAGATCCGGCTGGTTCGAAACCGCCGGGCGCCCGGCCACCTGCGCCCAATGGCGCTCGGTATCCTGGATCCTCCCCATGGGCGCCGCGCCCGTCCGGGTGGCCGGTACGCCGAGCGAGAACGCCACCCCTTGACGAGAGGCGCCGAGTGTGGGTCACTTGGGCCGAGCCCCGGCGGAGTCCGGCTCCATGGAGCAGGCGGTCACTGTGATCAAAATTCGGGACGGGTGCCGGTCAGATCTCGCCGAGATCACGCGGTTGGAGCGCGATCTCACACGCTTCGACCGCGCGTTTGATCCGACGCTCGACCCCGACTGGCCGGCGAGCCCGGCGGGTCGCGAGTTTTACGAGGCCCGGCTTTCGCGCACGGAAGGCCTAGCGCTGGTGGCGGAGGAGGATGGACGGGTCGTCGGCTACCTGCTGGGGTGCCTAGGGAAAGCGGCTGAGTACTCGACCCCTGAGCTCACCGCCGAGGTCGAATGCCTCTATGTGGATCCGACGCGACGGGGAGAAGGCATCGGTGGCCGATTGGTAGCGCGCTTCGAGGAATGGGCGCGAGCGGCCGGCGCCCGTCGGCTACGCGTCACCGTGTCCGCGGCGAACCGGCGCGCGCTGCGGTTCTATCGCCACCGGGGTTTCCGGTTGTTTGACGTCCTACTCGACAAGCCGTTGGTCAACGCCGGCGGTCCCGCGGCCGGCGACTAGAGCAGCCATCCGATCGCCGCCGTCGCCAGCCGGTCGCCACCGAGCCACACGAGCGTTCCGGCGGGCGTGAAAAAGATCACGAACAGCGTCACCCAGAACAAGGCGCCCCCCGCCCGCTCCGCGATCGTTTCCACGCTGGGCGCCAACGACTGCAGTGCGCTCCAGCCATCGAGACCCGGCAGCGGTATGAGGTTGAGCAGCGCAAGCGTGGCGTTCGCGCGCGCCGCGTAGGCCATCAGCCACGGCGCCCCCTCCACCCGCACGTTCGGCCACAGGCGCAAGAACGCCGCGGCGCCCAGCGCGAACGCGGCCATGAGCAGAAGGTTCGCCGCCGGACCGGACAGCGCCGCCACGAGCCGCCCTTTCCGGCTCAGGCGACGCGGCATGATCGGGACGGCGCCCCACGCCAATCCGAAGAGCAAGAGCATGAGAATGGAGCGGCCGCCCATCTGGCGGACGGGATCCAGCGTGAGGTGCCCCAAATCGGCCGATGTGGAATCCCCCATCCGGACGGCCGCCCATGCGTGCGCGAATTCGTGCACGCAAATCGAGAACATCACGATCAGCACCCACGCGACGTAGTCCCACGGCGATTCGAACAGGCGCGTCAGAAATAGACCACTCATCCGGCAGGCCCCCGGGCCAGCGGACGTCCCTCCGCGCACCAGCGGCTCATGTGTCCGTCGAGCAGGAGGATGTCGCGACAGCCCATCTCGCGCAGGATCGCCGCGGCCGTCCGCGCACGCCCGCCGCTTGCACAGGTCACGACGATCCGTCTGTCCGCTCCGCCGATCTCGTCGAGGCCGCGCGATCGAAGCTCGGTGTGCGGAATGTTGATCGCTCCCGGAATGTGGCCACCGGCGAATTCGGCCGGCGTGCGAACATCGAGGATCCGAACTGGAACGCCACCGGTCCGTGCCGCCTCCAGCTCATCGGGACTGATCGCCGCGAAGGCGGGCGGGGAACGTCGAAACGGCCACATGTGCAGTCTCCTACATTTCGGGCGGCAGCGCGTCGCGGTACCAAAGGGCGGTCGCCACGCCCACGTACGGCACAAGGAACAGGAACCCCAGCCCGCACGTCAAAATGGCGAGCAATCCCCATCCGACGAAGCGAAGTTGAAAACAAATGAACTTCCATATTCGTCCGCGCATCAGTTGAACGCTGCGGCGAATCGCCATGACCGGCCCCACCTCTGGATCGTCGGCGATGATCCAAAACGTCCAGTAATATCGCAACACGAAGAGCGCAGACAACACGCAGATCACGAGTGCGGCGAGGGTTACCGGTAACGACGGAGTTACTCGCGCGCCCAGCACACCCACGACTGCGCCGGTGATCAAGACGATCAACGCCATCGCGGCAAGGAACAACACAACCATAACCGAGATCAGGATCTGGGCGACCACCCCCACACCCCACCGTCGAAAGCCGATGAACAACCGACTGAGGTGCGGGGATTCCCCATCGGCAACCGCCAACAGAACCCGCCCCAGTCCAATATTGAGCCACACCATCAGTAGGAACGATGCGGGGGATCCCAAGGGGGCCGCATATCTATCGAGGATTACACGGACACCCACGACCGCCAAGTACAAGGCGCACGCAACCAGCGTAATGCCGAGCATTTTGGCCCAATGACCTTTCAGGGCCTGACGCGCCCGGCGCGTGATCTCACCATTCGGCGTTGTGGCCGCCGTTCCACCTCGTGCCGGTGTGGTCACTGGAAACGCGGCCGCCAAGGCCTCGACCGTCCGCGCCGGACGCCATTCGGGGCCGAAGTCGGGATGCCACACGAGCTGGCCGGGCTGAAGGTGACCCTCCCGCGCCCAGGCCAGCATGTCCTCGGCGGAGAAGGGGCCGGTGGGCTGTCCGTCCTGTTCGATGTACCATTGACCTATTGATTCCATGTCACGACTAGACCACGTTGACGACCGAAACGCAAAACTGAGGCGAGGCGAACCACCCACCACGGAGGCCAACCGGGTGTGGAGTGTCGTGACGCTTGCGACTTCGGCGGCGCGGGCCTCCGCCGTCGCGCGCTGGGCACGCTCTGCCAGCGGCGTCGAACCCGTCACGTTCACCCGTCCCCGTGATCCGCGGGCGTGGGTGGAACTGTACTTTCCCGAGCCGGAACCGGCGGAGGAGTTCCGCCAAGCCGCGGCGCGCCAGGCGGGCATCGCGGCCGTCGGGCTGCGCTCGGGCCGTGTGCGAGACTGGTCGCGCGCCTGGCAGGAGAGGTTTGAACCCATCCAGATCGGCCAACAATTGATGGTGATCCCTGCGCTCCAGGGCCACCGAACACGCGAACGCAGGCCGACACTGCGCATCGAACCCGGGCTGGGATTCGGTACTGGCCGGCACTTCACCACGCGATTTTGCCTCGAACGGATCGCCGCCAAATGCAGCGCACGCCCCCGCCCCCGAAGCCTGCTCGATCTTGGCACCGGCAGCGGCATCCTCGCGCTGGCCGCGGCGCGACTCGGTGTCCGCCGCGTCCTCGGCACGGATCACGATCCCGTGGCGCTGGCGGCGGCCGCGGAGAACGCGCGCCGCAACCGGCTGTCTCATCGTGTGCAGTGGATCGCGGACGACCTCGAACGAAGTTGTCTGACCGGCCGGTTCGACCTGGTTGCAGCCAATCTGTACGGTGCTGTGCTCATCCGGTGCGCGGAACGGCTGGCGCGGCTCGCAGGCCGAACGCTGATCGTCAGCGGCGTTCAGGAGGCCGAAGCCGATGCGGTGGGCAGCGCGCTCACGGCCGCAGGGCTTGAGGAGGTCCTGCGCGATGGCGACGGCGAGTGGTGCGGGATGGAGTTTGTGCCGCGACGCCGAAGGCTCAGCGCGAGGCGGCCGGACAAATGACCTCGCTCGTCGGCACGGCTCGATCGGTGTAGACCCGGACAAAGTCCACCTCCATGATCGCCGAACGGAGTTGCTCATCAATGCCCTTCTGCCCGCCCCACGTCCCGCCGATCGCAATGTTCATCAGCAGATACTGCGGCGCGTCGAACGGCCACGACTCAAGACCAGCGCCGGGTTCCTTCGCATACACGAAACGGATTTGTCCATCCACCTCGAACTCGATGCGGTCGGGCCGCACATTGACCGCGTAGTCATGGAACTCTTCCGAAGCGCGGGGCACCCGGAACTTTGCGCTGCGGTGGTTTCCCCGTCGGTGATTGTAGGCTTCGGTGTGGACGGTGGTGTGAATAATCTCGGGATCGAATCCGACCATCTCCATGATGTCAATCTCGCCGCAGCGCGGCCACGGCAGCATCGGGTCGTGCACCCCGAGTGTCCAGAGGGCGGGCCACGTGCCGCGACCGGACGGCAGCTTGGCGCGGATCAGGATCCGCCCATGCCGCACGTGCATGCGGCCCAGCGTGGTCACGCTCGCCGAGGTCCACTCTCGGCCTTCCCACGCCTCGCGGCGCGCCTCAATCACTAACCGGCCGCCCTCGACCCGCGCGTTCTCGAGCCGGGCGCGCGTGTAGTACTGCGCCTCGCGGTTGCGGATGACGCCCACCTCATAGGTCCACCGCGACGGATCCGGCAGGCCGTCGCGATCGAACTCGTCGGCCCAGGCCAGTTGCCATTCCGCACGCGCTGCACAGGACGCCCCCACCAGGAGGGCCATCCCGATGGTCTTCACGGTTGATCGGTTCATCTATTGGCCTCCGCTCTTCCCCTCACCACAGCCACGTCAGTGCGGCATGGATGCCGACGTCCGCGCTGTTCGTGAAGCGAACCACGTTCTCGACCACCGCCACCTCGATGATCGCGTGTTCGCCCATCCGATGCTTTACGCCAATCTGCACCTCGTGGGTATAGTCCGAGAACGTGTAGTAGTCGCGGGCCACCGGAGAGGTCAGCAGATACTGCGCGAGCAAGGCGGTGCGCTCGGAGATCTCGAACCGGAGCCCCCCCAGGGCACCGAATTCCGCCTCCCGCAGTTCGATGCCCGCCAGCTCGCGGGTGCGCGCGTACGACACGCTGCCGCCCCCGTAGGCCACCCAGTTCGAACGGCCGATCCGTTGAAACAGCAAGAGCGAACCGCCCCAGAGCGGCCGCCCCAACCCCGCAAGACGCTGCTCATCGCCCGTCGGCAGCGTCAGGCCGATGTTCGCGAACACCACCGGATCGGCCGCGTCCGTGGGTCGCCGGATCACCGTGGCGTACAACGGCACGTCGCCGATGCCCCACCATTCCTCGTCGTCCTGAACCACCTCACCCTCGGGGCCGACGATGCGGATGTGGAATTGGTTTCGAGGAACGTCCTCGCGGTGGGCGTTGCCGATCCGGGTGGTTCGATGAAACCATTCAATCGCCCCATCGCCGAATCCACCGAACCGACCGATGATCGGTAGACCTGCCGAAACTCGGAAGCTTTCCGTGACCGCGTGGGTCAGCACCAGATCCGCGACCAGCCACTCGCCATCCATCAGGTACGCCCCCTCCCGACGCAGCCAGACATTCCCGAGGGTCAGCGCGGTTCGAAAGGCCATACCGCCGGCACGGATCGGTTCCGTGTTCGCATAGCCGACATTCGGCCGCACGAGGTGCCCGGGCGAGACCGTCCGTAGCGCGAGGTGCCCCCAGCCCTCCGCCGAGCCGCGGTCCGTCGGCCCGGACCGCGCCGTCGCGGAGGCCACGCACACCAACAGCACAAGAGGACGTAAACGCCGCTGCATCCGGACTCCTCACTCTACGCGTCGAGCCCTCATCCAACCAGTCCGTCCCGCCAGCCCAAGACCCGCCAGCGGTCCAGGCGGCGGCGCTCCACAGTGTCGTTCGAGCGACGACTCGGCGGCAGACCAGCATGGCGGATGGACATGGACAAGCCCACCTCGCGCCAGTATGTTGAACGTTTCATGAGCAACGCTCAAGGTGCCCAGTGAGAATCGTCCGCGAGGGCTGGTCCTTCATCGGGGTGGCAGCGGCGCCCGGCGCAATCATCGCCTTGGTCGGCGGACTGACGGGATCGACCGCGTGGGCGGCGGCGGGTGGTGTTCTCGCGCTCGGGGGCGCCGGCGCGATGGCGTTGTTCTTCCGTGACCCCCCGCGGCAGGTCCCATCGGATCCCGACGCGCTGCTCTCGGGCGCGGATGGGCGGGTGATGGAGATCGTCGAGGACAACGAGCCAGAGTTCATTGGTGGGCCCGCCGTGCGCATCAGCGTGTTTTTGAGCATCTTTAATGTACACGTCAACCGTGCCCCGATCAGCGGCCGGGTGGTGGCGCTGCGATACGAGCCCGGACAATTCCGTTTCGCGTTCACCTCCGAGGCCTCACGCGTGAACGAGCGCAACACCATCGTGCTGGAGGGGGCCCACGGACTGTGCGTGGTGCGCCAGATCGTCGGACCAGTCGCGCGGCGGGTGGTTCACTGGCTCGAGATCGGTCAGCACGTCGGCGCCGGTCAGCGGATCGGGATGATGAAGTTCGGTTCCCGCCTCGATGTTCTGGTCCCGTTCAATACTCTTGAGATTCTCGTTCGGCCCGGTATGATGGTGCGCGCTGGCGAGAGCGTGCTGGGGCGGTATCGGAGTGTAAGCGGATGAATTTGCGGTTTCGAAGGTTTTTGGTCAATTCCATGACCTTCGCGGTGCTGGCGGCGGGAGTGGCCGCGCTGTTGGCCGGCCTGGCGGAGAACGTCTCGCTGGCGGCCGAACTGATCCTGCTGGCCGCCATCCTCGACGGCCTGGACGGGACCTTGGCCCGCGCGCTCCGGGCGACCTCGGACTTTGGGGAACGTCTCGATACCTACGTGGATACGGTGACCTTCGGCGTGGTGCCGGCGGTGGTCGGCTACCAGACGCTCTGGGCGGACTTCGGCGTTTGGGGCGCTGGAGCAACCGGCATGCTGATCGCGATGGCCGTGCTCAGGTTCTCGCGCGGCTGCTCGTTTCCCTCCAGCAGCGGTCGCCACGTCTTCCGCGGCCTGCCGATCCCGGTCAGCGCCAGCTGGATTGCGATTTTGCTGTTGGTCACCGACAAGGACCTTTTTGGCGTCATGTCGTTCGCCGCTGATCGCGGCGCCGTGATCGGCGGCTACACCGTGGTGGCGCTGGCCCTCTCGCTGCTGCAAATCTCCAACGTGCGGTATGTGAAGCCCTCCCGCCGACAGCTCCGAACCGCGATGTGGGCGGTCTTGATCCTCGGGCTTCTGACCCGCTTGCCGCTGACCTCGTTTTGTGTAGTGGCCACCGCGAGCCTCCTCGTGTACGTCGCAGATGGCCTCCGACGACACCGGCCCCGCGCGCTCCTCAGCCGCGGCGAGGAACAGGAGGCGGCCATCCGGCGCTGATGAACCGATCCTTCGGCCGCAAGTCCCTCCGCGCACCGTTCGCGAAGCGGCAGGCCTCTTATCCGGCCTCCCATGCGCCGAGTCGGTCCAGCAGATGTCGCTTTTCGCGCTCGAAGACCTGCGCCTGATACTCGACGACTTCGTCCGCTTGCGCAGTGGTCAGTTCGGCCGTTTCCTCGATGAACGAAGCGATCCGGCCGTAGTAGATCGGCGTCATGATCTCGACCAGCTTGTATCGGTCGCGCGACCACCGCAGGTAACAGTAGGCGAAGTCGTACACGATCCGCGCCCACAAGTCCGGCGTGAATCCCCCTGGAATCGCGCTCGGCTTCGCGAGCCGCGCGAGCTCTTCGAACGCCGCGGTCGACAGAATCTCGCGCCAGAGCGCCGCGAAGTGCTCGAACCCCGTGCGGAAGTTCGCCCGCAGCCGCTCCAGCGACGGCGTCACAGGCGGCGGCTCGCCCGGCGTCGGTTCGCCAATGGCCGGGACCGGCTCGCTGCCGCGGACGGACCGCCAGATGTGCTCGTAGCGGGGCATCATACCGAACAGCGTGCCGACGACCTGGCGAAACATCGGCCCCAGATCGGCCGCGGGGTCCTTCGGCGCGTGGATCTTCTGCCCGAGGTACGCCTCGGCAATGCGAAATCCTTCGCAGATCGCGACGGTGGTCAGCCAAATGTCCACGCCGAATTTCGCGACATCCGAATCCCAGACGTCCGCGTGCGTGAAGAACTCGATCGCGCGGCGAGAAAATGCGAAATCGCCTCCAATCGGCTGGCGAATGCGTTTTCCGTACAGCGCGCGCGTCATCGCATAGGCAATATGGTTCGTGATGGTGCCGTCGTACTTGTGCCGCACGTAGCAGGGGGAGATGTAGTCGTATCCCTGTTCGAGGACGGGCCGAAACAGCCGCTCAACCCAAAACGGCTCGATGCTCCGCAAGTCCGAATCAAACACCGCACAGGCCTTGACGCCCAGCCGTTCCGCGGCCTGGAAAATCGCGCGCAGCGCCGTGCCCTTGCCGGCCAGGCCGCGATAGATCGCGACGATTTTCGGGACCTTCTCGGACTTCGTCTTCTGTGCGAGCTCGCGCGTGTAGTCGAGCGAACCGCCGTCGGAAACAAACAACACACTCCGCCGATCCGGGAAGTAGCGTTCCAAACCCGTATACACGGCCTGCATCACGCCGACGATCGTTTCCTCCGCGTTGTAGGCCGGAATCCCCACCAGCAATTCCGCGCCGCCGATCTCCGCAATCCGGTTCAGCACATATTCCCGGAGCGCCGTATCAAATTTCATGATGTCACCCGCCGGTTTGCTCGCGCCCGACCGATCCGGTATCCCGTGTAATCTCATGCGTGCACAACGTCAACCGTCGGTGAGGCTGCTGGAGTCGTGAACGAGACGCCCGCCCTGCGCGAGATCGCTGGCCGTGTGTGGCGCGCCGCATTGGAGGCGGTCCGCCCCGAACGGGTGGTGCCGAGATTTCTCCGGCGACAGGGGGACGCGGTCGAAATTGCCGGCCTCGAATGGTCCGCCTCCGGTCGTGGCCGACTGCGCCTGCTGGCGATCGGCAAGGCAGCCGACTCCATGGCACGCGCGGTCGTTGCGCGGGTCGGCGATCTCATCCACGAGGGGCTCATTGTCACGAAAACCGGCCACGCCCGCCGCCCGCCACCTCCCCGGTTCGAATCGCTCGAAGCCGCGCACCCGATTCCCGACGAACGCAGCCTCGCCGCGGCCGCGCGCGTCCGCGCGTTTCTCTCGGGCGGCCGGGCCGATGATCTGGTTCTGCTGCTTCTCTCCGGCGGCGCCTCCGCGCTGGTCGCGGATCCGCGACCCTCCCTCACGCTCGACGATCTCGTAGCGGTGACCGGCAGTCTGATGCGCGCGGGCGCCACGATCTATGAACTCAACACCGTCCGAAAACATCTCGAGCGGCTGAAAGGCGGCGGCCTACTGCTCGGCGCCGCGCCCGCACAAGTGGTCGCATTGCTTCTCTCCGATGTGATCGGCGATTCTCCCGCGATCATCGGCGGCGGAATCGCTGCGCCGGATCCCACGACCTTCGATGACGCCATCCGCATCCTCAACGAACGGAGGATGTGGGACACGGCGCCCCGGGCGGTGCGCGCGCTGCTCGAGCGCGGGCGTCGAGGGATGGAACCCGAAACGTTGAAACCCGGTGATCCCCGTGCGCGTTCGGCGCTCTGCGCGATCGTGGCGTCGGGACGCGACGCGGCCGAAGCCGCCGCCGCATCGTGTACGAGTCACGGATTGACAGCGGCGATTCTGACCACAGAGCTCGCGGGCGAAGCCCGGGAGGCCGCCCGTGTGATCGCTGCGATGGCACGCGAAGTGTCCGCCCGCAACCGCCCCTGGCCACGTCCCGTGGCGATCATCGCGGCCGGCGAAACCACGGTCACCGTAGGGGGCCCCGGCCGCGGCGGACGTAACCAAGAAGCTGCCCTCGCCGCCGCGATCGAGCTGGATGGCCAGCCGGACGCGGTATGGACATCGCTGGGGACGGATGGAACCGATGGTCCCACGGACGCCGCAGGCGCCATGGTGGATGGGTCCACCGCCAACACCGCCCGGCGACTCGGCCTCAACCTCGCCGAGGCGCTTCGCGACAACGATTCCCATACAGCGCTCGACCGGCTCGGATGCCTCATCCGAACCGGCCCCACCGGCACTCACGTGAACGATCTCTGGTTCGTTCTTCTCCGATGACCGCTGAGGCGCCACGCCGTATGTTTGTTTTTGTGACAGATCGGTCTTTTTTCGCGCTTTCATGGCATATTGACCTGGAGAGCGTGTTTGACGAGCGGGATACATCGGCTATATTGACGCATTTCATCGCATGAGCGCATCGATCGGCCAGACACAAGTGGGCCGGAACTTTTCGCTCCGGTATGGGTTCGATATCCCGTTGGCGGGGCGCCCTGCTGCGGGCATTGAGGCGCTCCCCGGCGGCCCGCGCGTCGCCGTCATGCCGGCCGAGATCGCCGAGATGAAAGCACGGGTGCGAATCGCCGTTGGCGACCGAGTAAAGCGCGGGACACCGCTGGTGGCCGACAAACGCAATCCGGCATTCCGGTTGTGCGCACCCGCGGCGGGACGTGTCATTTCGGTGGAGCTCGGCCCGCGCCGGGTGGTCGAACGAATCGTAATCGAGCGCGAGAGCGACGAGGCCGAGGACTTTGGTACAGCCGGCCGCTCCATCGAATCCCTTTCGCGCGAAGAGCTCCTGGGTGTGCTTCAGGCATCGGGTCTTCTGACATTGATCGAACAGCGGCCTTACGGGACCATTGCGAACCCGCAAGCGAAGCCCAAATCCATCTTCGTCAATGCGATGGCCACGGCGCCCTTCAGCGTGGATGCGGGAGTGGCGTTGTTCGGGCGCGTCGCGGAGTTTCACGCCGGGTTGCGGGCGCTCGGCCGCCTCACGGATGGTCCCGTACATCTGGTGGCGCCGGCCAGCGGCGTGCTGCCAGAGGCCATCGCCACGATCGGATCGCTGGCCCGTCTTCACACGGTGTTGGGCCCTCACCCCGCCGGCAACACGAGCGTTCATATTCACCACATTGATCCTATTCGCCCGGGGGATGTGGTCTGGGCGGTCAAGGCGGCGGATGTGGCGGCGATCGGCACGCTCCTTCTAAGCGGCCGTTTTCCGCCGGAGCGCGTGGTCGCCCTCGGCGGCCCGGCGGTCGCCGACGGCAAGGCACGCCACTACCGGGTACCGTGGGGATGCTCGCTGGCGGATCTATTGACCGGGCGGATCCTGGAAGATGCGCGCGTCATCGCGGGCGACGTTCTCTCGGGTGCCGCGGTGCCGCGCGATGGCTACCTCCCACTGCGCGCCACGTCCATTACCGTGATCCCGGAGGATCGGTCCCGGCACCTGCTCGCGTGGGCCAATCCGTTCGCGACGGGTGTCAGTGCCTCGCGCCTGTTCCTCTCCTCCTGGCGGCGGCCGAAGCCGCAGGTGCTCGGCACGAACCGCCATGGTGCAGTGCGCGCCATGATTGTGACCGGATTGTATGATCGGTTTTTGCCCATGCGTGTGCGGCTCGATTTCCTCATCCGCGCGATTCTCGCGCGCGACTGGGAAGAGGCCGTACAGCTCGGACTGCTCGAGATTGTTCCGGAGGATGTGGCGTTGGCGGCGTATGCGTGCCCGTCGAAGATGGACCTCGTGGGTATTGTGCGCGAAGGGCTGCGGCTCGCCGCGGCGGAGGGCATTTGAATGCACCCGCTGCTGAACGCGTTCGATCGAGTGCGGCCGGCCTTTGAGAGGGGGCCGCTGCGACCGCTGTGGCCCGTCTACGAAGCGCTCGAAACCTTTCTCTTCACGCCCGACCACACGACCGATGGCCCGCCGCACATCCGTGACCATCTCGACATTAAGCGCTACATGATCACGGTCCTGTACGCGCTGATTCCCTGCATCCTGTTCGGCATGTACAACGCCGGCGTGCAAGCCTTCCGCGCGGCGGGCGCCGGCCCCCAACCGTTCGGGCCGACCTTTGCGCTCGGCGCGCGCCTTGTGCTGCCGATCATCATCACGTCGTATGCAGTCGGCGGCGTCTGGGAGGTCCTGTTCGCCGCGGTCCGCAAGCACGAGATCAACGAGGGGTTTTTGATCACCGGGATTCTCTTCCCCCTCACCCTTCCGCCGACGATCCCGCTGTGGCAGGTTGCGGCCGGCATCACCTTCGGCGTCGTGATCGCCAAAGAGATTTTCGGCGGCGTCGGCTTCAACGTGCTGAACCCCGCTCTCGCCGCCCGCGCCTTCCTGTACTTTGCATATCCGGCCCAGATTTCGGGCGACCGCGTCTGGGCCGCGTTGCCGCCGGGCGCCGCGCTGGCCGACGGGTTCAGCAGCGCAACCTCGCTGGCGATCGCGAAGGCGACGCCGGCCGGCGCGGCGGCGGCCGCGCACCTCGCCGACGCCGGCCTCTCATGGCGCGCCATGCTGGTGGGCCTTGAAACCGGAAGCATCGGCGAAACATCCGTGATCGCGGTGCTGCTCGGTGCCTTGATCCTCCTGATCACCGGCACCGCCGCCTGGCGGATCATGGCCGGCGGTGTGCTGGGCCTGGTCGGGACGGCATGGCTACTCGGCCGATTGCCCGCCGCAGTTCTGGCCGCCCACCCTTTCCTCGGCCTGCCGGCCCATTACCACCTGCTGATGGGCAGCTCGCTCTTCGGAATCGTGTTCATGGCCACCGATCCGGTGTCCGCGGCCGCCACCAACGAGGGGAAGTGGATCTACGGCGCACTCATCGGCGCCCTCACCGTCGTCGTCCGCGCCTTCAACCCGGCCTACCCCGAAGGCGTGATGCTCGCGATTTTGTTTATGAACGTCATGGCTCCGCTCGTGGACTACCTCGTCATCCGCGTCCACATCCGCCACCGGCGACGCTATCTGGAGAGTTTCGCCCGTGCCTAGGACCAGCGAACGCTACGTTCTCATCTACGCGGCGGTGGTCTGCCTGCTCGCCAGCGCGGTTCTGACGACCGCGGCCGTGGGCCTGCGTCGGCGACAGGAGCAGGCGGCGGAACTGGACCGAAAATTCAACGTACTGAAGGCCTTTCGGGCCGAGGTCCTCGGCGCCGACGGCCGGCGAATCCGTGCCGACCAGATCGAGGCGCTGTACCGCGCCCACGTCCGCGAGCTCCACATCGCAACCGGCACCGGGGCCGTTGTGACGAATGACACTGGCCGTCGCAGCGAAACTCTGCCCCTCTACCAGTGGGTCGAAAACGGCCGCGTCGTGAAAACCGCAATTCCGGTGTCCGGCAAGGGGCTGTGGTCCACCATCTACGGTTTCCTGGCGCTCGACGCCCAGCTCGAGGAGATCATCGGCCTCACGTTCTACCGCCACGGCGAAACGCCTGGCCTCGGCGGCGAAATCGAGCAGCCCTGGTTCCAAGAGCAGTTCCGCGGCCGGCGCATCGTCCACAACGACGAGCTGCGGCCGATCGTCGTCGCGAAAGGCCCGGCCACGGCCGAGGCCAAGGCCGACCCCACCCGCGTGGTCGTCGATGGCATCAGCGGCGCCACGCTGACCGGTCAGGGCGTGACCCGCTTCCTGAACGAGTGTTTGAAGCAGTACGAGCCGTACCTGCGGGCCGCACGAAAGGGATGAGTGCGATGGCGGCGTCTTGGAAACACTTCCGCGATCCGTTGTCCGAGAATAATCCGATCACTGTGCAGATCCTCGGGATCTGTTCGGCGCTGGCGGTGACCGTCAAACTCGAGACCGCGCTCGTGATGGCGCTGGCGCTGACACTCGTGACGACCGGCTCGAACCTCGTCATCTCGCTGATCCGCAACACCGTGCCGCCCCGCATCCGGATGATCGTCGAAATGGTCGTGGTGTCCTCGCTCGTGATTCTCGCCGACCAGCTTCTGCGCGCCTACGCGTATGACATCAGCCGCCAGCTCAGCGTGTTTGTCGGCCTGATCATTACAAACTGCATCGTGATGGGGCGTCTCGAGGCGTTCGCGCTCAAGAATTCGCCGCTGCCGTCCGTGCTCGACGGGCTCGGTAATGGTCTTGGCTACGGCTCGGTCCTGGTGCTGGTCGCGCTCGTGCGCGAGCTCTTCGGGTCCGGCCGGCTGCTCGGCCGTGCGGTGGTGCCGGCCTCGCTGTACGAGCGCGGGTATGTGAACAATGGTCTGATGCTGCTGGCGCCGGGGGCGTTCATCGTGCTCGGACTGCTGATCTGGGTCCAGCGAACCCTGATCCGCCGAGTGGAGCCGGAAGGGTAGGTGCGCGCCATGGACCTGCTGAGCCTTGCCGTCAAGTCCGTCTTTATCGAGAACATCCTGCTGGCCTCGTTCCTCGGGATGTGCTCCTTCCTCGCGATCTCGAAGCGCATCGACACCGCGATGGGCCTGGGGCTGGCCGTCATCGTGGTCCAGACGATCACGGTGCCCACGAACTGGCTGCTGCGGCGATTCTTCCTTGCGCCGGGCGCGCTCGCGTGGACCGGTATCGAGCCGCTCGCTGGCCTCGATCTATCCTTCCTGACCTTCGTCGTGTTCATCGCGACGATCGCCTCGATGGTCCAGCTCGTCGAGATGACGCTCGACCGATTCTTCCCACGGCTCTACCAGTCGCTCGGCATCTTCCTGCCGCTCATCACAGTCAACTGCGCGATCCTCGGCGGCTCGCTGTTCATGGTGGAACGCAACTACAACGCCGCGCAGGCTCTGGTGTTCGGCGTGTCGTCGGGCGCGGGATGGGCGCTGGCGATCATCGCGATGGGGGCGGTGCGCCGGAAGCTGCGCTACTCGAATGTGCCGCCCGCCCTCCGTGGGCTCGGCATCACGATGATCATGACGGGGCTCATGGCCATGACGTTCATGATGTTCTCGGGCATCCAGCTGTGAGCCCCTCGGGACCGCGTGTATGAATGACTGGATTCTGCTGCTGCTCGTCAGCGCCGCGGTGTTCACCGGGCTGATCATCGTCTTCGTCGCCGGGCTGAACGCCGCCTCGCGCCGGCTGGCACCCGCCGGCCCCGTCACGATCGACATCAACGACGGCGAGAAGCGGCTCACCGTGGACAGCGGCTCATCGCTGCTGGCCGCACTTGCCGCGCAGAAGATCTTCCTCCCCTCCGCCTGTGGGGGCGGCGGCACCTGCGCGATGTGCAAGTGCATCGTGCTCGAGGGCGGCGGTGAGCTCCTCCCCACCGAAGCCGGCCACATCTCCCGCGCCGAGGCGAAACAGGGTTGGCGGCTGGCCTGCCAGCTCAAGGTGAAGCGCGACCTCAAAATCCGCGTGCCCGCCGAAGTGCTTGAGATCCGCAAGTTCGAGGGCACGGTGCGATCCAACCGAAACGTCGCAACGTTCATCAAAGAGCTCATCGTGGACCTCCCGCCGGGCATGACGCTCAACTTCCGCGCCGGCGGTTACATCCAACTCGACATCCCTCCCTACAAGGAGATCTCGTTCCGCTCGTTCGACATTGATGAGCGGTTCCGCGACGCCTGGGACCGCTACAACCTCTGGGACCTCGCGGCCTCCAACCCAGAGCCGATTTTCCGCGCCTATTCGATGGCCAACCATCCGGCCGAGGGCAACATGGTGATGCTGAACGTCCGCATCGCGACGCCGCCGCCCGGCATGAACGTCCCGCCCGGCATTGCCTCAACCTACATCTTTAGCTTGAAACCGGGCGATACCGTCGTCATGAGCGGCCCCTTCGGCGAGTTTTTCGCGAAGGACACCGACCGCGAGATGGTCTACATCGGCGGCGGCGCTGGCATGGCCCCGATGCGCAGCCACATCTTCGATCTGTTCAAGACCCGGCGGACTACTCGCAGGGTGAGCTTCTGGTACGGCGCCCGTTCGCGCCGCGAGATGTTTTACGATGAGGAATTTCGGGCCATCGCGGCCGAGTTCCCGAACTTTCGGTACACGGTCGCCCTCAGCGAGCCGCTGCCCGAAGACAATTGGGACGGCCCGACCGGCTTCATCCACAAGGTCGTGTACGAGATGTACCTGAAGGATCATCCCGATCCGACTGAGATCGAGTACTACCTCTGCGGCCCCCCCATGATGATCGCGGCGGTCAACCGGATGCTCGACGACCTCGGCGTCGAGAAGGAGATGATTGCCTACGACGAGTTCGGCTGAGCGGCCTCCCGCGCGCTGCGTTCAACCGCGTCGCGTCTCGCCGGTGTCCATGCTGGTCACCGCCGGTGTGCTGGTCGCCTTCACGCTTTGGACGAGCCGCCGCGCGCCCCCCAGCCTCCGAACCATCTCGTGGAGCGGAGAAACCCAGGGCACCCAGTACCACCTTCGGATGACCGAACCGCCCGCGAACGTGTCGCCGGAGGAGTGGCGCCGGATCGTTGCGGAAGTTCTCGATCGGATCGACCGCACATTCTCCCGCTGGCGCGCGGACAGCGAGATCAGCCGCATCAACGCCACAACGAACCCCATTGCGCACATCGAGGACGTTGCGCTCGCCAACGTGACCGCCTTCGCACTCCGGCTCGCCGAACAGTCCGGCGGCGCCTTCGATCCGACGCTCGCCCCGCTGTTGCGTCTTTGGGGATTCGGCCCCGGCCCCGTCGGCGCTGTCCCCCCCTCCGACGAGGCGCTCGCCGAGGCGCGCCGACGGGTCGGGTGGCGATGGCTCGAGCTGCGCCGCGAGGCGGATGGATGGGTGATGCGCCGTCTGAACGCCGTGGAGCTCGATCTCGACGCGCTCGCCCAGGGATTTACGGCCGATGCGATCGCGGACACACTGCGCGCGCGCGGCGCGACGAATTTCATGGTCGAGATCGGCGGCGAGGTCGTCGTCTCCGGCTACAACGCCGAACGCCGGCCCTGGCGCATCGGCATCGACCTGCCTCTGCCCGACACGCGGCCCGGCGAACAGCTGGCCGGCGTGATGCACGTGACCGATTGCGGCATGGCGACCTCGGGTGGGTATCGCCGTCGCCGAGCGGGCGGCGAGCCGGCGATCCATATTTTCGACGGCCGGCTAGGCCGCCCGCTCACTCGCGAGCGGATGAGCGTGACCGTTGTCGCCCGTGACGGCCTGACGGCAGACGGCCTCGCCACCGCAGCCTTCATTCTGGGACCCGACGAGGGTCTCGCCTGGCTCGCGAACTACTGGCCCGATGCCGACGCGCTGTTTCTCGAGGTGGGGCCCGACGGAACCGTGCGCGAAACAACCACGCCCGGTTTTGCAGCGCGGACCCGCTATGAACGCCTGGCCGGCGCGCCCACACCGGCCACGAGGTGAAGCAACACCGCCTTGTGCACATGCAAGCGGTTTTCGGCCTCGTCCAGCACCACGGACTGCGGGCCGTCAATGACCTCGTCGGTCACCTCGTAGCCGCGCGTGGCGGGAAGGCAATGAAGGAAGATCGCGCCGGCACGCGCGCGCCGCATCAGCGCCGCCGTCACCTGATAGGGGGCAAATCGCGCACGCCGTTCCTCCAGCTGATCGGCCGGGATGTGGTAGGACATCCAAGAGTCGGTATAGACGACATCCGCCCCGCGCACCGCCGCCCGGGCGTCGGCGGTAATCGCGATCTGCGCGCCGGTGCGGCGGGCGATTTGCCGGGCGCGGGCCACGACCGCCGGATCGGGGCGGTAGGCCGGATCGTCCGGGCACCCGACGCGCATGTGCAGCCCCACACGCGCGGCGGCCAGCAGTAGCGAGTGGGTGACATTGTTCAACCCGTCGCCCAGGTACGCGAGGGTCAGCCCGCGCAGTTTGCGCTTGTGTTCCAGGATCGTCATGAGGTCCGCGAGGATCTGGGTCGGGTGCTCGTCGTTCGTCAGCCCATTGATGACCGGCACGGTCGCGTGGCGCGCGAGCGCCACAATGTCCGCGTGGCGATACAGCCGAGCCATAATCGCGTCGGCGTAGCGGCTCAGCACGCGCGCGGTGTCTTCGAGGGTCTCCTTTCCCTTCCCCAGCGGCGACGTCCCCAGCTCGTAGTAGATCGCATGGCCGCCCAACTGCGTCATCGCCGCCTCGAATGACACGCGCGTGCGCAGGCTGGGTTTCTCGAAGAGCATCACGAGCGTCCGGTCCGCGAGCGCCAAGCGATACTCCCGCGAACGGCGCTTCACATCCACCGCCAGCTCGAGCACCCGCTCGATCCGATCGGCAGTCCACTGCGAAATCGAGATCAAATCGTTCATGGAGTCACCCCCGCCCCGCCCGGCCTATCGAACCAGATCGTCGTAGTACTGGTGGACCTCCGCCTCGCGCGCGAACATGGTCAGGATCAGCGCCACGCGAATCCACATGCCATTGCGTACCTGCCGCCAGTACATCGCCCGCGGATCGCGATCCACTTCGACCGCGATCTCCTGACGGCGCGGCAGCGGATGCATCAAGATCGCGTCGGGACGCAGGATCGAGAGATGGCGCACCCCGAACGCGAAGCGGTCGGCTTCGCCCGCGGTGCGCTCCCCCGGCGCGTCCCACTCGTCCTGGATGCGCGTCATGTACACCGCGTCCGCGGTGGCCACCGCCGCATCGAAGTCCTCCGTGAGCTCGTACGGCACTCCGGCCGCCGTCAGACACTCGAGGATGTCTTGGCCGATCTGAAGCCGCGGCGGCGCCACGAACAGGATTCGAACACCGGGATAGAGCGAAAGCACCTGGGCCAGCGACCGTACCGTGCGGCCGCGCCGCAAATCGCCGACGAAGGCCACTGTCTTGCCCTCAATTCCGCCGCGGGTCTCGAAACTGCGCTGGAGCGTGTACACATCGAGCAGCGCCTGGGTGGGATGCTCGTCTTTTCCCGATCCGGCGTTGATCACCGGCACCGCCCGCTCGGTCGTCGAGAGCAGCCACGCGATCCGTTCCGCGAAGCCGCCTTCGGGGTGGCGCATGATGATGAGATCGAAATACGAGCTGAACGTGCGCACCGAGTCCTCCGGCGACTCCCCCTTCAGCTCGCTCGAGGTTTGGGTGTCGCGCACCTCGGCCGGATGTAGCCCGAGGATCTGGCAGGCGGCATAGAACGAGAGAAACGTACGCGTCGAAGGCTGGGCGAAGTACAACATCGCGCGCCGATCAGCGAGTAGACTTTGAAGAAACAGCCGACCGCCCTTCGTTTTCGCGATGCGTCGTGTCCGGGTCGCCAACTCGCACAACCGGTCCAGAAACGGCCGGTCAAACTGCTGGGCGAATAGCACGTGATACGGCCGACCGTCCGTGCCGCGCAACCGCGCGGCCTTTTCAGACGGACTCAGCGCACGATATACCTCCCAGGGGGGCAGCGTCGGGGCGTCCATCGTCGACCACGTCCTCGTATTCGCCGCGATGCTAGTCCGCCGCCCCCACACGGGCAAGCCACCCCCACCGCTCCCCCGAGCTGAGTCGTGCCGTCCGGCACCCCCTCAAACCGAGTCGTGCAGCCAACATCACATCGAAGAGCATGGGGCCGGGGGCATGCGCAGGGATGGGGCGCGAGGCGAGGAGGGCCGCGTCCTGCCCAGCCCGCCCACGCACGTGCAGGCCCGGTGGTGCGGAACGCTGCCAGCCGCGACGAAACACCAGCAGGTCAGTCGCAGACCTTCAGGTTTCGGAACCCTGCCGAAGCCCCGAACACCAGGAAGTTCATCCGGGGTTTCGGCAGCGCCATGATCTCATGCGCGGCGCGGAGGACGGCGCCACCAACGTACACGGTCGTCTCGGCGCCTTGAAACAGGATCCGGACCGTGTGCCACTGGCCGTTCGCCAGCTCCAGCGCCGTGCGGGCCAGCGCCTCGGTCTTGGACCGATCCTCTCCGGCAGAGGGGTTTTTCGTGATGGCGGCATAGGATCGCGCGAGTTCCACTCGGAAGCTGTGCGCCCCGCCGGCGCACTCGATTCGCAGCGAATGCCGGTTGGCGCCAGCAAAACAGATTTGGAACTCGACCGCCCCGTTCGTAATTCCGCAAGGTGCTCGCAGACAGGCACCTTGGTCGTCGGCGCGGCTCTGTGCTCCCCAAAGGCCGCCGTCGCGGGGGGTCCATGTTCCGCGCACGACCGACCAGGGCGAGCCGGGCAGTCGGGCGAATGTCTCTTCGTATCGCACCGGACGGTTGAGCGGTGGCAGCGCCGCAGCGGTCGGAGCGCTCGGGGGGGCCTCCGGCGGCAGCTCGCGGCTGTAACCGCCGTCGCGGTATCGGCGGAGGAGTGCCGCCATCTCGCGGACGATGTCCGGATGCGCGGCGGCCACATCGTTCGTTTCGGCGGGGTCGCTCGCGAGGTGGTAGAGCTGGGGCCGGTTCTGGTCGGTCCGGGCCCTCACCCCCTTGGCGCTAGCCGCCGGCACTCCTTCGATCCACTTCCACGGTCCGCGGCGGAGGGCGAAGACGCCATCGGCGTTGTGCTCGATGACATCGTCGCGGCCGGCCGCATCCGCCTGTCCGAGCAGCGCGGGCAGGAAGCTCCGGCTGTCTTCGGCAGCGACAGAGGGCGGCGGCAGCGGTTCGCCGAGCAGGGCCGCCGTCGTCGCGAGGACGTCCACGAGGCTGATCGTCGCGTGGCAGGTTGTGCCGGCCGGAATCCGGCCTGGCCAACGCGCAAGAAACGGCACCCGGAATCCGCCTTCCCAGATGTCGTGCTTGCCGCCGCGCAGGTCGCCGTTGATGCGCAGTCCTGCGCGGTATGCGGCGGTCTGAACGGAATTGGTGTTCGTCGGCCGGACGACGCCGCCATTGTCGCTGGTGAACATGACCAGAGTCGTCCGGGCGGCGCCCGTCCGATCGAGGGCGTCGAGGATGCGGCCAACGCTACGATCGAGCTCGTGGATCCAGTCGCCGTAGGGGCCGGCGGCGCTGTGGCCGGCGAGGTCGTCACTCGGCGTGACCGGATTGTGAACGGCGACGGGGGCGAAGTAGAGGAAGAACGGTTCGTCCGCGGTCCGTTTCTCCAGCCACGCGACGGCCCGATCGGTCAGCACCTTCATCACGCGCTGGTTTCTGCGTCGGGGCGCGTCCAGACTGAGGATTGGGCCGCGGCCGCGCTCGGTGTCCTCGGGCCCGTAGGTCGGCTGGAAATCCTCGTCGTCGTCCGCCGGGCCGGGGATCCGCAGACCGGGCGGAATGCGGCCGGCGCGCAATCCGAACACGAAGCGGTTTTCGACGAAGACGCCGGTGATGTCGCCGTGGTTGGACGGCACGCCGAAATGGTAGTCGAAGCCAATGTCGAGCGGCCCGGGGGAGAGTTCGGCGGCGTAGTCCACGCGCCAGGCGGGCGAGGAACCGGCGACACCGTAGCCGAGGTGCCACTTGCCGATGGCGGCGGTCGCATAGCCGTGCCGTTTCAGCAACGAGGCCAAGGTCAGGCGGTTGGTCTCGATGTGCAGCGGCGAGAAGACGCCGAGTACCTCGCTCTTCAGCGCGGTCCGCCAGCAGTAGCGGCCGGTCAGCAGCGAGTACCGCGTCGGCGAGCAGACCGACGAGGTCGTCAACGCGTCGGTGAAGCGGCGGCCCTCGCGGGCGAGTCGGTCGATCGCCGGCGTGCGGATCAGCCGGGGGTCGGCGCCGTAACAGCCGGCGCTGCCGTAGCCGTAGTCGTCCGCGAGAATGATGACGATGTTCGGCCGCTCGGCGGCGGCAAGGCCTGACGCCAGCGCGAGCAGGGTTGATGCGAAGCGAGCGTTCATGCCTGCAGTGTTGCGCGCCGCGCCTCGCCGTTCAACTCCGACGTCGCGTCACGCCGTCTGGTTCGCTTCGCGAACCCAGGCAACCCACGCACTGGATTGATTGGGTGCGTTGATTCGGCTTCGGAACCGCACGTGCTCGCCACCTGGTCGCGTATGCGCGAAGAGCGTGCAGGGCGCCCCTGGCGGCAGCGACATTCCCCCTCGCCGTCCGTGTTGCCGGCGGCCTCAACCACGTGTAGATCTGGGCTATGAGATCCATGCCGTTCTCCGCCTTGTGGGCAGGGCGACACCCGCGCTCGCGAACGAGGGTGCGGGCTGCCTTACGCTGGATTCAGACGGCGGGATGCGTCTGCGCCATCGGTGGCTCGGCTGAAGTTGCGCCCCCTTCTCCCGTTCGCAACGCCCCGATGCGGTTCGCCGATGAATCGCGCCTGGGCCGTCCGTTTGCGAAGGACCCATCGGTGATTCGCTTCGGTGACCGGTATCTGATGTATGTTTCCCTGCCGCCCTGGAGCCCCAATCGTGCTCCGCCCGGCGCCCCGACCGGCTGGGGCATCGGCATCGCGGAGAGCCACGATCTGATCCGATGGCGCACAATCGGCGAGGTGGCGCCTGTACAGGCTTGCGAACGCAACGGCATCTGTGCGCCCGGCGCACGCGTGATCGAAGGACGCGTTCACCTCGTGTATCAGACCTACGGGAACGGCCGTTTCGATGCCATTTGTCACGCGGTTTCCTCGGACGGTCTTCACTTCGAGCGACACCCAGACAACCCAGTCTTTCGGCCAACCGGAGACTGGACCGCCGGCCGCGCGATCGACGCCGAACTGATGCCCTTTCGCGGCCGACTGTGGCTCTGGTTCGCGACCCGGGACCCAACGATGACCACCCAGATGATCGGCGTAGCGAGTGCGGATCCGGCGTCGAACCTTGGCCGCGACGCCTGGAGGCTCGAACACGACGGCCCTGTGCTCGCGCCCGAACTGCCGTGGGAGCGCCGCTGCATCGAAGCGCCGTCCGTGATCGAGCGACAGGGGCGACTCTACATGTTCTATGCCGGCGGCTACAACAACGAGCCGCAGCAGATCGGTGTGGCGGTGAGTGAGGACGGCCGTCGGTGGCGTCGCTTGTCCGACCGACCCTTCCTCTCGAATGGCGCCCCGGGCGACTGGAATGCAAGCGAAAGCGGACATCCTGCGATGTTCATGGATTCAAACGGGCGCACTTATCTGTTCTTCCAGGGCAATTGCGATCGGGGGCGAACGTGGTGGATCTCATGGGTGGGCGTCGAGTGGACCGCAGACGGGCCGCGGATCGTACCGTTCGATCGCTGACCCTCCGCTGAGGACGACAGCGGCCGATCACGGCCCGTTCAGCGCTGCGGCGGTGGAGCCCAAAGATCCACGCCGGGCCCCGTCATTTCCAGGATGGGCTTGGTGACGCGCGCAAGCTCGTCGCACACAGCAGGCGGCAGCACCAAATTGCCCGCGCGCGCGTTGCGACGCACCTGGATCGTGCTCGACGCGCTCACCGCCACCGCCGTCACAGAGGGTCGGGAGAGCAACCACGAGAGCGCGACATCGCCCAGCGGCTCCTCCAGTTCCGCGGCGATGCGCCGGATTTCGCGCAACGCCTCCACCACCGCGTCCCGGAGATCGCCGCGCCGCCTCCCCGGATCGCTGGCCGGCGTGGCCCGCAGATGCGGAAGGCGGGCCACATGTGGGGGGAGCTCGCCGGACAGGTCATAGCGCCCCGCGAGCAGACCCAGCAGCAGGGGGGAGGTCGCGATCAACGGCAGCCGTGCCTTTCGACAGACCGGTTCGAGCTCCCGTTCCACGCCACGGAACAGAAGGTTGTAGTCGGCAGCCACGCACATGGGCGGTGCGGACGCCCGAAGCGCCAGTCCGAGCGTTGTCGCATCGTACCGGCTCACTCCGAATGCCTTAATTTTCTGTTCGTCGCGCAGCTTCGCGAGCGTCGGCAGGATTTCCCGCGGTTCCAGATGCGGATGGCGCCGATCCAACAGCACGAGGTCGAGGTGATCCGAACTCAGCGTCCGCAGGCTCTCTTCCACTGCCCGAACGATCTCGCGGGGATGCTGGTGCTCCGGACCCAATCGCTTCGCGACCACAATTCGATCGCGGACGTCGCCGAGCGACGCCGCGATGCATTCCTCGGCCACATGCTCGACGTCGTCCTCGCACGTCAAGAAGAAATTGATCCCGTTGTCCCACGCGGTACGGATGATCGCCTGGGCATCGGAGGTCGACAGCGCAGTGCCATCGGGACGCCCCGTGATTGCACAGGTCGCGAGCGCAATTTGCGACACTTCACAACCGGTCGCGCCCAACTGGACGGTTTTCATACGTTCACCACCCGAGTCCGCAGTCTATCACACCGGCCGGTGGCGGGCGATTGGGCGGCTAGCCGTCGTCGGTTCGATGATGTAACACCTGCCATAATTCGGCCGGCGGGGGAGAGACCAACCGGCGCCGTGTACCGTCATCGGGATCCTGAAATTCGGTTTCGGCGGCGTGAAGCCAATGTCGTGTGGGACGGTCCGCGCCGGTCACTCGTCCACGGCCGTACCGCACGTCCCCCACCACGGGGTAGCCCAGATGGGCGAGCTGACACCGGATCTGGTGAGTGACGCCAGTGCGAATTGTCACGCGCAAGAGTGTTCGGTCGCGTCCGCGCTCGACTGGCTCGAACTCGGTCACCGCCCACATCGCGCGTGCGCCCCCCACTGCGGGACGTTGGTCGCACACCCGCATGTACCCCGGCCGCCCTGGCGTATGCATCAGCCACGACGCGAGGCGCCCCGGCGAGGACACGATCCCATCGACCACCGCCAGATAGACCTTCTCGACGGATCCTGCCTCGAACTGTTCACGCAGCCGGCGCCAGGCTTCGTTCGTCCGTGCAATGAGCACCACCCCGGAGGTGTTGGTATCGAGCCGGTGCAGAATACCACCCATGCCAGTTTCGATATCTCCGATGGTCATGCAGATGGGCACGTGGGCGGCCAGGGCATTGGCGAGCGTGCCCATCTCATCGAGCCGGAGGGGATACACCGGCATACCGGCCGGCTTGCTCACGGCCAACCACGAAGCTCCCTCCGCAAGGATCTCGAGGTGCAGCGAAGGATCCGGACGCACCCAGGGTTCTCCGCGCTCGGGCAGCGCGAGAACTTCGATGGTCTCTCCGAGGCGGACCGACCTCCCTTTTCGTCGCGCGACGGCACCGTTCACCTTGACGAACCCGGCCTCGATCGCGCGGCGCACCAACCCCTTCGAGCTTGTAGAGCCGAGGGAGAGCACGAACCGATCCAGCCGCAGTCCGGCCGTGTCACTCGTCACCGTCCCGCGGAGGTTCCGGAGCACGATCGCGGCCGTTCCAAAGCGGCCGGTCCGCACATCATCCGCCGGCGTGGGGCGGAGTGTTCGTCGGAGCCGACTCAGGAGTGGGCGTCCCGCCCTGCCCACCAGCGGGCGCCGACTCGGCGGTTGGGTTCGTGGTGTCGGTGGCCGCCGGCGAGCTCGCGGCGGCTGGCGGCGCGTTCGTCGCCTCCGTTGGGGCAGATGTGGCGGGCGGCGCCTGAAGAAGGTCCTTGCGCTCCTGCGGCAAATTCTCGAAACGCGATCCTTCGACGAGATACACCCAGCGCCCCACGCGTTCGTTCAGCTCGCGGATCTCCGTCTCGATCTTCTCGTTTTCCTCGCGGACTTTCTTCGTCTCCTCCTCATGCTTTTTCTTCTCGTCCTCCGAGGCGTTCTCCGCAGGCGCGGGTGGCAGAGGCTTCGGCGCGACAAAGGCGGCGGAGACCGTCACATACCGTTGCGCGTTCGTGCCGGCCTCTTTGCCGATCTTCACCGTGAACTCGCGGCCGTTCTTCGCGCGCACCACAAGGACGGCGGGCTGGTCCAATCCCGTATCCGACGGGGACAGAGCAGGATCCGCGACCTGCGCAAAACGGAGCCAGCTGACGATCCCACTCAAGCGGCTGACCTTGAGCGAGTCCATCGTCTCGTTGGTTTCAAGGTTCGTCAGTTTGAGCTCGCCGGCGGTGTTCGTCAGCGTCAGCGGCGGCTTGTTGGGCGGCGTCCAGGTCAGCGTGTCAATGTCCGAGCTGAAGAGATCCACCAGTTGGGTGTTCATCCAATCTTCTGGCCGCGTTGGGAGGCTCGAGAAGGTTTCTCCCACCAGCGCCGGCTTGCCATTCGCCCGCACGAACCGGCCATCCGCGAATCCGCTCTCGCCTCCGCGCCGGCGCGTCTTGCCCAACACCAGCTTCGCCACGACGGCGCCGTTCGTATCCGCCAGGCGGACGAGGGTGCCGCTGCCCTCCCGCGGTCGGCCGTTCGTGTCGGGGGCCGGTTCGAGCAGCTCGAGCGCGGAGAGCACCTTCGTTTGATCATCCCCTTTCGCCCCGGTTGGCACCGCCTGGCCCACCCGCAGATCGGCGAGCGCGAGCAGGAACTTGCGAACCTCGTCGGCTTTGACCGGGTGGTCGTAGCGGTCTGGCGCCACCCAGCGGCCGGACACACGCGTCACCCGTACGGTCGAATCCGCGCGCACGAACTCGATCGAGGCGACCGAATTGAGCGTCTCCGGTTTTTGCAGCGCTGGCATCACGATGGCGCCGACCTCGCTCGGCGGCCGCCGACGGGCCGCGCGGCTGTATCGCACCCCCATGGCGACCGCGATCAACGCCAGCGCGATCGCTAGCAAACGCAGCAGTTTGTCCGTCTTCATCGCGATGTCTCCGCTTCCGACAACACCCACCGTCTCACCGCCGGTTGCGGCGCCACCACCCGAATCCGATGCCCGCCAGCCCGACGACCATCGGCATTCCCAGAATGTTCACCGCCTTGATCACGGCGCCGAGTCGCTCGATGTCGGCGCGTAGATTTTTGCGGACCTCCTTCAGTTTCCGGCTCGTGTCCAGCTCCTCGCGACGGAATCGCTCGATCTCAGCCTTCTGCTCCGGCGTCAACACCAGATCTTGGCGGTTTCCTTTTTGGGCCTGCAGCTCCTCCAGTCGCCGTTTCGTCTGTTCGAGCGACTGCTCGAGCGCGCGTTGTTCCTCCAGATGCCGCTCTTGGGCCCGACGCAACATCGCGACGACGACCTCGAACGGTCGGTCCATGCGGCCGCGCGACCGGATCTGAGCGAGCTGGGCGCCGCCGAGCAATTCTTCCAAAACGCCATAGAAGAACGTCAGGTTGTCGTTCATCGGGGTGTAGGCGGTCTGCCCGAACAACCGCACCTCGCGGAGGCAGAAGGAATCGAACAGCAGGTCGGCATCGGCGACGAGGACCACGAGGCCGGGCTCGCGGCTCTTCGTCAGATGGTCATCGCTGGTCGCCACGGCGGGTGAGCCGTTCGTTGCAGCAGAGGCGGTCGGAGCGTTGGTGTCGGCGGACGCCGTGGCCGCGGTCGCATTCGTCTCCGTTCCGGGCTCGCCCTTCGGATAGGCGCTGGGAAACGTTCCGCTCAGGCGCACCGCGAGAACTTCGCGGCGCCGGCCCGGCTGAAATTCTCGCGGCAGAGACTCGCCGAACCGCGCGGTCATGGCGTCCACGAATCCTGCGGCCTCCGAGCTGCGCAATAGCGGCCGCGCCTCGAGGCCCTCGGGCGGTTCGATCCTGAAGGCGCCGGGCGTGGGCAGGAGCAGCGTCTCGATCTTCGCGGTGAGCCGGTCCTCAGCGTCCATGTTCGCGGGCCGCAGGCTCAACCACATTGGATTGTTCACGGCTCGTCCGTCGCGGCTTCGAAGCAGCGTCGCAGCCTCGAGGTCAGCGAGTACGCGCGAACTGTCCCACGTCACGCCCCATGCGGTCAGCAATGGGCCCAGCGTGGAGCCCTCGGCGCCGAAATTCATCATGCCCATGGGTCCGCGCGATGCGTCATCGGCCAGACACAGCGGATCGAGGAACGCGAGGATTTTTCCGCCGCGCAGCAGGTACTGATCGATGGAGTACAGGAGCTTTTCGGAGAGGTTTTTCGGATGCACGATCACGAGCATCTCGATGTCGTTGTCCAACGATTCGGCCGAGTCGCCGATGTGCCGGATCGTGTAGTCCTTTTCGAGCTCGGTGAACGCAACCCACCCGCGCTGGGGCTGCGGGCCGAACGGCATACCGCCGAAGCTGCCCATCACGGGCAAGGAGCTGACCAGCCCGATCACGGGCTTCTTTGGCTTGGAGAGCCTCGCGATCAAACGGGTCACATCGTACTCGAGGCGGTCCTGGTCCTCCGGATTCAAGAAGGGGATCACCGCTTCGGCATCCCCCTTCGCGGCGACGAGGCCGAACATCACTTCAGGACCGAAGATCCCCACAGGCTGCGGCTCGATGCCGTAGCGCCGGGCCCAGTCTGCGGCGTCCGAATCGGGCACCGGGTCGTAGGTCTCCACCACGATGTTGCCCCGTCCGGCGACTTCGTATTCGCGCAACAGGTCGTTCACCGCGCGCGCATACACCCGCAGGTTCGGCGGCACCTGCGGATCGCTCGCGTTGAAGAACAGTTTCAGTGTCACGGGTCCGTCGAGATCGCGCAGCACCGCGCGGGTTCCCTCGGAGAGCGTATAGATCCGATCCTCGGTCAGATCGAGCCGCCACACTACGCCGCCCAGGATGACGTTGACCGCCACGACGATCGCCGAGACGATCGCGAACGCCGCGAGGCTGCTGCCCATCAGCCGTCCGCCACGGGGTTGGTTCGTCATCGTTGCCGTCCTCCCGTTACGCCGACTTCCGATTCTCAATCACGAGGTAGGCGCCGAACAGCGCCAGAACCATCACGCTCGCGTAATAGACCACGTCACGCAGGTCGATCACGCCACGCTGCAGCGACTCGTAGTGGGGCATGACGCTCAGCGAGGCGACCGCGTTCACGAGCCACGAGGGCGCCCACCGGTTCACGATGTCCGTCACGGGCGGCCAGCCCGCGAGCGCGAGGAACAGGCACACCACGAACGCGAGCACGAAGCCGATCACCTGGTTGCGCGTGGTCGTCGAGGTCAAGATGCCCACCGCGACGTACGCGCCGGCCAGCAGAATCGCGCCGAGGTAGCCGCCGACCACCGCCCCGCCGTCCGGATCACCGAGCCAGGCGGTCGTGATCACGATCGGAAATGTGAGCAGCGTGGCCAGCGACATGAACGCCCAGGCCGCGAAAAACTTGCCCGCCAGCGCCTCGGTGAGGGTCACCGGGAACGTCAGCAACAGCTCGATGGTGCCCGTCCGCCGCTCCTCGGCCCACAACCGCATCGTGGCGGCCGGAACCAGCAGCAGGTTGACCCAGGGGAACCAGAAGAAAAAGTACTTCAGGTCCGCCTGGTTGGCCTCGTAGAACCGGCTCACGAAGAACGTGAGGAACATGATCAGCATCAGGTAGAAGATCAGGAATACGTACGCGACGGGCGATTCAAAGTACGCCCGGAGTTCCCGCTTGAAGATCTCCCACGTGTTCGCCGAACAGAGCTTCATCGCGTGCCTCCCGTCCTCATCGGTGTGCGGTCACCTGCTCCGCCGTGCCCTGGGTGAGCATACGGAAGACCTCGTCCAGCCGCCCGGAGGGATGGCGGGCTTTCAGATCGGCCGGCGTGCCCTCGGCGACGATGTGTCCGGCGTCGATGATGATCGCGCGCGTGCACACCGCCTCGACCTCCTCAAGGATGTGGGTCGAGATCAGGATCGCCTTCTCCGCCGCCATCGAGCGGATCATCTCGCGCACGACAAACTTTTGGTTCGGATCCAGGCCGTCCGTCGGCTCGTCCATCACCAGCAACAAGGGATCGTGCAGCACCGCCTGCGCGAAGCACACCCGCTGGCGGTACCCTTTCGACAACGTCTCGATCGGCTGATGCCGTACCGTCTCGAGGCGGCACCGCTCGATCGCGGACTCGATCCGGCGTCGTCGTTCCGCGCCCCGATAACCGCGGATTCCCGCCACAAAGTCGAGAAATCCGAACACGGTCATTTCCGCATACAGTGGCGCGTTTTCGGGCAAATAGCCGATCTGTCGCTTCGCCTCGATCGGCTGCTCTACGATGTCAAAGTCCGCGATCACCGCCGTGCCCTCGGTGGGAGGCAGAAAGCCAGTGATCATCCGCATCGTCGTGGACTTGCCGGCCCCGTTCGGTCCCAGCACGCCCAGAATCTCACCCTTTTGAGCGGTGAAGGAGATCCCCCGCACCGCCTCGATCGCGCCATACCGCTTGCGCAGGTTTTTGACCTCGAGCATGCCCCGTTCCTTCCCTGTTCACGACCACGCCGGCGGAGCCGGCACCCGATCGAACGACTTAGACTCCGCCGGACCGTGGAACGTTCAACTCGTTTCGGCCGACGCCCACGCGCACGGGCGGCCGCTCACGCCCGCGGCTTCACGACCGCGCGAACCGCGTCGAGCTGGCCGGCGCTCCCGAGCACCTCGTTCTTGTGCGCGATGAACGCCGCATATTCCTTCATGAAGACCTTCCCCGGCGGCCGCAGATCAAAGTTCTCCGGATGATCGCGGAAGTACTCGCGGTGCACGCGGCACCACACCAGCCGCCCGTCGGTGTCGATGTTCACCTTCGTGACGCCCAGCTGCGCCGCGCGCTTGAACTGCGACTCGTCCACGCCCTTCGCGCCCTTGATCTGGCCACCCGCCGCGTTGATCCGATCCACCTCCTCCTTCGGCACCGAGCTGGAGCCATGCATCACCAGCGGGAAGCCGGGCAGCCGCTTCTGGATCGCCTCGAGCACCTCGAAGTGCAGCGACTGCGTGCCAGAGAACTTGTACGCGCCGTGGCTGGTGCCGATCGCGCACGCGAGGCTATCGCAGCCGGTCCGTTTCACGAACTCCTCGGCCTGCGCCGGGTCAGTGAGTTTCGCATCGGCCTCAGCCACCGACACGTGTTCCTCCACGCCACCCAACATGCCGAGCTCGGCCTCGACGACGACACCCTTCGCATGCGCGGCCTCGACCACGCGCTTCGTGATCTCCACGTTCGTCTCGAACGGCTCGGAGCTCGCGTCGATCATCACTGAGCTGTAGAAGCCACTGTCGATGCAATCGTAACAGGTCGCCTCGTCCCCGTGGTCCAGGTGGACCGCAAAAATCGCGTCCGGGAAGATCTCATTCGCGGTGCGGATCAGCGCCTCGAGCATCTTCTTGTGCGTATAGGAGCGCGCGCCTTTCGAGATCTGCACGATGAACGGCGCTCGGCTTTGGACATTGCCCTGAAATAGCCCCATGCACTGCTCGAGGTTGTTGATGTTGTACGCGCCGATCGCGTACCGGCCGTACGCGTGCGCGAACAGTTCCTTGGTTGTCACGATCATGAGTGTCGATCCTTTCGTTTCTTTGACGACGCAGCCCATGTACACGGGCCGCGAAGCAGAGCGGAGAGTCTAGCCACTGGTCCGCCGGCACGTCAACCCCGACCCGGATCGCCGCCAACCCAAGTCGCCGAACCGGCCCCAGGGCCGTCGGTTCGCCGACACACCGCCGACTGCTATCATATCGTCATGGCCGGCGAACCCTCGCCATCCCGAACCGCACGACGCCCCGGTCTCCGCGGCTGGACCGGATGGCTGATCCGGCGCGTGATCGGCGAGGGGCAAGATCCGACGGCAACAGCATCCCGCCAGCGCCTCGGCGAATTCGAAGGATTTCTCAGCGCGGCGGTCAGCGTTGTTCTCTCGCTCGGAAAAGCCGTGCTTGGACTGTGGTCCGGCAGTCTCTCGTTGATCGCCGACGCCGTGAACAACGCGGCCGACATCGCGAGCAGTCTCGTGATCGCGCTGAGCTGCCGGTGGGCGCGGCGTCCCGGCGACCGCCGCCACCCGTTCGGCCACGGCCGGCTCGAGACCGTCGCGACGCTGATCCTCTCATTCTTTCTGCTCGCGGTGGCGCTGCAAGTGGGCGCCGCGGGGGTGCGGCGGCTCTGGAAGCCGGAACCGGCGGACGCCCCAGCCTGGCTGCTGGCCACGATCGGTCTCACCATCATGCTGAAGTCAGCGATGAGCCGCTTTGCGCGGGTCGCCGCGCAGGTCTCGCGCTCCACGGTGATCGAGGCGGATTCGTGGAATCACCGCTTCGACATTGCCGCGACCTCGCTCGTGTTCGTCGCACTGCTCGGCAGCCGGTTCGGCCACCCGCGGCTCGACGGCTGGGCCGCCATCGGCGTGGCGGGGTTCATTGCGTGGACGGGCGCCCGCTTCGCCCGTTCGGCCCTCAGCGTGTTGATCGGCGAGAGCGCGGACGATGCTCAGCTGGCTCGCATTCGATCCCTCGCGGCATCGGTACACGGCGTGCGCGGCGTCCACGACGTGCTCGTGCACTCCTACGGCGACGCGCGCCTGATCTCGCTTCACATCGAGGTCGATGCCGCGCTCTCGCTGCTCGCTGCCCACGAAATGGCCGAGGAAGTCGAGCGTCGCATTGCGCGAGAAACGGGCGCCAAGGTCGTGGTCCACGCCGACCCGGTCGACCGGGAGCACCCCGAGTACGAGGCCGCGCGCCGTTCGCTCGACCGGTACACCCGCGATCACGCCGATGTCGCCGGGTTTCATGACCTGCGACTGAGCGGCCCCGCGGGTGCCGCGAACCTTTCGGTGGATATCGTGCTGCACGCCGAAGACCGCCGCACCGGCGAGCACACCAGGGAAGCGCTGAGCCAACGCCTCTGTGAACGGCTGCGACACGACGTGCCCGGCCTGCGGCGCATCGATCTCGGCTTTGAAACGGACAGCGGCGCAAGGCACGAGGAACGCCAGAGCTATTCGCCGTGACCCGCACCTCTCTGTCCACGCTGGATGACCCCAGGGTGATCGGCGACCCGGCGGTCCGCCGTTTCCTCGACCACCTACGGGGCGAGCGAGATGCGTCGCCCCACACGGTCGCGGCGTACCTGGGCGACCTCCGCCAATTCGTGGACGCCACGTGGGGCGCGGCCGCCCACCCGCCCCTCCCTTGGTCCACCTGCGACCGCTACGCGGCACGCCGGTTCCTGGTCGGCCTGCACCGCGCCGGCGCCTCACCCTCCACCGTCGCGCGCAAGGCCTCTTCCCTACGCACGTTGTTCCGTTTCCTGTTGCGGGAAATGATTGTGACGTCGAACCCGTTCCGCGGTGTTCACCTCCCCCGCCGCGAACGCCGGCTGCCGTCGGTGTTGTCCGTCGCAGACGTCGGCCGGCTACTCGACGCGCCCGCGCGACTGGCCGAACCGCGCCTTGCCACCACGACCGACCCCGCCCGACGCCGCTGGATCGAATACGCCGCGGCGCGCGACCGGGCGATCCTTGAACTTCTCTACAGCACGGGGCTTCGGATCGGAGAATGCGTCGGGCTTCGCGCATCGCAGGTGGACGACCTCTCGGGCATCGTGCGGGTCATCGGAAAGGGGCGGAAGGAGCGAATCTGTCCCCTGGGACGGCCCGCGCTCCGCGCGCTGCGCGAGGCGCTCGCCCTGCGCGATGCGATGTTCCCAACCTTGCAAGGCCCCGCCGCACCGCTGTTTGTCAACCGTCATGGCGGTCGCCTCACCGCGCGATCGATCCAACGCATCCTGAAGCCCTGTCTGGCGGCCGCCCACCTGCCGGCGCACGTTACGCCGCACACGCTCCGGCACAGTTTCGCGACGCACCTGCTCGACGCCGGCGCCGATTTGCGCAGCGTCCAGGAATTGTTGGGGCACGCGAGCCTCTCGACCACCCAGCTGTACACCCACGTCTCGATCGAACGGCTGCGCGAAGTCTATGAGCGCGCTCACCCCCGCCCCTGAGCAAGTGCCGCCCAGCCCCGGCGCCTCACTCGACACGAACGCGGTAGAACCGCATCGGCGCGTGATTCGTATCCGTATAGGTGATGACCGGATTCGTGGACATCCCCGACCAGATCGGCGACCACGGCCCGGCCGGCGAAGCGGCCACCTCGAGGTGGTTGGTCAGTCCCATCGCCGTCGGCCAACTCAGCACCCGTGCACCGGGCACATTGGAGATGGCCACCCGCAGGAGGCGAACCTCACAATAAATCAGATTCGCGAACGTCGGCGGATCGTTCCCCGCATAATTGACCGGCAGCTCTTCGAACGGAGATCCCACATTGACGATACCGACTCCGTGCGACAGCGTGTTCCAGAAGTCCAACACGCCCTGGGGGTCCGAAATCACGCGCCCGAACACCGTGAATCCACCGTTCTGGCTGTCGAGATTGTCCGAATTGTCGGCGAGATTGATGAAGAATTGACTCGTCGCCGAGTCGGGATCGCCGGGCAGCTTGGCCATCGCGAGGGTGCCACGGACATTGGAACGGAGCGGACCGGTGCCAAACTCATTCGTGATCGAACCGAGATGCGGCACGTTGTCCACCATCGTATAGGTTTCATCCGCACGGTATCCGCCGCCCTGGATCACGAAGCCCGGCACCAGCCGATGAAAGAACATCCGCGAATAGGCCCCCGCCTCCACCAACCGAACGAAATTCGCGACCGTCAACGGCTTCTCATGATCGAACAACTCGACCTCCAAGGAAACGGTCGAGGAATATCCCGTGATCCGGAGCTGGGCGAGCGTATTGGCGCCCGCGGACACCGGCCGACCCACGGCGCTCCATGAGATCAGCACAACCTGAAGGAACCTCCGCATCGCATTCATCGGGGCCAAGATCTCCGCCGGCGATCAGTACGTCAAGCCCGCGCGGGTTCGCGGCGAAACGTCGCCCGCCGCCGAGAGAGGCGCTCCGAGACCAGAGGCCGCCCGCAGTTTTCCCCCGCCGGGCCGCACGCTATCCTGAGCGGACCATGCCCGCATGTGACTACGAGCTGCTCGATTCGGGCGATGGGCGCAAACTCGAACGGTTTGGTCCACTCGTGCTCTCGCGGCCCGCGGCCCAAGCCGTGTGGCGTCCCTCGCGGCCGCCCGACGTTTGGGCCGCGGCGGACGCCACCTTCGACCGCGAACAGGGTATGGCTTGGAAAATCCGGACTCGCTTACCGGACCTGTGGACCATCACGGTGGAGGGACTGCGATTCCGACTGAGCGCAACCGATTTCGGCCATGTGGGCCTATTCCCCGAGCAGCGCGAGATGTGGCGATGGATTCGCCAGCGCATGGGCACGGCCCGGCGCGGACCCGACGAGCCGACGCGATCGCTGTTGAATCTGTTTGCCTATTCCGGCGGCGCCACACTCGCGGCGCTCTCCGCGGGCGCTGAGGTCTGCCACGTGGACGCCTCACGCGGCATGGTGCAATGGGCTCGTGAGAACGCCGCACTCAACGACCTGGCCGGAGCGCCGGCACGGTGGATCGTCGAGGACGTGCACAAGTATCTGCACCGCGAACATCGGCGGGGGCGGCGCTACCACGCGATCGTGCTCGACCCTCCCACGTTCGGCCGCGGCGCCTCAGGCGAGGTGTACAAGATCGAACGCGACCTCATGGTCACGCTGGACCTCTGCCGCGCCGTGCTGGCGGATGACCCGCTATTCGTGCTGCTCTCCGCTCATACGCCCGGCCTGACCCCCGTGGGCCTTGCCAACGCTGTGCGCCAGACATTTCGAGATCTCGGTGGAGCGATCGAGTGCGGCGAACTTCTGTTGACCGGCACGCGTGATGTGATGCCACTGCCCAGTGGAGCATGGGCCCGCTGGACCCCAGAAGAATCCCCCGCCGAATGATCTCCCGATGGGCTCCAATCTGGCGCAACATCCGCGCGCTGCTGTTGGGTGTTCTCGATCTTGCGCAACGGTGGCGCCGATGGCTGCTGGCAGGCCTCGCGGCGATCGCCATTCTCGGCGCGCTCGCGTGGCGGTGGGACGCCACACTCGCCCGGAACGCGCACGAACGCCTGAGTCCTGAGGTGCGTCGTTGGGCCGGTCACATACGAACCTGGGGAGCCTTCAACGACACGCTGGCGTTCGTCACGGTGACATGGCTGATCGGCCGCATCCGCGGCGCGCCCCGCTGGCGGCACGCCGCGCTGGCCGCGCTGCTCGCGGCGGCGGCCGCGGGCCTCGGCGTCAATGCGTTGCGCGTGACGCTGGGCCGCCCCCGTCCTCGCGCCGGACTTCCGGATCGCTTCACCGGCCCCTCCCTGCAGTGGAACCGGCAGAGCTTCCCGTCGGGCCATAGCGGCGCATCGTTTGCCTCCGCCACCGCACTCGCCGTCGCCGCGCCGCCGGTGGGATGCTTCGCGCTGGTCAGCGCCTCGGCGGTGGCCGCCGCGAGCGTGGCCAACCGCAGCCATTTCCTCAGCGACGTACTGGTCGGCAGCGGCCTGGGTGTGCTGCTGGGCACCCTGTTCGGCGCCGCTGCCCGCCGGGGTGTCGTTCCTGCCTCCAGCTCCGGCTCACAATAAACCCACTCGCCGGCTCGTTGTGCACACAGAGGCCCATGGCAGACCGGGTGGTTCCGGAGACCACCATGGGCACGGTGGTGAACCGAAAGGATATCGCGATGAACAAGACCTCATACCTCGTGATCACCGGCCTGGTGATCGGTGCACTGATCGGATCGGCGGCGGCCGGGGAACGGAAAGGCGGCCGCCGTATACGTCGAAACCGCCTTGGGGCCGAACGAGGAGAACCGCCGGCCGCCGTCTCCGAGCGGCCCTCGGCCGCCACGGCGGAGCGCCCGGCCCGCGAGACTTCGCCAGCGGCGCGTCCAGACTCGGTCGCTTCCCGCTGGGCGGAGGTTCTCCAACGGTTCGACAAGGACGGCGACGGCCGACTAAACGAGGAAGAACGCGCCGCCGCGCGCGCCGCCTGGCAGGCGCAGGGTGCTGAGCGCCCCGAGATGCTGCACGGCCAGCTCGTCCGCCGCTTCGACAAGGACGGCGACGGCAAGCTGAATGACGAGGAGCGCAAAGCCGCGTGGGAGGAATTCCAAAAACGTGAAGGCCCCCGGGCCGACGAGTTTCGCGCCCGCATCCTCCAGCGCTTCGACAAGGACGGCGACGGCAAGCTGAACGAGGAGGAACGCGCCGCCGCGGAAGCGGCCATGCGGGAGATGCGCGAGCACCGGGGTCGTCACGGCGAGGGCCGAAACGCTTCGGACACCGCCCCCGCGGACGCACCCAAGGTCGGCCCGACGATCTAAGTGTCGACGTAGTGCGGCGCCGCCGCCCCAGCGGCATCTCCCTCTACTCCGGGCGGTGGCGCCGCTTTTTCAGATCACGCCGGCGAGGCTGGAACCGGCGGTCAAAGCCCAGGCCGTTAACCCGTGCGGGCCGCCTTCAGAACCACAGCGACTTCGTGGAGCATCAGCCCCAGCCCGATGCCCATCCAGTTCATCATCGCGCCGTGGGCGCCGGGCCCACGCGTCACTGTCAGACACTGAATCACCTCGGCCGCCACGCCATATATAAGCAGACCGGCCAGGGTCCGAAGAAGTTCCCCTCGGTCCGTCGCAGGAGCAATGAGCCGCATCTTGAAGCATCGAGCGGTCACGACGGCCAGCACCGCGAACAACACGACATGGGCGATTCCGTGCAGGTCCGCGTTCGCAATGGCGGAACGCCATCGCGACGGCCGAACCGGCGGCGGTGGTGGAACCGGTCGGGTCGGCGGGGCGGTGGGGCGCGTTGATTCACCCGTTTGGGGAGAGCCCGGAACCGATGGGGCGCTCTGGCCGATGGCCGGACGGCCTCCGATCAGCAACTCGATCGGTTGAAACCAAGATTCCGGCATGGTCACGGCCACCAGGATCAAGCCGGCCGCGGCGAAAACCGCGCGGCCTCGCGGCCGCCGAACCAAATCCAGCCGCAGCGCCGCCACCGCCGCCCCCACCAGCCACGCAAACCCCCACAGGGCGATCACCCAAGGGGCATCTGCCCGCCGCCGCTGCGGTACCGCCGTACATTCCGCCACCTCGACCACACCGCTGACCCCGCCGTGAGCGACGGCCAGCCGCGCGGTCGTCACCCACTCCGGCAAAACCAAACGCCGACCCGCCTCGTGCCAACCTTTCGTGCCATACAGATTGGCCGCGACATGCGGTACGTCGAACCGCCAATGTCCGTCCGGATCGGTGACGCAGAGCGTGAGCCGTGCGGTTTGATAGCGGTACTCGCCGGGCACGATGTTCTCGCCCCGCCAGCGAGCGCGCACCTCCACAGTGCGGTGCGCGGGCAGGTCCGTGGTGGTCCAGGACACTCCCGGCCGCACGCCGGGGCTTGCGGTGAGCCGTACCCATGTGCCGCTCGCGCCATCGCTCACAAAGGCGACGCCCGGTTGGCCGAATCCGACCCACCGCCGAACTGCGGGATCATCCACCCCTCGCGGCCACGGCGGGGACCAGTCGGCCCCGGCGGGCTCGTACGGCGAATACACCGCAAAAAACAGTACCATGGCGCCGACACCGGCCGCGGCCGCGATGAGGCCGACCGGCCGCCCCGAGGATGCCGGCGCGCCGTCGCCAGCCGCGCGGGACCACAACGCCATCCCCCCGCTCCGCCCTATGCGACCGCTGCGTGCAGGCGCGCGGCGAGCACATCAATCTCCTCCCGCGTCCGACGCTCCGTGAAGGCAGTGAGCAACACCCGCTCCATCCCGGCGTAATACCGCCCCACCGGAAACCCGGGGGCAATGCCTTGGTCAATCAGCCGGCCCACAACCTCGGCCGCGTCCCGCGGCAGCTCGAGCGCCAGCTCGTTGAAGAACGGCCGGCTCACGAGTAACCGGACGCCCGGGATCGCCGTGAGACGAGCTCTCGCGTATTCCGCGTTGGCCGCGCACACTCGGCCGAGTTCAACGAAGCCTTCACGCCCGAGCAGCGATAGGTGGATCAGCGCTCGCAGCGCGCACAGCGCCTCATTGGTGCAGATGTTGGAGGTTGCTTTTTCGCGACGGATGTGCTGTTCGCGGGCCTGCAGCGTCAGCACGTAGCCACGGCGACCCTGCGCGTCCTCCGTCGCGCCGACGACGCGGCCCGGCATGCGGCGCACCAACGAGCGGCGAGTCGCCATGAAACCCAGGTACGGCCCACCAAACGCGAGCGGAAGCCCGAGGCTCTGTCCTTCGCCCACCGCAATGTCCGCGCCCATCTCGCCCGGCGTCTTGATCAGCGAGAGCGCTACGGGATACGAGGACATCACGAGCATCGCGCCGACCTGGTGCGCGGCCTCGGCCAGCGGCGTGTAGTCCTCCACCGCCCCGAAGAAGTTCGGGTTCTGCACAAGCAGCGCCGCGACGCGGTCGGATAGTTGCGCCGCCATCGCCGCCATGTCCGCGGCGCCACGCACGGTCGGAATCTCGCGCAACTCGATCTGTAGGTTACGCGTGTACGACCGAAGCATCGTACGATAGATCGGGTTGACGCCCTCATCCACCAGCACGAGGGGCCGCTCGGTCGTGCGCAGCGCCATCATCATCGCCTCGAACAGCGCCGTGCCGCCGTCGTACAGCGAGGCGTTCGCGACCTCCATGCCGGTGAGCCGCACGATCGCGGTCTGGAACTCGTAGATCGCCTGAAGCGTCCCCTGCGAGGCCTCCGGCTGATACGGCGTATAAGCGGTGAAAAACTCGCCGCGTGAGGCCAGTGTGTCCACCGCCGCGGGGATGTGATGGTCGTAAAAGCCGGCACCGCAGAAGTTGATGAGGTCCGTCGAGTTGCGCGCAGCCAGCGAGCGAAGCTCCCGCAGCATCTCCATCTCGCAGAGACTATCCGGCAGATTGAATCGGTCGGTCTGCAGCTCAGCCGGAATCACGGCGAACAGTTCCTCCACACTGCGCGCGCCCATCGCATCGAGCATGGCTCGCTGCTGGGCCTCAGTGGCCGGCACGAAGTTCGTCGGATTCATATCGAGTCTCCTACCCGTGATGCGACGCGGCGCAGTATTGTGCGTCAGCCCGCGGACTTGCGCAAACGGCCACCGTGCGTACTGCGGTCCATGGACGCGATGGGCTCGCCGCGCAAACCATCGGCATCGGCGGCCGTCACGCGCACGCGCACGACGCCAGCCTCGTCTGGGCGGGCCGGCAGGATCGTCTCAACCGCGCAGTATCGCGCGCAGTGGCCCGCCGCGCGGCCGGTCGCGGGGGACCATCGTTCCACCAGCAGCTCCACCTCGCGCCCGACCCACCGGCGGTGCCAGGCCAGGGCCAACTCTCGCCCCAGCGTGCGCAATTCCGCGGCCCTGCGCCGGATCTCAGGCGCAGCCAGCCGCCCCGGCAGTGCCGCCGCTGCAGTGCCCGGCCGCGCCGAAAACGCAAATACATGCATCCGGCTGAATCCGACCGCGCGGCACAGCTGAACCGTTGCGTCGAAATCCGCCGGGGTCTCGCCCGGGAAGCCGGCCATGACATCGGTCGTGATCGCTGGCTCCTCGAGCGCGGCGCGAGCGCGGGCCACCGCCTCGACGAAATCGGCGACGGTATAGCGGCGTCGCATGCGGCGAAGCACGGCATCGGAACCGGACTGGAGCGGTAAGTGCAGGTGGGGGGCCACGTTCGGATGCGAGCGCATCGTGTCGAGCAGACGGTCGGTGAGCTCCAGCGGGTGCAGGCTCGAAAGCCGCAGCCTCCGCAAACCCCGCACCCGCGCCACCGCCGCCACGACGTCCGCCAGTTCCTCATCGCGATCGCGCCCCCACAGCCCGATGCTCACTCCGCTGAGCACCACCTCCGCGTGCCCCACCCGCACATATCGTTGAACCTCGGCCACGATGCTCTCGAGCGGACGGTCGCGCGGCGGTCCCCGCAGCCGGGGCACGATGCAGTAGGCACAACCGAGATCGCAGCCGTCCTGGACCTTCACGAACGCGCGCGCATGGCCCGTGAACCGACGGGGTCGCTCGGCCGCCTCGGGATGCGTGGGCGCACCCAGCAGACCATCAAGCGCGGCGCGCAGCGACGCCGACCAACCCGGCCCCGCGGGCACGGTGGCGTCACAGCGCACATGCTCCGGCAGCAACCCCGCCCCACAGCCGCTCGCGACCACGAGCGTGCCCGGGCGGTCAAGCTGCGCAAGCCGCCGGCGCGACTCCGCCAGCGCCGTCGAGGTCACCGCGCAGGTATGCACCACCGCGACGTCGGCCCGCTCGCCCTCGCCCGCCCCCCGCAGGCCCCGCCGTTCCAGCTCGCGCTCAATTTCGCGGGCTTCGCACTGGTTCACCTTGCAGCCGAAGACGTCCACGATGTAGGTCAACGGCCTCCGTGACGGGGAGGGGGTAGCCAAGTCAGTCGGCGAAAACATGGATCACGGGATGGGTGCTCATCAGCGGTGCGACGAATCGCATGAGCTCACCGTAGCTCATCGCGCCGGGCGCGAACACGACGATCACCGGCAGACCCGGCCCGTGCTCCGTGAGCTGGGCGCGCAGCTCTTCCGGCGTCGAGGCGCGGTACTCCGTTGTCCACCACTTGGGCTCGTCGGTCAGGATGTCACGGCCATGCTGCACGCTCATCAGCACCGCGCTCCATCCTCCCCCGTCGGCCGCGCTCAGGTGCAGTTCCCAGGGCTGCGATGGCCGCTCGTCCCGCCGCCGCAGCGATGGCTCCGGATTGAGCGCGCGGTAGTACAGTTGCCCCGGCGCCGGCGGCTCGATCCGCACAGCGGACAGCTCCGCAAGGCGCGCGACCGTCTCGCCGAGCGAACGGAGGTGCCGGACCGGCGTGCTCGGCTCAATGCGAACGTCCAGGTGCGCATCGAACCCTGCGGAACCGAACTCACGCAATCGGCGTTCGACCTCGGCGAGGCCAGCCACCGGAGCCTCCGCTCCGCCTCTCGCCTCTAATCGAATGGCCGGCCGATCCTCCTCAACGCCCAGGGTCAGTCCCAACTCCGAGACGCGTGGCCGACCGTCCGGCCTGGGTTCCGGCCGCAGCACCACGGTGAGCGGCTGCCCCTTCGCCCACACGTAGTTCGAGTTCGCGATCTGGTAATCGTAGAGCGCGCTCTGGCTGCCACGCCGCGGAATGTCGAGCACGGTCGTCTCGAGATTGAACGCGCTCGCGATCGAGTTCGGCTCCACCTCGTCGGCCGCGTAGACGGTACCGGTGCCGTTCTCGGCCGGCACCCGAGTGGAGCCGACGAAGACTAGGCCGTCTCTGGGCAGTGATTCGCCGGTGCGCGTATCCACGAGCGTGTCCTCGAATCGCACGCGTCGCGGAGGATGGTCGGGGGCAGAGGGATCGCGCCACTCGAACTCCGCGATCACGCGCTCGCCGCGCGGCCAAAACCGAAGAGCCTTCGGGTCCACCGGACGACCCGCCGGAACGCCGATGAACTCGAGCGCACGGTGAACATCGCTGGGCCGCGCAAGCGAGACCGCGATCGCTTCATAGTCGTGGCCGCTGTTCGTGGCGATCAGAAAAAACTCGCAGAGCGTGCCGCCCGCGATGCCCGTGGCGCGGGCCTCCACCCGCACCTCGCGCAACCGTCGGTCGGCGGTCACGAACGGCGCGTGCCAGATGGCCGGCGGGCCCTCCGCGGGGAGCACCGCCAGCGCGCACATCCCAGCCAGACCTAACGCCCACATCATCGTCGCGATCTCCGTGTTTCGCGCATCGACGCCGGGTATCGTATCGTGCCGTTGCACGTTCACCAATCGGTATGAGGACGGCATGACTGGCCGGCCATCCGCGAACGACCTCGTGGAGGCCGCGCTCGAGCACTTCGACGCGGCGGCGGTCGCGCTCGCCGACGGCCCGTGGCGCGAAGCCGCATGGAGCGCGTGGTTCAGCGCCGGTTGCCACGCCGACATGGGCTGGCTGGAACGGACGGCGTCGCTGCGCGCGCGCCCGGACACCGCCGCCTCAGGCGCGTTCGCCTGGCTCATCGTGGCCCGCGCGCTGCGCACCGAACCGCCCCCCCTCGCGCTCTGGCAAGATCCGCGTCGCGGCCGCGTCGCGCGGTATGCCTGGGGGCTGGATTACCACCTCGCGATGCGCGAGCCCCTGGCCCGGCTCGCCGAGGCCATCCGGCGCGCGGCGGGCCTGACCGCACCTCCCCGCGGGTTCGTGGACACGGCGCCAGTGCCGGAAAAGGAACTCGCCGCACGCGCCGGCCTCGGCTTCGTGGGACGCAACACGCTCGTGATCACGGACCTCGATGGCTCGTGGTTCAGCCTCGGCGGTCTGGCGCTGCCATGGCGGCCGGCCGGCGCAGCGCCGTATGACCCGGCCACCGCTGCCCATGCGGCAGACCGCGGATGCGGCACCTGCCGGCGATGCCGTTCGGCGTGCCCCACGGGCGCGCTCGTGGAGGACCGCATGCTCGACGCGCGCCGCTGCATTGCCTGGGCGACGATCGAGTGCCGCGGAGAGATCCCCGAAACGTTGCGCGGCCGGCTCCACCGCTGGCTCGCCGGCTGCGACCTGTGCCAGGAGTGCTGCCCATGGAATGGCCGCCGGCCGGACACGCGAACGCCTCGGACGGCATTCGACCCCGAACAGCACGCGCCCCTGCTCGTGGCGGCGCTCGCGCTCTCGCCCGACAGTTTCCGCAAACGCTACGGCAGCTCGGCCGTCGCCCGGCTCGGCTGGACGCGCTGGATCCGGAACGCGCTCTGCGCCGCGGCAACGGCTCCCGCCGATGCGGATGTGCGCGCGGCGGTCCGGCGACATCTCGATTCCTCGGATGCAGTGGTTCGCGCGACGGCCCTCTGGGCCCTGCGCCGCCTCGATGCCGGCAGCGATGAGGAGTCGGACAGCCCCTAGGGCAGCCGCTCAGCGGCGGCGATGCGGCGTATCGCGGGGCGGCTCAAACTCGCCATGCTCGAGATGCCGGATGTCCTCCTCCGGATTCTGCCAGTGACGCCGCGACGTCAGCACGCGATAGAAGCACCAGCTCGTCCCGAAGAGGATCGCCGCCCAACTGGCGATCATAAAGACCCAGCCGGTGGTCGTCATGACGTCGCCTCCGGGACCGCCGCACCGGGCCGCCGCACGGCCCGTCGAATCAAGGCCACGGTGATGGCCAACATCCCTAGCAGCATCACGCGAGCTACCCAACGCCAGACACGCTGCTCCGCAGGCACGCCCCGCATCGTCAGGTAGGCCCATCCATCCTGCCAGAGCCACGCCGCGAGGATCACAGCCAACAGCGTCGGCGTTACGTATTTGAGCACATACAACAGCGCGCGCGGCAGACGCACCTCCGCACCGACGTGGATCTCCGCCCAGGCGCGCTCCGCGCCGAACACCCATAGAAACACCACCGCCTCGATCAGCGCAAAGAGGGCCAACCCGATCGTCCCGGCCCAGAAATCCACCTCGTCGAGCGCACCGGCCGAAAACCCAAGGATCGGGACATGCCCGAGCACCAGCAACGCAACCCACACCGCGCGCACCGCCCGGCGGTGCGTCCAGCCAAGCTCGTCTTCGAGAAAGGCCACCGCCGGCTGCGCGAGCGCCACCGACGAGGTCACGCCCGCGATGAACAACAGGAAAAACCACATCAGGCCGAACAGCGCGCCGACGGGCATTTGCTGGAAAATCGCCGGCATCGCGACAAAGCCCAGATTGAAGGCGCCGCTGCGCGCGATGTCGACCGTACCGGCGCGGCCGAAAAACACCACCGCCGCCGGGATCGCGATGCTCGCGCCGAGGATCACCTCGACAAACTCATTCATCATCGAGGCCGAGAGACCAGTGACGATGATATCGTCGCGCCGACGCATGTAGCTGGCGTAGCACTGGATCGCGCCAAACCCGACACTGAGCGTGAAAAACACTTGACCGGCCGCCGCCAGCCACACCTTGCCGCTGCGCAGCATCCCAAGATCCGGGTTCCAGACAAACCCGAGCCCCTCGCGAACTGTCTGGTCCGGCCCCGCGCCCGCCGGCGGCGAGAGCGTGAACACGCGCACCGTCAACACAAAGGCCAGCACAAAGAGCAGCGGCATGCCGACGCGCGCGAGCCGCTCGATGCCACGCGCGATCCCGCCCGTCATCACCCAGTAGTTGATGCCGATCGTGATCAGGAAAAAGACCCACGCAATCAGCGACACACCAATCCTCGTGCCGCCGCCCTGGTAAGCCGTCAGAAAGGCGCGCAGGCTGTCCATCGAACGCACGCCGAACAGGTCCCACATCATCGCGAACATCGAGTAGGCCAGCGACCATGACTCGACGTAGAGGTAGTAGGTCAACACGCCCAACGGCAGGCAGACCCCCAGCGCGCCGAGGTACTTCGCCATCGGGTGCTTCCACAGCAGCGCGAAGACGCCCGGTGCGCTGCCATGTCGATAGGCACCGCCCATGCGGCCCATCGCCCATTCACACCAGGCCAGCGGTATGCCAAATAACACGAGCGCGACAAAGTACGGGATCATAAACGCGCCGCCGCCGTTCTGCGCGGCCTGGACGGGAAATCGCAGAAAGTTGCCCAGCCCGACGGCGTTGCCCGCCATCGCAAGGATCACACCGATTCTCGACGCCCAACGTTCCCGGTCTGCCATGCTCGCCGCCCTTCGGTGGGGCGATGTTGCCGGTTGGCGGAGGGAGGGTCAAGCCGCCGGCCCACCGCCTCGTGCCCTTCCCCTCCTCCGTGATTTTCATGTTCGTCCCTGGCGGAACGTCCATAGCGGTGTACGGTGTCCTGAACTCAGACGAAAGGAAACACCATGACCACGCCCGCCCCATTATCCATGGTCAACGCGCTCGCCATCATGCTCATCGCCGGCTCGGCCCTCGCCCAGATCGGAATTCCAGCGCGGACTCCCGACGACCGAGGTTCCAAGCCGGCGCCGGAATCGTACAAAGGCCTGAAGCACGCGATCGGCTGCAAGGACTTCCATAACGAGTCCGGCTGGCGCGGCCATTGGGAGCTGGGCCATAACCTCACCGCGATGCTCGAGTCGGCACTGCGTGATACGGGACGGTTCGTGCTCGTCGAGCGCGAACAACTGACGGATGTCCTGATCGAGCAGAACCTCGCCGCGAGTGGCCGGGCCGCCGCCTCGCAGGTCGCGCAGATGGGTCGGATCCGCCCGGCCCGGTACATCGCCACCGGTTCCATCACTGAAGTCTCTGAGGGACAATCCGGCATCGGCGGCGGCGTGAGCGTCGGCGGAATCCGCCTGGGCGGAACCCGTACCCAGGCGCAGTTGGCGGTGACCGTGAAGCTGGTCGACACGACCACCGGAGAGATCGTCGCCCAGCAGCGCGTGCTGGGGAAGGCCGGACGAACCGGCGTGAATGTCGGCCTCAGCGTGGGCCGCGTCTCGACGGACCTCGGAGGATTCATCAAAACCCCGCTCGGCGAGGCCGCGCAGGACTGCGTCAATCAGGCCGCCATGTTCATCGCCCGGAAGCTGGAGGAGTACCCCGTCGAAGGTAGCGTCGTGAAAACCGACGACGACGGCCGCGTGATCATCAACCGCGGTGCGGAATATGGCGTCACGGCGGGACAGGAGTTGACGATGGTGCGGCCGGGCAACCTGCTGATCGATCCCGACACCGGCGCCGTTCTCGAGCGGGCTCCCGGCAAGGTCATCGGCCGACTCACAGTGACCCGGGTCACCGAGAAAGTTGCCTATTGCGAAGTCATCGCAGGCGAGCCCAAACCCGAGCCCGGTACGGCTGTACAACTGAAGCCCGCGAAATGAGAGACACCCACCCTGCCGCCACCCACGAGCATCAGGCGGAGGAACTGCATGGTGGTTGAACAGGTGACTCGGTGAATCGTTCGCCGCCGTCGGCGTCCGTTGCTATCCAAGAATTGGGACGCAACCACGCCGATGTTGCCCCGGGGGCGGTGCTCACGGAAGGCGGCCTCGCATGTCTCCGAAGGACATACCCGAGCAGGTCCTCCGCACAAGTGGGGTTGCAAGCTCTGACGATCGGCCCACACCGTCCAGCCGCTTCTACTCGATGGAAACCGCCCGCGTCCTCGCCCCTCGTGCCAGCCACTGCGAGCATGTGCCCGGCACGAACGCTGACGTCCGGGATCGGCCTCTCGAGCGTCCGACCTTCGCGGTCGCGCGCCCGCGTCCGCGGCGTCCGCCCGCCGCGACGATGAGATGGCCACACGCCCCCGCCAGATCAACCCGAGCTCGTCCGCAAGCGCGAAGTTGGGCCGTTCAAGTTCGTCGGCGCCCTGCTGCAGCGATTCGCCGAGGGCGACCACCGTGCGGCCGTTCCTTAACACAGCGGCGCCGGCGGTCGAGCTCGGTCTCCATTCACCCACCGCGCTCCGCCGCCAGCACGGCCCGGCGGCGATCGAGGCCATGCGTCGGCTCATCAAGGTCCAGCGCGTTGAGAGCGGTCCACGGCGCCGACCGTTGCACCGCCCCCCCCGACGAGCGGCGCCACGACCTCGAGCCAGGGTTCATGGGGACGTTCGGATACCGACGACGGAACCGGTTCTGGTAGAGACTCACGGCTTCAGCAAGCGGCACGGTATCCTCAAACAGAGCCGGACGGCTAGCGCTCTCTCTGTAGAGCCGCCCAAGAGGTTGCCGGTGCCATGCCACGATCGTGTCGTCCGGCGGTCGCGTCCGGTGCTGGGTGTGTGGGTGGCCGCAGTACGAATTACGGCGGGCGCCGAACGCGAGTATCGTGAGCCCGAAGCGGCGGTCCGGTGGCGGCAGCGGTCTGGTCGGCGTGCGGCTTGATCCGGTCTTGATCACCATGGGGCCCGCAGATGCCGGCCCGCCGCAGCAACCGCGCCACATCGCCATTCTCGTTGTTGGCCATGTCGAGCAGCCGGCCCAGATCCAGGATGGAGAACACACGGGCTAAAAGAACCGAGACCGCAATGACGGAGACACGGCACATCACAATGTCGGCGAAGAGAAGCGAACATCGTTTACCCTAACGACCCCGCGCCATTCGCCCGTTTGTTCTGGCCGCTCCCAGAAAAACGAATTTTTCGACCCTTCAGTCCTCGGCGCAGGTCTAGGTTGCGGGAAATGAGCCGTTCGCAGGCCTTGGAGGGTCGGGTTCCCCCCCCCTGACCCTACGGCCGATGCGTATGCGCGGCAATCGCGGACGGCGCAGGTTCCCCATCCTCTCTCCCCAGGCTCCGCTACCAGCCTCCCGCGTCGGCCTGTCCCCATCAGTCCCCCGCCTTGCAGCTGGCGCGGCGCTCTGCTGTAGCTCCGGCGCTCTGTCGCCGGAGCCTTCCCGCCCAAAATCTTCCGCCGGAGGACCGGCGGAACTACAGCGTTCCGGCGGCTCGGCGATCGCAGGCCACGCGAGCTCTCACCCGGTATAGCGCAGGCCGGAACTCGAGGAACAACGATCTGAGGAGGAAAGAGGGCGATCTCGAAGTGGCTCTCCGAAGGCGGAAGCGACGGTTGAGGACACGGAAGCCGAGGTTGTTCGGTTCGATCACGAAGATCTTCGCCCGTCGCGCAGTCCGCCTTCTTGTCTTACCCATCAAAACCATCCCCAGCGCAATCGGCTCAACCCAACGCTGCTTGTACAACGGAGGGCTGAGCAGTAGTCTGACACCGGATTCGCAGCGAGGAGTCAGAAAAACCTGCCATGGAAAACGAATCGTTTCCGAAACCGCCGCCGTTGCCACCTCCGCCGCCGCGAATGCCGCCATCCGGCCGTTTTCGTTCCGCGCCGTCCTCGCGCCCGATCGCGAGGCTGCCGTGGACGTCGGTGCTCCTCATGGGCGTGATCGTGTGGCTGCCGTTGTGGATTTGGTATGGTTGGCGCATCGAACCGCGCTCCGGCCAAGTCGCGGTGCTGATCCGCAAAACGGGTGAGCCGCTTCCCTCCGGCGAAATTCTCGCGATGTCGCCCCGGCACAAGGGGATCCAGCCCGAGGTGTTGCCAGAGGGCCGGTACTTCCGCAATCCCTGGACCTGGAGCTGGGAGTTTCATCCCGTCGTCACCATTCCCGCCGGTCGCCTCGGCGTGCAGGTGCGCCTGCACGGACGCGAGCCGCCGAACGGCCGCATTCTCGCCGGCGAGGGAGAGAAGGGCATCCGTCCGGAGATCCTGTCGCCCGGCACCTATCGCATCAATCCCTACGCGATCCAGGTGCAACAGTTCGACGCGATCTCGATTCGTCCCGGACGCGTCGGCGTCGTGGTGTCGCTCGTTGGCGAGGATCCGTTGGACATGCCCCTCACCAACGCGAACACGTTCCTCGTCGAACGGGGGCGCAAGGGGGTGCTCGCGGATGTCCTCGACCCCGGCACGCACTATCTGAACCCTTACATGTACAACGTGGTCGAGGTGAACCTGCAGAGCCAGCGGTTCGAAATGAGCGGGGAGGACGCGATTTCGTTCCTCACCGCCGACGGGTTTATTGTCGAGGTCGAGGGCACGCTAGAGTTTTCCATCCAGCGCGAGAAGGCTGCCCTGCTCACGCACCAGGTCGGCGACATGGATGACATTGTGAAAAAACTGATCCTGCCGCGCGCGCGCGGCTTCAGCCGCATCGAGGGCAGCAAACAGCCCGCGACGAGCTTCATCATGGGCGAAACGCGCCAGCAGTTTCAGAACACACTCGAAAACCACCTGCGCGAGCGCTGCCGCGAGTGGGGCGTCGCGATCAAATCGGTCCTCGTGCGCAATATCAAGGTGCCCGACGAAATTGCGAGCATTATCCGTGAGCGCGAGATCGCTGTGCAGGAGGCGCGCAAGTTCGAGCAACAAATCGAGCAGGCGCGCTCAAAAGCCGAGCTGACGCGACAGGAAATGCTCGCGGAACAGAACAAGGCGCGCGTGGACGCCGACACCCAGCGGCTGAAGGCGGTGATCGAAGCGCGGCAGGTGCAGTCCGTAAACGTGACGAATGCGCTGCGCGGGCTCGAGGTCGCGACGATCGAGCTCGACGCGGCCCGCTATCGTGCGGCAGCCGTCCTCGCGGAGGCAATCGGCCGGGCCGAAGTGGTGCGGCTCGACAACGAAGCGCGGGCGGAGGTCTTCCGCCGCCAGGTCGAGGCCTTCGGCGACGGCATGGCTTTTGCGCGGTACACCTTCTATGAACAGATCGCGCCGCGGATCGAGACGCTCCTGACGACCGACCACGCCGAGGGATTTGGCGGTCTCCTGCGCACGCTGCTATCGCCCGCGCTCCCCGCCGCGGCGTCGCGCCCACGACCCGCCGTCCGACCGCCCGGTCCCACCGCCCCGGCGGCCCCTGCGTCCGGTGCGCCGGCTGCCACCAGCCCGACGACGGAGGACCGCTGATGAACGCGATGCTGAAGGCTGTCGCCGGAGTGCTCCTTCTGGTGGCCGTCGCTTACGGCGCGTATCTTTGGTTCTTCTGTCGGTTTTACGTCGGACCCGACGAAATGGCCGTGATCACCGCCAAAACCGGCGCGCCGCTGCCGCCCGGGCAGATTCTCGCGAAGAAGGGTCAACGCGGCATTCTCGAAGATGTGCTCGGGGAGGGACGGTACTTCTACGACCCGATCCTCTACGATCGCAAGATCATGCCCGCGCTCTTCATTCCGCCCGGCAAGGTGGGGATCGTTACCGCGAAAGTCGGCGAGAATTTGCCGCAGGGCGAATTCCTCGCTGATCCGGGCCAAAAAGGCGTTTGGCGCCGCGTGTTGGGGCCAGGCAAGTACCGGCTCAACCCCTACGGCTACACGGTGGAAGTCGTGGATGCCGTGAGCATCCCGATCGGCTATGTCGGCGTGATCACGTCGCTCTCCGGCACACCGGCGTTGCCAGGCGAGTTCGCCGGCCCCGGCCAAAAGGGCGTCCGACGCGAGGTCCTGCAGCCGGGCCTCTACTACGTCAACCCGAAGCAGTACAAAGTGGATGTGCTCGAGGTGGGGGTGAACCAGGTCTCGCTGCTCGGGCGCCAGGGTGGCGAAGTGCTCACCAAGCGCTTCAATGTAGATGAAAAGCAGGCTGCGGCGGCGGACCAACTTGCGCAAAACCTCCTCGCGGAGCAGCAGGAAAAGCGGCGCGGCTATCTGGCCGAATCGTCATTGCTCGGGCTGCGGTCACGCCCTGCGTCCGCGGCTGACCGCCGGGCTGCCGGTCCCGCCGCGGCCGGGCGGACGCCGCCGGTGGCTCAGGCTGAAGAGGCGGTGTTCGTGCTCAACCAGTTTGTAAGCTTCCCCTCGCGCGATGGCTTTGAGGTGAGCCTCGATATGACTGTGGAGTTTGAGCTGCCGCCGGACAGGGTCGCGGGTATCTTCCGCACCTACGGAGATCTGCCGGCCGTGGTCGAGAAAGCGATCATGCCGCAGATCCTCTCTGTTTCGCGGCTTAAAGGCTCGGCCTATAAGGTCACCGACTTCATCGCGGGCGACGGCCGCGAGAAGTTCCAGCTGGACCTGACGGAGGCGCTGTCGAAGGTGCTCGGCGAGCGCGAGATCATTGTCCACAATGCGCTGATCCGTCACGTGAACGTGCCCGAAAACATTCTGAAGCCGATCCGCGAGGCGAGCATCGCAAAGGAACAGGACGAGACAAACAAGGAGAAACAGAACACGGCGCGGAAACAGGCGGAATTGAACACTGAGACAGCGCTCATCGCCCAAAAGGGAGAGCAGGTACGCCAGGAAACGCAAAAACTGGTCGCGGAGATCCGCGCCGCGCAGGAGCTCGAGGTCGGCCGTATCGCGGCGGACACGCAGCGGGCCGTCGCGGAAATCGAAAGCCGGACTGCCGACTTGAAGGCGAAGCAAGCGATCGTGGTCGGTGAAGCGCAGGCCGAGGCCGTACGGCGGGTCGAGGGCGAGCAGGCGCGGGGATACCAGCTTCGCGTCGCGGCGTTCGGCGATCCACAAGCGTTCTCGCTGTGGACCTTTGCGACGCAGCTTTCGTCCAACCTGCGGCTCCATGTGATCCACGCGGGCGAAGGGACGCTCTGGACCGATCTGCGCGGCGCGACGCTCGGCGACCTCGGCGGAGCCCGGTGGCTGGCCACCCCGCCGCCCGCCTCCACTCGCGCGCCGAGCCCTGAGTCCACGGCTCCGGCAGCGAAGGCGCCAGTGGGTTCGCCGTAGTTCGGCCGAAGGGCATGAAGGGGCGCTGGCGCCAGCGCGATCGCTTCAACGGGCCATCTGTCGCGAGGGAACGGGGGCCGTTGGGGACAGGCACCTCTCAGGGCGCGGTGGGTACAGGGAACTGTGGGCGAATGTTCCTCCTCGGGCACATGCCCCAGCACCCATAAACTTCGCCACCACCGCGCACGCCCCACCCCACGCCGTCAGTTGCTTGTGCGAGAAGGTGATCTGCACATGTCCCACCTGATCCGCTCGCGTATCCTCCTGAGAGCTCGCGCGACCTGCGAGCGTCAAGCCGCCGGAACGCTGTAGTTCCGCCGGTCCCCCGGCGGAAGATTTGGGGCGGGAAGGGCGGGAAGGCTCCGGCGGCAGAGCGCCGGAGCTACAGCACAGCGCCGCGCCAGCTGCAACGCGGTTGGACTGATGGGGACAGGCACCTCTCAGGGCGCGGTGGGCATAGGGAACTGGAGGGGGTTGCCAAGGGTTGCCAGCTGCCTATCCCCAGCTGCCTGTCCCCATTTGGACCCGCGGGGGCGGATTTCGCAGCGTACAGTGGCCGGAGGGTGATCTCGGTTCCCTGCGAATGACATCGCGCACCCGGTCCGCAGGGACCAAGGGCGGGATTGGCTCGAGCAGCCAACCGGAGTATGGTTTGCGCAGGGGCAAGCAGCGGGGCCGCCCAAGGAGACATCGAATGAGCAAGGTTCATAAGCATGTCGAGAATTCGACCCACCATATTGCCCGGCGTTCGTTCCTAGCGGGTCTCGGAGTTACGGCAGCGGCTCAGGCACTGGCGCAGAATACCCCGCCTCCGGCCGATGCGCCGAAGATCAAGCTGGCGTTGTTCGGTTGCGGCAACCGCGGTGTGTGGATCGCCAAGCTCTTTCTCGAAAACGGCGGATACGAGATCGTTAGTGTCGCTGACTACTTTGAGGACCCCGCGCGCGAGGCAGGCTCGCAGCTCGGCGTCCCATCCGAGCGCTGTTACACTGGACTCAAGGGGTATTTGCGCGCGCTGGAGCTCAAGCCCGACGCGGTCGCGATCGAGTCGCCTGCGTATTTCCATCCGGAACAGACGCGCGCCGCGATCGAGGCGGGCGTCCACGTGTTTCTTGCGAAGCCCGTCGCCGTGGACGTGCCCGGTTGTTATCACATTGCCGAGTCTGGGCGGATGGCCCAGGAGAAGAAGCTTTGTTTCCTCGTAGATTTCCAGACGCGGGCGGATCCGTTCTACATCGAGGCGATGAAGCGGGTCCACGAGGGGGCGATCGGCCGCATCGCGTTCGCCGAAACCTACTACCACTGCGACCGGCTGAGGCTGCGCGGCCCGCCCGAGACCACTCCTGAGGGGCGGTTGCGCAACTGGCTGTTCGACATCGCCCTCTCCGGCGACATCATCACCGAGCAGAACATCCACACGCTGGACGTGCTGAGCTGGGTCATGCGCGGCCAGCCGCCGATCCATGCGTTCGGCACGTGCGGCCGCAAGGTCCGGGTTGACGTGGGCGACACCCACGATTACTACACGCTGCACTTCCTCTATCCCGATCACGTCGGGGCGACGTTCAGCTCGCGCCAGTTCGAGGGACACGGCTCGAAGCCGGACGGGATCGTCGTGAGAGTATTTGGCGATCAGGGCGTGCTCGAAACGGCCTACGGCGGTAATGTTTTGATCCGCGGCAAGAATTTCTGGCGCGGCGGCGCGTCGCCCGGCATCTACAAGGAGGGCGCAGTCGCGAACATCGCTGAATTCCGCCGGTGCATTCTCCACCGCGACACGAGCAATCCAACTGTCGAGCCGAGCGTGCACAGCAACCTGCTCACGATTCTCGGCCGCGAGGCCGCGTGGACCGGAGAAGTGGTGACATGGGAGGCCTTGCTTAAAAACCAGCGCCGGCTCGAGTTTGACCTGCGGAGTTTGAAGGCCTGATGTTCCCCTGCGCGACCTGACGCGTTGCGAATCGCTCTGGCGCGCCGCGTCGATGTCCGCGCTGGCGCCGCCCGCGGCTGCCGTTGCGCGGGGTGCCGTGCACGTTTCGCGAGCGGAGGGGCTACGACCTTCCCCGGACCGATCCGAACGGGAGTGGGCGGACAACCCGGACGGCGCAACCATCGAGCGCGCGGTACGGCAATGGACGGCCGTCTGCCCTTCCGTTGGGCCCGCGGTCCAGATCTGGCAGAACTACTTCAACCCACATTTTGCATTTAGGCAGATCGATGGGGGGTGCCAGCTCCCTATCCCCCGCTGCCTGTCCCCCGCCTTTGATTGGGGACAGGCAGAAGCGCCGACGACGGAACAATCAGGTATTGAATCTACTGCGACTTCGTGACGGGAGCCCCGTGGGGACGGGCACGTCGGCCCGGGAGCCGGTGGTGGGCCGGTGGGGACAGGCACGTGGGGCCGGTGGGGGCCGTTGGGGACAGGCACATACTGTCGCCTGAGAGCTCGCGTGACCTGCGAGCGTCGAGCCGCCGGAACGCTGTAGTTCCGCCGGTCCTCCGGCGGAAGATTTTGGGCGGGAAGGCTCCGGCGACAGAGCGCCGGAGCTACAGCAGAGCGCCGGAGACTGATGGGGACAGGCACATACTGTCTGTCCCACCTGATCCGCTCGCGTATCCTCCTGAGAGCTCGCGTGACCTGCGAACGTCAAGCCTCCGGAACGCTGTAGTTCCGCCGGTCCTCCGGCGGAAGATTTTGGGCGGGAAGGCTCCGGCGACAGAGCGC
>CALLFZ010000019.1 GCA_938010045.1 uncultured bacterium
CGATGATGCTTAAGAAGCGGTAGGATGCGGCGGAGAAACGTTCCATACCTCTCAGCGGTAAAAGGACATGGACGGGACCTGGCAGGCGGGCAAAGGTGGGCTGAGGTCGCGAGACCGTAATCGAGCATATCCGGACAACAATGAGACCGCTGGCATGAATGACCTATTGGTCGCCGACAGGTTATCTTTCACCGGAAGAGGGCAAACGTGCCCGCGCCGTGAGGAACGAGTTGGCCGAAGAATTTCTTTGGGAATCATGAAACGTGCCCAGGCGGCCAGTTTGAATTGGGCACTCAGGTCATCCGTTGAAAAAGGGATGGAACAAGAACAACCCCAAAAACACAGACAAGGGGGCGGCTATGTCTGACACCAGAGGGCTTCGTCTTGGCTTTCGGAGACCGATCGCCGCGCTGCTGCTGGCGGCGGCGGGCAGCGTTTACGCCCAGGAATGGATATGGTCCGGCAGCGGCGCATGGAATCCACCCTCGTCCTACCTCAACAGTCTGCCGTCGGACTTGGTACCGATGGACGCCGTGGTCAGCGAAAATCCGCCCTCGATCACGCTGCGAATCTTCCGCGCGGGCGAATACCGTATCTACCGCAAGGGACCGTTCGACACCGTATGGGGATCGCACCGGGCGACGATTTCGGTGACCTCCGTGCCGACCACCTGGACGGACACGGACGTCGTCGCAGGGCAATTATACGAGTATGGGATAGGGAGAAATACGCACAGTTACCCCTCCTATTACGGCAATGTGCTGGCCGGCATTCGGGTGGACCGCACGCAACCGTTGGGGCGCTTTGCGATTGTGGTGACGCAGGACGTCGTGGATCGGCTGTCCGCGGAGTACGCGCGCTACAAGGCGGACCTGATCGAGGAGGGGTGGGTCGTCCACGAGATCGTCGTCCCGCGCGCGCCGAACTACACATCGAACGGAACGGGGCCGAATGACGCGAACGGCGTGCCAACCGCGCCTTTTCCCGACGCGCACATCCAGATTCGCAACCAGCTCATCGCCCTGTATCAGCAATACCCCGGCGAACTGAAGAACGTCGCGCTGCTGGGTAAAGTCCCCGTCGCACGCTCGGGCGTGGGCTATTACGGTCCCGACGGCCACGGCAACCGCATGTCGGCGGGCGCCGACGCGTACTATGCGGACATGGATGGGGTCTGGACCGACACGGGCAACAACCTATTGTACTACACCGCCGGCTCAGACCGCAACGCCGCCGTCAGCGACGGGCGGATCAACGTCGCGGGCGACAACAAATTCGATCCGACCTACCTCAGCCAGGTCGGCGGCAACCAGCGCCTGGAGCTGGGCTTCGGCCGCGTGGACTTCTCCAACCTGGTGCCCGGCGAGTACGAGGCGATGCGGAACTATTTCAACAAGCTGCATCGCTACAAGCGCGCCACGCCCGACTTCCGGCCGGGGAGACGTATAATCTACCGGTTTGCGCCGTACCCTACCGGGCCCGATGTGGAGCACGCACTGTGTCGCGGGGCGCCCGGCATCGTCGGCATGGAGAACATCACGTTGATCCGAAGCAACGAGTTGAACGCGTTGCCGTTGAACGATCCGAACGCGGGCAACTCGAATTTCGCCGAAGACACCGATTCGGCCTACAGCCGGTTGCGCGGCCCGTTCTTATTCTATTTCAAGGGCAGCGGCGGACCGGGGCTCAGCCACGGCGGACAGGCGGTCTTTTGGACCGGCCTCCAGAGCCACTGGGGCTACTGGTACATGCCCAATGCGCCGACCGTTGGCTTTAACCGGATGCAGAAGCGCCTCGCCGAGGACAATTTCACGTTGAGCTACACCTGGTCCATCCCACTCTTAAATGGCGGCCAGGCGCAATACCTGTACCATCGCATGGGCATGGGATTCGATGCCGGCGACATGATGCGGGTAAGCATGAGCGAGCGCTTCACTTCCGGATCGCGGACGCCCATCTATCCAACCTCGTCGGGACCTCTTTCGATGAACCACATGGGTTGTCCGTCACTGCGCGCGTTCTATTTTCCTGGCCCCTCGCGCCTGCGCATCGCGCCGGCAGGCGGGCATCCGGCGCTATCGTGGGAGCCATCTCCGGAGTCGGGCGTGCTCGGCTACCACGTCTATCGCGCGGCGTCTTTTGACGGCCCCTACACCCGCCTGACTCCCGCGCCGGTTGCGGACACAACCTATGCCGATACCTCGGTCTCGACCGGCCAGCACTACTACCTGGTGCGCGCGGTCCGCCTCGAAACCAGCGGCAGCGGGACCTTCTACAACGCGAGCCTCGGCACCCGGACGGGCATTGACCTCGACGCGGCCCCCACGCCCATTGCGATCGCGACCTTCGCGCTGCCCGACGCCCGATGGAACACGCCCTACTCCGCACGGCTGAACGCGAACGGCGGGTACCCTGAACCCGACTGGAGCCTTGTATCCGGCAATTTGCCACCCGGTCTCGCCTTGTCCACCAATGGAACGGTGTCCGGCACTCCCTCCGCCGCGGGCGAGTTCGAGTTCACGGTCCGTGCGACCGACGCGTCCGGTGCATCCGGTCAAGGGACGGTCCGGCTGACTGTGTTACCCTATGACATCCAGGTCTTCTATCCTGCTGCCGGACGCAGCGTCCGACTCAACGACGGCACCCTCGATACGCCCGGCAGCGGGGTTTACAACATCAGCGGTCCCTCCTATAATTGGAGGACGTATCTGCGCTATGACCTTTCCGGGCTTGTCCCCCATCGCGGCGTCCGGCGCGCGACACTGCGGGTGACGTTCGGCGAGAACATCCTTGCCAACAACATCAACCTGCTCCTGGTCAGCCTCTCGCAGCCCACGGCAGTCTGGCAGGACAAAGACTTCACACTGGCCATTGCGCCGGAAGATGATCCTGACATAGACCCCGTGCCGCCGGTGGGGCTGGCGTTTCCCGCAGCGTTTGGAACGATGGACTTCGACGTGACCGAATTGGTCCGGCGAGGCCTGTCGCGCGATCCGTCCGGCCAGGCGGGTTTCCGCCTTCACTCGTACGCGCCGAACGGATGGGGCCAAGAGACTAAAATCGTCGTCCGGCAAGCCACGGCCGCCGCGCGGCCCGCGCTGATCGTGGAGACCAGCGACGCGCCGGCAATCGAGTTCGTGCGTCCCGCCATTCGGCCGGCCGTGATCACCGCGGGCAGCCGCCTGGTGTTGTCGGCCGCGGTGACGCCCGATCCGGAACGCGCCGCGGCGCTGCAGGTGCAATGGAGCCAAATCGCCGGCCCGGCGGCTGCGGAATTCGGCCCGACGGACCGTGCCGACACCTGGGTCTCCTTCCCGACACCGGGTCATTACACACTGCGATTGCGGGCGGAAGATGGCCTGTTGTGGGCGGAGGAAGACCTCGAGGTGCGCGTATTACCCGCGGCCATTGCGCCGGCGTTCGGCCCGACGGAGGGACTGTTGCTTCGATTGGCCTTCGACGAGACGGAGGGGACCAACGCCGAAGACACCGCGGGCGCCAGCCTGGCGACGCCCGGTGTACTGGCAACCATTGGCTCCACAGGCCTGCCACAATGGCAGCCGGGCGCCGGTCGGATCCGCGGGTCGCTGGCCTTCAACGGCGACGGCCAGCGGGTCGAAGTGGCCGATTCGGCCGAGAAACCGCTCGACGGTTTTCCGCAACTGACCGCATCGGCCTGGATTCGGCTCGACAGCACCAATGCGGTTGCCCGCGCCATCTTAACGAAGCGCGGATCCGCCTCAGCCAGTTCCATCTCCTGGCAACTGGGTCTGGACTCGAGCCGGCGACTGACGGCGAACATCGGCAGCGCCGCGGTGACCGGCTCGACGACTATCGCCACGGGGCGCTGGTACCATGTGGCCATGGTGTTCGACGGCACGCTGAACGACCGGCGGCTGAAACTGTTCATCAACGGCTTGCCCGAGATCTTCGGCACGGTGTCCGCGACCACACTGGCGCGCGCGGCGACGGTGCCGGTCCGTGTCGGCGATTACACGACGGGGACGGTGTCGGGATCGAGCGGCTTCCTGGGGCTGATAGACGAAGTGCGCGTCTATAACCGCGCGCTTTCCCCCGAGGAACTTCTGCTGTTGGCCTCGTCAGGGGCGCGATCGGTGGGCCCGCGCATCGTGCTGCCGCAAGGAGCGGTTTCCGGCATCGCCGGTCAACCGATCGCCCTGCAGGCCGAGGTGGACGACGCCGGCTTCGGCCCGGTCGCGGTCGCGTGGACCCACCACTCCGGTCCCGGCGAGGCGGTGTTCAGTGAGCCGTTCGCCGCCCACACGCAAGTGACGGTGAATGCTTCAGGCGAACATGTCTTCCGCATCGCAGCCGACAATGGGACCATAGCGACATTCGCCGATCTGCCGGCCTCGATAGCCCAACTAACCCTCCCACAATGGCGGTACGTTCATTTCGGCACGACGCAGAACGAGGGCGATGCGGCGGACGCCGCGAATCCGGCGGGGGACGGGCTGTCCAACATCCTCAAGTACACGCTGGGGCTGAATCCCCACACAGATTATCGAGGCACCGCGTTCCATCCAATGTACAATCACGAGGTCAAACGTATAGACGGAGAAGACTATATTGTCATCACCTTCACGCGCGACACACGCGTGCAAGACGCCACACTGGCGATCGAGGTCTGCAACAACCTGGTGGAGGCGGACTGGCAGGCGCTGGACCTGAGCAATCCCCATCTGCGGGTCGAGGTCCGCCCCAACACGCCGGCGCCGGGGATTGAGACCATTACCCTTCGCGATGCAACGCCGTTGAACGTCGCGCATCCGCACCGCTTCCTTCGCCTGAAAGCGCAACCGATACCATAGCTAACCCGCCCGGGTTCGCGTCCCACCCGCTTTACCGTTCCCGGCGTGGAATCGAGCGCGGGCATACGAGGGCCGATTCGCTTCGCGTCCCGCCGAGCG
>CALLFZ010000020.1 GCA_938010045.1 uncultured bacterium
GAGAATCGTGCCGGAGACCGAGGCGACCGAATAGGACAGCCATTTCTTCGCCTTCGGCCCGAAATACTTCATCACCGCGTTCTGGCTCACGAATACGCCGATCGCCCCGGCGATGAAGAAGGCCGGGACGAGACAGAGCAGTACGTGCTCCCGCGCGTACCATTTCGCCAGCCTGAACGCCTCGAGCAGCGCGCCCTGGAAGCGCACCGTCTCGATCGGCAGATAGTACAACAACACAAAAACGCCGATCAGCCCGCCCAGGGTTTTCCACTCTTTTCGAGATTCATCGCTCATGACGTCGTTTCTCCGTCCGGGGCGCCGGCCGACGGCCGTTGGCGGCGCGCTCCAGACATTTCAAAACACGCGCGGCGATCGGCCCGCGCAGCGACAGCATCCGCCGCGTCCCCACTGCCCGTTCAACCACGAGGCCCGCGTTCCGCAGCGCCGCCACATGGCGGGACAGCGTGGACTTGTTCATCCGAAACCGTGGCTGCAACTCGCAAAGGCATCGCTCACCCGCGGTCAGGATGTCGACGATGGCGAGCCGCACCGGACTTGCCAGTGCCTTCATCATCCGTGCCTGCACCCGAAACTTTGCCGTGCACATAAGGGCTAGTATGTCGCAATGTTGCACAACTATGCAACAGCATATTTCCGACAGGGGTGGCCATGGACGAACCCGCGGACCACCGTCGCTCGTCCATGTCGTTGTGGTTCTCGTTGGAGTCGGCACGGGGTCCAGCGCGTGTCCGTCGGGCATGTGCTCACGAGTCTGGCAGGACGTCCCTGCGTCGCGGAAGACGGCACGCCGTTGCGGCCACTCGTGGCCTCGTCCTCTGCCGTGAACAGGTGCTTCACGGCGCGAAGCCGCTCGGCGCACCCCTTACGGGCCGCCGGCCAGGATAGGTGGGCCGCATCCCAATGCGGCCCCACGCCCTCGATGCCGCTTGGGCAGACGGAGTATGGGCGCGACGAGAAACAACAAGCCGCGGACCGTTGCCGCACTTTTGGTTTGTTGGCCACGCCGCCGAGAACTCGAAGCCACAGGCCGAGCAGCTGTTCCGGGCGTTGACGACGGCCGCCGTGCCATCCCCTGGGCGATGCACGCTCGCTGCCATGGGGAGGCGAGGCGGACGAGTCCGCGCCACCCTCCAGCGTGAGGCGGGCGCCACGCCCAGATCGTCGTTGGTCCAAGTCGCCGCACTGGTCTCGGACCCTGTGTGTCGCTCACCGGCGTGAGTTCGAGGGAGACGACAGATCGCGGAGTCGGCCTGCCGTGTCCGATCAAAGCCCACGGGAAGCCCCGACTGCCGGGGATGCCGCAAGATCAAGACGGAACGTCGCGGCCTCGCGGTCAGGCTGATTAGGCTGCGTCCAGTGACCTCCGCACAGGGGGGCTTCCGACTCGTCGGCCACGTCGGCGCGGATCGTCGACTCTCGCGGCGAGCACGGCCTGACTGAGGTTGCCCATCGCGAGAGGATCAACCGAACTGACGACGAACCCTGAAACCGTTTTCGACCGGCGCGATGCCGGCCAAGGTGAGCCGCTGGCGAACGTCGTGTGAGTTGGGGTTCGCAGCGATGGAGATGTCGGCGCCTCCCAGACCCGCGAACCGATCCTGAGTGCTACCCGAATCGTACCGGACGCGGATCACTTCCGTAAGGATGTCATACGGCGCGGACTGGCCGTCGAGATCCAGCGGGCGGTTTGTATAGTCGGCCGCCGCATTGATGAAGCTGTTTCTAGGCGGCCGCTGGCCTGTGAAGTGCCGGTCCGTGACGCGCCTTCTTGACATCGTCGCCGGGCATGGGGCTTCTTCAGATGTCGAGAGCGCCGTAGTTCCGGTCGGGATAAAGTAGCTCGATGTCGACGACCAAGGGCTGGGTGCTCATCGCTGCAAGGTCCTCCTCCGCGTCCGGCGCGGATTGGCCCCACATGGACTCGCAGCCCTTTTCGGAGATGCCGCCAATCTCGCCCACGGAACGAGGACGTCCCCTCCGCACAGCCGTTGAAATGGCTCGAGGTCACGGTGCCGAGCTTGACGTCCAAGCGCCCACGGATTGCTGAGCGAGACTGCGGCGACCGACGTGTGGAGCGTCTGCGAGATATTGTGGACAGGGGATGGCGATCTCCACGCTCTCGATGTTTTTGCTGTCGCACCCGATGGCACCGCGCCGCTTGTCGGTCGCTACCGGACCGTGTTGGCTGATGGTTCGGATGCTGTGCGTGATGGGCGAGGTGCCGCCATCCGTGTCAACCCCAGAAAACCGGTTCTGGCTCCTCACCAGGCTTACATTTCATCAGCTGGAGGCGGAGCATGAGCGGGCCGGAATCCCCGTTGATTCGCTCGGTGATCTCGAGATTCTTGCGGGGCAAGACGTCACCGGATGCAGGAATGGAGGACCGCGCGGCGGAGATGACCTCGGCCTCACGGGTCGCCCCGCGAATGATGTACGGGATCTCCGCCGAGTTCGTTCCCCTCGGGTTGGCCGTCGTGCGCCTCGCGAAGACGTCGGTGAGTTTGGTGGCGGGCACCATGATTCGTCGCCGACCTCGCGAGCGCCTCGCCCGGCTTACTCTTCGCCCCCCTCGCCATCTCGTGCGGCCTCTTCGCTCTTCTGGCGGAGGGTTTCCTCATGTACGAGCCGATACAGGTCCGCCATGAAGTCGGGATCAAGGCCCACCGCGGTTCCTTCGGCCTGCAATCGCTCGAGTGTTGCTTGCCATCGGTCGGGCTGGAACATCGCCCAACCGTGCGACTTCTGTATCCGTGCGATGCAGCGCGCCAGCTGCATGCGTGCCGCCAGAATTCGCACGAGCTGGCGGTCGGTGTCCTCGAGATCGTGGCGCAGTTCTGACAGACGTCGTTCGCACTCACTGGAGGCCTCGGCGCGCGGCCGCCGCTTCTCCAGGTCGGCCACCAACGCGAGAAACTGGGCCGGGGCAAGCTGCTGATTCGCGTCGCTTAGCGCGCTCGGCGGATTGGGATGGACCTCGATCATCAGTCCCTCGAACAGCAACTCCACCGCAATCCGGCAGATCTCCTCCACCCGCGCCGCGTCACCCGCAATATGGCTCGGATCGCACCACATCGGAATCGTGGGCATGCGGCGCCTCAGCTCGATCGGAATCCGCCAGAGCGGCGCGTTTCGGTAGGGGCCGGCGTGCTCGCCAGAGAAGCCCCGGTGCACCGCGCCGAGCCGCTGGACACCCGCCGCCTGCAGCCGCTCCAGCGCGCCCAACCATAGCGGCAGATCGGGGCTGACGGGGTTTTTGACCAACACCGGCGTCTCGACACCTCTCAACGCGTGTGCAAGCTCGGCCATCATGAACGGATTGGCGGTTGTCCGGGCACCAATCCAGAGAACGCCGATTCCCGCCTGTAGCGCCGCCTCGGCGTGCGCCGGCGTCGCTACCTCTGTCGCCGCCGGCCGGCCGATCGCCCGCGCCGCATCGACCAGCCATCTCAGCCCTTCGGCTCCGGCTCCCTCAAACGCACCAGGTCGGCTCCGCGGCTTCCACACGCCCGCCCGCAATGCCCAGATGTCCGCGCGCGCGAGGGCCTGCGCAACCTGCTGCATCTGAACCGGCGACTCCGCGCTGCACGGGCCCGCGATGATGGCCAAACGGCCGATGGGAACTCCCCACCGATCAAGCTGTCCGGTGGCAATGCCACTCACCCCATTTACTCCTGGGCCCACACCGCATAGGCACCCACTTCGGCCAGCAAAGGACTCGCGACCGACGACCCCACCTTCACCCACAAACGGATCATCTCGATCGGTCGTTCGGCGCGCCACAACCGGCGGGAGCCGATCGACTCGCCGGCCGCAAGGTCCACCCGTCCGGTCGGAGTCTCGGCCGCGATCGCCCAGCGGTCAATCCGCTGTCCGAGCTCGATCGGCTCGCGCAAGTCGACCACCTGAATCCTGACAGGCCGGTCCCATGACAACACGAATTCCGCCTCTCGAACCTCGTCGTCCGTCGCCCAATATGTATGCCGATCCCCGTCCGTCGCACGTGCCGGTCTATAGCGGGGGTCACCACCTCGCGTGTTGGAGGCCGAGAGAGCGGCCGTCGGAGCAAGATTCGTCGCGAACAGAGCCTCGAGCCTTTGTCGAAATCCTACGAGAGAGGCGCGGTCCCGCTCGTGCACCCGCCCGCGGCGATCCGGCGGTATGTTCAACAACAGCGACGCGCCACGCCCGACCGACTTGAAGTAGAGATCCACCAACTGTTCGGGCGTTTTGACCTTCTCATCCTCCGACGCGTGATAGAACCATCCCGGCCGGATCGAGACATCGCACTCCGCCGGCCACCAGCGCCGACCGTGCCGGTCGCCGTGCTCGAGCCGTCGTCGATCGGCGATCGCGCCGAATTCGCCGCCCTCGAACGTCGCCCAACACGGATCTCCGGCGATTCCATTCTCATTGCCAACCCATCGCACGTCGGGTCCGTTGAACATCACCGCCCCCGGCTGTAGTTCGCGTACGATCCGACGGATGTCCTCCCAGCCGTAATAGGTCGCCCAGTCAATCTGACGCCGCTCGCGCGCGCCACCATAGTAGCCGGTACCACCGTTCGCGCCGTCGAACCAAACCTCGAACAGCTCGCCATAGTTCGCCAACAGCTCCTTTAACTGGGCATGATAGTAGCGCACGTAGGCCGGCCGCCCGTACTCGGGGTGATTCCGATCCCAGGGCGAAAGATAAACCCCGAACTTCAGACCATGGCGTCGGCAGGCGTCCGCAAACTCCCGCACCATGTCGCCCTTGCCTCCTCGCCACGGACTGCGCCGGACGCTGTGGTCCGTGTGCGCGCTCGGCCAGAGGCAAAAACCGTCGTGGTGTTTCGCGGTCAGGATTAGGCCGCGCAATCCACCTTCGACGAACGCGCGCGCGATGTCATCCGCATCGAAATCGGTGGGCAGAACGATGCTGGGATCCTCGTCTCCGTAGCCCCACTCTTTGTCCGTAAATGTGTTCACAGTGAAGTGCACGAACCCATACAGTTCGAGTTCATGCCAGGCGAGTTGAGCGGGTGAGGGCAACGGCGGATACGGCGCCGGTGCCTCCACGGCCGCGGCCACCGCCGCGGTGGCAGTCGCGAACAGACAGGCGTGGAGCGGGTTCATGACCTTCAGTCTAGACGCCGGCGTGTCCTTCGCCAAACGGCCACGACCGCCCCACGTTTCAGCAGCGCAGCATGACAGCGAGAGGGCGACGATCCGAAGAGATGTTCGAAGATGGTCATGACGACGTCGCTCGTGTGAACCGCGCTGCCCACGCTGTGCCGATCGCAGCCCTCGTCCAGCGGCGGAGGTAGCCGCGGATGGCGATGGTCCGCCACCGGATTCAATCCCCAGCGCGATTGCCGCCCGTTCACCGCAAGTGGCCGGCGGGTGAGATCGTGGCGGGGACCGTGTGTCCGGCAACGCTCAAAGGTCGCCGCTCTTGGGGACTTTCCCCAGCCACCGGGATCATCGGCCGCAACTTCCGAATTTCGCCGTGGGGGAACCTCGGCCTCAGTTGTGGATCGCCAGTCCGATCTAGGTCATTGATTCAGCCCGTGTGGCGTGGCAACGGCTCGGACTCGGTTTGAATCCGATGCCCGTCGTGCGTGGGCAGGTCGATCTGCCGGCTTGCGAGGCGCAGCTCAGAGAGGGTGCTTCGCCCTCGCTGTGCGGTGCATGTTTCATTCGGCGCCGCGCTCCGGGCAAAGCATGGTCGGGGCGGTGGGATTTGAACCCACGACTCACAGCTCCCAAAGCTGTCGCGCTACCGGGCTGCGCCACGCCCCGACCGCACGCATTGTAGCACAATGCGCCCACCGCGAGGCGCTCAGCCCCAAAGCTCGCAGAGTCGGTCCAGGACCGGAACTCCGGCGGTCTCAAGCCGCGTGCGGCTTTGATGCCCGGCGCAAACGAGCCGGCACTGCGCCCCCATCGCACGCGCGATGTCCGCATCGTGGGTCGTGTCGCCGATCACCACCACCTCGGCCCCCCGCCATCCCGTCGCGCGAAACCAGGCCAGAGCCCGTTCCACCTTACCCGCGGCATAGATGTCAGCGCCGCCGACGATCCCGTCCATCCGCCGATCCAGGCCAAAATGCTGCAGCAACTCTTTCAGTGTGTCTTCGCGGTAGGCGGAGACGACTGTCTGCCCGATTCCACGCCGGGCAAGGCGCTCGATCGCCGCGCGCGCACCGCGCCGTAACTGGCATTCCAGACGCCGGCGCTCATACTCTTGCATGAACTCCGCGCCCAACCGCTCGAATGGGGCGCGCACGAAATCAAAACCGAGACGCCGATAGTACTCGCGAACCGGGAAGTCGAAGGTCGCCGCATAGCGCTCCGGAGTCAGCCCGGGCAGACCATACCGCCGCAGAAGACGGTCCATGATCTCCACGCACAGCCACGCGTCATCGAACAGCGTGCCGTTCCAGTCCCAGACGACGTGACGGACTCGGCTCCAGGCGATCTTCGCCGCGAGTTGGGTCCGGCGACTCTCCCTCCGGCTCATCGCTCGAACCCGTTCGCGACCGAGGCGCGGCCGCTCACAAGGCAAATCGCGCGGCCGCGGGTCATCGTGCGACCATGAGACGGGCAGCGGCGCGCGGACCAGGCCGCAATCCGGCCCTTGGTCCGGTCGTCACGCCGCTCAATCTCCATCCCGCGCTGGAACAGATCTACGTCGGGCTCGCAGTACGGTTCCTTGCGAGATGTGAACAGCGCCTCGCGCATCATCAGCCGACGCTTCTCCTCCATTTGCCGATGTCCTGTGGAGTCCAAGCATAGCCTTTTCGGCCGTCCGGCGTCGTATTCTGGAGGGCGCTGTATCAACCTCAGGCAGTCCGCCCGACCGCGATCACAACATGAGCCGCGTCGCATTGTGCCCACCGTGTTGAAGCGGCACTGCATTTCCCTTTTCCTACGGGAAGCCGGCGAACCACTGGAGGGCAACCTGGAGCACCTCACGGGCCTCTCCGGCGCGCGCCGGAGCGGCCTCTCGGCCCCGCCTGCCGACTACGGCACCGGCAGTTGGCGCACGGTGGCGACCGCCTCATAGCGGCCACTTCGGTCGCGCACGATGATGTAGTTATTGCCTTCCGCTTCGCCGTTGCGCTCGTAGATCGCCGTCAGACCTCCGCTCGCCCGGATGCGCCCGAGGGCGGGGCTAGAGACGGACCACGTCAGCGGGAGGATCACGGGCGGCCAGGTGGTCACCTCGTTCGTGCTGATCCCCCCAATCGCAAGATTGGAAACGGAGTTCACCACGGCCATGAACACGACCGTCTCCGCTTCGGCCGTCAGATTGGTTGAGGATGGCACAATCTCGAGCACACGATCGTAGGATTCGACCGTCTCGCAACCGCTAAGCGTCCACCACAACATACCGCCCGCCAGCGCGGAGGCCGCCACCACCCACCATGGATTTCGCATCTCGCCAACATCCTCACCTGCCATGCGGTTCACAATTCGCGCCATCGCCTCGGCTGCAGACGCACCGCGGGGTTGGTCTGCAAGCCCGGCGGCATCGTGACCGGCAGGACATTCCGATTGTAGTAGATCGCGACGCTCTGTGAAAGGTCGGCGTAGTTGCCTGCGTAACACAGCCCATGCAGCACGACCGACTGCGCCGTATCGAGAACACCGCCGGCATAGATAAAACCGGAGGCTTGGGCCGCCTGCTTCATATCGATCGTGCCCGGCGTGATCAGCGCCGCGCGAGTGGACACAATCCCGCTCTGTTTCAACTCGATGCGGTTGCGCGCAAAGACCACCGCATTGCTCCCCACCCTAGTGGATTGACCCATCCAGAATCGGTCGCCGCAGATCACGGTCACGCCCGGACCGATCTCGCAGGATTGCTTGATCTCGAACGTGCCCCGCACCACCAGCACTCCGCCGGGAGGAGTGCTGGTCAGCCTCCGTGTCTGGTACAAAGTTGCGCTCCCGTTCCAAAAGTTGTTACTCCCACCGAGATCCACGTTTCCATTGAAGTTGAGGTTGGACGAATGCCGGACCGCCGCCTGCGCCAGCATGGATTCATACCAGCTCCAGTCAATGGCCGGCACGGTCGGCCGGACCACGTAGTACGGATTTGCGGGACTATTGAAGGGATAGGACCCACCGTAAATGGTGGATGAATTGCGCAGCGAGATCGAGCCACCAATGAACGCCTGATCGTAGATGACGGCGCTCTGGCTCATGGAGAGACTGCCTTCACAGAACAGCGTCTCAAAAATCGCCGCTGACTGGGACATCGTCACATCGCCGCCGCTGTACACGTCGCCGTAGATGGCCACGCTTTGTGCCAGCCGAATTCCGCCCGAGCCGGCGAGAAGAGCAAAGTCATCCCAGTAATCAAACGTCTCCAACACAAACTCCTGAGCAAGGCGCCGACTCTGACGGGTGTACAGATTCGTGCCCAGCGCGTGCACATAGTACACGTTGCCTGTCCGGGTCACGTTTGCGGCGCCGATCGTCAGCCCGTTCGTGAACGCGACGCCCCCGGGTGAGCTGCGAAACGAAGCGTCTGTGTACAGCCTTGTGCGCGCGACCGCCAAAGCCGATTCGGCGCTCCAAAAACATTGCAGCAATTGTTGCCGCCGAACCGCCTCTGTTCTTGCAGTTCCCGAGGCTGTCAACAGACCTGCGCCGATCAGTGTGATGATGACAGTCATGCCCATCACCAGCGCGAGTGACGCGCCGCGCTTCGACCGGCGAGAACCACGAGGGGATATTCCGCGAAACGACCATCTCGCCCAACGGTTGGTTTTCATAGCTAGAGCTCCCTCCACTGCGAGGGGTTGATGACCACCGCATTTGTCGTGAGAAGCCCGGGCGGTAGGGTGATGGGCAACAAGGCGGGATGATATGTGATCGTGACACTCTGGGACAACGTCACCCTCACACCGGCGAACGCAAGACCGGAAATCGCCGTGCTTTGAGAAATGTCCAACAGGGTTCCGGCGTAGATGAAGCCCGAAGCTTGCGCCGCCTGTTTCATCTCGATCGTGCCGGGCGTGATCAGCGAACAACGGCTGGCAACAATACCGCTCTGTTTCATCTCGATCCGGTGACCGGCGTAAATGAGGGAGTTTGGGGCGACTTTTGTGCTCTGGCCCATCGCGAACAGCGAGCCGCAGATGATCGTTACGTTGCTGCCCACCTGCGCAGACTGTTGCAGTGTGAGCGAATCCCGAACAACGAGGATTCCGCCCGGAGGATCGCTATAGATGCGCCGGTACGAGCCCAGCGACGCCGATCCCCGAACGAACCACACCCGGTTGGAAAGATTGATGTCCTGCGCGAAATTGAGGCCCGAATCCTGCACCGCCGCCTGCGCCAGCATGTTCTGATACCAGCTCCAATCGATCTGTGGAACAGTGGGCTGGACAACGTAGTAGGGATTGGCCGGGCTGCTGAATGGATACGAGCCTCCATAGATCACGGAGGACTGTCCTAAGCTGATCGTTCCCCCTACAAACGCTTCGTCATAGATCGCCGCACTCTGGCTCATCGTCAGATCACCGCGACAGTAGAGGCTCTCGAAAATCGCCGCGGCCTGCGACATCCGGAGACTACCCTCGCAAAACACATCGCCGTAAATCGCGATGCTCTGACTCAAATCGCCGCCGTTTGCGCCCACGAAAAGGGCAAAATCATCCCAGTAGTCGTACTGCCGCACCATGAATGTCTGTCGGACGCGGCGGCTCAATCGCGAATACAGGTTGCTGCCCCGGGCCGTGACGGTGAATACCTGCCCGCTTCGCACCACGTGCGCATCGGCCACGAACGGTCCGTTCGTCAACGCCACAGGCTCCGGCTGCTCCCGATAGGCGGAGTCGTGATAGAGCCTCTCTCTCACCACCGCGAGCGCCGATTCCGCACCCCAAAAACACTGCAGCGATTGCTGGCGACGAACCGCCTCGGTCCGCCCTGCGAGCGCCGAGGCCAGCAATCCGGAGCCCACGAGGGTCAGCACCACGAGAATCCCCACCACCAACGGCAACGCCGCTCCTCGACGGCCGCCCCGGGATCCGTTCGCCGTCGTCAAGTTCATGGCACGTCCCTCCGCCTTAGTTCCGCATTGTGATCGAGTTCGAGAGCGCGAGCGTCTGGTTCGCGCCGGTCAGGACTGACAGAGCCACGAGCAGGCGGCTGCCATCCAACGCCACCTGGAACGACACTAGGCGGTCGTTGATCAGCGTCTGCTCGTCCCCGCTCGCCGACATATCCGGATCATAGATGAGATCACCGGTCCGATTGTCGTAGAAACGGCAACGCTTCGGACGAAACGAGTTGGTCGCGAAGATCACCGAGCTGGACGCTACCGTGACCTCGGACGGCGAGGCGCTTTGCGCTGTGCGCTGCAGCAAATCCAACGCGTAGCCCATGTCCCGCTGCAGATTGATCGACTCGTTGCTGCGGCGCATCGCGGCGTACACGAAATAGAGCACCGATCCCATCGCGATCGCGAGAATGGCTGCCGCCACCGCGGTGGCCAGCAGCTCCACCACGGTAAAACCGGCTGTCGCTGGGTGGCGCCCGTTCATGGCCCGAGGTACGCCCATAACGTCACGCTGTTCGGCTCATTGCGGCGGTATTTCACAACAACCCGCGCCTCCACGACATCATAGGACGGGGCGCCGCCGTCCACGTCCACGAACCGCACCGTGGTGGTGATCGGATAATCATAACCAAGCATCCGAATGACCTCTCCGGGATCGGTCAGGGAGTGCTGCCAACCGCTGGACGTGGGGGTCAGGTAGTACAGCGTGTAAGAATCCGATGGCGGTTTGATCGCGTCGAACCCGGCCGCCCTCAGTTCCTCGAGGCGACTGTGCGCGAATTCGAGCGCGGTCCGCTGATTGCGTGCCACGGCGACCATGCCATTGGAGAGCGAGACAAAGGCTCCCGCCGCAATCACGATGATCGCCAGCAGTGCACTGGCCCAGAGAACCTCGACCAATGTCGCGCCGCGCCGCCACGCGCGGCCAATCTCACGGCGTTGAGGAGCTGCTCTCATGTAACCGCACCTCCACGACCGTTCCATCCGGAGACAGTAGCACCACGCGATCTGTCTCAACGTTCTGCACGACATAACCGCCTACCCGCTCTCCCGCGCCCACCGTCCGACCTCCGAGGATCGCGAGTGGCTCGCGCGGATGCCGAACGATTCCCTGCAGCTTTGGTGGCCCCGCGTCCGGAATCGTCGTAGGGTCGGGGGACACGGCCGCCCCCCCTCCCGTGACCGGCGGGGTCGGCTCGGGCTCGGGGATCGGCTCAGGTTCGGGGGGCGGCGGTCTCAAAAATCTCAATTCGCCCAACATGGCGAGCACGTCCTGCGAAGCTTCGATGGCGGCGCGGCGGCGTTGCAGCTCCTGGATACCTGTCATGACGCCATTCGCGACAGAGCGATGAGCGGCGAACGGATCCGTCTGAGCGCGCCGGCAGCCCGCCGCAGCCAGGCAAGCCAACATCACACCGCCCCACCAGTGGGAACCACTCGGCAGCCACCGTCGCCGACGCATGAAGTGTCGCGTGCTCATTTTGGATTGAACGCGTACCGTATCACGTACTCTGCCTGATACAGCGGATCGGCGATCGCCTGCTGAACACTGCAGACGAACTGGTCCACGGTCAGCAGGTTCTCCGGCCGCTCGACCTCTGCGGCGAACCGCACCATCGCTGCAAACAACGCATCTCCCCGAACCGTCGCCTGCAGCGCCCCGCCCCCTCCCTTCGCCTCTTCAATCTGGAGCGAGTTGACGGTGAACTTGTGACGCTGCGCCGCCTCGGTCAGCGCGACGCTCAGCCGCTCGCGTGCTTCGGCGCTGGATCGTGATAATCGGAATCCGTTCGAAATGGTTCCGACCGCCACCTCCAGCGTCGTTCGAAGCTCGGGCATGACCTCGAAAAAGGTCCGTCGCCACTGGATGTCCTGGCGGCACCGCGCACAGTAGAGCGCTCCCCCCGTGCCGGCAAGCACAGCCGCGGCCAACGGCGCCACTCGCCACGCCCACACATGCCACCGCGTTCGAATAAAGATGCTTGTATCCATACCTCAAGACGACTCCGGCCCGCCCCCCCCGTCGCGCAACACGCCACCAAAGCTCAGCACATACTCAAACCCCGTTGGCCCACGCGCTCGTCGCGTTCCAATCAGCGAAGGACTGCTTCGCAATCGCGTCTTCAACACCGGATTCGAGTTCCACGCCGCCATGAGATCGATCTCTCGATCGGAGCGACGGTTATACATCGTCGCCGGCACAGCCACCTCGAATGAAATCGCCTTCTTTTCGCGGTCGAACGAGAACATCGTCAGGCGCATACCGGGCAGCATCGGCTCGGTGAGGGCCAGCAACAACGGCGCGAGATCCGCGCGCCTCTGCAAGGTGCGGTCGATGGCCGACAGTTGCGCCTGACAGTGCGTCAACCCCAAACGCACATCCTCCGCGAACTCCGTCAGCCGGCCGAACTGCGGATACTGACGCCGGAACCACCGCTCCTCTGCGTCAAGAATTCGCTCCTCTCTCAGAAGCCGAAGCACGGCCTGCGTTTGCTGCGCGGCGATCACCACCAACACGACTCCGCTGGCGGCCAGATAGGCGAGCATGCCGTAGAACAACCGAACCCGCCGCGCGCGCGGCGGTACGCGGTCACGCAACAAATTGATCCTAACGATCGGCATCGTCGAGCCCCCGCAACGCCAAACCAAGGCACACCGTCATGCGGCGGGCCGCGTCCGCATTGGCCAGCAGAGACCGCGCCGGGCCCGCACACCGAACCGCGGGATCGGTCAAGGGTATCCACTCTTCCACCGTCACCTCCAACCGCCGTGCCAGCAGCGCGCGCAGCTCCTCATCGTCCGAGCCCTCGCCGGTGATCAGGACGCGGTGAGCCGGCGGTATGCCGGCCTTCGTCTCCGCGTACTCCTGCTGACTGGCCATGTTCTCCGAAAGATAAGAACCGATCGCGGCGGTCTCGGCGGACTCGAACACCACGGTACGGGCAAAGGCCCGCCCCTCGCGCGTGACCTGCACCAGGTGAGCCTGCCGACGCGTGAGGCCCACCAGAAACACAACCGGTTCAACCGCCGGCTCGCGCTTCAGCCAAAGCCAGAGGTTGGCCAGCGCCAAAGGCGCGGCATCCAGAATGACCGGCACAACCCCGGCCATCTGCAAGCGTCGGCAATAGTCATCCACCGCGGACCGGGGCGCGGCCGCCAAAATCCCCTCGCACACTCCGCCGGATCGCCCAGTTCCGTTCAACCCGACGAGATGACAGTCCAGCACAAGATCCTTCGAGGGGATTTGGAGAGTTTCTTCGGCTTCCAAGCGAACGGCCGATCGAACCTGCTCCTCCGTCAGTCCTTCATAGCGGAAGTAGTGCAGCAGGACTGCACCACTATTCAGCGAGGTGCAGACCAAACGGCTCGGTATTCGCGCCCTCCGCCACAACCGTCGGATCGCGGGGCGGGCATCGCCCTCCCCCTCCCCTTCCGCCCAGGGCTCGAACCCGCCACGGGTCACCAGCAGTCGGCCACGGGAGGCCTCTACGCAGGCAGCGGCGACGCCGCTCTCTGTGATCTCCAGTCCCGTAATGACTTCGCGCCATACCATCGCCACTCACCGCCCAACCTGTCGACACGCCTCAGAGGCCCGAACGTCTGAAATGACCGTCCGAATCGAGCGTTACCTCGATGCCCGCGACAGCACCTGTCGTGCCAGAACACCGTAGCAGAAACGAATGCTGTTCCACCGCGAGGATTTCGTAGTTGTCCGACGTGAAGAACTGTCCCTCAAGGTCCACCGGCCCGATGCCCGGCACGACGAGGGCTGGACCGGCCGTGATCGGTTCTCCGTTCGCGGTCCGGGAATAGTCCCTCGTTTCCGCGTACATGGCCCGCCACGCATTGCGGATGGTCCCAAGCCCTGCCTCGGCCTCTGTGATCATGGCACGTTTGCGATTCACCTCGATCATCGGCACCGCCACCGCCGCGAGGATCGCGACGATCACCGCCACCACCATCAACTCCACCAGAGTGAATCCGCGCTCGCCGGGGCGATTCATGTGATCAATCATCACGCATCGAGGTAACCCCCACAAGCGAGGCGGGCGGTGTGGGCCCGCGGCCCACCACCGCCCGCACAATTCATGGATGGGTCAACCGCGGACCCGATCACAGACCGGTGCGATTGAAGACGCCATCTTGGTTCAGCGTGATCGTGATCCCCGCCACATCGCCCGTGCTGCCTTGGCACCGGAGCGTGTAGGTATCGGTACCGATCGCAGCGATCGTGTAATCCGAGGCCCTGAAGTACCGACCCTCAAGGTCCGACGCGGTCACGCCCGGAATGTTCGTCACCGAAGTGTTGGCCGAGATCGTGTTGCCGTTCGGGTCGCGGTTGTATGCCTTTGTCTCGGCATACATCGCGCGCAACGCCGTGCGCACCGTGCCCAGCGCGGCCTCCGCCTCGGTCGCCATCGCCCGCCGCTTGTTGCCGCTCATCAGCGGAATGGCTACCGCCGCGAGGATCGCGACGATCACCGCCACCACCATCAGTTCCACGAGCGTGAACCCGCTCTTGCTCTTTACCTTCATCCCTGATCTCCTCATTCTTCAGTCCGCCCGGCCCTCGCCGGACGGTTCATTCTTCCTGTTCACACCATCCGCGACGACACCCGCCGCCGCGCCCCGGCTCCCGCCGGTGTTCTCCACCCTCCGCCGTCCGGCCGCACCCGCGAACCGCAACGACTCCCCACATCCTCAAATCCCTGTCGTCATCAACGCTCCCGTCTGGTCGAGCGTAATCGTCACGCCCACCGTTTCGCCTGTGCTTCCGACGCACTGGAGCACGTACGCATCTCTCGAAATCGTCTGAATCGTGTAATCCGCCTCGCGGAAAAATTTGCCCGCCAAGTCGCCCGCACTGACGCCGGGAATGACCGTCAACGGATCCCCGGCCTCGAGAGCGTTTCCTCCCGGATCTCGAGAGTAGTCCCGTGTCTCCGCATACATCGCGCGCAGACACGAACGCGCCATACCGAGAGCCGCCTGAGCCTCGGTGACCATCGCCCTCTTCTTGCTTCCACTCATCATCGGGATGGCCACCGAGGCCAAGACCGCCACGATCACCGCCACCACCATCAATTCCACGAGCGTGAAGCCCCGGCGGCCACGAACCACCATCGCTTGTCGAGCTGTATTCATGCTCTCGTAGGGCTTTAGGAGCAACCACCGTGCCAATCCGTCGCACGCATTCAGCGTCCATTTCAACACGCTGCGCAGAAAACAAATCCCGGAATCAAAGCACTTCGTTTGTCAAAATTGAAAAACCACAATCGAAAATGTCGAAGTCTCGGCATCGCGCTGGGCGTGACTCGGCCACTGGCCGGGATCGAAATCATTGACTTAAAACCGCCGCCTCTCGCGCTACAAAACGGACTTGATACCTATAACGAAACACTAATGGCGGGGTTCGTCAAGCCACACCGCGCCACAGCCCCAGCCCCGAACGTTCCTGGCCATGATCTGACCCATGCGGGAGCCCAATACGGAGGGGGTCTCCCCCGGTTCCCGGCGTTCGCTCCGCCAGACCAAGGATGCATCCGACGACACTCACCGCTGATCTGCGTTCGCCCGCGGTGCGCGCCCGCCGTCCGCCTGTTCGCTTTTTCAGCCCGAGCCGTTGCCGTTGCTGGGGCCCATCCCTGTCTCAATCGCTTTCCATCGACACAGCGTCGGTTCAAGCGCGCCGTCTCGGTGGAGGGACGTGAACCGGATGCCCTTCCAACACATGGGCGGCCTCCATCCAGATCTCTCCATGCGTTGGATGGGGGTGAATCGTCCGCCCCACTTCTTCGACCGTCAACTCGGCGCGAATCGCGAGCGCCGCCTCGGAAATGAGATCAGTCGCATGCGGCCCCACGGCCGCGGCGCCCACGAGCCGCCCGCTGTCCGCTTCGGCAATCCATTTCACAAAACCCGCCGTTTCGCCGCCTGCCAGCGCCCGGCCAAGGGCGGAAAACGGGAAACGCCCGACTTTCACCCGCATGTTCTGGCGGCCGGCCTCCGCCTCCGTGAGGCCAACCAGCGCGACCTCCGGCTGAGTAAAAATGACGCCGGGCACCAGCGTCTCGTTCGGCCGTGGCCGCCGCCCCACCGCATCCGCCGCTGCGATGAGGCCCTGTGACGTCGCCGCATGCGCGAGTTGCGGTCCCCCGTTCACGTCACCGATCGCGTAGATCCCGGGCACGCGGGTGCGGTTCCACGCGTCGGCGCGCAGATACCCCCGCTCGTCCGGCCGCAATCCCGCGCGCTCGGGACACAGTCCCTCCGTCATCGGGCGCCGGCCAACCGCGACCAGCAAACAGTCGCCCTCGAACGCCGCATCGCCAACTCGAACCCGTACCGCCGAATCGCCGGTCTCGACCGCCTCAGCGGGATGTCCGCACAGCACGCGGATGCCCAACTCGTGCTCCATCGACCGCCGAACCTCGGCGCGCACATCCGCATCGAGCAACAACAAAATGTCGTCGAGCAATTCAACGACGGTCACCTCCGATCCGAGCATGGCCGCCAGACACGCCAGCTCACAGCCAATGTAGCCGCCGCCGAGCACGATGAGCCGTTCCGGACGATGAGGAAGGTCGAGAAATGCACGGCTGTCGACCACGCGCGGATGCCGCGGCAGAAAGGCCGGCATGGTCGAGGTGGAGCCGGTCGCAACGATCACACGCCGCGCGTGCAGCCACCGCGTCCCCTCCGCCCCGCTCACAGCCAATCGCTCTCGCGTGACGAACGACGCTTCGCCTTCGATCTGCTCGACGCCATTGGATTTCAGGAGCGACCTCACGCCCGCGGCGAGGCGCGCCACCGTGCGGTTCTTGTGCGCGAGGAGGCCTGCGTAGTCCACGCTGAGACCCTCGGTCGTCAGGCCCATGGCCGACGCATGTCCGGCGGCTCGCGCCAACCCTGCTGCCGCGATCATCGCCTTCGTGGGAATGCAGCCCCAGTTCAAACACGTGCCGCCCCACGCCTCACGCTCGACGATCGCCGTGTTCGCCCCGAACTGCGCTGCGCGGATCGCCGCCGGATACCCACCCGGACCCGCGCCGATCACCACCACATCAAACGAATCCGTGCCCATGCCACCGCCTCCCAACAACGGGTTGCGCCATCACACCCACGACCGCCACGCCGTCGGATCCTCGAGCCGCGCGCGGATCGCGTTCGCGAACCGAGCGGCCGTTGCGCCGTCCACCAGCCGATGATCCGCCGACAGCGTGATCCGCATAATCTGACGCACCTCGATGCGCCCCGCCCGCACCCATGGCATCGGCCGCGTACTGGCGACCGCGAGAATCGCACCCTCGCCGGGGTTGATGATCGCGGTAAACTGCTCCACGTCGAGCATACCCATGTTCGAGATCGTGAACGTGCCGCCCGTCATGTCGTCGGGCGTCAGTTTGCCGGCCCGCGCCGTCTCCACCAGCGCCGCAGCGCGCTCATGCAGCTCCAAGAACGAGAGTTCGTCCGCATTGCGGACCACCGGCACGACCAACCCGGACTCGAGCGCGACCGCGATACCGAGATGCACGCGCGTCGACCGCCACACCTGCCGTCCATCGGTCCGGCTGTTCATGTCTGGACACTCGACCAGTGCCTGCACCACCGCCTCGGCGATGAAGTCCGTCACCGTGTATGGCGCCCCCTGGTTTTTGAGCTGCTGCCGGAACGCGAGCAGCTCCGTCATGTCCACCGGCACCGTGACAAAGAAATGCGGCGTGGTCGTGTAACTATGGGTGAGCCTCTGCGCGATCACCTGCCGCATGCGGCTCATCGTTTGAGGTCGCTCCGCGATGGCCCGTTGAACGTCCTCGACCCGGATGCGGCCATTCTCGCCGGTGCCGCGCACGGTCAGGATGTCCACACCCTCGCGGCGCGCCAGCTCCTTGGCGGCCGGCGTGATGCGAAGCGAGGAATACCCCTTCGCCTCCAGATAGGCCTCAACGTCCCGCTCGGTAATGCGCCCGCCCGGCCCGGTGCCGGGCACGCGGGAGGGATCAATCGCGGCCTCGCGCGCGCGGCGCTGCGCGCGCGGGCTGATCTTTAGTTCCGTCGGCGTCGCCACTGTCGCTGCGGCGGCCGGCACAGCGGCGGGGGGCGGAGCAATCGGCGCGGTCGGCGCCGGCGCGGCGGGTACGGCCACCGTGGAGGGGGCCGGCCGGCTCGGTGCCGGCGACGGCGTGCTCGCCGCGGACGGGGTCGCCGGCGCGGCGGCCGCTGCCGCCGGCCGCGGCGCGACCGCGGGCGGCGGCGCCACCTCGGGGATCGGTTCCCCGGGCTGTCCGATGTAGGCCACTGTCGCCTGCACCGGCACTGTCGCGCCCTCCTTCGCGACAATCTTCAGAAGCGTCCCCTCGTAAAAACTTTCAACCTCCATGTTCGCCTTGTCGGTCTCGATCTCGAACAGGATGTCCCCCTTCGCAACCGGGTCGCCCTCTCGCTTGTGCCACCGAAGAATCGTGCACTCCTCGGTGAACTGCCCCGGTTTCGGCATGGCAATCGCATGCGGCATGGCTCGATCTCCTTGCGTGTTCGCCCCGCGGTCAGAGAATGCGACGCGCGGCGGCGATCATGTCCTGCGCGTTCGGCAAGAATGCGGCCTCAAGAATGTGCGACTGCGGCGCGATTCCATCCTTCGCGCCGACCCGGATGACCGGCGCGTCGAGCTCGTCGAAGGCCTTCTCGACGATCCTCGACACGATTTCTCCGGTGAAACTGCCGATCTGCACCGCCTGGCTCACCACCACGCACCGCCCGGTCTTCGCGACTGACCGCAGGATCGTCTCCTCATCCAGCGGCACGAGCGAACGGATGTCCACCACTTCGGCCTCCACGCCCTCTTTCGCGAGCGCCTCGGCAGCCTTGAGCGCGTCCAACATCGCCGGCCCCCACCCCACGAACGTGAGGTCGCGCCCCTCGCGCTTCACGTCCGCCACCCCGATCGGCACGAGGTAGTCCTCCTCGGGCACCACGCCCTTTTCGGAGTAGAGCAGTTGCGACTCCACGTACATCACGGGGTTGTCGTCGCGAATCGCGGCCTTGATCAGCCCCTTCGCATCGTAGGGCGTCGACGGATAGACCACGTACATGCCCGGGATGTGCGCGAAGACGCTCTCCAGCGTCTGCGAGTGCTGTCCGCCGTACCCTTTGCCGCCGCCCACCGAGGCGCGGATCACGAGCGGCAGCGTCGCTTGTCCACCGCTCATGTAGTGCCACTTCGCAGCCTGATTGCTAATCTGGTCCGAGGCCATGAGGGCGAAGTCCATGTACATCAGTTCCGCGATCGGCCGCAGCCCGATCATCGCCGCGCCGACCGCGGTGCCGCAGATGCAGGCCTCTGAAATCGGCGTATTGAAGACACGCTCGCGTCCAAACGTCTCGAGCATGCCCTTCGTGAGCTTGAAGGCGTTGCCATATTCCGCGACGTCCTCGCCATAGAGGATCACGCGACGGTCGCGCAGCATCTCCTCCACCATGCCCTCTTTGATCGCGTCGCGGTAGTTGATGCGGCCCTCGGCGTCGCGCTTGACCTTGGAGGCGGTGCGGTCGAGCACCGTGACGTTGCGGAACTCCGGCGGAACTTCCTCGCAGCGGCTGTCTGTGTACATGAAGCGCAGCACGTCCTCCGGCTTCGGGTCCGGCGCCTCGGCCGCCCGAATCGCGGCCCGCGTGTTGCGCTCCTTCACGCGCGTCTCGATGGCGGCCAGGTCCTCGTCCGTCGCGACGCAGGCCTCGATCATCTGCCGCCGGAAGGTCTCCACCGGATCCACCGCACGCCACGCGGCCTCCTCGTTTTTCGTTCGGTATTCGACGCGCGGATCGCCGAGCGAATGCCCATAGTAGCGGTACGTGATCACGTCGAGCAGCACCGGCCCCCGCCCGGCCCGGCACATCTCGGCCGCCCGCAGCACCGCGTCGCGCACCGCGAGCGCGTCCATGCCATTCACGACTTCAGCGTGCATGTTGTTGTCCGCAAAGCCCGCACCGCGGCGCGCGAGCCACCGCACGCCGAGCACCTCGTCCACCGAGCGGCCCGTCATCGCGTACAAGTTGTCCTGGATCAGGAAGATGATCGGTAGGCCGAAGGGGTGGTCGCCCGCCAGATGGTTCGTCCACTGCGCCTGCGCAGCGAAATTCAGCGACTCGAGCACCACACCATTCGCATAGGCGCCATCGCCGGCGAAGCAGCAGACGACGTCCGACGCACGAAGGTAGCGCAGCGCCATGGCGGCGCCGGTCGCGATCGGCACACCGCCGCCGACGATCGCGTTCGCGCCAAGATGCCCGATCCGGAAGTCCGCGATGTGCATACCACCGCCGCGCCCGCGGCAGTAGCCGTCCTCCTTCCCGAACAGTTCCGCGATCGTGCGGAAGACGTGGTCCTCGAGCACCTCCTCGAGCAGCGCCGCACCGGTCGCGGTCGAGCCCGGCACGCGCGACCGCAGTTCCTCGTCGCTCATTCGCCGGATCGCGGAGCAGCCCTTCGCGAGGCTGTCGCCGTGGCCGCGGTGCGTGCTCGTGATGCGGTCGCGCAGGCGCAGCGCCGAGCACGCGCCGACGCTCGTGCCCTCCTGCCCGATCGAAACGTGCGTCGGTCCGCGGTAGTTATAGCCCGGCAGCGGATCGTAGGCGCCCGCCCGCAGCCGCACAATCATGTCCTCTACCTCGCGGACGATGAGCATGTCCTCATACATCTCGAGTGCCGAGGCCGCGGTGAGTCGTCCCGCCGCTAGCTCGTCGGCCACGGTGCCGTGATACTGGAAGCCCCGAATCCGTCCGCAGTCCAGCTCGAACGGCGTGAAGTCCGGTCGCAGATCGCTCAGATAGGTTGGTGCACTCATGTCCGTTGTTGTCTCCCGCGCGGAGTCCTCGCTGGCCCCCGACGCTTGCGCCGCGCGGTCATGCCATCACCAGGGTCGCGCCGGCCGCGCGAATGCGGCGCGTCCACGCCGGCCCAAGCCGGCCGTCCGTGATCAACACATCTACGTCGCGGAGGTGCCCCGCGCGCGCAAACGACACCTTCCCGAATTTGCTGCGGTCCACCAGCAGCACTACACGCGCGGAGCGCCGCATCACCCATTCCTTCGTGAACGCCTCCGCCGGATCCGTCGTCGTGATCTCGCCGTCCGCTCCGATCCCCATCGCGCCCATGAACGCGATATCCATCTGCAGCACATCCAGTACGTGCCGCGTGAGCGGCCCCACGAGCGTCTGACTCAGCCGCCGAAGCTCGCCACCGATCAGCATCGTCCTCGGCCCCTGCCCCGCCAGCTCCACCGCCGCGCGCAGCGAGTTCGTCACGACGACGATGTCGGCGCGCGCCCGGAGCGCGCGCGCCAGCGCCAACACCGTGCTGCCCCCATCCAGGTACACCGTCATACCGCCCGAAATGTGTTGGAGCGCCGCCGCCGCGATCCGCGCCTTTTCGCGCGCCGCCCGGCCCGCCTTGTCCTCGAAGCCCGGCTCTTCGAGCCGGCTCTCGACACTCACCGCGCCGCCGTGCACCCGGCGCAACTCTCCCCGCTGCTCCAGAGCGCGCAAGTCCCGCCGCAGCGTCGCCTCCGAGATCGCAAGTCGGCGGCACAAGTCGCCCACGCGCAGAATCCGCGCCTCGCGAAGCGCATCGCGGATTCGCTCCCACCGTTCCACCGGCAATTGGCCGTTCCGAGCCATGAACGATCGTGACGAATATAGCATGAGATTGATCAAACGCAATCAGATTCGATCACACGCGCGCCGCGCCCCCCGCACCGACCGCCCACGGCTCGCCACCGCGACTCGCGCGTGCGATACTCCCCGGCCGGATGAGCGGACCCGGCACTCCCGCGATCGCCGTCTATCTCACGCCGCACGGCAACGGACACGCCGTGCGGATGTGCGACATCGTCCGCGCGCTGCGCCGCCAACACCCGCATCTGCGCATCGTACTCGTTGCCCGCCATCCGGCCGACTTTTTGCGCTCGCGCCTCGGCGACGTGACCGTCGAGATCCGTGCCGATGCGTTCGACACCGGCATGGTGCAACTCGATTCTGTGCGCAGCGATCCGGAGGCCAGCCTCGCGGCGGCCCTCGATCTGCTCGCGACATGGCCCGCGCGTGTGCGGTCCGAGGCGGAGTGGATCGAGCGTGAACGGATCTCGGCCGTCGTCTGCGACATCCCCGCGATTCCGCTCGAGGCCGCCCGCCGCGTCGGCCGGCCCGCGCTGGCCGCCGGCAATTTTTCCTGGAACTGGATTTATGAACACGCAGCGCAGCGCGATCCGCGCTGGCGCCCTGTCGCCGCTGCGTTCCGTCGCGCCTACGGCTTGGCCGATCTCCTGATCCGCCTACCGTTCCATGAGCCCATGGACGCATTTCCAGTGCGCCAGGACGTGGGCCTCGTCGCGTCGCCGGGCCGGCCGTGCCGCCCCAAGCTCGCCGCCGCCACCGGCGCCGCGTTGGATTCGACATGGGTGCTGCTCAGCTTCAGCTCGCTCGCCTGGTCGCCCGAGGCCCTCTCCCGCGCCGCCGCCTCGCCGGGCATCGAATGGTTCACTGTCCGCCCCCTCGAATGGAACGTTCCGCAGTTCCACGCGGTGGACCGCACACGGTTTCCGTTCGCGGACGTGCTGGCCTCGTGCGATGTCGTGCTCACGAAAACCGGCTTCGGCATCGTCTCGGAGTGCATCGTGAATCAAAAGCCGATGGTCTATGTGCACCGCGCCGAGTGGCCAGAGTCCGCCCTGCTCGTCGAAGGTATCCGCCGCTTTGCCCGGGGAGTGGAATTGCCGGCCGACCGCCTCTACGCGGGCGATCTGACACCGGCGGTCGCCGCGGCGCTCCGCGCGCCGCCTCCCGCCGACGCGCTACCCACGGATGGCGCCGAACGTGCCGCCGATCTCATCGCCGCCGCCGTACAGTGACCCGCCTGCGCCCTCCGGCCAACCCCCGACCGTAGCGTCACGCTCGCCTCGTCTTCCGCTCACAGTCCACCGGCAGGGGGGCACATCCCGTTCCCCGAGACTGTGCCCTCGAGAGCCCACGGAGCGGACGGGATGGAGCGGAAACCTCGTGCGGGTGGGCGGGCGGCACCTCGAAACGGAACACACACTGAACCAAGATGGTTTGAGAACGTCATGGCCTCAGCCCGGCGCATCGGGTTGGACGAACACCGCGGCACGTCGCAGTCGGACGGCGAGCGAGTCACGCGCGGGCAGGGAACACCGCCGCCAACCACCGGTAGAAGGGCGAGCGTCGGATCAGCTGGAACCTGCCGCAGCGATGGTTGCGGCGCACGTTTTCGGTGAAGAACAGTCGCCTCTGGCTGCTCATGCTGCGTTGTCGGTATCCGCCCCAAGCGAGCGAAGTGCCGAGACGATGCCTGCCGTGTCTGAGCCGAGACAGGGGGATGCTCGGCGGCCCAGTGCTGGTCACGGAATGTTGTGTGGTCTCCTCCACCCCAACGGCGACGGCGATTCGGTCGCCGGCTGGCAGCCGCTCGGCGCCACTCGGGAGTTGCCGCGGCGCCGCAAGATTTTCCCCGAGCAGAGGCCCCCACATCAGCACGGGGCCCGATGTGTCTCACTCTGATGGGCAACTCCTCGTCCTTCCACGATGAAGGTCCCGTGGCGGCCGGCCAGGGGGTTTCCCCTCGGACATCCGACCCAGGCCAAAACGGAAGGCAAGTCGCACGGCAGGTGGAACGCCGCCAGCTGGGGACGCGCGGGATCGCGACGGAGCTGATTGGCGGCTACGGCGCGGCCCAGCTTCTTCGATGTGCCGGCGCGTCGTCCATCGGACGAACGATTGGCGCAGAGGGGAGACGGTCGGGACCATCATCCGTCTGAAGGCGCGACGCTCGACCGGCGCCAATGGCGCGATGCTTTTGAACTCGCGCGCGAACGTTGGAGCACCGAGTCAAGCCAGCACCCCGTGCGGGCACACCGCCACGGTGAGCGTCGCCGGCGGAGCCGATATCCGAACCGGGCACAGAGAATGACAACCCTGCGCTCGATGGCGCGGTTCCCTCCCAGCCGCCGGCATCTCTCCGGCTCAGTTCACGCGCACACTGGACCAATGCGGAGTTGGGTCTGCCGTGCGTATCGGCCCCGGGCGTTGCGCGGATGAATGTCACCACTCGTCTGGCGGTCAGTGAGGGCCGCTGTTCCGGCTGTGGGCGATGACCGCCCACCACATTTTCGCGCCGACGGGGATCTCGGGCGAAAACCGCTCTCACATCTTCTCGGTGGCCTCTGCGAGCGTCGAGATTGTGCTCGCTTGGATTCCGTCTCTTCGTCGCCACCCCTCGCCCCACATTGCCCAATCGAGAATGACGCCGACGTGCCCTCCTCCGAATCGGCGGACCGAAGACCTTGACAACGAACGGACCCCGAACGAAGCTGAACTAAGGTGAACACCGCGCGAGCACATCGCTGGTGGCTTTCAATGGCCGCGGCCGCGTGGCTGCTGGCGGGATTGCCGCATACACATCCGGCCACGGAGCGTCCGCTGAGCGAACCGTTCGCCTGCGGTTCTTGTCCATCGAGCTCAGGCATCCCGGCGCCGGCTGATGACGGCGACGACGGCCCGGCCCAATGCGACCGCTGCCACCTCGCCGCGTCGCCCGCACTGTCCGCCGCGGCGCCGCCCCTCCTAACCGCCGTTCGCACGGTTCGGTTCGATGCCCTACCGCTCGAGGCGACGGCCCCCTCGGCGGTCGCCGACATCCGCTGGCCGCCCTCCCAAGCTCCTCCCTCCGCCTGACCCATCGCGCATCGTTTGGCGCCGCGGCCGCACGAATGTGTGCGGTGCGGCGATGATGTTGTGGTCCGGTTCCAATGTTCAAATCTCTAAGATCCAGGAGGAAGTTCAGACTCATGCACCCGTTTCGATGGTTGGTGTTCGCCGCTGTTGCGATCACGATGCTCGAGGTTCACGCGCAACCACCTGAACGAAGAGATCCGAGATGGGCGACGTGGTCGTCGCGCACTTCGGCGTTCAACCCCGACATATCCGCGATACTCGACGTCTTCTATCACCATGATGACACCGATGACGGTATCGCCGATCGGCTCGGTGAATTGCCGGGTTTCCGTGCGCATCACGATGACCACGGCGATGGTCACTCGCACGGACAAACGCCCCGCCAGGGGTTCAACCTCCGCCACATCGAGCTGGTGGTCTCCGCGGCGGTGGACCCGTACGCGAAAGGGATGGTGAATGTCGCGATCACCGAGGACGCCGCCGAGCTGGAGGAGGCGTGGTTCGAAACACTCTCGCTGCCGTTCGGGCTCAAGCTGAAGGGCGGCAAATTCTACAGCGACATGGGTTACATCAACCCGCAACACCCCCACCAGTGGGACTTTGCGGATCAGCCGCTGGTGTACCGGCTCCTGCTGGGCGAGCACGGCCTGAACGACGCGGGCGTCCAACTGAGTTGGCTCGCGCCCACGTCGTGGTATCTGCTGCTCGGCGTCGAGGCCTTCCAGGGCACGCTCGATGCGTTCTCGTATCACGGTGAGGACCCGCTGCCGAAACACGATGCGCCGCGGATCGGCGTTGGCTGGCTCAAACTCGGACCGCCGCTCGAAGGCCCACACGGTGTTCAGCTCGGCGTTTTTGGGGTACTCGGCCGACAGCAGGAAGAGCATGATGGAGACGCCGATGGCGAGCCGGACCACTGGCTCGATGGCGATTCGGCGATCTGGGGCGTCGATGCCGTCTACAAATATGATGCGCCTCACCCCTACGGCGCAGGAGATTGGGTTCTCCAAGGGGAATACGCCCGCCGCGACCGAAGTCTCGACCTCGTCGCGCACGATCTACGAACGGATCTCGTGGGCCGTGCGCTCGACACCGCCCAAGACGGCTACTACGTCCAGGCCGTCTACGGCGTCCTGTCGCGCTGGCGCGTCGGCGTCCGATGGGAACAGGTCGGCCTGACCAACCGCGATGACTTGCCGACCGGCGACCGCGAACGCCGCAACGCCTCGTGGAAGGCCTCCGGCATGGTGGACTTTACGCCGTCCGAGTTTTCACGGTTTCGCGTCCAGATCAGCCGCGGTCGCTACGAACTTGACGACGGTTCCGAAGACGCCACCGAACTGTATCTGCAGGCGATCTTCTCGATCGGCGCGCACGGCGCCCACAAGTTCTGAGGCCAGCCATGAACAGCGTCTGCGCCAAGGTGTTCTCTATTCTCGCGGTTGTCCCCTCGTTCCTCGTCGGAACCGCCGCCGCCTCGCTGCGAGTCGTAACCACGACCTCGGATTTGGCAGCCCTGGCGCGCGAGGTCGGTGGCGATCGCGTCGACGTGCGCTCGATCTGCACCGGCCGCGAGGATCCGCACATGGTCCAAGGCAAGCCGTCGTTCATCCTCGCCGCGCGCGACGCGGACCTGTGGATCCGTGTCGGGCTCGACCTCGAACTCGGTTGGGAACCGGTCGTCCTTGAGGGCGCGCGCAATCCGCGCATCCTGCCCGGCCGCGCGGGCCATCTGGATGCCGGCGCACTGATCCAGCCCCTCGATGTCCCCACCGAGCCGGTGAGCCGCGATCAAGGCGACGTGCACCCCTCGGGCAATCCGCACTATTGGATTGATCCGTGGAACGGCCGCGTCGTCGCCGGCGGCATTGCCGAGCGCTTCGCGCAGCTCGATCCGACTGGGGCCGACCAGTACGCGGTCCGTCTCGCAGACTTCCAGCGCCGCCTGGACGAGCGGATGTTCGGCGCCTCCCTGTTGGAGCGGCTTTCGGGCGACGAGGCATGGGCCGCCCTCCACGCGGGCGAGCTCGACACGCGCGCGGCGGCCGTCGGCGTGCCGCTGGGCGGCTGGTATGCCGCGATGCGGCCGGTCCGCGGCCAGCGGATTCTCACGTATCACCGAAGCTGGACCTACTTCGCGCAACGCTTCGGCCTCGAGATCGTCGGCGAGATCGAGCCCAAACCTGGCATTCCGCCCTCGGCCGCGTGGCTCGATTCGTTGGGGGACCGCGCGCGCGCCGCCGGCGTCCGCCTCATCCTTCAGGAACCGTTTTACTCGGATCGCGCGGCACGCCGGCTTGCGGAGCGCATCGGAGCCGCCGTCGTCGTCGCGCCGATCAGCGTCGGTGCCGAGCCCGAGGCCGCCGATTACCTGTCGCTGCTCGACACGATCGTTGCGCGCCTGACCTCGACCACGCGATGAACGTCGCGCCGCGTATCCCGCCCGTCGCGACCCGGCCGCGTTCGACTGGGCCCACCGCCTCCGAATTTCACGTGGTCTGCGAGGGAGTCTGGCTCGGCTACGACGAGGAGATCGTGCTTCGCGACGTCTCGCTCGAGGTGCTGCCCGGCCGATACATCTGGCTCGTAGGGGCCAATGGCACAGGCAAAAGCACTCTACTGCGCGCGATCGTCGGCCTACTGCCACCGCGTCGGGGCCGCATCTGGCGAGGTGCCGACGCGCGGCCGGCTGGTTATGTGCCCCAACAGCAAACACTCGACCGTTGTTTTCCCATGACCACGCGCGCGATCGTCGAAATGGGATTGTTCGCGCGCATCGGGCCCTGGCGCCGCCCCTCACCGACACGGCTCCGAGAGGTGGACGACTGGCTCGCGCGACTGGGCTTGAGGGAGCACGCCCACAAGACTCTCGCGGAGCTCTCCGGTGGAATGCGCCAGAAGACGTTGCTCGCGCGGGCGCTCGTCACGGGTGCGCGGCTAATGGTGCTCGACGAGCCGGCCTCGGAGCTCGACGCCGCATCCGCCGCCGTGATTTGGGGCGAACTGAAACGCCGCGTCACGGAGGAGCACTGCTCCGTACTCGCGGCGCACCACGGTCCGCTGCCTGAGCCGATCGCAGGCGGCGACGAGTGGATCGCCGAGGTGGGTCGGGGGCACGTGCGGTGCACCCCGCGAGGAGGTGGCTCTCGATGATCGGCGCCCTCGCCGCGGTGGCCCGAGAGTTTCCGGAAGCTCTGGCGACGGGGCTCATGACCGGCGTGGCCCTCGCGTGGCTTGGCGTGTTCGTCGTGCTGCGTCGCGCAGTGTTCGCCGGCCTCGCGATGGCCGAGGCCGCGGTGTTCGGTGGAGTGGCAGCGGAGCGGATGCACAGTGCATCGCTCCTGGGAGCCGTCACGGGCTCACTGGCCGCCGCCGGGCTGACCTTGGGCCCTCGCGGCCGCGAACGGCTGCCGCGCGAAGCGACCGTCGCGGTGGTCTTCGTCGGCGCTGCGGCGCTCGCGCTCCTCGTCGGCACCGGCGGAGGCCACCATCTGCGCGAAGTCCGCGCCGCGCTCGAAGGCGATCTGATCTTGGTCTCCCGCGCCGATCTCCGTGTGGCGGCGCTCCTGCTATTGCCGATCGCCGCGCTGAGCTGTCTGCTCGCGCGCCCCTGGCTCTACGTGATGTTTGACCGGGACATGGCGGTCGCGATCGGGCTGAAGCCCGCCCTTTGGGAAACTGCGTTCTTCCTGCTGCTCGGCGTGGCCGTCGCCGCGGCGACCCGCATCATCGGTCCGATGCTGGTACTCGCCCATCTCGTGGTCTCTCCGACCGCCGGTCTTCTCATCTCGCGCCGGTGGCCCCGCGTACTACTGGGCTCCGCCGCGATCGCGGTCTTGGCCACCTGTCTGGGGATGGCCTTCTCGTACCGGTGGGACCTACCCACCAATGCGACCATCACGGCGACCTCCGTCGCGTTGCTCGCCGTGGCCGGCATCGTACGGAAGATCGCGTGCGCGGCGCATCGGCGGGGAACCTCCTCGCCGCGATGAGCCAAGCGCGCAGGATGTCGCGATGTCATCCGCCCCCCAGACGCCGCCGTTGGCACCGCGATGTTTGTCATCGCCCGACTTGTCATGGGAGGACCGCCGGCCATCGTCGGCCTACCTCAGATCCAAGGGGGCCTGGCATCCAACCGCGCAGCGGAAGGACTTGGGCCGCTCTGGTCACCCTCGTGCAGGAGTCACGAACGCGAGATCCGGTCTCTTCGTTCCGCTGCCGGCGAAACCTCGAGGGCGGTCGGTCAGGACCAGACGCCGGCGCAGATCTCGCCACAGTCCGGACACGCTCCACCCGCACGTAGTCGGTTCTCGACCACCGCAAAACCGCGCCGCCGGATCAGCGCCGCGCCGCACCGCCCGCACCAGGTCGTCGCGCCCTCGTCGTCCCAGACGTTGCCGGTGTACACGTGCAGCAGACCGACGTCCTTTGCGATTCGACGCGCGTCCCTCAGCGTCTCGATTGGTGTCGCAGGGTGATCCCTCATGTGGTAGTTCGGGTAGAAGGCCGAAACATGCAGTGGCACGTCGGGGCCCAGGTGCGCGAGCACCCACTCCGCCAGCTCCCGAATCTCGGCGGGCGAATCGTTCTGGCCGGGAATCACCAGCGTCGTGAGCTCCAGCCAGCACGAGGTCCGTCGGTGGACATACTCGATGGTCTCGAGCACCGGTTGCAGGTGGACGCCGCATAGCCGCCGATAAAAGGTCTCGCGAAACGACTTGAGATCAATGTTGGTGGCGTCCATGAGACCGAAAAAGGTCGCGCGCGGTTCCGGCTCAATGTAGCCGGCGGTCACTGCGACATTTCGCACTCCGGCGGCCCGGGCCGCATCGGCGCACTCGAGCGTGAACTCGTAGCTGACGATCGGCTCGTTGTAGGTGTACGAGATGCTCGCGGAGTTCGTGCGCCGCGCCACTTCGACCAGCTGCGCCGGGGTCACGGGCTCGGGGTCCAGCGCCGACTCATCGGACGGTTTGCTGATGTGCCAGTTCTGGCAGAAGCGACACAACAGGTTACACCCGATCGTACCGAACGAGAGCGAGCGGCTCGCCGGCAGAAAGTGGTAGAGCGGTTTTTTCTCGATCGGGTCCACCGCGACGCCGCTGACGCGTCCGTAGGCCGCCAGTTCCACGCGGCCGCCGCGCGCGCGCCGCGCGAAACAAATGCCGCGCGCCCCCTCCGCCAGTCGGCAGCGGTGCGGACACAGGCCGCACTCGATGCGTCCGTCCTCGAGTCGCCGGCTCGGGGCTGGAAACCGTGTCTCCATGCACGCGACCTCAGCGGTGATCGCGCATCCGGAACGCGTGGGGCAGCAGCGCGCCGAGCGTCGTGCGTCTCGGTCGGCGATCGCCCGCGCCCGCGACCCATACCGGCGTGTCCGCGTCCGCAAACTCCGCGAGCACTTGCCGACACGCGCCACACGGCCAGGGCGTCGCGTCGCCGGAGGCGGCGACCGCCAGCGCCACAATGCGTCGCGCGCCCAGCGAGACCGCCATCCCCACCGCGATGCGCTCCGCGCAGATCGTCAGACCGTACGACGCATTCTCCACGTTGACGCCCGTGAACACGCGGCCGCGCTCGTCCACGACGGCGGCCCCCACCGAGTACCGCGAGTACGGTGCATACGCCAACGCCATCGCCCGACGCGCTGCCTCGACCAGATCGGTGCCGCGGACCCGCGCATTCATGCGAGCTCCGCTTCCCAAAACGCACGAAGCCAGCGTGCGGCGGCCGGCGCGACGGCCCGCAGTGTGGCCGTGACCTCCTCGTGCGATGGAGGCGCAGCGCCGAGGCCGGCCGCAAGGTTCGAGATGCAGCTCACCGCCGCCACCTCGAGCCCCGCGGCGCGCGCCGCGATCGTTTCGGGCGTTGTCGACATGCCGACGGCGTCGGCCCCGACGCGTCGCAACCATTCCACCTCCGCCGGCGTCTCGTACATGGGGCCGGACAATCCCGCGTATACACCCTCCAGGGCGCGTATCCCCGCGGCGCGCGAAAGCGAAAGCAGTGTTTCCCGCATCCTTCGCGAGTACGCCGCATTCATCGCCGGGAACCGTACGCCGCCCCAGGCGGCGATCGGCGGGCCGATCAGCGGATTGGACCCCATCAGGTGAAGGTGATCTCGAATCACCATCATGTCGCCAGGGTGCCAGTCCGCCACAAGGCCTCCAGCCGCGTTCGTGAGCAGCACCCGCCGCGCGCCGAGCGCCGTGAGAATGTGAACCGGCGCGATGACCGGCGTCCACCCCTCTCCCTCGTAAAAATGCCGGCGACCGACGAACACGAGGAGATCGCGGCCTCGGACGTGCACCCGAAGAAGCCGTCCACCGTGCCCCTCCACCGTCGGGGCGCCCAGCGCGGGCACCTCGCGATACGCGATTTCGCCCAGCCAATCGAACGCCTCTGCGACCTCGCTCCACCCCGACCCCAGCACCATGCCTCCGACGGGCCGGACATCGGGCCAGCGAGCGCGAACCGCGTCGGCGGCCGCCGCGAGACGGGCCGCATCCAGGCCGAGGGTGGCATGCGCGCTCACGTGTGGCGCTCCCGTATCAGTGGCGGTGGGGCGGGCGGCTCGTCGACGAACGTGAACGCACCGGCCAGCATCCGCCGCGCCTCGTCCGCGCGCGCGTCGTCGGCCGCGTGAATCACGGCCAGCACGTCGCCCTTCGACACCCGTGCGCCGACCTTCACGATCTCGGCCACCCCCACGCGCGGATCCACCGTGTCCTCCGAGCGCCGGCGGCCCGCGCCGAGCAGCACGCATGCGCGCCCGACCCGCTCCGCGTCCACTCCGGCGATCCAGGCCGTCGTCGGCGACACCAGCGGCAGCCGGATCGGTGCCGAGGGCAACCGGTCCGGATCGTCCACGACCGACGCATCGCCCCCTTGCGCCCGGATCATCCGCGTGAACCGTTCAAGTCCGGCCCCGCTCGCAAGCGCGGCACGCAGCCGGCCGCGCGCGTCCTCGAGACCGCGTGCGAGCCCCGCCATTTCGAGCAGCTCCGCGCCCAGCTCGATCGTCAGCGAGGCAACATCCGCGGGCCCGCCATCCTTGAACAGCTCGATCACCTCGCGAACCTCGAGCGCATTGCCCGCCGCGCGCCCCAACGGTTGGTTCATGTCGGTGATCAGCGCTCGGCACGACAGCCCCATCCGGCGCGCGGTCGCCACGAGCATCGCGGCCAAATCTCGCGCCCGATCGAGATCGCGCATAAACGCGCCCGCGCCGCTTTTCACGTCGAGCACCAGATGCTCCACCCCCTCCGCGAGCTTTTTCGAGAGGATGCTCGCCGTGATCAGCGGCACCGACGGCACCGTGCCCGTCACGTCGCGGATCGCGTAGAGCGCACGGTCGGCCGGCGCGATGCGCTCCGTGGGACCGATCATCACGCACCCGACGTCCGCAAGCACCGCGAGCGCCTGGTCCTCGCTCAACCGAGTCTTGAAACCAGGAATCGCCTCGAGTTTATCCAACGTGCCGCCGGTGATACCGAGGCCGCGGCCCGACATCATGGGCACCCGAGCGCCGCACGCCGCCAGCAGCGGCGCCAGCGCGAGCGACACCTTGTCGCCCACGCCGCCGGTCGAATGCTTGTCCACCTTCGGGCCCGGTACCCCGCTCACATCGAGCCGTTCGCCGGAGCGCAGCATGGCCTCGGTCAACACCGCGGTCTCGTCGGCCGTCATGCCGCGGAAATACACCGCCATCGCGAATGCGGCAGCCTGATAGTCCGCGATCTCGCCGCGTGTGAACCCCTCGATGAAGCCGCGAATTTCATCCGCGGAGAGGGTTTGTCCGTCTCGTTTCTTCTCGATCACCCACTGCGGCACGATCATCGCTCGCATCCTCCCGGCCGCTCGGACGGCGGTGCCTCCACATCGAGCGGCCGCCCGCGCGGCAGCGGCGGCAGTCTGAACCACGCCGCGATCGTGGCCGCGAGGTCCATGAAGCCGTGCCGCACGCCGATGGGCCGCCCTGTCTGGCCGGGGCGATAGGCCAGAACCGGCACATATTCGCGGGTGTGATCGCTACCGCGGAAGGTCGGATCGTTGCCATGATCGGCGGTCATCAGCAGCGCATCGTCACGGCCCAACCGCGGGAGGAATCCCGCCAGCCAGCGATCCACCGCCTCGAGCGCGCGCGCATACCCCTCCGCGTCGCGTCGGTGGCCATACAGCATGTCGAAGTCGATCAGATTCGCAAAGATCAGCCCGACGGGCATGTCGTCCAGAAACTGCTCGATCGCCCGCTGCGAATCCGCATTGTTGCCCGTGTGCCGCGAATGCGTAATGCCGCGACCGGCGAAGATGTCGTCGATCTTGCCGACGGCGGCCACCGGTACGCCCGCCGCCGCGAGCCGTTCGAGCACCGTCGGCTCGTCCGGTCGGAACGCGAAATCGCGCCGGTGCTCGGTGCGACGGAACTCGCCGGGCCGGCCCACGAACGGCCGCGCGATCACTCGCCCCACCCGCAGCGGGTTGCACAGCTCGCGCGCGATCTCACAGGCGCGGTAGAGCTCGTGGAGCGGCACCACCTCCTCATGCGCGGCGATTTGAAACACCGAATCGGCGCTCGTGTAGACGATCCACGCGCCGGTTCGCATGTGCTCGGCGCCGAGCTCATTCATGATCGCCACGCCGTCGGCGGCGCGATTTCCAATCACCGGCCGACCGGTCCGCCGTTCGAACTCCTCCACGACCTCCGGCGGGAACGATGGGGGCCCAGCTGGGAAACGCGCGAAGCCGGGACGGAGGCAGAGCCCCGCGATTTCCCAATGGCCGGTGATTGTGTCCTTGCCCTCGGAGAGTTCGCGCATCGCCCCGGCCAGCCCCAGCGGCGGTGTCGCCGGCGGCACGCCCGGGATCGGCAGCCCCCCGAACGCGATGGTCGTGCACCCGAGCCCGAGCGCCTGGAGGGTCGGCACGCGTACGCCACCAACGGCGGCGGCCGCGTGCGGCAGCGTGGCGCTGCCCTCGTCGCCGTACTCGGCCGCGTCGGGCGCCGCGCCGATACCGCAGGAATCCAAAACGATCAGGACGACGCGCACGGCTCCCCTCGCTCCGACCAGGCGCGCAGGATGTCAACGGTTCGGCTTGTGCCCAACCGCGTCGCACCTGCCCGGATCATCCGCAATGCGTCATCGAGAGTCCGGATGCCGCCCGAGGCTTTCACGCCCAGTCCGGCCGGCCGCGCAATCGTGGCGAGCCGTGCGACGTCCTCGATCGTTGCGCCTCCCGTGGAGAACCCCGTTGAGGTTTTCACAAAGTCCGCGCCGGCCTCGACGCATAGTCTCGCCGCGCGATCCTTCTCCGCATCATTCAGCAGGCAGGTCTCCACAATCACTTTGCAAAGCGCGCCGGCGCTGCGGCACACCGCGACCACGGCCGCGATGTCGTCCCGCACCCAGCCGTCCTCGCCCGCCTTGAGACCTCCGATGAACATGACCATGTCAATTTCGGAGGCGCCGCGTTCGATCGCCTCCCGCGCCTCAGCCGCCTTGACCGCCGACGCCGTCGCGCCGAGCGGGAACGCGACCACCGCGCACACGCGAACGTCCGTGCCGTCGAGCCGCCGGCGCGCCTCGCCCACATACACGGGGTTCACGCACACCGCATGGCACCGGTACCGCGCCGCCTCGTCCGCCAGCCGCGCGATGTCATGCGGCGTCGCTTGAGGCTGCAGCAATGTGTGATCGATCATCGCGGCGAGTTGCCGTGCGCTTGTGGGCATCGATGCGGGAATCACAGATGGCTTCGCGCTCATCGCTCTCGTTCCATCATCCTGCCGGATTCATTCGAGAAAGGCGAGATCGGCCACGTCCGACAACCGATCCACCGCCAGCGTCGCGCCGGTGCCGCAGAGCTCAGCGATCGGATGGTGGCCGGTCGCCACCGCGAGCGACCGGGCGCCAATGGCCTTCGCGGCCGCCACATCGGCCGGCGTGTCGCCCACGACCCAGACTGCCCGCCAGCGGCGCAGCCCACCCTCGCGACGCAGCGCCATTCGCGCGAGGCGGGCGCGGTTGGCCAGCTCGTCGCCGAACGCCCCGCGCCGCACATCCAAGTCTAGCGCCGCCCGCTCCAGCTTGATCCGCGCTCCGCCGCGGCTGTTGCCCGTCAGCAGCGCCACCGCCACGTCCGAACGACGCCGCAGGCCCGCCAGAAACCTCCGCGCGCCGGGCAACACCCGCACCCGACGTCGCGTCAGCCTCGCCGCCAACTCGCGCTCCATCCGTTCGAAAAACATCGCCACCTCGAGCCGGGTCGGCCGCCAGCCGTGCCGCCGGCAGATCCGATGAAGCAGCCCGAGATCCGTCGCGCCGGCGAACGACACCCACTCAAGATCGTCCTCCCACCCGAACACCGCGCGAATCGCGACCGCGAACGCCTCGCGCCCCGCGCCATCCGTCGTCAACAGGGTGCCGTCAATGTCCAACAGCACCAGTACGTCGCGTTCGGCCGGCGTTGTGCTCATGACACTCGCCGCGCGCGGCAGGCAAGCGTCGGGCTCCACAAGTCCCGCTCCGTCACACCCAACCGGCGCATCAAATACTCCGCCTGTCCCAGCACCCCGACCATGCCCGGACGGTGCGCATCGCTGCCCGTCGAAAACCGGATCCCCAGCTCGCGTGCCTTCCGATACGTCTCCTCAACGAAGGACTCCAGCCCCAGGTGGACACACAACCGCGGACTGATTTCGAGCGCCATCCCCGCCGCCGCCACCGTCTCGAGCCACCGGTCCACCCGGGGACGGCGGATCTCCGCCAGAATGTCGTCGAGCGGCGCGATCCGAAACCCCGACGGCGGACACAGCAGCGCATAGGCATAAAAGGGATGCGCGATGGCATGGGCGCCCGACTCCACCGCGTTCTCGAGATCCGTCATCAACCGGTCCGCCCATTCCACCGGGTCCTCCAGATGCGGCACCGGCGGCGCGTTCACAACGTCGTAATGTGAGGCCGCCGCCAGCACGTAGTCCACGTCGGGCAGCTCGGTGACCGGCAGCGCGAGCTGGCGAAACCCAACGACCTCGAGTTCCGCTCCGATCCACACGTGAACGGGCCCGCGCTGGATCTCCCGCGCGCGGTCGAGTGTCCGGTGGTGCCGGGCCAACCCCGGGCGATGCGGATGATCGGTCAGCCCCACTTCCGCCACGCCCGCCGCCGCCGCCGCCTCCAGGATGGCCGAGAGGCTCATGGTCGGCTCCGCACAGGGCGAAAAAAAGGTATGGACGTGCAGGTCGCGCTCCATGGGATCCTGTGTCAAGATACGCGGCGCCTCTGCGGCCTGCAACAGCCCACCCACCCCCCGCCCCGCCCGCCCCGCCCGTCCAAGGCTTGGACGAACACGCGATCGGCGCCTCCAACGCTTGGACGGCTCGGGTTCACTCCACGCGGCAGACAACCCAGGCGCGTCCCCTCGCGGAGCCATCGGACGCGGCGCGATCACGGGAATGCCCACGCGCGGTGCCGGCTCCCGCGAAGCCGCCCGCTGGGGAGATGGCCGCCACCAGCGATCGGCGCGTTCGGGCTCGGCCGCGTCCATGCGGGCCACGCCGCGACTCGCTTTCTCGCAATCCCGCCCGGCCCCCAGGTTCCGCCCGCTGTTTGACGAGCCCACCTCCGCCGGATATTCTGCAGGTTTGCCCGTACGGTGTCGGCGGCGGGGTCCTCAGGACCCGTGGTTCATTGTCAGCGGACCGCAGGTGCGCATCCGGCCGCGGCCGGAAGGAGTCGGTGTATGAACAGCGAGCTGCAAGCGGTGGTGGAGAACATCGAGCGAGAACACAACCTCGATCGAGAAACCATCATTCGCGCCATCGAGGAAGGCCTCCTGGTCGCCGCGCGGAAAAGCATACACGGCGCGGCAACGGTTCGCGTACAAATTGATCGCAAGACATTGACCATCCGAATGTACGCGGCCAAAACGGTCATTGCGTCCGGCGTGCCCGGTCCCGATCAGATCCGTCTTTCCGACGCCCAGAGGATCAAGCCCGACGTCCGACCCGGCGACACGCTCGAGGTCGAAGTGCCGGCCAGCCAGCTCGGCCGCATCGCGGCCCAGTCGGCCCGCCAGTCCATCCTGCAGGAGATCCGCAAGGGCGTGCGCAGCCGCGTGTACGAGCTGTTCAAGAACGCGGTGGGCACCATCGTCAGCGGCACGGTCTCGGGATTCGACCGTCGCGATGTGCTGGTGAAGATTGACGACGCAGACGCCGTGCTGCCCGCCTCGGAACGACCCTCCTCCGAGCAGTATCAACTGAACGACCGAATTCAGGCACTCGTGCTGTCGGTGGATCCTTCGGCCCATCCGATGATCACGCTGTCGCGATCCAGCCCGGATTTCGTACGTCGTCTGTTCGAGCGTGAAGTCGCCGAGATCGGGGATGGAACAGTGGAAATCCGAGCGATTGCGCGCGATCCTGGCTTCCGCACGAAGATTGCGGTCGCCTCGCGCGATGACAAAGTGGACCCTGTGGGCGCTTGCGTTGGCCTTCGCGGGATGCGGGTGCAGAACATCACGCGCGAACTCAATGGCGAGCGGGTGGACGTCGTGCGCTGGCATTCGGATCCCCGTCAGTTCGTGACCAACGCGCTGCACCCCGCCAAACTGGAACGCGTTCGCCTCGACGAAGCGACCCGCACTGCCTACGTGAGCGTTCCCCAGGACCAGCAGGCGTTGGCCATCGGGCGCGAGGGCAAGAACGTCCGGCTGGCGATGAAACTCACCGGCTGGCAGATCAAGATCGAGCGGGAGGAGGCGGTTCCGTTCGACGAGAAGGTCGCCGCTGCCGTCAAGGAACTGGCCGCCATCGAAGGAATTGGTCACGATCGGGCGGAAGCGCTCGTCCGTGCCGGTTTTCTGGATCTGGAAAGCATCCTTGCCGCCGAACCCGCCGACCTGCTCACGGTGGACGGGCTCGATGCGGTATCCGCCGAACGAGTGCGGAAAGCGGCGGCGGCGGAGCATGAGCGCCGTCACGGAACCATATCGTCATGAGAATGTATGAATTGGCGAAGGAGCTGGACCTCCCGACGAAGGAGCTGATCCGTCGTCTTCAGGCCTTGGGCGAGGACGTCTCCAGCAACCCGTCCTCCAACGCGTCGGTGACCCAGGTTCGGAAGGCCCGGGAACTTTGGGGTAAAAAGCGGGAGGAGCCGGCTCCAGCGGTGACGGACGCTGCGGCCGCGCCGGCCGTGACGGCGGAAGCTTCGTCAACGCCACCCGCCGCGGAACTGGAAACCCCAGCCGTCACTCCCCCACCGGCTCCGCCGTCGCCGCCACCGCAACCGGCGGCCACCACGCCTCCGCCCGCTCCGCCGCCTCCGCGCCCCTCGGTGGTTCGCATCCGCGAGCCGATCACCGTACGCGGCCTGGCCGACATGATGCAGTTGCGACCGAATCAGCTCGTCGCCGAGCTAATGAAGATGAATATCTTCAGAAAGCTCAACGACCCGATCGATTTCCGGACGGCGCTGCAGGTCGGCCAGCGGTTGGGTATCCGCGTCGAGCAGGAGAAACGCGCGCCGGTCGAGGCACCGAAGCCGATCAAGAAGCCGGTGGAGCGGCCGGCAGAACCTCCGCCGCCCTCCCCGATCGAACTGCAGCCCCGTCCCCCCGTGGTCACGTTCATGGGGCACGTGGACCACGGCAAGACCTCGCTGCTCGACTACATTCGCAAAACGCGCGTCGCGGCGGGCGAGGCCGGAGGCATCACGCAGCACATCGGCGCGTACATGGTGCAGGTGCGCGACCGGTGGATCACGTTCATTGACACCCCCGGCCACGCCGCGTTCACGCAAATGCGCGCTCGCGGGGCCAATGTGACCGATATCGCCGTGATCGTGATCGCCGCCGACGAAGGCGTGAAGCCGCAAACCCTCGAGGCAATTCAGCATGCTCGCGCCGCGAACGTCACGATCATGTGCGCGATCAACAAGATCGATCTGCCCGGCGCCAACGTGGACCGCGTGAAAGCCCAATTGCAGCAGAACGGTCTGACGCCCGACGACTGGGGCGGCAAGGTCGTTTGCGTGCCCGTCAGCGCCGTCACCGGCCAAGGCATCAGCGATCTGCTCGACATGATCCTGTTGCAGGCCGACCTGCTGGAATTGAAGGCGCCTCCGCACCGGCCGGCGACCGGCTACGTCCTCGAGGCGCGCCTGGCGCCGGGCAGTGGACCGGTCGCCACCGTGCTCGTCAAGAGCGGCACGCTGAAGGTCGGCGATGCCGTCGTGTGCCACGAAACCTGGGGACGCGTCCGGTCGCTCGAAAACGACCGAGGCATCCGCCAGCGCACCGCCGGCCCGGGCTTTGCGGTACAGATGCTCGGCCTCAACGCCGTGCCGCCGGCAGGCGCCGAGTTCGAAGTGGTCCAATCGGACCGGCAGGCTCGCGAGATCGCCGAGGCGCGCGTGGAGGAAAGCCGGCGGGCCAAACTGCAGGCGCCAACGCGCACCTTCTCGCTCGATGACCTGCTGGCAAAGACCGATCCGACTCAGAAGGTCGAGCTCGCGGTCGTCCTGAAGTGCGACGTACAGGGCACGCTGGAGGCCGTCCGGCAGGCGCTCACCGAGATCAAGAGCACCCGCGTGGCGCTCAAAATCGTCCTGGCCGGCGTCGGGAACGTGTCGGCCAACGACGTGCTCCTCGCAAAAGCGTCCAACGCGATCGTGATCGGGTTCCACGTCGGCAGTGAGGCCGGTGTGGACAAAGTCGCGAAGCGCGAGGGCGTCGAAATCCGCTTCTACAGCGTAATCTACGAGCTGGTCGAAGAGGTCCGCAACGCGATGGCCGGCCTGCTCCAGCCGATCGTGCGAGAGGTGCCGCTGGGCCAGGCGCTCGTGAAGCAGGTGTTCGAACTGAGCCGAAAGGGCAACGTGGCGGGATGCCTCGTGCGATCGGGTCGCGTGCTGCTCCGCGGACGCGCGCGGGTGCGTCGCCAAGGCGAGGTGGTCTACGAGGGCTCGATCGCCTCGCTGCGGCGCTTCCAGAACGACGCCACCGAGGTCCGCGAGGGACAGGAATGCGGCATCCGGCTCGACAACTTCAACGCATTTGAACCCGGCGATATCATCGAAGTCTACGAGGTCCAGAAGATCGCCCAGAGTCTCTGATCTGGTCGAAAGGACACGGCGATGCGCGCGTCCCGCATGGTCCGCGTGAATGAGCTGTTGAAACGCGAAATCGCGGCCACCCTGTATCAGGAAATGGCCGGCGAATCCATGGATTTCGCCGCGGTCACGGTCACCAACGTCCAGGTCAGCCCTGACCTTCGCCACGCCCGCGTGTTCGTCTCGATCCGCGGCAGCGAAGCCGAGGCCGCGGCGATTTTCTCGCGACTCTACCGCCACCGAATCCGTCTGCAGGAGCACTGCCACCGTCGCGTGCGCCTCAAGTACACCCCCGTACTGGTGTTCGAACGCGATTATGCGATCGAGCGCGGAGACCGCGTGTTGGCACTGTTGAACCAGCTGGAGCCGCGCATCCCCACCGACACGGAGACACCCCCGCCGTCGTCGGACGAGGTTCATTGACATGGGTTCCCGCCCGTTGTCCCCGCTGCCGGATCCCGACGGCGTCCTCTTGGTGGACAAGCCGTCCGGCTGGACATCCCACGACGTGGTCGCGGCCGTCCGCGGTCGGTTCCGGCTGCGCAAGGTCGGCCATGGCGGCACGCTCGACCCCATGGCCACCGGCCTGCTCGTGGTGCTGATCGGCCGGGCCACCCGTCTGGCCGACCGGTTCATGAACTCCGATAAGGCGTATGTGGGGGTTATGCGGCTCGGCATTGAGACGGACACCGAGGATGCCGACGGACGCGTGGTCGCGGAGCGCGACATCTCCGGTGTGACCGAGACGGCGCTGCGCGAGGCGCTCGCCCGCCGGACCGGCGACGTTTGGCAGGTTCCGCCCATGATCTCCGCGATCAAGCGCGGCGGTCAGCCGCTCTACAAACTGGCCCGGCGCGGCCAGGTCGTGGAACGCGAGCCTCGCCTGATCCACATCTATGAGTTTTCCCTGCTCGAGTTCGCGCCGCCCCGCGCGAAGTTCCAGCTGCGCTGCACGAAGGGCACCTACGTGCGGACGCTCTGCGCGGACGTTGGGCGGGACCTGGGCTGCGGCGCCTTTCTCGAGGAACTGACCCGCACCCATTCGGGTGATCTTGCGCTCGAGGACGCTGCGCCGCTGAAGGAGATTCTCGACGGCGACCGCGCCGCGCTCGAGGCGCGCCTGCGGAGGATGGAAACCTTCGCTCCCTTGCCGTGATGCGCGTGGCATGGGAGATCCGAACCGTCTCACCCGGGCCGCGCCCCGTGGCGCTGGCCATCGGCGTGTTCGACGGTGTGCACATCGGACACCGCGCCGTGCTCGGCGCCGCCCGCGATCGCGCCCGTGCGGCCGGCGGCGAGGCGTGGGTGCTCACCTTCGAGCCCCACCCGCTCGAGGTGCTTCGCCCGCCGGAGGCTCCGCCCGCCATCCTTTCTCTTGAAGGCAAATTGCGCCGCTTCGCCGATCTCGGGCTCGACGGATGCGTGGTGCAGCCGTTCACGCCGGACTTCGCGGCACTCGACCCGGCCGCCTTCGTCCGGCGGATCTTGGATTCGTTCGGACGGCTCTGCGCGATCGCGGTGGGTGAATCGTGGCGGTTCGGCCAGGCCGCCGCCGGCGACGTCGCGACGTTGCGCCAACTCGTCCGGACGGCCGGCACGGACGTCATCGCGGTGCCGCCAGTGCGCGTCGAGGGCCGAGTCGTGTCCAGCACAATGATCCGACACGCCATCCAGAGCGGCGACCTCGCGACGGCGGCCCGCTGGCTCGGCGAATGGTTTTCGTTCGACGGCGTGGTCGTGGCGGGTCGCGCCGTCGGCCGCCGCATCGGCATCCCCACCGCGAACCTGGAACCCCCGAGGCGGCGCGTGCGCCCGCCCGACGGCGTGTACGCCGCCTGGGTCCACGCCCGCGGCGCGCTCCATCCGGCGGCCGGCTACATCGGCACTCGCCCAACCTTCGCAGATAGCAACGAGACGGTCATCGAACTGCACCTGCTCGACAGCGACCTCTCGCTCTACGGCGAACGCATCGAAGTGGACTGGGTCGCCCGCATACGTGGCGACCAGACATTTCCGGACGCCCAAGCGCTGCGGCGTCAGATCGACGACGACATCCGACGGATTCGCACAGTGCTCGGCGAAACCACGCCGCCGGCGCCGCGCGGCCCGACGCCCGGCGGCGTTGACACCGGACCGACCGCTTCGTACACTGACCGGCCTGTTGCGTAGCTCTGCGCGCAGACACCCGAGGATCCGAATTCGGATGAAACCGTACGCAGTGATTGAAACAGGCGGAAAACAGTATCTCGTTCGGCCGGACGATCGTCTGACGATCGAGCGGATCGCCGCGGAGCCCGGCCAGACCGTGGCGCTGGCTCCGGTGCTGGCAATCTCCGACGGTTCGACGTTGAAGGTGGGCACCCCCGACCTGCCCGATGCGACCGTTTCGGCGCAGGTCCTCGGGCACAGCCGGGCCCGCAAGGTGATTTCGTATCGGAAAAAGCGCCGGAAGGGGTATCACCGCAAAGTCGGCCACCGGCAATCGGTCACGTCGGTCAGGATCGTCGGCATCCCGACCCCCTGAGCACCGGGAGGAACGGCCATGGCGCATAAAAAAGGTCAGGGCACCAGTCGAAACGGACGCGATAGCCGCGGTCAGCGCCTCGGCGTCAAGTGCTTCGCCGGCCAGACGGTGCGCGCGGGGCACATCTTGGTGCGCCAGCGCGGCACCCGGCTGCACCCGGGGCGCAACGTCGGTATGGGGCGCGACTTCACGCTGTTCGCGCTGGCCGACGGCGTGGTCGCCATGGACGCTCGTTCACGCCGCGTCCACGTCATTTCGGCCGCGCCGACGAGCTCCAACTGAGCCGGGCTCGGTCGGGCCTTCGCGCGGCCCGGAGATCAGGCCGTGAAGGCGCCCACCTTTATTGACCGTGTCCAGGTCCACGTCCGCGCTGGACGCGGAGGCGACGGCGTTGCCACGTTTCGCCGCGAAAAACGCGTGCCCTGGGGCGGCCCAGACGGCGGCGACGGCGGCCGGGGCGGCGACGTGGTGCTGCGGGGCGACGCCTCGCTTGATTCTCTTCTCCACCTCTACTATCAGCCGCACCACCGTGCGGAAAATGGCATGCCCGGCCGCCGCAAGCAGCAAACCGGCCGCAGCGGGGCCGACTGGATCATCCGTGTGCCCTGCGGCACCGAAGTCCGCAACGCGGCGGACGGCGCCTGGATCGGCGAGATCATGCACGACGGCGAACACCTCGTGGTGGCGCGAGGCGGCGCAGGTGGGCTCGGCAACCTCCATTTCGTCACGTCCACCCACCAGGCGCCGCGCGAATGCACGCCCGGCCAGCCCGGCGAGGAACGCAAGCTGCTGCTCGAGCTGAAGCTCATCTCCGATGTCGGCCTCGTCGGATTCCCAAATGCAGGCAAGTCCACCTTGCTCGGCGCGATCAGCCGAGCCCGGCCCCGCGTCGCGCCCTATCCGTTCACCACCCTCCATCCCACGGTCGGAGTCGTGCCGCTCGACGACGAGCGGACGCTGCGCGTCGCCGACATCCCCGGTCTCATTGCCGGCGCGCACCGAGGCGTCGGTCTCGGCCACGATTTTCTGCGGCATATCGAACGCACCCGCTTCCTCGTGCTGCTGATCGACATGGCCGGCACCGAGGGCCGGCATCCAGCGGACGACTTTTTTTGCCTCCGCCGAGAGCTCGAGATGTACGGGCGCGGACTGGACGAGCGGCCCTATCTGACCGTCGCCAACAAAATGGACATGCCCGATGCGGCGAAGCATCTCGAAGAGTTCGTGGCTCGCACCAGCGTCACTCCGTTAACGATTTCCGCGCAGGCGCGCACAGGCCTCGACACATTGATCGCCACTCTCGCGGAGCGCATCGCCGAACTCGAGCGTGCCCCCCCATCGGCCGCCCCGCCTGCTCCGCCGCCGCCATGATGACCTGGTTGGTCTGGGTGGGCGTGGTGCTCGGCGCCGACGCGCTGATCGGGCTGCTGGGCCGCCGATGGTGGGCCCGTCATCTGCCCACCGTGCCCATCGCGCAGATCGCGACCGCCGAGGCCATCGTTGCGGTGATCGCGCTGGCACTGTATCTCCTGCTGAACCTCCGCTAGCTTCGCCGGCCTCCTCGCCGCAGGTCCATCGCGGGCGCCCGCCTTCCCCACGGCGGCGCCCTGGGGCAAATTCCGCGGCGGCATCTCAGCGAACGCATCGCTGGTCGACCGCAACGAACGGTGAGGAGCGAGCTTATCCTGCGGGGCTCGCACGATGGTCCGCGCCGTTCTCGCGGAGATAACGGTCGAGCTCCTCCCAGCCCTCCGGCTTGCCGATCTCGTAAAACCGCGTCGGCGCGACCCACGCGGCCAGTTCGCCGGCGGCAACGAGATCGCGAAGCATCACGGAAAGATCCAGCGGCGTCCGCGCGCCGACGTAGCGGCCGATCACCTCCCGCCGCAGCGCGAGGAGCCCCCAGTCAATCCACTCGGCCTCGCCGGGCGCGGCCGATTTCGAATAGAAGACGACACGACCCCGCTCAACCCGCGCGTTGCTTGAGTCCCACCGGCCCTGATTGCGGAACACCGACATCATCGCCGGCGCTCCGCTCTCGAGAAATGCGCGCGCCATCGGCCGGTAGTCCGCGGGCAGATACGAGTCCCCGTACATCACAAAGCACCACTCGCGCAGGAGCTCCCGCGCATTCACCAGCGCCCCGCCGGTGCCGAGCAGCGCCTCCGGAGGCTCGCGCGAGTAAGCGACCCGCACGCCCCAACGCCTCCCGTCCCCAACGTACCGCTCGATCGCCTCCGCGCCGACGCCGACACACAACACCACGTCGCGCACATCGCTCTGCGCGAGCAGGTCCAACTGGTAATCGATGAACGGCCGCCCCGCCACCGGCAGGAGCGATTTCGGGCGGTCGCGCGCGATCGCCCGGATGCGCGTGCCAAGCCCGCCGCACAGAATCGCCGCCTGCAGCCGCGTCGAGCCCGCCTCACTCCGCAGGGCCATCGAAGTCATCCGACTCCGCGAACTCCGCGACCACGCGCGCCCCGTGCCGGCACGGCAGCCAGCTCACGCGCGGCATCCCATGCGACGCCATGAACCCGTCGAGCTCCCGGCCGCGCTCGGGACAGTACAGCAACACGAACCCCCCCCCGCCGGCGCCGATGATCTTGCCGCCGAGCACGCCATAGTCGCGTTTCACCGTTTCGTAGAGCTCGTCCACAACCCCAAGGCTCACCGAAGACGACAGCCGCCGCTTGCATGCCCAGTGGTCGTCCATCAGTCGCGCGAACCGGTCGAGGTCCCGGTCCAGAACCGCACGGTGGATTTGGCGGCCGATTTCGCGGATCTCGAGCAGCGACTCGACCACCCGCGCGTGGTCGGGCCGGTCGGCGTGGCGCGCGGCCTCGTCCTGGTGCTGCAGCACCGCGGTCGCCGAGCGCTGAATCCCCGTGTAGTACATCCGGGCCTTGTGCGCGAGCTCCAGCGCGAGCGTGGAATCCACCGGCACCGAGCCCACCGTGACCGTTCCGTCCCGCGCAATCTCGAGCGTACGGAAGCCGCCGAACGCCGCGATATACTGGTCCTGCTTGCCCACCGGCTCCTTCAGGATCTCCATCTCGATGCGGCAGGCCTCCTCCGCGACCTCGGCGGGCGGCGCCGGCGTCCGCCGCCACGCGCGCAGCGCGGTCAGCAGCCCCACGAGATAGGCGCCGGACGACCCCAAGCCCGTCCGCGCCGGCAGGTCGGCGAGGCTTGCGAGCTCGATGTACTCGCGTACGCCGTACTGCCGCAGCGCCTCCCGCGCGAGCGGGTGCCGGATCTCGTCCACCGAGTTCACGACCTCCACCTGGGAGTAGCGGATCAGCGTCTTGCGCTCCGTCACCGGCAGCCGGTGCAAAAAAACGTACATAAATTTGTCGATCGCCATCGTGAACACGAAACCGCCGTGCTCGCGATAGAACGATGGCAGGTCCGTGCCACCCCCGCCGAGCGTGATCCGAAACGGTGTCTGCGTGATGATCATCGGCGTTGCGCCCCCCGCGCCGACCGCGCCGCTGCGGTGCGTCGGCTCATATGTCAAACCCGCTGTTCACCGCGTCGCGCCGGAACATCCGCACGGTCTCGAGCGAAAACTCCTCGAGGTCCTTGCCGAACTGCTCCGCCTTCGCGAGCAGGTCCGGCGTGACGGTGATGATCGGACAGCCAATCCACTCGGCCTGCAAAATATTCAGCGCCTCGCGCGGGCTCGCCCACAGCAGCTCCGCGCGCGGACGCGGGCGCAGAATCTCGAGCGCTTCGCGCATGATCGGCACCGGGTCGCGGCCCGAGTCCGCAATCCGTCCCGCGAACACTGAGACGAACGTCGGACACGCCGGGTCCAGCGCCTCCGCGACCTCGCGCACTTGCCGCAGCGTCATGATCGCGGTGATGTTGAGCGGGATGCCCTCCCGCGAGAGCCGCGCGATCAGCGGGCACGAGGATTCCCTCCGCGTGTTCGTGATCGGGATTTTGACGTGGACGTTCGTCCCGAGCGCACGCAGCACTCGCGCCTGCCGTTCCATCTCATCGAATTCATCGGAGAACACCTCGAACGAGACCGGAAGATCGGGCACGATCCGGAGCACCTCGCGCGCAAAGTTCAGATAGTTCGTCACGCCCGCGCGCGCCATCAGCGTGGGGTTCGTCGTAAACCCCTTCACGAGGCCCCGGGCGCGCGCTGCCGCGATCGAGTCGAGATCGGCCCCGTCGGAAAAGATCTTGATCTTCAGCTCCTCGAGACGGGGAACCCGGTCCTGCGTCATGGACGGACCTCCCGGGGCGCGGCCGCGCCCCCCCGATCCAGATGCTCCCAGTGCGTGGAGGCCATCTTCAGGCGTGGATGCGAGACCAGCAAATGCGCGACGACCGATTGGAACGCCTCGGTGTGCGGCGTAATCGCGGCGGAATTGACCACCGGAATCACCACGCACGCATCGGCCGTGCGGGCCGTGAAGCCGCCATCGCGCCCGACGATACCCACCACCGTCGCCCCCACCCGTTTCGCCTCGCGGATCGCCTCGACGATGTTCGGGCTGACATTACGTGCCTCGTCGCCGCCGCCGACCGAAAACACGAGCACGCCGTCTCGTGGGCCGATACGGCTGCCGCGCAGCCACGCCGCGAGCGCGCCCGCCCAGCCCTCGTCGTTGATGCGCGCGGTGAGCTCCGCAACGTTATCCGTCGGCGCATACGCCTCGAAGCCGCAGAGCTTCCGAAAGTCGTTCACCGCATGGCTGGCGTTGGCGGCGCTGCCGCCAACGCCGAGCACGAAGAGCCGCCCGCCGCGATCGCGAACCGCCGCCAGCCGCTCGGCGGCTGCCGCGATCGCCGCGCGGTCGAGCCGGCGTGCGACCTCGGCCGTCTCTTCGAGGTGCTGCTCAATAAACCGGTCGGCTTCGCTCATCCGGCTCCTCCGCGATACACCGCCTCCACCACCGCCAGCGCCGCGCGCGCATCGGCCAGACCCGTCGCCGGCGCCCGCATCTGGCGGATGTCCTCCGCAAATTCGGCCCACTCCACGGTCCACGACGTATCCGGGCCCGGGAACTCCCAGATCGTCGTCTCCGGCGGCCCCATCTCGGGCAACATGCGGTACCACGCCAGCCGTTCGACCCCGTAGCTGCCGCCGAGCCCTTCGATGTGCAGCTTCCCGCTGCGCCCGTAGATCTCCAGCGAAAACAGATTCTTCCACTCCGAGCAGCTCGCGTGCAGAAACGCCACCTGGCCACCCGCGGTGCGAAGCATCAAAAACGCGTTGTCATCCACCGTCATCGCCCAGTACAGCGTCGTCGCGAGCCCGCGCACCTCCGTGAACTCGCCGAGAAACCATCGCGCCAAATCAATGAGATGCACGCCCTGGTCGATCAGCTCGCCGCCGCCGGAGCGCACCGGATCGGCGCGCCATTCGCGCTCGTATCCAGGGCGCCCGCCGTGCCCGTAGCGCCCGCGCACCATCATCATCGGACCGAGTTCGCCGCGCGCGAAGATCTCCCGCGCGCGGCGCAACGCGGGATGATAACGGTGGTTGAATCCGACGTGCACGAGGCGGGCGGCCGCAGCCGCTGCGCGCGCGATCGCCTCCACCTCCGCCACCGTCCGTCCAGCCGGCTTTTCGACCAGCACGTGTTTGCGCGCCTCGAGCGCCGCCATGGCCACCGACGCCAGCGCATCGTGCGTCGTCGCCACGATCACGACGTCCAGATCATCCCGGCGCACCAGATCGTCGACCGAATGGCAGACCGCGGCGCCGGCCGGAACAGCCAGCGCCTCCGCACGCCTCTGGTCGAGGTCCGCGCACGCCACGAGCCGATCCTGTCCGAGCGCGGCGGCGCGCTTGCGGCCGATCAAGCCGCAGCCGACGATACCGACCCGCAGTTGGGATGCCGCAGGGCTCATCACGACCTCGTCGCCGTGCCCGAGTCTACCGGATCGCCCCAGTCGAGGCCACGGTCGCGCGGCACGATGCGCCTCAGCGTGTACAGATCGGACTGTCCGATCTCGCCCGCACGGTCGCCGAGCGTCGGCCAAGGATCCCAGACGGCACTAATCAGCCGACCGGTGATCCCGGCGGCTGCGTCCGAGGCCATCCATACCGCACAGCGCGCAGCGCGGTCGAGCGCGGTCGCGTCATTGGCCTCGAGCGCGCGCCGCGCCGAGGCCACCTCGCGCTCGCCCGCCGCCTCCGCGCCCGCCGCGGCGACCTCGCGCAGCATCGCGGTGGGCAAGACGCCGGGAGCCAGCGCGAGCACTCGGATACGGCGACCACGCAGCTCCTCGGCGACGCATTCGGTGAGCCGCACGATCGCAGTCTTCGACGCCGCATAGGCGCTGAAATTCGGCCGCGGGCCCGTCGCCCCGCCGCCGGCCACATTGATGATCACTCCGCCGTCGGCCATTCGCGGCGCCAAGTCCGCGATGAGCCGTGCGGGCGCAAGCAGATTGACGCGGATGGTTTCGACCCACCCCGCCCACGTCGGACCGGCGCTGCTCAGCGGGCCGATCGGCCCCTGAACGCCGGCATTGTTCACTAAAATATCCAACGGACGTCCGAACCCGTCCAGCACGGGCAGAAGGCGGTCCGCCGGCGAGATGTCGCTCTGCGAGAGATCCACACCCGCGCCGGTGGCCGTCTGACCGCTCCGAGGCGGCAGCGACTCGGCAACGCGCCGCACATCTGCCTCACGGCGGGATACGAGCAGAAGCGAAGCGCCGGCCTCCCAGAATCGGCGCGCGACCGCCTCCCCCAGCCCGCGGCTCGCACCGGTGACCAACGCGAGGCGGCCCGCGAGCGATGGCCCACTCATGCGCGGGCCTCCAGCAACCAAGGGTTCGCTCGCAGATAGCGCAACGTCCGGACCACCGCGTCGCGGATCGAGAGCTTCGGCGTCCAGCCGAGCGACCGAATCCGCCGTGTGTCGAGGAAAATGAACGGGCTATCGCCCACCCAGCCGCGAATGCCGCCCGTGTAGCGCAGTCGCGGCCTCACCCCCAGCTCCTCGCAGATCCAACGAACAGAGTCGTTCACCTCGCAGTACTCGTCGGCACCGAGGTTGAAAATGTTCACGCGGTGGTCGGCCCGTTCGATCGCGAGCCGCATCGCGTCAATACAGTCCTGCACGTAGAGATAGGACTTGCGCTGATGTCCATCGCCGAGCACCTCGAGCTCCCCGGGGTTGATGAGCAGCTTGCGGTAAAAGTCGAAGACGTGGCCGTGCGAGTAGTGCTCTCCGAGGATCGAAACGAAGCGGAAGATCCACGCCTGAAATCCAAACCCCTCGCAGTAGGCCTCAATCAGTCCCTCGCCGGCCAGCTTCGATGCGCCATACAGCGAGGTTTGCACTGGGAACGGCGCATCTTCGGGCGTTGGAAAGACCTCCGGTTCCCCGTAGATCGAGCCGGTCGAGGCGAACGCGATTCTCCGTACGCCCGTCGTCCGCATCGCCTCGAGCACGTGGAAGGTGCCGATTGTGTTCTGTTCGAGATCCCGGCGCGGATGCTCGGTGCCGAACCGTACATCCGCATTTGCCGCCAGATGCACCACCAGGTCCACCCCGTCCGTCGCGGCCGTGATCGCGGCCGGATCCAATAGATCGCCGCGCAGCAGCTCGAAGTTCGGCGCCTGGCGCACCGCATCGAGAAACCGCTCCTGGCCGGTGGAGAAGTTGTCGAAGACCCGAACTCGGTGACCCTCGTGGATGAGTCGCTGCGCGAGATTGCTGCCGATGAATCCGGCGCCGCCGGTGATCAGGACCTTCATGATGACCGGGAATCCGTCGGTTGTGTCGGGGCGGCGGCCGCCGCCAGCAGCTCGTCCACCGCCGCCTCGACGAGCCTCTCATCGAGCTCCTCGAGGCATGCCATTGGGCGCTCGTGCGTGCAACGAATGCCGTGTTTCGAGAAAAAATAGCAGGGGCTGCAGGCGAGACCAAGCCGGACGATTCGGCACGGCACCCCGTAGGGTCCGGTGGCGCGCGGATCGGTGGGGCCGACGATCTCGACGGTGGGCACGCCCATGGCGGCCGCCACATGAGTCAGCAGCGTATCCCCGCACACGAACACCGCCATGCGCCGGATCAGCGCCGCGGTATCGAGAACCTGCCCGTCCGGCGCGGCCGTAATCCGCGCCGGGCCAAGGCCGGACCGTCGAGCCACCTCGTCGCGCAACGGCCGTTCCTCGGCGCTGCCGAACAGCAGTATGCGCGCCTCCGGGTGACGCGACACCACGCGCCGGGCCAGTTCTGCCCAACGTGCGACCGGCCACCGTTTGAGAATCAGGTTCTTCGTGGTGCCCGACCCGGGATGGAAGCCAATCCATGGCTGCCCGAGCGCGCCCAGCGACCGAAGCGCCGCCTCCGCGCGCGCTTCGTGATCCGGCTGCGGGAACAGCCGCGGCATGTGCGGGGGCGATCCTTTGAGCGGCAGGCCCAGCCCCTCGGTGAGGAGGCGCAGGTTGTTGTCGACGACATGGAGGCGGCGATCCTCCCGGACCACATTCGTCAGCAGCAGGCGCGGCCGCGCGCCGCAATTGCACATGAACTCGAAGCCAACGCGTTGTCGCGCGCCGATCAAAAACGTGATCAGGTTATACTCCAACCGGTTCTGCGGCATCACTGTGAACGAGAGGTCATAGTGCCGACGGCGCAGGCGGAGGCACTCGAGCACCGAGCGCCTTCGCCCGGCGGCCATGAAATCGAAGCCGAGCACCTCGTCCACCGCAGGGTTGTGGGCGAGCACCTCGCGGGGCGGCGTCCCCTGCATGGTCAGCACCTCGATGCGCGCTCTCGGAAAGTGCCGCCGGACCTCGGCGATCAGCGGGGTCGCCAGCAGCGTGTCGCCCGCGCCGGCCAACGAGAGAACGAGGATTCGCCGGGGAACCGTCATGCTCCCGGCGCCTCCCGCCAGAGCCACGCCACACGCGCGCCGAGCGCAACGAGCGCGGCCATACCGGCCACGGCCATCGCGGAAATCATCGCGTGCGGGTCATCCGCGCACCGGCCGAGCAGCACGGCAATGTACGCCGCCGCGACCGGCGCGAGCGCGGCGGCCGGTGCGCGCACCTGCTGTCGCGCCCACAGGTACTGCATCACGACGGTCGTCAGGGCCATCGGAATGACCGACCACGCGTAGGCCCGCAGCAGCCGGATCATCACCGTGGTCTCCACGCCGTACATCGCCCGCAGCGCGAAGCCGGGTGCCACCGTAACCGCCGCCGCCAACGCCCCTGAGAGCGCGAGCGCCATGCCGGCCGGCTGCAGGAGCATGCGACGGCGGTCCGAGACTACCGCTCTGGGAAACATGGCCAGCACCAGGGGCATCGGTAGAAACAAAACCGATCGGGCCAGCATCGCGGCCTTGCCATAGGCGGAGAAGACCGGGCCGTGCAAGAGGCGGGGCGCCAGAATGAGGTCAGCGTTCATCAGCGCGTACACGACGAACTGCCCGCCGGCCACCGGCAAACAATAACGGGCGAAGGGCCCAAGGCTCAGCCGTTCGGCGGGAGCCCGTCTCACCACTTCGCGCAGCGGCCACAGCCCCACAAGCACGCCCGCCGCGACACTGGCCGCGTACACCCCGAGCATCGCTGCCGCGTCGCCGCCTGCGCGCGCCACCGGCCACGCCAGCCCCAGCCGTACCAACCCGGGCGCAAGCCCCGCCGCCGCCATCCAGCCAAACCGCTGCGCCCCCTGCAACGCGCCAGACACCAGCGGCGCATAGAGGCTAATCCAAGCGATCACCCCCACCCACCACAGCGCGCCCACGCGCGAGACGCGTAACCACGCGTGCATCGGCGCCGCCGCGGCCCCCCACACCAGCAAGAGCAGCGCCCCCGTCATCGTGACCACCCGCGCCACGGAACCCACCAGGCGCCCCCACATCGCCTCGTCGCGCGCATGACAGTATTCCGCCGCATACCGCGCCACCGCCACCTGCAGCGCGGCCGACGGCACCAGTACGATCCAGAGCAACCCCAGAAGGGATGCAAACGCGGCGTATTCGGTCGGCGCCATCCATCGGCCCGCGACCATGTGGACCGCGAGAAACAACAGCCCCGCGAGGCCGTTGCTCACGATCATCACGGCGGAATCGCGCGCAAGGCCGAGGTCCCACCGCAGTTTCATCCCGCTGCCCGTCCCCCGCGCGCCGCCAGCGCCCTTACCTGGCGGCGGAGGGCATCTGCGGATCGTGCCGCCGCTCAAACGCCGCGATCTCCGGCTCGAACTCCAACGTCTGCCGGATCTCGTCCAGCCCCTCCATCAGCGTTCGCCGAGCCGCCTCATCCATCGAAAACCGAAACTCGAGGGGTTGTGGCGTGTGGAGCGTCACGGTCATGCGCTCGAGATCCACCGTGGCTTCGAGTCCCTCCCGGGCCGCGGTCTCGCGGGCGATCGCCTCGACCTCCGGCTCCGAGAGCTCGACGGTGACCAGTCCGTTGCGGGTCGCGTTGCTCCGGAAAATCTCGGCAAACGCCGCGACCCGCTCCCCGTCGCGCATCTGCCAGGGGGCGATCACAGCACGAAACCCGTACTGCTGGATCGCCCACACCGCATGCTCCCGGCTCGAGCCGCAGCCGAAATTATTCCGGACCACCAGGATGCTGGCGCCCGCGAACCGCGGCTGATTCAGCTCGAACGCAGGATTGGGCGAGCCGTCGGGTAGATACCGCCAGTCGAAAAACAGCGCCGGCGCGAAGCCGGTACGCCGAACCGACTTCAAGAACTGCTTGGGGATGATCTGGTCCGTATCCACGTTCGCCCGATCCAGCATGGCAACGCGGCCGCGATGACGAAGAAACGGTTCCATCTCGTCGCTCCCCTCGAATGGTCCTCAAGCGGCCCAGTGTCTCAGGTCAACGAACCGACCGGCGATCGCGGCGGCGGCGGCCATCGCCGGGCTCACCAGGTGGGTACGTCCCCCCTTGCCCTGGCGGCCCTCGAAGTTGCGATTCGAGGTCGCGGCACAGCGTTCGCCCTCCGCGAGCCGGTCAGGGTTCATCGCTAGACACATGCTGCACCCCTGCCGGCGCCATTCGAACCCCGCCGCGCGGAAGATGCGGTCGAGCCCCTCGGCCTCCGCTTGACGCCGCACCTGCGCGGAGCCCGGCACCACCATCGCGCGCACTCCCGCCGCGACGCGACGGCCATGCGCGACCCGCGCCGCCTCGCGCAAATCCTCGATGCGGCCGTTCGTACAGCTTCCAATGAACACCACCTGCACCGGAACCTCGGTCATGCGCTGGCCCGGCCGCAATCCCATGTAGCGGAGCGCCCGCTCGGCGTCCTGCCGGCTGTAGCCCGGCACCCGGTCCGGTTCGGGAATCGGCTGGTCCACGTCCACCACCATCCCAGGACTCGTACCCCACGTCACCTGCGGCGCCACCTGGTCGGCCGCGATCGTCACCTCGCGGTCGTACCGGGCGTCGGGATCGGAGGCCAGCATTCGCCAACGCTCGATCGCCCGCTCCAGCGCCGCCCCGCGCGGGGCATACGGCCGATCCCCCGTGGCGATGAACTGAAAGGTCGTCTCATCCGGGGCCACCAGCCCCGCCCGCGCCCCGGCCTCAATGCTCATGTTGCAGATCGTCATCCGGCCTTCCATCGACATCGCCCGCACCGCCTCACCCGCGTACTCCAGCACGAAGCCCGTCGCACCCGCCGTGCCGATGGTGCCAATCAACTTCAAAATGAGATCTTTGGGCGTCACCGGCGGACGCAGACGGCCGGCGAACTCCACGCGGAATACCTTGGACTTGCGCTGGCGTAGTGTCTGCGTCGCCAGGACGTGCTCAACCTCGGAGGTGCCGATCCCAAACGCCAGCGCACCAAACGCGCCGTGTGTCGCGGTGTGGGAATCGCCGCACACGATCGTCGTCCCCGGCAGCGTCAGCCCAAGCTCAGGACCAATGATGTGCACGATGCCGTTGCGCTCATCATCCAGGCCGAACAACCGAATGCGAAACTCCCGACAGTTCGCCTCGAGCGCCGCGATCTGCTCGCGCGCGACCGGATCGCTGATCTCGCGCCACTCGTCCGTCGGCACGTTGTGATCCATCGTCGCAAACGTCAGATCCGGCCGTCGAACCCGCCGACCCGCCAACCGCAAACCGTCGAACGCCTGCGGACTGGTCACCTCGTGCACCAGATGCCGGTCAATGTAGAGAAGAGCCGTGCCATCACCGAAGTCTCTGACAACGTGGCACTCCCAAACTTTTTCGTACGTGGTTCGACTCATGAGCCTGACATCATACGGCCCGAAATACCGATGCGCAAGCGACCACCCACGATTCCCGTGCCCCCACGTCCGACGCCGCCGAACCCTGCAGACGGACGGCCGAACGGACGGCAGGTTTCGAAACGGTGTTTCCAAGGATTGGACGATGATACCGAGCAGCCATCCAAACCTTGGACGCGACTCAATCGCGGGCGGCCCCACCGTAGGGGGAACCGGCCGCCCACCTCGGCGCCGTGCCGCGGCCAACTCACAACACCTCGGCCATCCGTGGCGCCGACGTCGCTGGGCACTTCCGCTCCGACGCCCGCGATCTGCAAGGCGGTATTCTGCGGCGTACATGGCTGGCCGGATCGTTTCCGAGCTCCGGCGCCGGAGCGGTGCCTGCGAGCCGGCGGGGTTGTCCGGTGCCTGTCGCCGCTCTTCGGTGGGGACAGGCACAAGTACAAAATCGGCGCGGGTCCAGCTGGGCCATCGGCGCGCCGGGCACGGTACAGCGCCGAGTGCTGATCCGCCCCGCCCGATGCGCTGACACGAAACGGTACTCCGCGAAGCCCAGAGAGTCCCACCGAGCGGCCGAAGCGCAGATGGTCGAGCGCCGGGATGGTGCGCCTGCCGCGGATCGAACGCGGAACCTTCAGCTCCGGAGGCTGACGCTCTGTCCAATTGAGCTACAGGCGCACGCGAGCGGCTAAGTTTCGCACGCGCGGCGGGGCTTGGCAAACTGGGTCGAACCCCGTCCCGATCAACCGTTGGCGGCCTGAAACTCCCGCATGAACTCGATCAGCGCGTCCACACCGGCCGGCGGGAACGCGTTGTAGATCGAGGCACGAATGCCTCCGACGGACCGGTGCCCCTTCAGCCCCTTGAGCCCGCGTGCGGCAGCCTCTTTCACGAACTTCTCCTCCAGCGCCTCGTTCGGAAGCCGCCAGGTCACGTTCATGATCGAGCGATGCTCGGGCACCGCCGTCCCTCGATAAAAACCGCTGGACGCATCGATCGCCGCATACAGTTTCGCCGCCTTTTCGCGATTGCGGCGCTCGATCCCTTCAACGCCACCCTGCGCGATCAGCCACCGGGTCGTCAGCATGATCATGTAGATCGTGAACGTCGGTGGCGTGTTGTAGAGCGACTGCTCCGCGGCATGCGTGCGGTACCGAAAGAAGATGGGGACGTCCTCCGGACACCGCTCGAGCAGGTCTTTGCGAATCACGACCACGGCGCAACCGGCAGGGCCAAGATTTTTCTGCGCGCCGGCATAGATCAGCCCGAACTGCCGCACGTCCATTGCCCGGGAGAGAAAGTCCGACGACATGTCCGCGACCAGCGGCGTCGGCGTCGTCGGGAACACGGCCCACTGCGTGCCCGCGATCGTTTCGTTCGATGTGAGGTGGACGTAGGCGGCATCGGGCGAGAAGGTGAGGCTCTCGAGTGCCGGTAGGCGGGTGGGGATGTCCTTTGAGGTGTCGGCCACGACCCGCACCGACCCGCGCACTTTGGCCTCCTTGATCGCCTTCGAAGCCCATGCGCCCGAGTTCACGTATTCCGCGATCTGGCCGGGGGTGAGGAGATTCAGCGGCACCATCGCGAACTGGGCACTCGCGCCACCCTGGAGGAACAACACGTCGTAGTCCTCCGGCAGATGGAGCAACCGCCGCAGGTTCGCGATCGCCTCCTCATGCACCGCCGCGTATTCCTTGCCGCGGTGGCTCATCTCCATGATCGACATTCCGCTGCCGTGGTAGTCGAACAGCTCTCGCTGCGCCTCGAGCAACGCTTCCTCCGGCAGCACCGCCGGTCCGGCCCCGAAGTTGTACACTCGCGCCATTTGTAATTCTCCCGATTCGCGGACCGGCGTTCGCCGGCCGAAACGAACGGGGAGCATACCCCGGCCGTCGCTCACCGGCAATCGCCGACCCTCCGCAGGTCGCCGCCCCATGTCGAGCTGCGGTTCCATAGTTGGTCGGAGGGGACTCCGGATCGCGCCTGCCGGAAACCATGCGCAGGCACCGACTCGCTCGCCGCCACGCACCACCACACGGGCAGTGCTTGATTACCGCGCGATGATCACGATGAGCGTCGTCCCCTCGCGGCTCGCCAATCCCGAAAACACCAAGGGTACACCGCGCCGCAAGCCCACCTGCGTCTGCACCACCACTCTCCCCCGTTGCTCAATCGTGAGCACAAGGCGATCCAAATCGCCGTGGCACCGCGCCACCACATCCGCCCCCACGTTGACGGCCGCGCCATCCGCCGGCAGCGAGATCGACGCCGACCCAGCGAGCCGAAACTGCGAATACTGCAAATGCCGCCGGAGCAGCGGTTCGACGTCTCGCAGCGCGCCGTCCACCTCGGCCGGCCCCGACGAGGCCGTCACCGCCCTCAGCAGCAGCGTCGCACCCGCCGCAGGCCGCGCCGCGGATCCGACCAGCCACAGCGCGGCGAGCCCCGCGATCAGCGGGAGCCGATGACCGCACCTCCAACGTCTCATCGTCCCGTCTCCGTCACCGCCAGCCCATCAATCGCGACGATCATCCCCGAGGTGACCTCATCATACACGACGACCACGCCGGAATGCGGCACGCCGATTTGAATCGAATCGAGCCGGACCCCGGCGGCACGCGCGTTCGATCCGAACCACGGCAGCGCAACGACGGCGGCCGCCGCGAGCGCCACCGCGACGCCGGCCGCCAGTGGGCTCGGTCGCCACATGAACGCCGATTCGGCCCTCGGCCGGTCGGCCGCACGGGCTCGGAACTCCGCCCAGAACTCATCGGGCGGTCGCATCCGGGATGGCCGCGACCGCAAGGCCTCCAAAGGCATGCGCCGTTTCATCCTGCGGCCTCCTTGTGCCCGCGCTTCTCCAGCTGGTCCCAGATGGCGCGCAATTTCCGCTTTGCGTTGAAGAGTCGCGACATCACCGTGCCGATGGGCACCCCCGCCGCGGCCGCAATTTCGCCGTAGCTCAGACCATCTCCGTAACGCATCAACAGCACCTGTCGGTGAGGCGCGTCGAGCCTTGCCAGGGCACTCCGCAGCATCAACACAGAATCCCGGGTCTCCGCCTCCTCCGAGGGCGATGAGGCCGTGGGATCGTCCACGTCGAACACGACGGGATCATCGGACGTCTCGCCGCTCAATGACGACGTCGGACGCGCCGTTCTCCGTCTCAGCAGGTCGAGACAGGCGTTGCGCGCGATGCGGAGGATCCACGTCTTCAGCGACGCACCGCCGCGGTAACCCGGCAAATGCGTCCACGCCCGCAGATAGGTTTCCATCACGACATCCTCCGCATCCGAGTCGCCCACCAGCCGACGCGCCACGGCGTGGACCAGGGGGCGCAGCGGTTCGAAGAGTCGAACGAACGCTTCGACGTCGCCGCCCCGGGCCCGCCGCAGCCGCGAGCTCATCGCCGCCTACTCCGAATGGACGCGCTCCGCGTGGCGATATTCATCGTGAGCCTCACGTCGCCTCACCGCGCATGAATTTCGCCTCGCTCCGCCGGCGGATCAACCCCCCTCGCCCGGCGCAAACCCGAACGAAGACGACCGGACGGCTCGTTTGGCGCCCGGCCATGGGTCCCGGGTGAACGGTTCAGCCTGGTGCAACCAGCGGCCCTGGGCCGGTCCGCTTCCGAATCCCGCGTTGGATCACCCGCCCGCTCCAATGCACACGTCCGGATACGCGCAGCTCGCGTAGCAATCGCGACAGCGTTTCCGGCGCAATCCCGAGGGCCGAGGCAACGTCGCGCCGCGTCAGCCGGGTTTCGATGCGGAGGGCCGAACCAAATTGCTCATCCAGAAAGCGTTCAAATCGAGCCGCCAGATCGGCGACCGGCGCGGCCGCCGCGCGCTCGGCCAGATGGCGCAGCTTGCGAGACATCATCGCAAGGAAGTCATCTCGGAAAGCCTCGTCCCGCAGCAACGCGCGCACGTCGGGCGTCGGAATGACGAACATCACCCCCGGTTCCAGCACGGTCGCCGTCGCCGGGTAGGTGGGCATCTCGAACAACACGGCTTCCGCAAAGGTCTCGCCGGGCCGCACCATCTTCAGGACATGCTCGCGACCGTCCGGCCCGCGGCGGGCGAGCCGAACGCGTCCGCTGTGGCAAACCCAAAGGCCGACCGCCGGCTCACCTTCGCGAAACAGCACGTCCCCACGAGACACCGTGCGCAACCCGCACACGTGGGCCAGCGCCCGTCTCGACGACCCGGAGAGGCCGGCGAAGAAGGTGGTCTGCGCCAGCACCGCGGCCGGATCGGGCCGGGCGGCGCGCCCCCCGCGAGTCACCTCGGATCCTCGTCTCACCGGCTGAACCACAACACCAAAGCGGCCAGCACCAGGCGATAGACCGCAAAGGCGTCCATGCGGTGTCGCGACAGATAGGCCATGAGCCACCGGATCGCCAGCAGACCGACACCGAACGAGACGACGAGTCCGACCACGAAAAACGGCCACCACTCGGCCGACAATGTGCGGCCGCCGCGCCAGACAGCGAACAACGACGCGATCGTGAGCACCGGCACCGCCGCGAAAAACGAGTACTGGGTGGCCGCGCGGCGCTCGAGGCCCAGGGCCATCCCCCCGAGGATCGTGGCGGCCGACCGCGACACGCCCGGCCAGAGAGCGAGGCACTGGAAGAAACCGATCCCCAGGGCGAGACGCCAGCCGATCTGGTCGAGCCCGTTGACCACCGGCGCCCGAGAAGGCCATCGTTCCGCCAGCAGCATCCACACGGCGCCGGCGGCCAACCCTACCGCCACCAGCGGCGGTTGGAACATATGCCGTTCCAGAACGCCGTGGGTCAGGCCGCCGAGCAGCACGGCGGGCAGCGTCGTGAGCCCCAACAACCCCAAACCGCGAGGGCCGGCCAAAGCGCCGGCGGCGGACCGTCGCGGGTTCACCAACGCGGCAAATCGTGCCGGAAATGCGGCCACCACCGCCAGGATCGCGCCCAACTGGATCACCACATCAAACGAACTCTGCACCTGCGCGGGGATCTGCAAGATGTGGCCGGCCAGAATGAGGTGTCCCGTGGACGATACGGGAATGTATTCGGTCAGCCCTTCGATGAGCCCCATCAGCGCGGCCGACCTGAGTCCGGTGGACTGCATTCGAGGGTCCTTGCCTTAGGGCGTGCCCGCGGGCAGCCACTGGACCGCGTCAACGACGACGTGGCCGCATGTACGCTCGTTCGTGATCCGCACTTCAGCCGGCCGATTGGTCGTGAACCGAAATTGGCCGAGCGACGTGACGAGGCCGTCCAGCGGCGGTGGTCGGGTCTGATCCACTTCGACGACGTTCGTACCGTCGGCATGGACGATCGTAACCGGCACAGCGGGCGCGCGGTTTGGGGCCGTCGAATAGGCGAGACGCACTTCGTAGAGGCCAGGCTCGGGCAGATGCGCGCGGAACACGGCGCGGCACTCTCCCTTCGCGCGCCCCGCGTCGTGCAGGTAGCGATCGCCCACCCATCGCCCCGTGGCGCGACTCTCCTGCCAGTCGCCGGCGAGTTCGGCCGCCCGATCGTCCACCACGATGCCGGACAGCGTCGGGCTTCCGGCGGCCCTCCGGCCGGCCCATTCAAGGACCTGCCCATCGGCGAGCAGCCGCTCCCGCAGCCGCTCATAGGGCACGTCCTGAACGGCCGCGCCTTCATCAATCGCCAGCACGGCGATGGTTGCCGCACTCTGGCCCAGAATCATGAACACTGGCTCCATTCGCACCGAGCCGTACGCCGCGTGGCTCGCGCTCACGCACACGGGCACCACCAGATTGCGGCACTCGGACCGTTTGGGCAGCAGACAGCCGCGCGGAATACCATACGGCTCGACCTTCACACCGATGTCGCCCTCGTTCTGCACGGTTCCCTCCGGCGTCACATAGCGCCAAACGTTGTGGGAGTCGATCGTGTACGACCCCATGCCGACCGGCTCCGAAATTGGCCGGCGGCCGAGGAGATGCTGATCGGTCAGCACGACCTCGCCGATCATGCGTCGTGCCTCCCGCACGTACAGTTGATGCGGCCAGTGGCCATTGTCGGTGAATTCGTCCTTCGCCAGACCCCACCGGCTCATCCGCTCCCGGATCTCGGCCGGGACGCGGGGATCGTGGGTGAGGAAGTACATCAGCCCCTTCTGATAGCGTTCGTGCTCGCGCACGATCTCGCGTCGCCGTTCGTAATCGGCCTCGGGATAGTCATGGTTCATGCCGATGTTGTCGGTGCTGAACGGACCGTGGTTGTTCGTGTCGGTCTTGCGGTTCGGGATCGGATCGAACTTCGCAAACACGTCACGCCAGCCGGTCTCGAACACGCGGATCAACAGCTCATACTGGAACGGGTCGTATCCCTCGGGCTTCTCGAACGGCACGCGGTTCTCCGGGTGATCGGTTAGGCACATCCGGAAGCAATAGGCCTGCACGCCGCGGTCGCCGGTCCCGTTTTTGCCGGGTGGCGTCGGCGAGATGCGCGGCAGCAGCCCGCTCGACGGATCGCCCTTGCGCACGTATGGGTCCACCGGCTTCGCGAAATAGTGCGCGTGGTGGAACACGCCGTTCTGCACTCCGTTCCACTGTTCGCCGTACACGTCATTGCCTTCGCGCCCCACGTGATACGACACACCGGCCGCAGCCATCAGATCGCCCTCATAGGTCGCGTCGAGGAACATCCGCCCGCGATACACGTGGCCGCTGAGCATCCGGATCGAGCGGATCGTGCCTTGCTCGAGTTCGACGCCGGCTCCACCACGATCAAGCCACTCGTCGCGAACCACGGGGATGCGGTGTTCAGTGATCAGCTCTTCAAACACGCGCTCCGCCACGTGGGGTTCAAACACCCACATCGTGCGATACTCGCCATCTATGGCGGGCGTTCCCTGTCCCCGGTTGCCGTACTCTTCGCGTCGCTGCCACCGCCAGGCCTCGTCGCGTTGGTAATGTTTCCAAATGCGGTGGTAGAACTCGCGCGCGAGTCCCCCAATCACCGCCTTGTTGCCCGTGTCGGTCCACCCGAGCCCGCCGGACGACAACCCGCCCAGATGGCGGTCAGGCCCCACGAGAATCACAGACTTCCCCATGCGCACCACCTGTACGGCCGCCATCACGCCGGCCGACGTGCCGCCGTACACGATCACGTCCGCCTCGCGCACCTCGGCGCCAGGAACCGTCGCGACCGCCAGCAGCAGCACTCCCGCTGTCCGATGTCGAGTCCGCATGATCGTCTCCGTCCTTCCGCGCCGTTCAGTCGATCGCGTGCACGAACAAGCCCGACCTGAGCTTCGGATCGAACCACGTACTTTTGGGCGGCATGACCTGGCCGGCATCGGCCACGGCCATGATGTGCTCCATGGAGACCGCCGGCACGGCGAACACAGCGGCCGCACGCCCGTCGGCCAGCCGAGCCGCGAGTTCCGCGACGCTTCGCTCGCCGCCAACAAAGCTGAGGCGCGGATCGCGCCGTGGTTCGCGGATGCCGAGCACCGGCCCCAGCAGGCGGTCCTGTAGAATTTGGACGTCCAGAGAACGCACGGGGTCGGTCGGCCGGGCTCCAGCCGCGCGCAGCCGCCACCAGCCGCCGCGCAGCCCCATCGTCACCTCGCCCTTGGCCGCCGGCGCAGGGCCCGGAAGCGGTTCTACCTCGAACCCTTCCCGAACGCGGCGAAGAAGGTCCGCCTCGGACAGTCCGCCCAAATCGCTGACGCACCGCTGATATGGCAGGATGCGCAGACTCGCTGCAGGGAAGAACACCGCCATCACCCACGCCCACTCCGCGTCGGTCTCGGCCGGCACCGAGCCGCCCGCACGCTCACGGGCGACGCGCGCGGCGGCCGCGGCGCGGTGATGCCCATCCGCGATGTAGGCGACCGGCTCCGCGTCCATTAGATTCAACCAGTCGTCCGCATCCATCAGACGCCAACCGCGATGGCACACGCCATCCGGCGCCGTGAACTCGAATAGCGGATCGAGTCGCGCCGCGGCCTCCCGCGCGGCGCGCGCCAGCGCGCCCGCACGATCCCGCACCGCGAGCAACACCGGCCCCGACTGAATGCCGGTCACCGCGATGTGGCGCGCACGATCCTGCTCGGGCTCCGGCCGGGTGTGTTCGTGTTTCCGCACAATCCCCCGCTCGTAGTCGGCCACGTGGTAGAGCGCGACCAGGCCGATCTGCGAGTGCTCCTTCACCGCCTGCTCATACAAAAACAGGGAAGGATCGTTGTCCTGGACCATCCATTCGCGCTCGCAGAACCGGCGCCAGTGTTCGGCGGCGCGCTCGTACACCGCCGGCGATGTCGCGGGGATCTCCGGCGGCAACTCGAGATCGGCACGCGACACCCGCAAAAAGCACGCGGGATTGCCGTCCGCCATGCGCGCGGCTTCTTCGCGGCTCACCACATCATACGGCGGACTCGCCACCCGTTCGGCCCAGCCCGCCGCGGGCCGAAACGCTCGAAAAGCTCGAATTCTCATCTTTCGTACGCCCGGGGTCAAAGCGGCATCGTAGCGGCGCGCCGGGCCGGCCGCAAACCGGGGTGTCGAACAGGGGCTTCGCCGGCCTTCAGCCGGAGCCACGGCGTTGCCGCCCCCGGCCCCACGTGCCGTCCAACCACTCGAGCGTCGGCGCCAGCGCCACTGCATCCGCGATCGGCGCCAGCTCCGGCATTCGGTGCACGTCGTCCATCCGGATCGGCGCGCTGTCCGGCAGGACCGGATCGAGCCGATGATACCGTTCGCCGAGCAATTGCCGACACTGATAGTCCGGCACGCCCATCCCCCCTTCCATCAGGATGTCGAGGAGCGGCCGGCTCCATTGCGCCAGCCCCCAATCGTGCCGACCTCCCTCGATCCGCAGTAAAGGATGGCCCGTGCCGATCGAGAACAGCACGATCGAGGACATCGGCGGCCGTGGCCCCTCGTTGCGCGGGTCCTGTGTCTGCGCCAGCGCAGCCATCGAGGGATTGTTCGCGATCACGCCGCCATCAATGTACCCATCGGCCGAAGGAAAGTACGTCGGCGCGGCCGAGCTGTAGAGCGCCACGTCGCGGATCAACCGCTCGCCGTCGCTGTCCGGCCCAGGAAAATTGTGAAAGAACTTCGGCGCCCAGCTCCGGCGGGCGGGGTCGGGCGATTCGTTGTCCAGATCGAAGGCCACGATCAACACACGCACCGGCAAGTCGCGCAACCTCAGATCCCCGAACACGTCGCGCAGCACCCGCCGCAGGCCACGGTCGTCGTACTGCGCGCCGACGGTCCGACCGAGGTCGCGGAGGTTGTCCAGCCAAGTGTCCCGGAAAATGTCCGGCGCGTGCCGCTCGTAGAGGGCCATCAGCTCGCGCGGCGTGCGGCCCGTGGCCAGTCCGAGCCCGAGCAACGCACCCGTCGAGGTCCCCGCGATCAGATCGGCGCGCCTCCACCAGCCGGGCCGAGATTCCGCAAGACGGTCCATCAGCCGCGCGGCGAGCCACCCGCGCACGCCACCGCCATCGAGCGACAGGATTCGATATCGACGGCGCGCCATCCCCTCACCAGTGGATCGTGAATGCGCCGCTGCGGAGCTGCGGCTTCATCTCGGCCCACGGCACCCACCGCACGGAGCCATCGAGCATCCCCTCGTTGGCGCCGAGCGGGTAGCGGCCGCGTAGGTGATTCACGCCGCGCCGAGTGTCTGGCCCGTACCAGCCATAGCCGCTCCATTCGCGCGTCACATCCACCCACAACACGCGCACCGAGGGCTGGTCCGTCGCCCGCGTCGGGAATATCGGCGACCGCGTGTGGGGCTGCAGCGGGCTCCAGCCGTTGAACACGTAGGGGTTGTCCTTCGCAAGGTACGTGTAGCCCCACACCGACATCTGTCCACCGTACGACCAGTTCCAGAAGTAATCAAAGTCCCAGTCGCGCCGGTTCGCGGGACAGTAACAGTGGCCGCGCGTGATGCCGTACGAGGCGACCAACACATTGCTGTGCAGGTAGGCGAAATAGTACGGAGAGGAGTTTTGCGCATGGATCACGGGATACCGGCCGCCAAAGTCCCCGACGGCGGCCTCGGTCGCCGTCAGCAACACATGGAGGTTCGAGGCGCACGACGCGCGCCGCGCCCGCTCCTGCGCCCCCGAAATCCCGGGTACCAGGATCAGAATCAGAATCCCAATGATTCCGATGACCGCTAGCAGCTCGACCAGCGTGAATCCGCCATTCCGACGCGCCCCCGATCTCCGCCGACTCATACCAGCGGATCGGCGCCGGTCGCGATCGGATGGAACAGGCCCGGCCCAGGTTTCCACGCGGACGGCTCCGGAACCAGCGCGTTCTTCGACGCGTTGAGTAGCCACTCCCATGAGAACGACTTGCCGGTGTAGGCCGCGATGCGCGCGCCGATCGCCGTCAGTGTGCTCTCCGCAATCCGGACGCCCTCGTTCAGCGGCTGGCCGGCCCGTATGCTCCGGATCAGGTCCACGTGCTCCTGCTCCTGCCCGTTCACCGACGGACCCGCGTAAGCCCAGACCGTCTTGCCGTCATGGCTCATGATCCGGCCCGCACAGTCGCTCCAGCCCTTCGCGCCGACGATCTTTTCGCCGTGCCGTTGGGTCCCCGGTCCGTGACCACAGAAGCTCAGGCACCGGGCGCCGTTCGGATACTCCAGCTCCGCCGCGATGTGGTCCCAGATGTCGCCGTTATACTTGACCCAGTCGGCCTCGTTGCCCAACGCCTTGGCGACCGCCCGGGCTTGATCCGAGTAATCGCGCCAGCCGCGCCCGCCGACCGCCGTGAACTTCTTTGGCGGTCCGTCGAAGCACCAGTTCATCACATCGATGTTGTGAATGTGCTGCTCGACGATCTGGTCGCCCGACAACCACGTAAAGTGGTACCAGTTGTGGCACTGCCACTCCATCTCGCTCATGCCGGCCTCGATGCCCCGGTACCAGATGCTGCCGCCGTACCAATAGCACTGGCCGCCGACCAACTCGCCAATCGCGCCTTCGTGGATGCGCTTCATCAGCTCGACCCGCGCCGGCTCATGCCGCCGCTGCGTACCCGCGACGATCGCGAGTTTCTTCTGCTCAGCCAGCCGCGAGGCCTCGATGAACAGCCGGCATCCCGCGACATCCGTCGCGACCGGCTTCTCGGTGAAGATGTGCTTACCCGCCTGCACCGCGGCCATCATCTGCCACGGCCGGAACGCCGGCGCGGTGGCCATGAGCAGAAGGTGTGTGTCGGTCTTCGCGAGCGCCTCGTGGCACTGGAAGCCGCCGAATATCGCATCGTCCGGCACCCGCACGCGATTTTTGAACTTCGGATCCTTCAGCAGCGAGTCCCGCAGGCGCCGCGCCTTCTCCGGAAAGAGATCCGCCAGCGCGACCACCACCACGCCGGGATCGGCCATCAGGCAGTGCTTCACCGCACCGCTGCCGCGCCCGCCACAGCCGAGCAACCCCACGCGAATCTCGTCCGACCCCGCCGCATACGCTGCACGCGCGGCCGCGAGCCCCGCCGCCACTCCGCCTGCCGTCATTCTTGACATCGTTGCACTCATCCTCGCCTCTCCCTTCCAACCGGTCGCGTCCATCCACCCGCCGCTCATGTCCGTTTCCCCTTCTCCTCCACCACCAGCCCCGGCAATTGATACTTGCCCGGTACGGCCACCGGCGGCACTGGCATCGGGTCGCTCATCTTGAGGTCCGACCGCGGCCGCAGATCCAGCTCACAACGCTGCAGGAACCACTCCCGCTTCATCTGCTGACGAGTGTAGGCGGACTCGCGCGCCATGATCGCGCACATCGTGCTCTCTGTGACCTGCCGCGCCTCGTTCAGGTACGCGCCGCCCCGGATACTCTCGATGAGATGCCGGTGCTCCTCCACGTACGGGTTCGGCGTCGGTCCCTCGTACCGCCATTTCACCTCCCCCTCAATCACACCGGCGCAGTTGCTCCACCCCTTCGTGCCCACCACCCGCTCGCTCACGTTGCCCGCCGAACCCTCGATCTGCCGGCACAGGCTGATCGTGCGCACGTCGCCCGGATAGAAGAATTCCGTGCCGAAGTGATCGTAGATGTGGCCATACTCCGGCGCGGTCCGGAACTGCCGGCCGCCGAGCGAATGGACCTGATCCGGCAGAGCGCCCATCGCCCAGTTGATCACATCAATGTTGTGCACGTGCTGCTCGACGATATGATCGCCCGATAGCCACACGAAATAGAGCCAGTTGCGAAGCTGCCACTCGATGTCGCTCTGGTTCGGCTCACGCTTCTTCACCCAAAGACCACCCTGATTCCAGTAGCACTGCGCCGAGACGATTTGGCCGATCGCGCCATCGCGAATGCGCTTCATCGTCTCCATGTACTTCGGATCATGCCGCCGCTGCGTGCCGGCCGCGACGCAGAGCTTCTTCGCGACTGACTTCTCCGCCGCCTCGAGCATCTGCCGCACGCCCGCCGCGCACACCGCGACCGGCTTCTCGGTGAAAATGTGCTTGCCCGCCTCCACCGCGGCCGAAAAATGCAGCGGCCGGAACCCCGGCGGCGTCGCAAGGATCACCAGGTCCACCTCGCTGAGCGCGAGCACTTCGCGGTAGGCCTCGAGCCCGACAAAGCAGCGGTTGTCGGGGACCTTGAACTTTGCTTTCGCGCGCTCCACGCGATCCGCGAACGCATCGGCCAGCGCCACGATCTTCACGCCCTGAGCGGCCTCTAGACAATTGTCCGCCGCGCCCATACCGCGGCCGCCGCATCCAATCACGCCAACCCCGATGGTGTCGGTCGCCGCCGTGTAGGCGACCCTGGGAGCCGCGCCGGCCAGCGCAAATCCGCCCGCCGCCATCGCCGTCCGTCCCAGAAACCGCCGCCGATTCATCCGTGCGATGTCCGCCATAATCATCTCCTTGTCGCGCGGGGCACACGCAGAACGCGCCGCCGTCGCATCAAATCCATACTCTATCCCCGGACAGCGCGTCCGCACAAGCCGCACCCCGCCCCTCGCGCCGTTTGCGCTGTGGGGCATCCGCTGGCTCAAGAGGCGTCGGCGAAGCGAATATCGTTCCCGCCAACACCCCGGCGCCACTCACCCGCGCTTCTCGCCCTTCCTCGAAAAACACGAATGCTTCGACCATCCGCCCCCCTGGGGACCGGCACTTGGAACGCCCCTCGAGACCGGCACCTCGCCGGCCCTACGGCGGCGCGGGGGACAGGTACCTCTGACGGGCACCTCTGACGGCTGAGCCCGAAACAAGCACCTCGCGGGCGGCCGCTGGGAAGAGGCACCTTGCGGGCGGATCGGGACAGACTCATGTACGGTCGGCCGGGCCGCTCGGCGTCAGTCGCCTCGCGTCAGCTACATGCAGTCGTCTTAGGGACCGTCATAGGCGCCATAGGGACAGGCACCGTTCTGGGAGCGGAACCGGGATGGGCACTGAGAGCTCACGGGGCACAGGGTGGGGACAGGCACAGCACCGGCCGCACGAGTTCCAACGACACTTCTAACGCCGAGAGTGGGGCTGTCGTGTGCCTGTCCGCAGTCCGCTGCGGCCGTCCGCGATTGGGGACAGGCACATGCGCCGACGACGCAAAAATCTCGCTGTCCCTATGCTCTGACTTCGTATCGGGTGCCTGTCCCCATCGGGAGTCGCGATCGATGTCGAGCGCCGCCGCGCGGAAGCCCGCGAGTGGCGAGGCCGCCGTCTGCGGCGAGCAGGGCGGGCCCGACGGTTTCCCGCCGCTGTTCGATAGAGGACCGGCAGACGAGGCATACATGCACTTCTATCCGCTTCTACCGGCATGCAGACCCCTCGTCGCATCTCTTGACACAATCCACAACGCGATCCCACCTACCCCTCCGACCCGCGAGCCCTCTGCGCAGGATCGCATCTTGGAACGGCGAAGCGGGGCGCTCCAGCACCGCGCCCGATGAGGACGCGCGGGTTTCTTCCGCGGGTCGCGGCGCGCCGCCTTCGGCGGTGCGCAAACGCGGACGGTGCCGGCTAGCCGCTTGCAGGAAGCGGCGGGGCGTCGTAGTGTCTGGCTGCCACGCCGATCAGCCACCGGCGGGCGGGAGATTCGTCATGCGCCGGTTTCGTCCTTGGTGTCTCGCGGCGGGTGCCCTCTTCGCCACGGGATGTATCGAAAGCAAAATGGTCATCCATCTGACACCCGATGGTTCGGGCACGATCATCTCAGAAGACTTCTTCTCGCCGCAGGCGACGACGATGATGACGCAGTTCGGTGCGGCCCTGGCCGGCACGGGCACCACCGCCGCCGCCAGCGACCCTCTCGCGATATTCAAAGACCAGATTGAGCGGAAAACGAAGGAACTCGGGGGCAGGGCCCGACTCGTGAAACAGGAGCCCGCCACGAACGCCACCGGTTGGGCCGGGTTCCGGCTCACCTACGCCTTCGACGACATTCGGCAGGTGTCACTGCCCGTGGGTGGATCCGATGCGGAACCGGAGGATGACGACTCAAAGAAACCCGAGACGTTCCGCGTCGAATTCGAGCGCGGACGCCCAGCCGTTCTGCGCCTTCTGCCACCCTCGACCGCCGCGAAGCCGGCCGAAGCGCCGCCGACGGCGGCGCCATCGCCAGATGCGAACAACGCACAAATGGCCGCCATGATGGCGCCCATGATGGCCGGCATGCGAATGGCCATGGAGATCCGCGTGGACGGAACGATCGTGAGCGCCGAAGGCGCCGACGTCAGCGCCGATCGCCGCAGCGTCACGTTGCTCGACGTCGCGGTGGACAAGCTGCTCGGCAACGCACAGGCGATGCAATTGATGATGAATAAGGGGTTGTCCGACTCCGAAAAAAGCCGCCAATTGAAGCAACTCAACATTGCCGGCGTGACCATCACGGATCCGAACCGGCCCATCGTCATCAAGTTTGAGTGACGGTCCTCGCCGCACTCGCCGACCGCGGTGAGCGCGCCCGCTCGAAAGCGGTGCGAACCGAAGGCCGGCATCCCGATCGCGTGCCCCGCAGCGATCAGCGCTCAGCCCCCATATTGCTCCTTGCGATTCCGAAGCGGCGTCCGCGCCCGCCGCGTGACCGGCTGGGAGCACCGCCGCAGTCGCTCCGGCACGTCGCTGACGAAGAGCTCAGGCGGATACGTTGTGTTCGGATGGCTCATGGGGGAATTCGGAGCCATGGGGGTGCTCCCTCCGTCACAAGTCTGCCGGAACCACAGCCGGCTCTGCCGCAGCGCCCAAAGCTCGCGGCCGCGCCAACGGCCGCCGGCGGTCTTAGGCTCGTAGGGGACCGACGGTGAGGCCGTCGACGATGTTGAGCTCATGCACCGCGAACCGGCCGGCATACGCCGGGTGGCACAACGGATACGCGCGCTCCACGGCGCGGCGCAGTCGCGGCACGGCGGCGGCGAGCACCAGCGCGCCGGCCGCCCCCTTGTCGCCGCCGCCGAGCATCCGCTCGCCCAGCACGCCGGGCACGGTGCGCGCAAGGTCGCACATGGTCTCGAGCTCGCGGCCGGAAATCTCGTAGTCGTCGCGCAGACCGTGTCCGTCGGCCCGCATCACCGCACCGACCGTGGCGAGATCCCCCGCCCGCCAGGCGCGGACCATGCGAGTGAAGCGGCGCTGCGCCTCGTAGATGTACTTCAGGCGGCGGCAATGGGCGGGATGGCTCTCGCCGAACCGCGCGAGGATCGCCCGGTACAACTCGGGGCTCCGGACGTCGGCGAGACAACGAATCCCGAACTCCGGTGCCGCGAGGGAAACCAGCTCCTCGCACTCGGCGCGCCGGATCCGATAGGTGGACGTTTCGAGGCCCGGCCGCTCGGTCCCCGTATCGAGGCTCACGAGCCGAAAGGCCGGCGCGCCCGCTCCGATCGGAATGTGCCGCACCGACCGGCGTGCCGGCGAATAGTACGTGCCCATGCCGGCCTTGGCGAAGAGGATCATGATCTGGTCCAGATTGCCACACGGGGAACCGATGTAGTCGTTCTCCACCGCCTGCGCCATGTCCACGATGCGCATCGGATCCGGCGGCGGGACGCCGTTCACTTCGAGCACCGTCAGCAACAGATTCAATGTGAGCGACGCCGACCGCGACATGCCGCCGCCGGGGATGTTCCCGAGCAATACGCCGTCGAATCCGCGCGCGACGGGAATCCCCTCCCGGCGCAGCACCCACGCGACGCCGTACGGGAAGCGCGCCCAGGCATCCCGCACGGTCTTCGGCGGAGGCACTTCGGCGCCACGGATCTCGATGATTCCATCCCGCGGAAAGTTGCCGCTGAACAGGCGGATTCGAGCGGTGCCGTTCGGCCGATACGCGAGCCAGATGAACCGGTCGGTTCCCACGCCGAATAGATCCGTCCCGTTGTAATCGCCATGCTCGACGCCGAGGCAGAATCGCGACGACGATCGCCGCACGCGCCCGTTCTCGATCCGCAGACCCACACGGCGTGCGAACACCTGGAGCGCCGCCGAGGCTTGCCGGTCCGTTCGAACGTCCCCCACACGCATGGTCGCCTCACCAAAACGCGACATAGAGCGCCAGCGTCACGACCACGACGAGGCCGCCGAAGGCCATCGCGCCACGCGAGGAGGTCACGTCCACACGCCCACTGGCCTTGAACTCCACCGGCTGCGGCAACGGGCGGGCCCAGCCGATCGCCTGCATCACGGTCATCACCGCGAAGAAGCAGATGGCCATCCGGTCGAGGAACGCGATGCCCGGCCACCGCCAGGCGATGAGACCATAGAGCAGCGGATTGAGCAGCAGGCCGACCACGCCCGCAACGCCCGGCGCCCGCCGATTGAGCAGCCCGAAGACAAACACCGCGAGAATGCCAGGCGACACGTAGCCCTGAAACTCCTGGATGTACTTGAAAATGCCGCCGAACCGGGGGTCGTCGAGCAGCGGCGAGATGATGCCGCCGATCACAACAAACACCCCGACGCAGATCCGGCCCACCAGCACGAGCAGTCGCTGCGACGCATCGCGCTTCAGGTACTTCGCGAAGACGTCCATCGTGAAGATCGTCGAAGCGGCGTTGAGCACCGCCGCCAGCGAGCTTACGATCGCGCCCAGCATCGCGGCCAGCACAAAGCCCATGATGCCGCGGTTGCGGGGCACCAGCCGGCCGATCAGCAACGCGAGCGCCGAGTCGTGCTTGTGCGGCTGCGGTCGCCGCACCGTCGGCGCGCGCCCCGCCGCCGCCGCCCGTGCGCGCGCGGCCGCGTTGTGCGTCGCGATGCGGTCGGCCAGCGCCGCCAGCTTTGGACGCGCGGCGGCGTCTTCGGGAAGCTCGAACACATCGGTCGAGGCGGCCGAAGCGCTCGCGCTTTCGAAGAGCCGCACGAAGTCATCCTCCGCCCGCGCGGCCATCTCGCCACTGAAGAGGTTGAAGGCGGCCATGCCCGGAAACACGATGATGAACGGGATTAGCAACTTCAGCGCGGCCGCGAAGACAATGCCCTTCTGGCCCTCCCGCAACGACGCCGAACCGAGCACGCGCTGCGTGATGTACTGGTTCAGCCCCCAATAGTAGAAGTTCGGAATCCAGAGCCCGACGACGAGCGCAGTCCATGGGATGTTGAGGTCGGTGCGCGGCAGCACCATGTGAAGCTTGGGGCGGTTGATCGCGAGGAGCCGCGCCCACCCGCCGTCGGGGAGCGACGCCACCGCCGCGCCAGTCCCGTCCACGAGCTCCGCGGGCGCCGCGGCGCCGAGCCGTCGCAGCACGAAGAACAGGATCGCGGCGCCGCCCAGCACCAGCGCGCTGCCCTGGATCAGGTCCGCCCAGGCGCAGGCCTTCAACCCTCCGAACGCCACGTACGCGGCCGCCATGAGCCCCATGAGCCAGCACGCGGCGGTCAGCGAGATCGCATAGCCGTTGTCCCGCAGCAGATCCCGCATCGTCAGCGCCCCCGCATAGATCACGCCGGACAGGCTGACGCCGATCAGGATCACCATCATGAAGACCGCCATCACGAGCCGCGCCCAGTGGTTGTATCGGTGCTCGAGAAACTCGGGAATGGTGTAGATGCCGGCGCGCAGAAAATACGGTAGGAACGCGAACGCAACGACCACCAGCGTCACCGCCGCCATCCACTCGTAGCTCGCGATCGCGATGCCGAGGTAGTTCGCGGCGCTGCCCGACATGCCGACGAACTGCTCCGCAGAGATGTTGGCGGCAATCAGCGAGATCCCGATCAGCCACCACGTCAGTCCTCGTCCCGCCAAAAAGTATGACTCGCTGTCCTCCTCGTGCCGGGATTTCAGCATGCCGACGGAAAGCACCACCGCGATGAACCCGATGAACACAACAAAATCTAGCGCACCCATCGTGTCACCTCCCGCGACGCCGCGGCACGGTCATCGTTGCGCGCACTATATCGATCAGCGTGCCAAGGCGGCAAGCGGACATCCTCGAGCTCATGCCGCGCGTCCCTCGCCGACGGGCACCCGACCGACTCCGCTCATTCGGGCGCGCCGCCCTGCGCCCGGGCACGGTACTCGGAGGGGGATAGGCCTGTTTTCGCGCGAAAGACCCGCGAGAAATAGTGGACGCCGCTCATGCCGATACGCGCCGCCACCTCGGAAATGGGCAGCGAGGTGGCGCGCAGCAGCTCCTGAGCGCGGTTGATCCGAATCTGCAAATGGTACTGTGCGGGCGAGAATCCCGTGTCGGCCCGAAACTTGCGGCGAAACCACGAGTAGCTCACGTGAAGCTCGCGGGCGAGTTGCCGCATGTCGAGATCACGGTCCATGCACTCCACCATGCGCGCGCGCGCCTTCAGCACCGCTTCGCCGATTTCGTTGCCCGACAGCTCCCGTCGCCGCTCCTCCACATCGGCCCGGGCGAGCGCCTCGTGGATCCAGGCGGCGATCAACGTGCGGCTGCCGTATCTCTCCTCCCGCAGCTCGTCGAGAATCTTCTCGTAGACGTCCACGAGCGCGCGGCCCACGCCCGGTTCGCGAATCGGCCGCGCCGCCGAAAATCCATACCGCGCCACGATCGCAGCCGCCTGCACGCCAGAAAACGCCAGCCAATATTCGTCCCACCCCGTCGCCCGCGCCGGCGTGTAGCGGTGCCACACGCCGGGGAACAACGCCCAGATGTGACCCGCATCGACGCGGCGGCGCCCTGTCTCGCGCGACTCGAACCACCCCCCTCCCCGAGTGAGATACACCAGTTGATACTCGTCCAGCACCCGTCCGCGCCGCCACGTGAAGTGGTGGTCGCTCGGATGCTGTGTCGGCGGATACGGATGGCCCGCCGGCACACTGGCAAAACCACACCCGATCACATACACCGGCCAGCGCCGCATGTCGGCGCTGATGGGCAGGTACCGATGCCAAAACCGAGCCGCAGGCACCGTCATCGGAATCACTATGCGCCAAACTGATCTTCATGTCCATTGCGGCACAGCCCGCGCCGCGCCATACTGAACAACGAAGGATGGCTCGCCATGAACGAAGTGTCGATGCCCAGCGCAGGGCTGAATGCGATCGTTGAGCTGTCGCACGAGTTCGGCACACCCGACTACGTCCGCGGCGGCGGCGGCAACACCTCGGTGAAAACCGCCGACACGATCTGGGTGAAGCCCTCCGGCACCACGCTCGCCGGTCTCACCGCCGACCGCCTCGTCCCGATGGACCGCGCCCGGCTTCAACGACTGTACGAGCTGACGCCCCCCGCGGAGGCCGCCGCCCGCGAAGCGTTGGTGCGCGACGAAATGGCGTCCGCCGTCCGCCCCGGCACCACCGGCCGCCCCTCCGTCGAAGCGCCCCTGCACGACACCTTCACGCGACGCTTCGTCGTCCACACCCACCCGGCCCTGCTCAACGGCCTGACCTGCGCCCGAGACGGTGAAGCCGCGGCGCGCGAGCTGTTCCCGGAGGCGATGTGGGTGCCCTACGTGGATCCCGGCTACACGCTGTGCATGGAGATTCGCCGCCGGCTGAGCGCGGTCCGCGGCACGCCGCAGGAACCGAGCCTCGTGCTGCTGCAAAACCACGGCGTCTTCGTCGCCGCCGACACACCCGACGAGATCCGGGGGCTGTACCGGCATCTCATGGACACGCTGCGCATGGCCTACGAACATCGCGGTGTACGGCCGGTCTGGATCCCGCCGCCGCCGATCGCGCCCTCCGAAGCCGATGCGCTCCGCGCCGCCCTCCGCGACGCGTTGGGCCCCGACGGCGACGCCTCAGTGATCGCTGGCCGCTTCGAGGTCGCGGCCGGCCCGATCTCGCCCGACCATATCGTCTACGCGCGTTCCTTCCCGATGACCGGTCCCGTCACCGCCGCCAACGCCGCGGTCTACCGTGCGCAACACGGGTTCCCGCCCCGAGTCGTCGTGACACCCACCGCCGTGGCGGGCATCGGTCCCAAGCCCCGAGTCGCAGAGCTCGCCATGGAACTGGCGCAGGATGGGGCATTTGTCGTGCGACTGACGGCCGCCTTTGGCGGCCCGCGCTACCTGGATGACGCCGCCCGCCGTTTCATCGAGCAGTGGGAGGTCGAGTCTTACCGCCAGAGTGTCGCCGCACAGTAACGCGGCGGGCCGGCGAGGCCGAGCGACTCTCCTCCCAGCGTTGGACGCTCAACCGCCGGCGCCGTCCATGGCTTGGACCGAATCCCCGTGACCTCGTCCAATGCGGGGACCCCTCCCCCTGGGCGAGAGGTCGCGCGCCCGACCTGCGAGGCGCCCGCGGTCCAGCCCCACGCGCGGCGACGAAGTTCGCGCGGCGGCATCGCGAACAGCCGCCGTACACACCGCGAAAAATGGAAGGGGTTCGCAAACCCACACCGCTCGGCGACCTCCGCCACCGAAAGGCCCGTCTCGGCGAGCATCGCGGCGCCGCGTTCGATCCGCAGCCGCCAGAGGTATCGGGCCGGCGTGAGGCCGGTCGCGCTCCGAAACTTGTAGATCAGCGCATTGGCCGAGCAGCACGCCGCCCGCCGCGCACCATCGAGGCAGTCGGTTTCGGCCAGGTGCGTTTCCATATGGTGGATCGCTCGAATGACACATGGATCCACCTCCGGCGCCGCGGTCGCATCGCGCCCCAGCCGCGCATACTCCGCGAGCACCGCGCGGCCGAGCGCCTCCACTGCCCAGCGTGCCGCCTCGTGGCGGGGCGGCGGCATCGCGAACGCGGCCGCAAACATCCGCTCCAGCGTCGCCGACATCGCCACGGCCCGCCGCGTATCTTCTTCCAGCGCGCGACGCAGCCTTGTCGGCACCACTGAGGGCGCGACAGCACACCATGAGTGATGGGTCGGGGTCGTGACCGAGAACCGGAACCACTCTCGATGGCCAGGCGTGAAGAGATGCACCGCGCCCGGCGCGAGCTGTCGCACCGCCCCGTCCACCCGCACCTCGCACGAGCCGCTATGCAGAACCACGAGCTGATAGTCGCGCTGGACCCTCGGGCCGCAGTAGCCCCCCGGCAGATACCGCACCTGGCCAAACGACACCGTCCGTGTCCGCACGCCGCGGCGATCCCATGCCACACCCAGGCCGTCGTCGTTGGGGCGCAGTCGTTCCATCTACGCCACGCATCCTGCGCGAACGGGGCGCCGGCCGCAAGCTCGGCGTGTGGCTCCGGATATGTTTTTTGTGCGCGCGGTCATGGACCGGCCAACGGCTAGCCCGGAGAATCGCCAGCGCAGGAGATCGGGAACGTCATGAACCATCGTGAACGCGTGCTCTGCGCGCTCGACCACCGCGAACCCGACCGCGTACCGGTGGACCTCGGGGCGACCGCCGTGACCGGCATCCACGTCTCGGCACTCGGCCGTCTGCGCCGCGCCGTGCTCGGCCCCTCCGCCGCCGCCTCTCCCCTTCGCGTACACGAGCCCTACCAAATGCTCGGTCTCGTGGATCGCGAAGTGCGCGACGCGCTCGGGTTGGACGTCGTCGGGGTCACCCCCCGCCGCACGATGTTCGGCTTCGAATGCCGCGATTGGAAGCCCCTCACGCTGTTCGATGGCACCGAATGCGAAGTGCCCGGCGGCTTCGAGATCTCGATCACCGACGAAGGCGATTGGCTCATCCACCCCGAGGGCGACCGGTCCGCCCCACCGAGCGCGCGCATGCCCGCCGGGGGCTATTTCTTCGACGCGATCATTCGACAGCCGCCGCTCGACGAATCACACCTCGATCCCGCCGAGAACACCGAAGAATTCGCGGACCTTTCCGAGGACGACTTGGCGTGGTACGAAGCCGAGGCCCGTCGCCTCGCCGCAGAGGGACGGGCCGTCGTGCTCTCCATGCCCGGCACCGCTTTCGGCGACATCGCGCTCGTGCCAGCTCCCTGGATGAAGTACCCGCGCGGCATTCGCGACGTCGAAGAGTGGTATGTCTCACTCGCGGCGCGTCCGGCCTATGTGCGCGCTGTGTTTGACCGCCAGCTCGAGGTCGCCCGTCGCAACCTCGAGCGGATGATCGCGCGACTCGGAGATCTCGTCGACGTCGTGCTGCTGACCGGCACGGACTTCGGCGAGCAACGAGGCCTCTTCATTTCGCCGCACATGTACCGCGAGCTGTTCCGCCCGTACCACCTCGAGATCAATCGCCTCGTCCACGAGCGCAGCCGTTGGAAGACGATGATCCACTCCTGCGGCTCCGTGTTCGACCTTCTCCCCGACTTCATCGAGGCGGGGTTCGACATCCTGACGCCCGTCCAGTGCTCCGCCGCAAACATGAACCCGCGCGATCTCAAGCGCGAGTTCGGGCGCCAGCTGGTGTTCTGGGGCGGCGGTGTGAACACGCAGCACACGCTGCCCTTTGGCACGCCCGAGGAGGTGTATCGGGAAGTCCGCGAACGGATCGAGGTGTTTCGCGAGGGTGGCGGCTTCGTCTTCAACACCATCCACAACATTCAGGGCAACACGCCTACCGAGAACATGCTCGCGATGTTCCGCGCAATTCGGGACAGCGCGCGCGGCTGACGCGCGCCGCGGGGTGTTCCGTGGACGGACCATGCAGGAGGACCAGAGATGACGACACTCCGGATCGGCGGCCTCATCGTGCTCATCTCCGGCGCCGCCGCCCTCGCGGTCGAAATGACGATACACCGCCGTGTGATCCGCCTCGACGGGACCTGGGAGGTGGCCGAGGGATCCCTCGCCGAGCGGCCCGCCCGCTTCGATCACACCGTGCCGGTGCCCGGCCTCCTCGATATGGCTGACCCGCCATTTGCGCAGCCCGGCAGCACGGTGCCGGAACCAGAGCGTCGGACGCCGCGACGGCCGGCCGACCCCCACCGTGAGGCGTTCTGGTACCGCCGCACCTTCACGCTCGACGGCCCCCTCCCGCCGACCGCTCGTCTCCGCCTGCGCAAGGTCCGGTACGGCGCCGAGGTGTGGGTGAACCAAACGCGGGTCGGTGAGCACGACCGCAACTTCACGCCGGCCGAGTTCGACGTGCGCGCCCACCTGCGCGGCGACGCCGCGACGAACGAACTGGTGGTGCGCGTGGGCGCCTCGCTCGCGCAGGTGCCCCCCCACCGGTGCGACGGCTGGGACTTCGAAAAGTCCCGGTACATCCCGGGCATTTACGATTCCGTGGAACTGATCCTCACCGGCGAGCCCTACATCCGAAACATCCAGGTGGCGCCGCTCCCGCGCCACGGTACCGCGCGCGTGCGCGTGGAGCTCGACCGCGCCTGGGTCGGTACCGCGAGCGTGCAGATTGTCGAGTGGCAAAGCCGGGTAACCGTCGGCCAGGGCCGATTGATCTGGCTCGGAGGCGACCTGGCAGACGATGAGTTCACCATCCTCAATCCGCGCCCCTGGTCCCCAGAGGATCCGTTTCTCTACGAGGTCGTCGTCACCGCCGGTGGCGATGCCGCGCGCACGCGGTTCGGCCTGCGCTCGTTCCGGACGGACCCCGTCGCCGGCCGCGTACTGTTGAACGACCGCCCGTATTACCTCCGCGGGTCGAACGTCACGATCGATCGCTTCTTCGAAGATTCGGAACGCGGCGAGCTGCCGTGGAACCGCGACTGGGTGCGCCGGCTCCACCGGGCGTTCAAGGACATGCACTGGAACGCGCTGCGGTACTGCATCGGGTTTCCGCCGGACTTCTGGTATGACATCGCCGACGAGGAGGGCGTCCTGATCCAGGACGAGTTCCCGATCTGGTATCTCCACGCCACCAACTGGCCCGCCGCGATCACCGCCGACCACCTCGCACAAGAGTACCGCGAATGGATCGAACATCGCTGGAACCATCCCTGCGTCGTGATTTGGGATGCTCAGAATGAGACGATCAACGACGGGGCCATCCTCAAGGCCGTGGCGATGGTCCGCGGTCTCGACCTCTCCGACCGCCCCTGGGAGAACGGCTGGGGAATCCCTCCCCGTCCCGGCGACCTCATCGAGCGCCACCCCTACCGTTCGAACCGTCCGGACTTTGCCTGGGCGGACTTCGGCCGCCACTCGGGCATTCCGGGGATCCCATGGACCGAGCCAGGCCGAGCGCTGCGGCCGCCCTATCTCATCAATGAATACGGCTGGCTCTGGATCAACCGCGATGGCTCGCTGCCCACCTTGACCAGCGGCATCTATGCGCGGTTGCTCGGACCGGATGCGACCGTCGAACAACGCCGCCGTTACTACGCGCGGGCGCTCGCCGCCAAAACCGAGTTCTGGCGCGCGCGTCGCCAGTGCGCCGGCGTCCTTCACTTCTGCGGTCTCGGCTACTCACGGCCCGACGGCCAGACCAGCGACCACTGGCTCGATGTCCGCAACCTCGCCTGGGAGCCGATGTTTCGGACGTATGTGCGAGACGCCTTTGCGCCGGTCGGCGTGATGCTCGACTGGTGGACCGAGACCATCGTCACGAACACCGTCCTGCGGGTGCCGGTCGTGATCGTGAACGATCTCGACCGCCCGTGGACGGGCGAGGTGCGGCTGGAGCTGCGCGCCGGCGAGAGCGTGCGGGCATCCACCACACGACCCGCGCGGGCGGACGCGCTGGGCACCCACACCATCGTGATGGATCTTGCGGCTCCACGCACGCTCGGCCGTTATGAGTTGTGTGCGATCCTTTCGCCGGCCGCCGATGGAACCTCGGTGCGGAGTTGGCGTGATCTGAATGTGATCGAAGGAACAGGCCCATGACCGCCTCGGCGCAACGTCCATCGGACAACGGCCTCGGTGCTGTCGTCGGCCCCTGTCGAATCGCGGCGCTCGGAGCCCTGCGCTCCAGCTACGACATGGCCGCCATCCGCGGCGCAATCGGATTCGGCGTCCGCCACATTCTCGCTCAGTCCCGCGATGGAAGGGTGGACCGCCGCGAGCGCCCGGCTGGGTTGCGTGCTGGGTTCGACCGCCGCCGGCCCGATCGGCCACCGCTGGGGTCGGCGCACCGCGCTGCGCGGGGCCGCCGTGCGGTTGGGGGTGTCTGCGATCGGCACAGCGTTGCCCTGCTCGCTCAACAAGTTCGTGTTCTATCGTGCGCTCGGCGGCATCGGCGTCGGCGCCACCGCGCTCATCAGTCCCGTCGACATTGCGGGCCTCGCTCCCGCTCCCCCCAGCGGGGCCGACTCGTCCCATGCACTCAGATGACCGTCGCCACCGTCGCGCTCTGGACGGCGAACGTCATCGTCTCCCCGACCTGCCCGATACTGGACCGCCACCCCGCCCTGGTTTCGCGTGTCCACCATGGGTGTCCGTTCCGACTTGATGCGGCGATGTGCGCAGCCGCGTTCGGTCAGGTCGCATGGGCCGTCCCTGAAACCTGCCGCCGCGTGCTGGAGGACATTGAGCGCGGCTGGTTCACGGCGGCCGGTCATCTCGAACAAACGGAGCCCCACCCATGACGCGGATTCTCATCCCTTGCCTTGGCCGGCGGGTCCGCGACGCCGGACTCTCCGTCGTCCTGCTGCTGGCACCAGGTGTCCACGCCATCGAGTACCACGTCGCGATGACCGGTCGCGACGAGAACCCCGGCACTGCCGCCGCGCCGTTTCGGACCATCCAGCGCGCGGCCGAGATCGCCGTCCCGGGCGATGTGGTCACCGTCCATGCGGGGCTCTACCGCGAACGCGTGAACCCCCGCCGCGGCGGCGATTCGCCCGAACGCCGCATCGTCTACCGTGCCGCCCCCGGCGAGCATGTCGAACTGCGAGGCTCGGACATCGTCCGCGGATGGACCCGTTGTTCGAACGACCTCTGGCGCGTCGTCTTGCCGAACTCGTTCTTTGGCGACTTCAATCCGTTTGCCGATCCGATCCGCGGCGACTGGTTTGTTCCAATGAATCGTCCGCACCACACCGGCGCCGTCTACCTCGACGGCGAGGAACTCATCGAAGCCGCATCGTTGGAAGAGCTCAACAACCCGCCGGCCACGCCGTACGCCGTCGGCTGGTGGTTCGCGACGGTGGACGCAAGCAACACCACGATTCTCGCCCGCTTCGGGGCCGCGGATCCCAATCGGCGCATCGTCGAGATCAACACCCGCCGCACTGTCTTCTACCCGGACGCGCCGGGTCGCGACTTCATCACGGTTCGCGGGTTCACGATGCGCCACGCTGCGACGCCGTGGGCGCCGCCGACCGCCGAACAGATCGGACTGCTCGGCACCCACTGGAGCCGAGGTTGGATCATCGAACGCAACGTGATCTCCCACTCGCGCTGCGTCGGGATCACGCTCGGCAAGTACGGCGACGAATTCGACAATACCGCGAACAACACCGCCACCGGGTACGTCGCGACGATCCACCGCGCGCTCGAACGGGGCTGGACCCCAGAGCGCATCGGGGGCCACCTCGTGCGCGATAACGTCATTTCCCACTGCGAACAGGCCGGTCTGGTCGGCAGCCTCGGCGCGATGTTCAGCGTGATTTCGAACAACGTGATCCACACGATTCACACTCGTCGGCGCTTCGCCGGCGCTGAGCAGGCCGGCATCAAGATCCACGCCGCGATCGACGCGCGCATCGAGCGCAACGTGATCGTGAACGCCTACCGCGGCATCTGGCTCGACTGGATGGCGCAAGGCACCCGCGTGAGCCGGAATGTCTGCATCTCCAACGCCACCGAGGACCTTTTCGTCGAGGTCAACCACGGGCCCTTCGTGGTGGATCACAACTGGCTGTTGTCCCCCGTCAGCGTTTCGGACTGGTCGCAGGGCGGCGCGTTTGTGCACAACTTCTTCGGCGGTCGAATCGTGACGAAACCACAACTGAACCGGCAGACGCCCTTTCACCGGCCGCACTCAACCCAGCTGGCCGGCATGAGCGTGATCCACGGCGGCGACCACCGATTCGTGGCCAACCTCTTCGCCCCCTCGGCGGTGGTGCGCGATCCCGCGGCCTGCGGCCTCGCAACCTACGCGACCAGCGCCCTGCCCGTGGTGGCCCGCGCCAACGTGTACGCGAACGGGGCGCGCCCATATCCCAATGAGCCCGCCGCTGTGATCGTGTCTCAACCCATCCCATGGAACGTGCAGACCGACAGCGCGGGCCGGTGGCACCTCACATGGAACGGGCCAACGCCACCCGCGACTTTGGCACGGCCGCTGGCATCCACCGAACTTGGCCATGCGCGAATTCCTAATCTGCCCTTTGTGAATCCCGACGATTCGCCCATCCTATTCGCCGAGGATGTCCTCGGCTCCGCGCGCGCCCCCGCCCCGACCGCCGGCCCTCTCCAAGTCTGGCCCCCCGACGGAGTGGTGCGGTTGTACCCTTGACGGCGGCCTTGCTTGGCGAATCTGTGCGGTTGGTCCAGACTGTTTCGGTCATGTACCGTCTGCGCCTACGAGTGCGGGGACGCCCCGCCGGCCGCATCACGGTCAGCGAGCCGCGCGTCATCATCGGCTCTGGCGAAACAGCGGAGTTGCGCTGGCTCAATGCGGGGCTGGCGCCGGCCCACGCCGAGCTGATCGAGCGCGACGGTGCCGTGGCGATTCGCGCTCTCAATCCGACGGATTCCCCGGTCCTCATCCATGGCCGGCCCATCAGCCAGGAAGCAGCGGTCGTGCCGCCGGATACGGTCGTTCGGCTCGGAGAGCTGGAACTTGAGGTGGCCGGCGCCAAGAGCGAGCCGCCCCCCACGGTCCGCCATCGCATCGGCGGAATGACCGCAGCCGCCGGCGTGGCCCTCGCGCTGATCCTGCTGGCGCAAACGATCATCTTGAACCGCGCGGCCACTTGGAGCCGACGGTGGCGCGATGAGTTGGCCACCGCGGAATGGGAAAAATTGCTGCTGAATCCACCCCGTCCGGCCACGCCGTCCGATGGGCCCCTCACCGGCGCCCCGCCAGACGAGGTCTCGGCCGCGCCGCAGCCATGAGCGCTCCGCCTCGCATCCTTCCGCCCGGTTGTGCGCCCACGCTGCCGGCGCGTTCCTGGCACGACCGGTATTACTCGATGTATTCAAGCGAATGGGACGCGATCACGACCGACCCCCGTTGGATGCTCGTGCCGGTGGATGACCACGTTGTGCACCGCGGCGACGGAGTCTTCGAAACGCTCAAGTGTGTCGGCGGCGCCATCTACGGTTTGCGCGAGCACATCGGCCGCCTTCGCCACTCGGCCGCGAGCATCGGTCTCGGCGTGCCATGGAGCAACGAGGATCTGGCCCAGCTAGTCGTGGCCACCGTGCGCGCCGGAGGTCGCCCCGAGTGTCTCATCCGCATGCTGCTCACCCGCGGGCCCGGCGGGTTCGGGATCGCACCCGCCGAGTGCCCCCACCCCGGGCTCTACATCATCACATACCGCCTCGCTCCCGGATTCATGACCCAGCACCCCGAGGGCGCCCGCGCGGCGCTCGTCAACGTGCCCCTAAAACCTGGATGGCTGGCCACCGTGAAGACCTGCAATTATTTGCCGAACGTCCTCATGAAGATGGCCGCGGCGGCCACAGGCGCTGATTTTCCCATCGTACTGGACGAAACGGGCTGCGTCGCCGAAGGCGCGACCGAGAACATCGGGGTCGTCATTCGTCGGGAACTCATCCTGCCGTGCCCCGGTCGAATTCTTGAAGGCGTTACGATGCTGCGGATCTTAGATCTAGCCCGGGAAGCCGTCGCCGAAGGGACGCTCGCGGCTGTCCGCCGACACAACATCACACGCTCCGAACTCTTCAAGGCCGATGAAGTTCTAGTCCTCGGCACGACACCGGACGTCACCTCCGTCATTGCGATTGACGGACGTCCGATCGGCGATGGCCATCCTGGACCCGTTCGCGCTGACCTTCAGCGCCGCCTTGAGCGAGACCAACTCGAAAACGCCGCGATGCGAACCCCGTGTTGGCCGGACGCGTCCCTCCGCTAGCATTCCCGAGGTCGCATCGGACAGATTGGAGATTCCGGATCGCCCCCCAGCACGACGCGTCGGCCCAGTTCCCCGTCATTGCGGTCCGCGTCGTCGCGGTGCACGTCCTGGAGCTGAGCCATTCACGATACTCACCCGGAGCCAAGCCTCGCTCCTTCCTCTCACCCCCAAGCCCCTGCGCAAGGGTGACGAAACGCATGGCCTGGCCTCCCCGCAGCGCGCCGCCGTTCACGACGGTCGGGTCCTCCCCTCGTCGCCTCCACTTGTGAAGCGCCGGTCCGTCGGTATACTCCCGCTATGGCCGAGTCGCTGGTCGTCACGCCGACGTACAACGAACGCGAAAATGTCGAGGCCATCGCGCATGCGGCGCTCGGCGCGCTCGAATCTGCCGACTATCTGTTCGTGGACGACAACTCGCCCGACGGCACGGGCGAACTCTTGGATCGAATGGCCTCGGCGGACCCCCGCATCCACGTGCTCCATCGGCCGGGGAAACAAGGGCTCGGCCGCGCTTACGTGGCTGGGTTTCTGTGGGCGTTGGAGCGTGACTACCGCTACATCTTCGAGATGGACGCCGATTTTTCGCACAACCCCGCCGATTTGCCGAGGCTGCGGAAACTCGCCGACGAGGCCGATCTGGTGCTCGGCTCGAGATTCGTTGGCGGCATTCGGATCACCAACTGGCCTCTCTCCCGTCTGATGCTCAGCGTGTGTGCGGCGGCCTACGTTCGCATCGTAACCGGCATGCCGTTCGCGGATCCGACCGGCGGCTTCAAGTGCTATCGGCGCGAAGTCATCGAGGAGATCGACGTCCCGACCTTGCGTTCCAACGGGTACTCATTTCAGATCGAAACGCTCCACCGCGCCTGGATCCGCGGTTTTCGCGTCCTGGAAACGCCGATCATTTTCGAAGATCGCCGCAGCGGCGTTTCGAAGATGAACCGGTCCATCGTCAGCGAGGCGATGTTCCTCGTGGGCCGACTGTGGGTGCGTAGCGGTCTTCGCCGTCGTCCTCGCGGGGTCCACCCGCGCAGCATCGCGGCGCGCGCGGCGCAGTGAGAATCCTCGTCGTCGAGTTTCGTGACCCGCAGCACCCGCAGGCGGGCGGCGCCGAAACTCTGCTGCTTGAGGTGACCCGTCGATGGGTCGCAGCGGGTCATGCGGTGGACTACCTGTGCTGCCGTCCGGCCGGTGCCCCGCCCGAGTCTGAACTGCGCGGGGTGCACATAGTGCGGCGCGGTCCCCAGCCCGTCTTCAATTACCTCGCGCCCATCGCCGCGCTCCGGCTCCTTCGCGAGCGACGTCATGATGTGATCGTGGAAGGGCTCGACAAAGTGCCCTTTTTTCTGCCGGCGGTGCGGCCGGGCTGTCCGGTCGTCGCTCACGTGCCCCATCTGTTTGGCGAGACCATTTTCCGGGAGGCGCCGTGGCCGGTGGCCGCCTACGTGTGGGCGATGGAGCGCCCGATCCCGATGGTCTATCGGCGCTGCCGTTTCTCCGCGCTCTCGGAGACGACGCGCGATGACCTGGTCCGGCGCGGCGTGCGGGCCGACCGCATCCGCGTCATTCCCCCCGGCATTGACCATGACCGGTACGGCCCCGATCCCTCGGCGCCGCGGGCGCCGGTGCCGACGTTGCTCTACGTCGGCCGGCTCAAACGCTACAAGAACATCGAAACCGCGATCGAGGCCCTGGCGCGGCTCCGACGCGACGTGCCCGACGCGCGGCTGGAGATTGTCGGCGCGGGCGACCACGAGGGGCCGTTGCGGCAGCGTGCCGCGGAATTGGGGTTGACCGCCGCGATCGAATTCACCGGCCGCATCAGCGAGAAGGAGAAGATCGCTCGTCTGCGCCGCGCGACGGCGCTGGTGTATCCCTCGCCGAAGGAGGGCTGGGGACTCTCCGTGATCGAGGCCAACGCCTGTGGCACTCCCGCGATTGCGAGCAATTCGCCCGGGCTGCGCGACGCCGTGGCCGACGGTCTCAGCGGCCTGCTCGTGCCCCACGGCGATCCCGGCGCGCTGGCCGAGGCGGCCCGCCGAATCATCCGGGACCCTGAGTTCGCCGCTCGTCTTCGCGAGGGCGCGCTGAGCTGGGCGGCCAGGTTCTCGTGGGACCGCGCCGCCGGGGAGATGGCCGAGCTGCTGTGCGACGCGATCGCCGACCGCCGCGTTACGCGCGCGGGTGAAAGCGTTCGTGGACCTGCTTGAGCCGTCCCGCGTCCACGTGGGTGTAGATCTGGGTCGTCGCGATGTCGGCGTGGCCGAGCATCTCTTGAATCACGCGCAGCGGCGCTCCGTTCGCGAGCAGGTGGGTGGCGAAGGTGTGCCGCAAGGTGTGGGGGTGCACGCGCTTCGCGAGACCCGCGCGCGCGGCATACCGACGCACCCGCGCCCAGATCGTCCGCCGGTTCAGGGGGCCACCCCGCGCCGAGAGGAACAGAGCCGGAGAACTCGACCGTCGCGCAAGCCGTGGCCGCTCCTCCTCGAGGTACCGCCGCAGCCATGCCGCCGCGGTCTCGCCAAACGGTACCACTCGTTCCCGCCCGCCCTTCCCAAGGCAACGCAGCATGCGGTCCTCCAACCGTACGCGATCGAGCGTGAGCCCTGCCGCTTCGGACACCCGCAATCCCGTCGCATACAAGAGTTCGAGAAGCGCGCGATCACGGACTCCATGCGGCCGGTCCATGTCGGGAGCCGCGAGCAGGCGGTCCACCTCCCGCTGGGTCAGCGCATCCGGCAGCACCCGCCACACCCGTGGCGCATCCATCGTCTCCGCCACATCCGCAGCCAACAGCCCCTCGGCGTGAAGATACCGGAACCAGGACCGGATCGCGGCCAGACGCCGGGCGATCGTCGTACTGAGCAGCCCCGCATCGCGCCCCTCCATCAGAAACGCAACAATCTCCGCGCGGCCGATCCCCGCGGGCGAGGTGATCCGTCGGCCGGCCAGAAACCGTTCGAACTCGATCAGGTCCGTCCGATAGGCCGCGCGCGTGTGCGGGCTCAGACCACGCTCGAGTTCGAGAAACTCAATGAACTGGTCAATGAATGCCCGCACAGACCGACACCGCTCAGGTCGCCGCGATCGCTCGCGACAGCGCCTGACCCGTGATTCGCTGGAACGCCTCGATGTACTTCACGCGCGTGCGCTCCACGACTTCGGCCGGCAACTCCGGTGCGGGCGGGGTCTTGTTCCACGGCAGCGATTCGAGGTAGTCGCGCACGTACTGCTTGTCGAACGAGGGCGGGTGGCGGCCGGGCTCGTACAGATCGGCCGGCCAGAACCGCGAGCTGTCGGGCGTCAGCACCTCGTCGACCAGGTGCAGTTCGCCGTTGATCAGGCCAAACTCAAACTTAGTGTCCGCAATGATGATCCCCCGCTCCGCGGCCCACACGGCGGCGCGGCGATAAAGTTCGATGCTCACATCACGCACTCGCCTCGCCAGCTCCGCGCCGATCAAGTCCGCCACTTGCTCGTAGGTGATGTTCTGATCATGCCCCACCTCCGCTTTCGTGGAGGGCGTAAACAGCGGCTCATCGAGACGGTCCGCCAGACGATACCCCGGTCTCAACGGGATGCCGCCAATCGTGCCGGTCGCCTGGTAGTCCTTCCATCCCGAGCCGATCAGATAGCCGCGCACGATGCACTCGATTGGCAGAATCTTGGCCTTCTTCACGATCATCGTCCGGCCACGCAGCATTCCGCGGTATTCCTGCAGCGCGGCGGGCAAGTCGCCGAAGCGCACCGAGACGCAGTGATTCGGAACCACATCGGCGAGGTGCTGGAACCAGAAGGCAGACATCAAATTCAGCACATGCCCCTTGTTCGGGATCCCGGTCGGCAGCACGCAGTCGAATGCGGAGATCCGGTCGGTCGCGACGAACAGGCAGTGGTCGCCAAGGTCGAACACTTCGCGAACCTTCCCACTCTTGACCCGTGGAAGCTCGGGGATGTCAATCGAGGTGTAAGCGCGATCCATCTCAGATGTCTCCTTTCCGGGGTATACCCCCGTCGTTCCAGCGGCGCGCGGCGGCACGTTCGCGCGCCGGACGGCCGCGCATCCTATCGATCGGTCGCGACGCCCGCAAGCCAGTCGGCCAGCAGCCGCGCCCCAAAGAGTGTGGCGCCCGCGCCACGGTGGGCGGCCGCCGCTGGATCCCGCGCGGTGCCGGCGATATCCAAGTGCGCCCACCGCACGCCGTCCGGCACGAAGCGCCTCAGGAATGCCGCGCCGAGAATCGTGCCCGCGCCGTGCTCACCGCTGTCCGAATTGGCGAGGTCCGCAAATTCGCTGGCGAGCGCCTCGTCGTATTCCGGCCACAACGGCAGAGGCCACAGCCGCTCGCCGCAGTCTTCCCCCGCCGATCGCAGAGCCCCCATAAGCTCTTCGTCATTGCCGAGCACGGCAGCCGCATGGTGGCCCAGCGCAACGACCGCCGCCCCAGTCAGCGTCGCGACATCGACGATGATCTCGGGATCGCGCTCCGAGGCCATCGACAGCGCGTCGGCGAGGATCAGCCGTCCCTCCGCATCCGTGGACACCACCTCGACCGTGAGACCGGATCGCGTGCGCACCACGTCGCCCGGCCGCACCGCTCCACCGTCGGGCATGTTCTCTGCCACGGGGAGCCAGCCCGAGACCCGCACCGGCAACCGGCGCACGGCAGCCAACACCATCGCGCCCAGCACCGCCATGCCGCCGCTCTTGTCGTAACGCATCATGTTCATGTTCTTCCATGGCTTCAGCGACAGGCCGCCGGAGTCGAACGTGATCGTCTTGCCGATCAGTGCGATGGGACGGCCACAGGCGCCAGGTCCCCGATACTCGATTTCGATCAGGCGCGGAGGGTGAACGCTACCACGGCCGACCGCCAACAACGCGCTGCACCGCTCGCGCTCCAACGCACGCCGCTCGTAGACGCGGACGCGCAGACCATGACGACGACACAATCGCGCCGTTTCGCGCGCGATCACCTCAGGCGAGGCGAGGTTCGCGGGCAGATTCGCGAGCCGGACGACGTCGAGCAACGCCTCCGCCTCGGTCGCCCCCACCGCCGCTGCGCGAGCAACCCCCTGCGAGCGAGCCCCGGCGCGGACGACAACCTGCAAGGATCGGCGCCGGGGCGGCTCTCGCTGAAGCTTCTCCGGCCATCCGCCGCACAAGACCGCGGCGAACGCCAGGCGACGCGCCCAATCCACCGCTCCCCCAGACGCTGGCAGAGGGGCCACCAGCCGCTGGAATTCGCGGGCGGCGCACGTCCGCACCGCAGCCCCCAGTGATTGCTCCAGTCTCCATGGCGGTGGCTCCGCCGTCTCCCCCGCGCCGCTGAACACCCACCATGCGGGCCCTCTCGCGCCATCGCCGCGCAGCAGCGACACCGTGCCGAGCTTCGCGGCATCCGTGCATCGCGTCAGCCAGTCCTCAAGGCGCCGGGCAACGTCATCGCTCGTTTCGATCAACGCCACGGGCCGACCCGCGCGACGTACCACCGGTACCCACACCGCACCACGGGCTTCCCCAGCCCCTCCCGGCCGAGCCGCGGAAACCTGAACCTTCGTCAACGCAGCTCCTCCGGCAATTGCGCGCGACGCGCTGGATCCCCTGGAAGATCGTTGGCATCGAACCCCAGAAGCACAATCGCGCGCTCAAAGTTGCGTCGCGCCGCGCGCTCGCTGTTATAGGTCACCCTAACCACACGATTCGAAGGATCGGTCTCCACGCGGATCAGGATGTTCGTGTCGAACCCGCGCAGTGCTTGCTCCACCATCTGGACTGCCTGCGGCGTCCGCATTTGAGGCACGCGGATCTCAAAGGTTCGAATCACCTCGCGGAAGCACCCGGCCGCCAAGAGCGCCGCGACCACACCACACATCCAGCGCATCAAGGTTCTCCTACCGTTCGTTCGGGCACGGACACGCACGATAGGGCTGCGCGGCTGCTCCTGTCAAATGATCGAATCTCGAGAGGAACACGGTCACCTCTCTGGGCGCAGGGGGCGAATCGAACCGACGGGGGTAGCCGGGACGTTGGCTCTGGCTAGGCGCCCTTGGGGACAGGCACAAGCGCAGACGACGCAACCATCTCGATCTCAATCTGCCGTGACTTTTTGTCGGGTGCCTGTCCCCATTTGAGTCCCCATTTGAATCCTCGATCATTGTCGAGCGCCGCCGCGCCGATGCCCGCTCACAACGAGGCCGTCGATCGCGGCGGTCGTGGCACAGGGCTGGCCTGATGGTTTCCTCTCCGCTGTAGCTCCGGCGCTCCGCCGCCGGAACAAGGCTTGTGGGGGCCGGTGGTAGCAGGCACCTCGGACGGCGGCTGGGACAGGCCCCTCTGGAGCGGCTGCTGGGGAGAAACACGTACCTGCTCGGCCGAGCACTCCAGCGATCATCGCCCCGCCCTAGCCGCCAGAGATCGTCATAGGGACAGGCAGCGCTCTGGGCGCAGGCTGGTGCAGAGAACCGATCGGGTTCGCTAGGTGCCTGTCCCCAGTCCGGTCCCCAGCCCGCTGCCCCGTCCGCCATTGGGGACGCCATTGGGGACAGGCACACGTCCCGCGGAATCCTCCTACCCGCATCCTGACCCCACGTTTTCCCCCTTCGAAACAAAATCCGCCGCGCAATCGGCTTTCCGGGGCCCTCTTGACGCAGAACCTTGTCGCTTGTATGTTGATCATGGGCAGTGTGCGTTTTCCCTGGGTTCCCCACCCAACCTCCTTGGCGCACGCTGCCCTTTTTTTGTTTGCGTAGCCACGAAACCGGCCGGATGGCCTGGACCGAAGCGGTCGTCGTGCAGCCTCAGCCAATGCCCTCAAACAATGCGGTGGACAAGTACCGCTCGCCCGCGTCGGGCAGAACCACGACGATCGTCTTCCCCGCCATCTCCGGCTCACGCGCAACGCGCACCGCCACCGCGGCCGCGGCACCGCAGGAGATCCCGCACAGAATCCCCTCTTCGCGCGCGAGCCGTCGCGCCATTTCAATCGCTTCCTGGCTATCCACCTGCTCCACCCGGTCCACGAGCCCGAGGTCCAGCACATCGGGTAGGAAGCCCGCGCCGATGCCCTGAATCTTGTGCGGACCGGGTTTCAACTCCTGCCCGGCCAGCTTCTGGGAGATCACCGGACTTTCGCGCGGCTCCACCGCGATGGAGTACAGCGGACGTCCGCGCACGCGCTCGAAATAGCGCGACACGCCCGTGATCGTGCCCCCCGTCCCCACGCCGGCCACGAGCACATCCACCTGTCCCTCGGTATCGTTCCAAATCTCCGGCCCCGTGGTGGCCTCGTGAATGGCGGGATTCGCGGGATTCTTGAACTGTTGCGGCAGGAAATAACGCTCGGGATCCGAGGCCGCAATCTCCTCTGCGCGCCGCACGGCGCCCCGCATACCCTCGCTGCCGGGGGTGAGGACGAGACGCGCGCCGAACATGGCCAGTACCCGACGGCGCTCGAGGCTCATCGTCTCGGGCATCGTTAGCGTTAGCGGATATCCGCGAGCCGCCGCGACGAACGCGAGCGCGATACCGGTATTGCCGCTCGTCGGCTCGATGATCTCCATCCCTTGGCGCAAAACACCTCGCTGTTCCGCATCCCACACCATCGAGGCGCCGATGCGGCACTTCACCGAGTACGCCGGATTTCGCCCCTCAATCTTCGCGAGAACCGTCGCCTTCGCGTCACCCACCACGCGGTTCAGCCGCACCAGGGGAGTCCGCCCGATGGACTCCGAATTGTCGGCAAAGATCATGCTCATGTTCGTGTGCTCCCTTCGGACCCGTCGTCACGCCCGGATCTGCCGTTCTCAGGCCTCCCCGACAGCGGCCGCCCGGCCGCCGTCGCACCCGCCGGTGCGGCATCGGCAGCCAACGCCTGCTCCAGATCGCCCATCAAGTCGTCCGGATGCTCGATGCCGACCGAAAGTCTCACGAGATGGTCGGAAATACCGCGCGCGCGCCGTTCGGACGGCGGAATTGAGGCATGGGTCATGCGCGGCGGGTAACACACGAGCGATTCCACTCCGCCCAGACTCTCCGCCAGCGCGAACACGCGCAGACGACTAACGAACCGCTCGATGGCCGGGAATCCGCCGCGCAACTCGAAACTCACCATCCCGCCGCCGCCCGCCATCTGTCGGCGCACAAGCTCGGCCTGCGGATGGTCCACGAACCCCGGATAGTACACCCGCTCCACCGATGGATGACGGCGCAGCCATTCGGCCACCATCGCCGCGTTCCGACAGTGCGCTTGCATCCGCACCGCCAGCGTCTTGAGCCCCCGCAGCGCGAGCCAGCAGTCCCACGGCCCCGGCACAGCGCCGAACGCGTTCTGATACAGCCAGATGCGCCGGCCCACCTCCTCCTCCCGCCAAACCACGGCCCCTCCGATCAGGTCGCTGTGACCGCCAATGTACTTCGTCGTGCTGTGCACCACGAGATCCGCACCGAGCTCCAGCGGCCGCTGCAACCAGGGACTCGCAAACGTGTTATCCACCGCCAGCAGCGCGCCGTGCTCCCGCGCGATCTGCGCCACCGCCGCGATGTCCACCAGCTTCAGCAGCGGATTCGTCGGCGTCTCGATCCAGATCAGCCGCGTTGAAGGTCGCATCGCGGCACAATACGCCTCTGGTTCGGTCGTCCTCACATAGTCGAACACAAGGCCCCACGGCCGAAAATAGCGCTCGAACAGGCGGTAGGTGCCGCCATACAGATCGTCGCCGGCGATGACGTGGTCGCCCGGCCGCAGCAGGTGAAGCACGGCCGCCGTCGCCGCGACACCGGAAGCGAACGCCGCGGCCCCCGCGCCGCTTTCCACGGCCGCCAGCGCCGTCTCCAGCGCCGTCCGCGTGGGATTGCCGGTCCGCGAGTATTCGTAGCCCCGCGGACGTCCGATGCCGTCTTGCTGATACGTCGACGTTTGATACACCGGCACCGTGATCGCCCCCGTTCGGCGGTCCGGTTCCTGACCCGCGTGAATCGCCAGCGTTTCAAACTTCACAGTCCGGCTCCCAGATCCGACTCCGGCTCATCCCGACGCATGATGAAGAAATCAATCACGTCCATCTTCGTCACCACGCCGACCGGCGTGCCGCCGCGCGTCACTAGGATCGCCGGCGCGCCGGCCAAAAACCCGCGATAGGCGGTGCCAACCTCAACGTTCTCATCGAGCTCGGGCAGCGGCCGGCCCATCACCGCGCCCACCTCCTGGTTGCTCGCATCGATGCCGTCCAGCAGCAGCTTCATGATCGTGGCCTCTTGCAGGCTGCCCACGGCGCATCCGTTCTCGATCACGGGCAACTGTGAGATGTTGTAGACGTGCATCAACTCAACGGCTCGCCGCAGCCGATCGCGCGGTGTGACCGCGATCAGGTCGGGCATCACGTGCTTCAGCCGCAGCACATCGGCCAGCGTGCGCCGACGCCGGTGGGACGGCTCCCAAAATCCGTGCTCACGCATCCAGTCGTCGTTGAAGCATTTCGTGAGGTAATTGCGCGCGGTGTCGGGCAAGAGCACGACCACCAGCCGCGGTTTGCGCATCGTCTCGGCATATTTGATGGCCGCCGCCACAGCCGTGCCGGACGAACCGCCAGCGAGGATTCCCTCCTCGCGTGCGAGACGACGCGCCATGAGGAACGACTCGCGATCGTTGACGCGGACCATTTCGTCCACCACCGGTCGGTCGAAGGTACGGGGCACGAAGTCTTCTCCGATCCCCTCCACCAGGTACGTCCGCGGCTGACCGCCGGAGAGCACGGAGCCCTCGGGATCGGCCCCGACAATCTGAATGTCCGGATTGCGCTCCTTCAGATACCGCCCCACACCGGAGATGGTGCCGCCCGTACCCATGCCGGCCACAAACACGCCGACCTGACCGCCGGTCTGCTCCCAGATCTCGGGACCGGTGGAACGGTAGTGCGCGGCAGGATTTTCCGCGTTCATGAACTGGTTGGGACGGAACGCGCCCGGGATTTCGCGGGCGAGTCGGTCGGCCACCCCGTTGTAGCTATCGGGCGAGTCGGGCGGCACATCGGTGGCCGTGACCACGACCTCGGCGCCGAGCGCCCGCAGCAGTCGCATTTTGTCCTCGCTCATCTTATCGGGCATCACCACGATGAGCCGATAGCCCTTGACCGCCGCCACCAACGCCAGACCGACACCCGTGTTGCCCGCCGTCGCCTCGATGATCGTGCCGCCCGGTTGGAGGTGGCCCGCCCGTTCCGCGGCTTCGATCATCGCCAACGCCGGACGGTCCTTCACGCTGCCGCCAGGGTTGAGAAACTCTGCCTTGACGCAGATCGGCGAGTCGACGTGCGCCGCGATGCGGCGCAAGCGGATAAGCGGCGTGCGGCCGATCGCCTCAAGGACCGATCCGCAAATGCCCATCAATCGTCACCCCCACGATCTGGCAGACTCACCTGGGTTTCGCTCTTCCAGTTCGATCCGCACCGGCGTCGGGTTCGCCAGATTGTCCGACACCGGACAGCGTCCACGCACCGTCTCGAGCCAGCGGGAAAGGGTCGCCGGATCCGCATCCGCCACCACGCGCAGAACCGCTCGGATCTCGCGAAAACCGGCGCGCGCCGAAGTCGGCTCTCCGCGGAAGCGCGCTGGGTCGAGCACGCCACTCAGCGCCATCTCAAGGGAGCGGATCGCGAATCCCATCTCCCGCGCCACGACATGCGCTACCACGTTGAGGCAGCCCGCCAGCCCGGCCAGCACGTGTTCCACGGGATTTGCGCCCGCGTCGGACCCCCCCAAGTCCGCCGGCTCGTCCACCACCAGTCGAAACTGGCGGGCCGTCACCACTGTACGTGCGGCCGACTCCGATCGTCCCACCACCGCGAATTCGACATCCGACATGACGTCGCCCTCAGTGTTCGTAGCGCGATCGCTCAGCCCGCTGCTGCGCGCAGCGCCTGCGCAATGTCCGCCTCAATGTCCTCGATGTCCTCCAGCCCGACAGATACACGGATGTAATCCGGCGTGACGCCGGTTTCGGCCTGCTCGTCCGGCGTCAACTGCGAGTGCGTCGTCGAGGCCGGATGGATCACGAGGCTCTTCGCGTCACCGATGTTCGCGAGGTGAGACAGCAACTTCACGTTGTTGATGAAGCGCACGGCCGCGTCATATCCGCCGCGAATACCGAATCCGAGAATGCCGCCAAAGCCTTGTTTCAAATACTTGGCGGCCACGGCATGATCTGGCGAATCCGGCAGACCCGGATACACGACCCAGCTAACCTGTGGCTGCTCACGCAGCCATTGGGCCAGCGCCAGCGCGTTTTCGGAGTGCCGCCGCTGCCGCAGCGGAAGCGTTTCGAGCCCCAGCAGGAACTCGTGGGCGTTGAATGGACTCAATGCGGCGCCGACGTCGCGCAGCAACGTCACGCGAACCTTCAGGATGAACGCGACGTTGCCCATCCCCGGCACGTTGCTCAGAGCGTCCCAGTAGACGAGGCCATGGTAGCTCGGATCCGGCTCGGTGAACTCGGGGAACTTGCCGTTGTTCCACTTGAACTTCCCCGAGTCGACGATCAGACCGCCGATCGAGGTCCCATGACCGCCGATGTACTTCGTCGCCGAGAGCACCACGATATCGGCGCCGAAGTCGATCGGACGCAGCAAGCCGATCCCCACCGTGTTGTCCACCACCAGCGGGACGCCCGCATCATGCGCGATCGCGGCGATGCGTTCAAAATCCGGCACATCCAGCTTCGGGTTGCCGATCGTCTCCACGTACACCGCCCGTGTCCTCTCGGTGATCGCCGCCTTGAACGCATCGGGGTTACGGGAGTCCACGAACTTCACCGTACGCCCCAGCTTCGGCAGCGTGTAGTGGAAGAGCTGATACGTGCCGCCATACAGGTTGTTCGCCGACACGATCTCGTCACCGAGTCGCGTGATCGCCAACAGCGCGAAGGTGATCGCCGCCTGGCCCGACGCAACCGCCAGCGCCCCTGTGCCCCCCTCGAGAGCCGCGATGCGCTGCTCGAGAACATCTGTGGTCGGATTCATGATCCGTGTGTAGATGTTCCCAAACTCCTTCAACGCGAACAGATTCGCGGCATGCTCCGTACTGCGGAACACGTAGGAGGTCGTTTGGTAAATCGGCACCGCGCGGGCTCCGGTCGTTGGATCCGGCTGCTGACCCGCGTGGAGGGAGATGGTATGAATGCCCGGTGATTTTGTTGGACTCATTGTGGTGTTCCTTTCTTTTGGATTGGTGGTTCGTCCCATTAGGCCAACACGGCTGATCGTGTCACCGCCTAAATCTGGAAATCTTGGACCAACTCACTACATCGCGCGTGATAGTCATTCATCAACCCGGCAAGCGTGACGCCCCTCAGCTCGACCGCCCAAGACGCCGCCAGCCGCTGGCCGATGTCCCTCAACACGGCATTGAACGCCGGATCGTTCGCCGGGTCCAAGCCGTCCAGCCAGTCGCTCCATGGTCCGTCGCACGCCTCAATCACGTCGGCCAACGTGATGTCCGATGGCGGATGCGCCAAGCGGAAGCCGCCTGAGGGTCCGCGGGCAGCGACCACCATCCCTGCCTTCTGCAACGCCGACGCCGCCAACCAGAGATACTTCTCCGAGAGGCCGTGACGTCGCGCGATTTCATGAACTGTGGACGACGCCCGGTTCGGCCGCATGGCCAACTCGGCCAGGAACCGAAGCGCATACCCAACTCTCTTCGTCACATGCATTGCGCGCGGTCTTTCCCATTTCTGCACTCATTCTACACCATCCCAGAATGATGTCAAGTTTTTCGATTCGGTTAGTTCTGTTTTTCAGATCTCTAAACTTTACCCATTGACGTTCAAACACTACGAATCAAGTTCTCTAAACAAGTTGTCGCAAACACATTCGAGGATCAAACGAAAAACGCGACGAATCCGATATTGGGCCGGCGGAGCTTTTTCCGCGGACCGCGCGCCAGACACGCCCGCGAACTCAATCGGTCAGTCGGAACGAAGATCGAGCTCCGCCGCCACGAGGCACATGGCGGCCATGGCCGCCGTCTCGACCCTCAAAATCTGCCGGCTGAGCTGAATCTTCGCGAAACCCGCCGCGCACAGCCGCCGGACCTCAGCTTCGCTCCACCCTCCTTCCGGTCCCACCGCCACGCGAACGCGCCGGCCGGAATCCGGCAACAGCAGCCGTTCCCGCATGACCGTCCAACCTTCCGCGCCTGAGCCAGTATCGCAAATAAGCGAGACATCCGCATCGCAGCTTGCGGCAACAGCCGCATCCATATCGCCGAACCAGAGAACCTGGGGCAGACGATTGCGCCCACATTGTTTCGCGGCCGCAATCGCGGTGGCGCGCCATCGCTCAGCCCAGCGCCCACAAGCCGCCGCTGACGGACGACCGATCGTTCGCTCGGCGGCGAACAATATGACGCGATGAAAGCCGAGCTCAACGGCAGCGCGTACGATCTCGTCCTTCTTCTCCCCCTTCGGCGCGCCCTGCAGAAGCGTGCCGTGCCATCGGGACGGCGCTTCGCAGATCGGAATCTCCAATTCGAGAGACACCGTCCGGCCGTGCACCGAGCTGACCCACCCTTGCGCACTCCGCCCTTCGCCGTCGAATGCCTCCACCGGCGCACCGGCTCCCAGCCGCAGCACCACCGCGATGTGGTGCGATTCCTCCGGGCTTAGAGTCGCCTCCCCCCCATCGGGCGGAAGATTCTCTACGAAGCAGCGAGGGGGACGATGAGCGGACCGTTCGTCGGGCTGACCGCCCCGGATGGCGTCATGCCTCGAGCTTCGCCTTCCGGTCATAGTATCGGTCCACGCGCCGCTGAAACTCCGTGATCTCAGGATAGTTGGAGGGCTCGAGCAGACTCCGCAACTCCTCCAGCGCCTTGCGCTGACGCGCGGAGAGGCGCTGCGGCACTTCGATGCGCACTCGGACGAAATGATCTCCGTGTACGCCCTGGCGCGGATTCCGCACGCCCTGGCCCGCCAATCGGAACATCCGCCCACTTTCGGTACCGGCCGGGATTTTCAACCTTGCCGGCCCGTGAATTGTGGGCACTTCGATCTCGCCGCCCGTGATCGCGACATCGAAGGGGATGGGCACCTCGCACAGAATGTCATCACCGCGACGCTCGAAGACATCGTGCGGCCGCACGTGCAGCACCACGTACAGGTCGCCCGCCGCGCCGCCGCGGAATCCCGCCTCTCCATGCCCGGCCAGCCGCAGCCGCGAACCGGTCTCGACGCCCGCCGGAATCTTGAGCTCTACTGTCCGCCGCGCCTTGACCCGGCCCTCACCGCGGCAGGTCCGACACGGACGCGCCAGCACCTCCCCCGTGCCGTGGCAGTGCGGACATGTCCGCCGCACCTGGAAAAAGCCCTGCGAATGCACGATCATGCCGCGACCGCCACAGTGCCGGCATCGTTCGCGTCCGCTTCCCCGTTCCGCCCCGCTGCCGCCGCAATCGGGACAGGGCTGGAGCATCGGCAGCTGCAGTTCCCGGCGTGACCCCAACACGGCCTCCTCGAAGTCAATCTCCAGGTCGAATCTGAGATCGCCGCCGCGGTGCGACTCGCCCCGCCCTTCCTCTTCAACTCCAACCCCAAAGAAGTCGTCGAAAATGCTGCCCGCGCCGCCGAACGCGCCCATGAACGTCCGCAACGCCTCTTCCAAATCAATGCCGCCGAAGCCGCCCGTGAAACCACCGCCTGGCCCCGGCCCACCTCCGAAGGCCGCATGGCCGAACTGGTCGTACTGTCGGCGTTTCTCCGGATCGCTCAGCACTTCGTACGCCTCGGAGATCTGCTTGAACTTCTCCTCGGCCGCTTTGTTGCCGGGGTTGCGGTCGGGATGGTATTGCAAAGCCAGACGCCGATACGCTTTCTTGATGTCCTCGGCGCTCGCGTCCCGCGGAATTCCCAGAACCTCGTAGTAGTCCGGCCGCACGTCAGGCATCGCCGCCTTCCTCCGGCACGGACGGCTCCGAGGTGCCCGCCGCGACCACCACCTGCGCAGCCCGCAGCAGCCGCTCGCCGATCCGATAGCCTTTCTTCAGAACGCGAACGACCGTATCGGGTCGGGCATCGGGCGACGGCTCGTGCGCGACCGCCTCGTGTTGGTGGGGATCGAACGGCCGTCCCAGCGCCTCGATTTCCTCCACTCCCCAGCGCTTCAGCGCCTCGACAAACTGCCCGCGCACGGCCTCGAACCCGGCTCGCACGCCATTCGAAATACCTGCTCGCGCCGCCGCCTCCAGCCCCATCTCAAAATGGTCGATCACCGGCAGGAGGTCCGCGAGCAGTTCCTCGATGACCTGCCGGCGCAGTTCCAGCCGCTCGCGCTGTGATCGCTTCCGAAAATTGTCGAAATCGGCTTGCAGACGCAGCAACCGGTCGTTCAACGCCGCAATGTCAGCCTGCAGGGTCTCGGTCTCCGCGCTCGACGCAGCGGCGCTCGCGCCCGGCGCGGAATCAGCGGCCGCATGGGGAGCCGCTTCGCTCTGCTTCACATCATCGTTCATAGGTGACCGCATGAATCCTGTTCGCGATTGAACTGTGAGGATATCACATCCGACGATTTGCGACCGTACGGGAAACGAACCCGATGAGACGCCCGTCTCAACTCGACGGGGTCACCACCCCATGCCGGGTGGCCGCGGCCCCAACCGTGGCCCCCCCTCCCCCATCCCGAAGTTGTAGGGCCAGGTGCTCACACCGGCGGAGGAGGAACGATTCCACCCGGCTCGCGCGTGACAGTCCGGACGACGGTCGAGCCACGCCGGTCCCTCGCCGAAGTGATCGGCGAAGGTCCATGGGCGAACGAAATACACGGTGGTGCCGCCCGCGACCATGTACGGAGGCGCATATTCGCGCCCCGCGGAGCGCCGCACACTCTCGGAGGCGTAGCGGCTCAGCTCTGCGGCCACCTCTCGCGCGTGGGCCTCGCGCCGGCGCTCCTCCGCTAACGCGCGCTGTGCATCGAGCAGTGGGCCCGCAATCGACACCTCGGGGTACATGCGCGAGAACTCCGCGAGCCGCTCGATCTGCTCCGCCGGGCTCATCATGCGGTAGCCCGCGCTCTCGACCAGCTCCCGCAAGGCTTCGTCTCCGCGCGCGCGGCGCGAACGACGAGCGGCCTCGATCCGCTGCCGCGCCTCCCATTCGGCCCTCTGGCGAGCCCGCGTGTCCTCCTCCGAACGCCACTCCACGATGGTCACGCGTCCCTCGCGCAACTGCACGACACCCATAGGATAATAGAGAATCTCGATCCCCCCGCCCCGAATGTGACCGCTGGGCGAGCCTAGCTCCGCCAGCACCCTGTCCCGCGAGTCCCCGACCTCCACGGCACCCGCCGCCGAGATCGCCAGCCAGGGCCACCACCGGATCCACCACCGCATCGCACTCACTCCCACGCCAATCTAAACCGTCCGCACCTTATTGCAAGCCCGCGTGCCCTCATCCGTTGCTGCAGAACCGTGGCCCCCAAACGACATCTGCTCAGGCCGCCCGCGGTGAGCTCGCGATCAACACGTCACCGGGACACCCGAGTGCTCGCCACCCCCGAGCCCCGCGACCCCCGGAGCCCGCCGCAGCTCGATGCGTTGGGCCGCGCGCTCGGCGCGCCCACCCACATCCGATGAGCGGCACCGCTGACTCTCCACCCGGCTCGCGATGGCGCACGCCGCCGCTCGCCAGCCCTAGGGCGTTCAACGAGTCACCCGTTCGCCGCACGCCGACAACTCCGCTGACGACGGCGCGCCCTCCCGCATCGCCTCGATGAACTTCAGAAACGCCCGTACGTCGTGATAGTTCGCCTTCCACGAATGTGCGCGCGCTGTTCGGGCGGACCGGCCGTCCTCCTCCACGGACTCCCACCACACGCCTGTTTCCGGGTCGGTCATCCAGCGGTCGACAAACTCCCACAATTGCCGCATCGCGGCCGCCCAGCGCGAATCCCGATTATGCCTCCAGGCTTCGGAGAGAGCCGCGAGCATCTCCGCCTGTACCCACCACACCTTCTTGCGGTCGCTCGCCGGCCGGTCGTCCTCCCCCCGGTGGTACAGGCCACCCCGCTCGGCGTCCCAGCCCCATCGCAGCGCGTGATCGAGATGGGCGCGCAAATGTCCCACCGACCGGGGCCAGCCCAGCGCATGCTCAGCCTCGAGCATCAGCCATCCGAACTCGACATTGTGCCCGTACGAAAGGCCTGCGTGGCGCGGATCGGTCACCGGCGACCAGTCCGGATGGCGGTGAAAACACGATCGTCCCGGCTCCGCGGGATAGAAGATCTCTCGATTGATCCGCAGCGACTCTTCGAGCGCGGCCCGAACGTCCGGATCGCGCGTCTCCGCGTATAATTCCGTGAACGCTTCCATCAAATGCAGGTGCGCGTTCGCGCTCTTCAGCCCCGCCACCTCGGGGATGCCAGCCGGATCCCGGAGAGGCAACGGCGTCCAATCCCTCTCGAAATGCTCGATCCAGCCGCCGTGAACACGATCGTACGCCCGCTCGCGCAGCCGCCGAAACCAGCGCAGCGCCTGCCCCAAAGGCTCGCGGTCCCCCGTCGCCCGCGCGACTTCCACAAGCGCGTAGATGCCGAACGATTGGCCGTACATCATCTTCCGCGGGTTGACCGGCCGACCGTCCGCCCCCACCGCCCAGAACGCCCCGCCATGTTCGGAATCCCAGAACCTCGCCATCAGGTACTGATACCCCTCCGCGGCCGCCTTTCCGTAGTCGTGGTTCGCATCGCTGTAGCCGAGACGGTGAACCCGCGCGAACGTCCAGATCATTCGGGACTGCGTGACGAGAGCGCGGGTCGGCGGCAGGCCGGCCGGCGGATCGTCAAGCACCCAGCCCTCCCGCGCCACATCGCGACCGCGCGAATACCAGTACGGCAACATGCGCTCGCGCAAATCCCGATCGAGACGTGCCGCCCGCCCCCTGAGCCATGCGACGTCATCGCCGCCGGCCGCGCGGGCAACCGACAACGCTCCGAGGATCCACGCCACCCCGGCGATCGCGGGCGATCTCATGATCCCACGCCCCTCAACAACGACGATCCGACGGATCAGTGTGATCCGTCGGATCCGTCCGATCCATCCACCCTGCGTTCCGCTCAACGCAGCCGGCGCCGCAACAGCACCGCCGCGGCCATCATGCTCAGCAGTCCCAGCACTGAGGGTTCCGGAATCACCGTGAGCGTCACGTCGTCATTGTAGCCAGGTAGCGTCCCGTAGTTGATTTGGAACTGGTTCACGCCGGCCATGAACGTCGCGCCGTCCGGCAATCCGGCGAACGTACTGCTATCGATCGCGCTCCACCCGCTAATCACTGGGAACACGAACCCGAGCGTTAATGGGTTCGGCGCAATGACCGACAGCGTTCCGCCGCCCGGCGTCAGCGTCGCACCCGTTTGCATCAGCACCTGATCCCACTGTCCGGCGAGCGTGCCGAGCACCTCCACTTCGAACGTGCCGCCCGAGTCGAAATCGAGATCGCCCGTCACCGTCAGCACGCCCGGGCTGAGGCCCGGCGACAGCGTTGAACCGTTGTCCACAATTAGACCGCCGGCCAGTGTGCCATTGCCCTTCAGCGTTTGACCGCTTCCCAGCGTCAGCGTGCCGCCCGGCAGTCCAGTGACGTCGAGCGTCGCGCCCGCGTGAATCTGGAGCACGGGGCTCGCGGGTGCCGTGGCACCGGCCAGTTGCAATGTGCCATTCGCCACGACCGTGTTCCCCGTCCACAGCGCGTTCCCCTCCAGCCGCAGAATGCCAGCGCCGGCCTTGGTCAGCGCGGCGCCCACGAACCCCTCGATCACGTCATGTTTCACCGTCACCTGTACGCCTGAAGTCACCGTCAAGGTCGGGCTGACGTTCAGCGTCATCGGCCCCAACAGATCCGCGGACTTGCCCGGCGCCCCCGCGAAGGTCACGTTCCCGCCGACGTTCACCGCGCCCGTGACCACGGGCTTCGCCATGCTGGCCAGCTCGAATGTCGTGTCGCCCAACGTGGTGAAGGAGTTCGCCACGCCGAACGAGCTGGTCGAGACGACAAACGTCAGACCGTCGCCCATGTCCACTAGCGGCAGATAGTAGTCCGCGGACAGCATGCCCCGCCCTTGGCGATCCACACTGAAACCCCAGACGAAATTACTGACCGCCGGCCCAACACCTCCTCCACCCTGGCCGAGCCGCAGCTCAAACTCGTGATAGCCCGGCGTGAGCGTTACGTTCGTCGTCGCCAACACGTTCCACACCGTATGGACAATCCAATTTGTGCCGTCCAGTCGGAACCGGACGTTATCATCGAACAACTTCGCAAACGTCCATGTCACCGGGCGGTCGCCGGGCACATACAAGAAGCCCGAGTACACGTACGTGCTGTTGTCCGGGAAGAGCGCCTGTGCCTCGCGGGTGTGCGCGTATGAGGTGCCCAACCGCACGTCCGTCGCTGGATTCGCCGAGTTGGTCTCAAACGCCCCCGGCAAACGCCCTTCCTGCAGCCCCGCAGCCGTCAGGCGCACCACGCCAGACGTAATCGTGACCGGAGAGTTCGTGATCGTAGCGCCCAGCGAGATCGTGCCGCCCGCGGCGACGCTCACCGGCCCAAACCGGCCGACCAACCGCACCTCCGCATTCGAGGCCACGGTGATACCCGACGCCGGCGCGCTATCGAGCGCGAGCACGCCGCCCTCGACGGTCACCCCACCGCTCATGGTGTTCGTGCCCACGGCCTGCAGCGCCGCCACACCGCTGCCGACCTTGCGCAGCGCCAGCGGACCGCCCGCGTCGTTCAATAGACCGGACCAGTAGAGCGTGTTCTCATCGTTTTCGCCGATCGTCAGCGTCGAGAGCGCCGTATTCGAATTCACGATCCGCGCCCAATGGGAACCTTCGATCCAGTTCGCGCGCGGGCTCGTCCCGTTCAGGTCCAGATAGGTGCGGGTCACGAGACCGCCGCGGCCCGGTCCGTACGGGACGGCGTCGCTCGACAATAGCCGCAGTCGAGAGGTCTGCGACGGCTGCACCAGATTGCCGCCAAACGTGTTCGATCCGCCCAGGAGCACAACCCCGCTGTCACCGGCGATCGTGACCGATCCGGGGCCGCTGATATCGCCGTACACGGTCAGCGTCTGCGTCCACCCGGCCTGAAGATTGAGGTTCGTGCCCAGCACCATCACGCCACGGTTGGCGTGCAGCACAGTGTGCGAATCCTGGTTCTGCAGCTTGCCACCGTACGCGATGATGTTGTCCGGCTGCTTCGAGCTCGGCACGGCGCCCAGGGCTCCGTCCGCAATCACATAGAGCGCCCCATTCGAAAGGACCGTGCCGCCGGAATAGGTACTGGCACTGTTCGTAAGCCGCAGCTCGCCCGTGCCGGTCTTGTGCAACGCCACCACGCCCCCGCCGTCATCAATTGTGCCGCCGTAGTGGCCGGTTCCGTTGATCCGTCCGACCGTGAAGATGCTCGTCGTGCCAGCTGCGTTGTTGATCACGCGCCCCTCGGCGCCTTGCAGAATATTGATGGTCTCGTCCTGACCGTTCAGGTCGAGCACCGCGTTGGTCCATAGCCACAACGTGCCGTAGATCTGATCGCCGTTGTTGCCAATGATCCGCGCCGTGGTACTGTTGGTGAGCGCCAGGAAGTCCAGGGCGCGAAAGTTCGCGAATGTTTCCTTGGCCAGATCCACGTGACCGGCCGCCACGAGAAGCCGAAGAGCTACATTATCCGCCGAGGATCCGCCAAGGACCAGCGTTCCCGGGCCATCCTTCTTCAACCACGCGCTACTACTGCCGAGCACCTGGCCGTCGAACCGGAGCACTCCGTCGGAGGCCCCGACGGTTACCACCTTCATGCCGCCGCCTTGGTTCACGTACACCGTCCGGATCGTGCGGGACGTGCCGCTGCCATTCACCTGCAGCTCGCCATCCACAATTAACAGGTAACTATCTACAGGCCGCTCCGGCCGCGCAACGCCGAGGTTGCTGTCAGCCTCGTCTGAAATGCGATCCACCACCACCCGGCCGCTGCCGATCACCGTGAAGCCGGTGTAGGTGTTCGGCGCAGTGAACGTAATCGTGTTCACGTTGGTCTTGATCACGTTACCGCCGCCGACGATGGGATTTGTGAACGCCAGATTGTCGCTGCGATGGAACAAGAGCGTGCCGTAGTTCACGACGTCGCCGGGGCCCACCATACCGCCCGTGCTGTTGTTGCCGAGCTGCAGGATGCCGCCGCCGATGCGAGTGCGGTTGGTCGTCGCCGCCTGAGAGAGCAGGATCATCGTGCCAGCGCCTTCCTTCGAGAACTCGGCACCACCAATCACCGCGCTCACCCGCATAGTCGCCGCCGCATTCGCAACGTTGAACCAGAGCGTGCCGCCACCGGCCGTGATTTGTCC